>JAEEQS010000024.1 GCA_016285455.1 Bacteroidales bacterium
AGCAATTCTCCAAGATGCTCCATGGTACAACAAGCGGAATTATCAAGCGTCAAATATAAGGGAATTATTTCCTAAATTTGAAAGTTCAACACCTATTGGAATATGAATATGCAAAAGATATCCGGATTTGCCCTGCTGATAGCCTTGCTTCTTTCTGGAGGAGTGCTTGGAGCACAGTCCATAGTGCATCCCAAGAAAGGGGCTTCATTCTCGTCCGACAAGATCAAGGTTACTTTCATTGACAGAAAGCAGCAGTTCAACTACAGAGATACCGCTACTCTGGATCCGGACATCAATTCTCCCAAGTCGGTGAACATCCATCCTAACGGGACCAAATATTACGTCAATTCCCTTGAGGGCGGAAAGACAGTCGTCTATGATTTTGCCACCGGCAAGAAAATCAAGGTTATAAGCCACAATTTCACATCGGCGGACAAGGCTCTCTGGGCTCCTTCCAGCGGCCTTTACAAGTTCCGTCACGAGTACAAGAATCCAGACACCTTTATGGGTAAGCCGGTGGAGAGCACCTTCTCCCACCGGGGACGTTACCTGTGGATTCCCTATTACCGCCGCAGTTATGACATAAACGCCCAGGAACCTTCCGCTATGGCTGTCATAGACACCCAGAAAGACAGCATCATACGCCTGTTCGAGACAGGAGCCCTGCCAAAGATGGTGGCAACCTCTCCAGACGGCAAGATGCTGGCGGTCACCCACTGGGGAGAAAACACGGTAGGCCTGATGGACATTTCCTCCCAGAATCCTGACGACTGGAAATACATCGCCTGCCTGGTGGTGGACTATAAGCTTAACCTGAATTTCAGCCTTACATCCAGGGTTGACAGAGACGTGAACAGCGGTTACTGCCTCAGGGGTACTGTGTTTACGGAAGACTGCCGCTTCCTTCTGGTGGGCTGTATGGGAGGAAGCGGCGGCATAGCCGTGATAGACCTTCGCCAGATGAAGTATCTTGGCCGGGCTGTGGGGATGATGTCCAATCTGAGGCATCTTCTGATCAAGGACGGAACCCTGTATGCCAGCATAAACAAGTACGGATATGTGCTCAGGATGCCGGTGGAAACCTTCCTTGCAAAGGTCCGCACACTGGATGGCAACAAAGTCAAGACGGTGAACGTCACCGGATTCCAGCAGTGCAAGGTACCCGCCGGAGCCAGAACCATAAACATTTCCCCTAAAGGCGATTTCATTTTTGTTGCCTGCAATTCGTCCAGTTGCCTTGCCGTTGTGGACGTTGCGGCCATGAAACTCCTGGGAACCCTCCAGGCGGATTCCTATCCGGTTGGCCTGGATATCTCCGATGACGGAAAATACCTGTTCACCACATCCCAGGGCAGAAGCAACGGAGGCGGCAACGCCGTAGATATTTTTGAAGTAGAATACAAGTGATTATGCGAAAAATAACCCTCATATTTTTGTTGACGGCTATTTCCTGCGCGGCCATTCACGCTCAGGACACAATTCCACAAATTCATCACGACAGCCTGTATATGAGCACCTCCGAGCTTGCAGACAAGATAATCGAGGAGGCATACAGGCATCTTGGTGTCAGATATAAGTACGGAGCCAACGGTCCTCGGAGCTTTGACTGTACAGGCTTTACCTGCTATGTATATAACAAGTTCGGTTACAGGCTCTCCAGGAGTTCCAAAGACCAGTCCGGAGACGGAAGGCCGGTTGAGGGGAGTTTCCGTAATCTCCAGAAAGGAGACATTCTGATTTTCGGCTCCAGGAGGAACAAGAGGGAGGTTGGCCATGCCGGCATCTTCATAGAACTGGTAGACAGCACCGCCAATGATTTCAGGTTCATTCACGCATCCACAAAGAAAGGAATCACCATCTCCAATTACAGTGAAACCTATTATAGGGAGCGCTTCCTGGGGGCAAGAAGAATTCTGCCGGATATTGTTCCTGGCGGGGCTCCAAGGCCTTCTACGGGCATCGACGAGCCGCAGGATACCATTTATGTCGAGGCTTCTGCAGCAGACCGCCAGGTGGTTATGCTTGAAAACGGACGTTGGTTCTATATAGATGCGGATGGCAGGATGACAAAGCCTGATTCCTCCGTCACCGTTATACTGGACGGAAGCGGAACCTGGCGTACAGTAAGCAACGAGGGAGCCAGAATCCCTAAGATGACCAAGGAGAGCAGACCTGTACAGGCCGTCCAGCCGGCAGATATTCCAAAGGAGGAAAACACCGCCAAATACCATACGGTAAGGAACGGAGACACTCTCTATGGTATCGCAAAGCGCTACAAGACAACCATTGACAAGCTATGCCGCCTTAACGGAATAACAAAGAAAACCGTTCTTAAGACAGGCCGCAAGCTCAGGGTTAAATAATTATTTTTATTGTCGGCGATAACATTTTTCTCCCTTTTCCGTCTTTATTGCAGAACAGGGGAGATTCCCCGTTACAATAAAAACCAGTGATTATGAAAAGGGCAATAATAGTGTTGGCGTTTCTTCTGGTTCCGGTGATGACATTCGCCTTGGTTCCGGGAGGAAAGATTTCAAAAGTCAAAGTATCGTCTCTCGTTTCCCAATACCGCGGCAAACAGGGTGTCGAGGTAATTGAAATAGGGAGGCTCGGCACGGCTCTTCTAAAGGGTGTGGCTGCAATGGCAGACGGGAACGATAAGGATACAAGAGAAGCCCTTACTGCTCTCAAGGGCATAAAGGGGCTGACTATTATCTCTTACGAGGATGCGGAAGCAGTATTAAAACAAAAGATTAACGGCAAAGTTGAGAAGATGCTCAAGGGTGTGGAACTTCTGATGGAAGCCAAGGACGATGGGGAAACAATGCGCATCTATGGAACTTTTAATGAAAAGACCGGAAAGGTCAGCGATGTTGGCATTTTCTCCCCGACAGACGGAACTTTCATCTTCCTTGCAGGCTCATTCAACCTTGAGGATATTTCCAAGGCAACGGCAAAATGACAGAGGCTGTTTTCCATAGGGATTATCTGAGCCTTTCCGGCGGACTCTATAGGATTGCTTACCATATCCTTGAGAATCAGACAGAAGCTGAAGACGCTCTCCAGGATCTGTACCTGAAACTCTGGAAAATGAGGGATGGTCTGGACTCCATCAGAAACCCGATGGCATACTGCGCTCTTATCCTGAAGAATATCTGCATAGACCGCATTCGCTCTTCAAGAAAGGAAGTTCATCCGGCTTTTATTCCGGAAAAGGAGGAAGAGGTTCCTCAAGACGAAAGAATCGATTCCCGGCATAGGCTGGAGAAGGTACTGGCGGCAGTAAAGTCCCTTCCGGAGAGGCAGAGGCAGATTCTCGTTCTCCGTCTGGTCGAAGGAAAAACTTATGATCAGATTGCCCAGATAACAAAACTGAATTACCTTACAATAAGAGTAATGCTTTCAAGAGCAAGGAAATCGTTGAAAAACAAGTTATGAAAAAAATAGAAGATATAGAGATGATGGAAGTAGAGGATCTTCTGAAGTTGGCCTCCGACAATTCCGTCCCCGTTCCTTCGGGATTGGAGAGCCGGATAGCGGAAACGCTGCTTTCCCAGAAGATCGCTGAAGATGCCGGAAAGGGTGATGCTCCAGCTACATCGCTGAGGACCAGATGGATAACCGGCCTTGCCGTTGCCGCAGCCTGCACTGTTGCCGCAGTATTCCTCCATAATCCTGCCAAGACTGAACTTAAGGATACCTTCGACGATCCGTACCTTGCCTATGCTGAAGTGGAAAAGGCATTCAGCCGTATTTCAGGCGAAATGTCCAAAGCTGCTGACAAGACTGCCCAGGCAGCCCGTAAAATGGAAAAACCAATTGAAATAATCAGAAAAATCAACGAAAAATGAAACGCATATTGACAGTGGCAGCTATGCTGCTTATAACAATCACCTCCTTCGCCCAGACAGGAAGGAACATCTATGAGAAGTATTCTGACAACGATGGCGTGAGTGCCGTCTACATTTCTCCGGCAATGTTCCGCCTTAT
>JAEEQS010000003.1 GCA_016285455.1 Bacteroidales bacterium
CGAAGAACGATACATCGAAGTTCTTGAACTGCTTTGTAACGTTAACGTTGATACAGAGAACCGGATTGTAGCAAGGCTCTACCTGCCTTCTATTCTTGGCAATGGCACCGTTGGTCTCGTTGCGGAGAATTGGAAGCCACTTGTCGTAGTCTGCGTGTGTAGGATTTGCCCAAGCAGGATCAAAGTCGTGAACCTGTCCGTCTGCAATGCTGAGGTACTTAACAGGAATTGTATCGCAGGCTCCGTAGGTTGTCCAGCCCTTTTCTCTCCAGTTGACATTGGCGGTCAGGGAGATTACCAAACCGATCTTAGGAATGTTGTGAGTTACAATCAGGTTGGTAATCAGATTCTGGGCTCTGTCTATACCGGAAGAAGTCTTTGACTCGTAGATACCCATATTGGCCTCTTCGCTGCCGTTCTTGTTGTACCAGATCCAGCCGTTAGACCAGTTCTTGTAATCGTAGAACTCTCCGTTCAGCAAGAAGGATGTGCGGATTGCGTTGATTCTTCCGAAATCCAGAACGAACTCTATACCTTTCTGCTCGTATGCGCGGTTGTTGCCAGGGCGGGTGTATTCCAGGAATACCTTTCCGTCTTTGTCAAGTGCGAGTGCAGGAAGCGAGCCGTCTGCAGGATAGGTGTTGACCTTGTACTGCAGCCAGTTAACCCAAGCGTAATCGTTCAGGCCTCTGGAGAAGGTGTATCCGTTGTTGCTCTTGTCTTTGTAGGCGGTAACGGCGAGTCTTACCTTCTTGATCTTGAGGTCGAATCCAATCTCGGCCTTCTTCTGCTTTGCAAGCTCAAGGTCTTTGTTCTTTATATCGTAAACGTGAGTTGTGATCAGCTGGAACTTCTGTCCGTCAGGAACTGTTGTCTGGAGAGAATTGTTGAAGTTGATCATGTCAAAGTATGCCTTGTCTGGATAAACGTAAGCCATTGAAGGAGCGGTAACGCTTACGCCGTAGCCTCCCCTGATGCTGAATACGCCAGGGATAATGTCCAGAGATGCATTGATTCTAGGAGAGAACGCGTCTGAAACGTCCCAAACCTTGTCCCAGCGAACACCGGCAACTACCTTGAACTCTCCGCCGCCCCATACTGGAACGCGGAAGTCTTCCTGCGCGAATACGCCCAGTTTGTTCATGAAAGGAATATCCTTGTAAGGCCTCTCTCTCTGGGTTGCAAAGCGGTATGAAACGCTGCGGTAAGGAGGATTGTCATAGTCAAATACCTTACCCTTGCCCTTGTTGCCGTCGTTGTAGAAGTCTGCACCGAGGATGATGTGATGGCTGCTCTTTCCAATGTTTCCGGAGAAGTTAAGCAGCATCTTTGCAAAGGTGTTGAGTTCCTTTCCGTAAACGTTGTATTCATAAGTATAGGAAGCAGGAGTGATCCAGCTCTTGTCGTTTGCAAGCTCGTCGTTTGGACCGAACCAGGTCAGAGGCTTTCCGCTCTCGTCGTAGATGATGGTGCCAGGACGGCTGGAAAGAACAGAACCGTCTATCTTGCTGTAAGAGTAGGCAACGTCTGCGTTGGTTCCCTGATCCTTGAAGTAGCTCCAGCGGTTGGTGTAGTTGAAAGATACGTTGTACTTAATGTTCTTGAACCATCCGGAGTTAATCCTAACCTCGCCATTGTGGGCGATACGGATTCCGCGGTCTCTTCTGTTACGGTACTGGAAGTCTGTCTCGTCCTCAGGGTTAGGCTCTGCCTTGTCCTTAGTCCAGAGATAGCTCAGTGCGGTGTTGGTGTAGAATTTGCCGCCGAAGAATGTGTTGGAGTAGGCAATTCTTCCGGTTGACCTGCGGTACTTGTCGTAACCCTCTCTAGGGTCAGCAACAGAGTGTGCGTAGTCTACACCGTAGTTAATGAAGCCGTTGCCTTCTCCAAGGCTGAAACCGTGGGTTGCTCCAATAGCGTAAACGTTAGGGTTTGTGTTGAACTTGATAGACAGAGGCTCAACACCGCTCTTTGCGTTTACGATAACAGTACCGGCAGAAGCATTTCCGTACTCAACGGAAGCAATACCCTGGATAACCTCAACGCTCTCAACATTGTCTGTGGTAATAGTTCTAAGGTCAACACCAGTAGAAGGGCTCTGTCCGCCGGAGCCAGGAGTTGCTCCTCCGATTGCGGCAGACATTGTCTGCATGTTGGCTGCATTGGAGATAGGAGCGCCGTCCATGATGATGGCAGTACCCATAGCGCTGCCGCCACGGATTGACAGTGTCTTTACGCCCTGGAGGTCTGGCTTGAAGGTGCTAGAAGTAATGTCCGCACCAGGAAGCAAAGCCATCACGTCTGCAAGTGAACTTGCCTGGATGTGCTCAATGGCTGTCCTGTTGATCTTGGAAGCCGTTGCTGCTCCGGCCTTGGAAACCTCAGCCGTAACTGTAACGTCGTCAAGACGGAAATCCGCCACCCTCAGCTTGAAGTCGTAAACTGCCTTAGATGCGGTAATTGTGACCTTGATGTTCAAAGTCTCGTAACCGAGTGAGGCAACTATGACATCATAGGTGGCAGGAGCTATGCCCTTGATTACATACTCTCCTTGCTCGTTAGCAACCGCGCTCATTCCCGCGCTCGGAATCTGAACCGTAGCATAAGGAATCGGCGCCGATGTTCCGTCGCTCACCTGCTCGGTGATTGTACCCTTGATGGTAACCAATCCCTGGCGCTGAGCCCAGGCGCTTCCGCAGAACAGAAGCAGGGCCAAAGCCACAAGCAGGCTGCTTGCTTTAAATTTAGTTTCCTTCATAGATAAAATATTTGGTTTGTAGAATCATTCCGATTTTACGGTATTTTACAAATACTTTCCAAATCTAATAAAAATTTTGCAACCAAGCAACTCTCCAAAATTGCCGCTATCCACACTTTTTTAACAATCAGCCCATTGCCTGTGTGAACAAAATGTTACTATTTGAAACAATTTCCCATCGCGGAGAAATTATTAAATTTGTCTTGATATAGCTCAGCGATATGGATATAATCAAGATGGTGGACCTTTTGGGCCAGCACAATCAGATAAGGGAAGAAATAGACTCAGCGATTAAGGCGGTCATAGACTCTTCCGCTTTTATCAAGGGAAAAACCGTACAGGCTTTTGAAGAGAACCTTGCAAGATATCTGGGCGTAAAGCACGTCATAGGCTGCGGCAACGGGACGGATGCCCTCCAGATTGCCCTGATGGCTCTGGACCTGGAAAGAGGAGACGAGGTTCTGGTGCCGGCCTTTACTTATGTAGCCACAGCGGAAGTGATTGTCCTGCTAGGTCTTACGCCGGTCATGTACGACGTTAACCCAAGAACATTCAACACAGACGCCATCAACTCTTTTGAACACATAGAAGAACTTGTAACTCCTAGAACCAAAGCCATAGTTCCTGTTCATTTGTTCGGGCAATGTTCAGATATGGATGTTGTGATGGCTGTGGCGGAGAAGTTTCATCTGAGGGTTGTGGAAGACTGCGCCCAGGCCGTGGGTTCAGACTGCAAGGGAACTAAAGCTGGATGCATCGGTGACATTGGATGCACATCCTTCTTCCCGACCAAAAACCTCGGCTGTATGGGAGACGGGGGAGCGCTCTTCACAAATGATGACGCTCTGGCGGAAAAAATAAGAATGATTGCAAATCACGGCCAGAAAGTAAAATATCATCACGATTTGATAGGCTGCAACTCTAGGCTAGACACCATCCAGGCTGCTATTCTGGACATAAAACTGAAACATCTTGACGAATATATAAAAGCCAGGCAGCAAGCCGCCTCAATCTATACCCGCCTTCTGAAAGCATTTGATCCGCTGGAAAAACACATATGCACTCCGGTTGAGTCAAACTTTACAACGCACACCTACCACCAGTATACTATTATTGTAAAAGACAAGGAAAAGGACATCCTCAGCTATACATCCACAAGAGACAGCCTGAAGGCCTTCCTGGCGGAAAACGGCGTTCCATCTATGATCTACTACCCTCTGCCGCTGAACGAGCAGGCCGCCTTCAAGGGCATTGCCAAACGGCTGGAAGATTTCTCCCCTGAAGCAGAAGACTCTCTCCGCAACTCCGAATACCTTGCAGGACATGTTCTCAGCCTTCCTATGCACACCTGCCTTAAGGAAGAGCAGATAAACCGCATCGTTGAACTAATCAAAGAATTTTTCAGGTAGAAGCAAAGGCTAAGACTTTTTTCTCCTGCTGTTATATCCTATTAGATATTGCGAAAACGGCAGAAGGCTTATCAGCCAGCTTGTCAGGAAACTAAGTACAGCGGTTATAGCCACTGTTATAGCTATTTGCTTGAGACCTCCGGCCATAAAGCCGTAGAGCAGGTATCTGATGAAAAAGATGTGGACCAGATAAACTCCAAAACTTAATCCGCCAAGCAGCATCAGAAAATTTGCAAGCTTTCCGCCAGCCTTGATCTTTTTGCCCAGCTTTTCCAATGCGCTGAAATACGCCATTGTGAGCAAGACCGCAAATATGCTCAAATAAGATATGGCTTTTTCAAAATGCACTCCGGTTGGCAGGAAGCGAATGGCGGCAAGGCATCCCAGAGAAAACAGCGCTATCAGAAATGTCTTTGCCCAGCTCCACTTGATGCCGAATCTTGTGAAATAATAGCCGAGCAGAAAATAACCCGCAAAGCCCGTGAAGTAATAAAGTGGTGCGGATGTGGTGTCTGTGATTTGAAGCCAAGTTTCCAATACAGGGTAAAGCAGAGTAATACCCCATATCAACAAAAGTATTTCTATTTCCCGCCTAGAAGCCGCTTTAAGCCAAGGAGATACAATCGGCGCCAAAAGATACAGGCCGCAGAGCGTATACATAAACCACATTATTCCGTGCCCTTGCGGAGAAAACGGAATTGAAAGTATTTGTCTTGGAACAAGAGAAATCTCCTGATGCTTTATAAGAACATTTGCCCCAATGTAAAACAAAGACCAGAAGATAGTGGGAACAAGGACTTTGGAAAAACGTTTCTTGAGAAAATCCAAACCTCCGTCCGCCGGCAAAAGCAACGCGCCGCTAACCATAAAGAACAATCCTATGCAAGGAGCGGTAAGGGCCGCCACAACATTCTGCAACGCTCCGGAAGCCCCCTCCATCGGAGAATGCATAATAATCACAAGCAGGCAGGCGGCGATTCTTACAACATCCAGATATGTCTTTCTCTGTTTCATTTCTTTTTCTTAAAAATCCGAGACCATTTTTCTCGTGCAAATCCATTGATTTTCTCTCTCTGAACTCGCGACAGGCTCAGATATCCTCCGGCACTCAACAGCACAGTAGAAAGCGCGGAAGAAGCAACCAGCCTCAAAAAGCCGGGCTGCATAGAAAAGCTGAATCCATAAACTGCAACAAGAGCCAGAGCCACAACTGCCAGGATTTTGGCTAGAGACCCCACAAGAAAACGCATTCTCAATTCCGGCACAAGGCGCCCGAGCAAGACTATGACAACAACCAGCAATATGGCATTGGCCACGATACTTCCCAGATAAACAATATTAACAAAGGCATATTGCTTTAAAAGAAGCCAGATTACAAAAGGATTTATGCACAGCAACGCTCCGTTGCAAATGCTTAATACCTTGACCTTTCCGGTAGCGTGTACCCCTATCGTATAATAGTATCTTATGGTTGTAAGCAAAAGAACCGCTACCATAAAACGGCAGAAAAGGGCGGCTCCAGGAGGAACTTCTTTCAGCCAGAGGGCCATAAGCACATCTGCCTCAACAACAACAGGCACGGCAAAAAGCGCAAACAGGAAAACTATCATCTTCATCCCCTCTTCCATCAGCTCTTCCATCTTTTGGAAATCTCCTCCGGCATAGGCCTTGATAACAGGCGGACGGTACGCTGTCATTGTATTTGAAGACAGGGCCATAACATAATTGCTCAACGTGGTGGCAACTCCCGTGGCAGCATTGTACACCAGTCCAAAGAACTTGTTTACAAGCACGTTCAGAGCCTGATCGTTGAATATGGTGCCAAAGTTTCCAAAAAGATTGAGCCCGAAAAACGACAGCAGGTTTTTGGTAATTCCCTTCTCCTGGCTTCTGGTATATCTCGATTCGGC
Organism: Bacteroidales bacterium; assembly: GCA_016285455.1. Classification (GTDB taxonomy): domain Bacteria; phylum Bacteroidota; class Bacteroidia; order Bacteroidales; family UBA932; genus Egerieousia. The sequence goes on from JAEEQS010000003.1 coordinate 6,078, forward strand.
AAAATGCCTAAGGCAATAAAACCTGTAGCAGCAGAATACTATCAACGAGCTTAAAACCAGCAGAAGGGCATAGGCTATAAGCTTGTCTGACATAATGTATTTCAGGCTCAACACTATGATTAGCCTGAGGCATATTCCAAGTATCTCGAAATATGCAAACACAGACATTTTTTCCCGCGCTATGATCAGAGAGGTATAAGGTACCTGTATTATGCTCAGCAATGTGGAAACCACGGCAGCCTGAAACACCCACTTTGCAGCTATCATCCTGTCTGCCGGAATGTTGAGCTTGGTTGAAATAAACCATAGGCCGGCAGTTTCCGCAACCACAAGAACCAGAAGGGCTATCATCAAATGGATAACCAGAATGCTGTCTAGCGTAGCGTTAAGTTTTTTATGGTCGTTCCGCCCCAGTTCAAATGTCAGGAAACGGGAACTGGCTCCGCTCATCGTATTATTCAGGAAAGCCAGGCCGCTTATGAGCCCGCCTATCAGGCTGTAGATTCCAAAATCCGCCTCGCCCAGAATCTCGAGTACCACGCGGGATGTATATACACCCACAACCATAGCAAAGAGCATCCTTATGTAAAGCATAATGGAGTTCTTGGCTATAGTTCTTTTTGATGAGATGGCCTGCGTCATTGTGCCCAAAATTAAGAAATATTTCCTACTTTTGAGCTACTTAGAAATGCTATCAGGCAATGAACGGTATTATTTTGGATCAAATACGGGCGGAGAAGAATGTTGTGCGCTGCCGTCTGAAATTTCAGGGAGAAATGGCAGCCTTTTTCAACAAAGACGAATTCTTCATCCAATACGAAGATGATATTGAATCTGTTCCGCAGTCTATTCTGGCCATACCTTTTGTCAGCTGCATAGCCGGTCTGACCTGGATTGCAGACTCTCAGCTTTGGCTAGATGAAATAGACAAGACTTTTTACCGCGCATTCGCCCGCTTGAAGAGAGCCTACCAGGAGCTTCACTCAGATTATGGGTTTGGAGGAGAGCTTATTCCAAGCGTCTTTAAAGAAAACAGCACACCAGCAAACGAAAGAAGTATTTTGCTTTTCGGAGGAGGCACAGACTGCCAGGCTTCTTTTATAAGGAACGAGTCAAATATAGATACTGTACTTAACATCTTTGGGTGGCTCGGCGATATAAAAGACGAAGACCCTGTAGAAAAACACGACCTTCAGGTAACAGAAGATTTTTGCTCAGCGATGGGGAAAACTTCTGCCCACATACGTTCCAATATTTTCAGCGCACTTAATCTCAAGGAAATAGACCGCCGCTTCCAGAAAAAGATGCACGCCGGCTACTGGTATGCTTTCCTGCATTCAATGGCATTCATCTCTATGGCCATTCCCCTGGCCTGGAAAAAATCTCTGAGCCAGATAATCATAGCAAGTTCTTTTGGCAAGGGCGTGGACAAGAAAACCCACGGATACTGCGCCTCTTTGGTAACCACAGACAGCGAATTCAGCTGGGCCGAAAACGGAAACACGCTTCACGACGGATACGAGCTGGAAAGGCAAGACAAGGTCAGGCTAATTGTAGATTACCAGAAGAAAACCGGCAAGCAAATGTTCCTTCAGGTATGCTCTTTCAACGACCGCAACTGCTGCGTGTGCGGAAAATGCTTCAGGACGGTAATTCAGATAGTTGCCGAGGGCGGAGATCCAAGGCTGTTCGGCTTTAGCATAGAAGGCTCCCTGTATGACTTTTACAGTTCCAGGGCTCTGGACATTGTCCACACGTGGAATTACAGGAAAGAGCAGTCTCGCTACTGGGCTCCAACCGTAGCAAGGATGAAGGAAAACTATGAAGCCATCCTAGACAAGCCTTTTGCAGACTGGTTTATGACCTTCGACTTTGCAAAGGCGGAGAAACAGGGCCTTAGAAAATACTACAAGAAGAACTTCTGGAAAATCATCAAGCGCAAACTGAAAATCAGCGGTTGACAAATTGATTTTTCCATTCCCGGATTGCATCAAAATCCATTTTGATTTCCGTTTGGAAGGTGCTGTTTATCATTGGCTCCAAAGCCTCCAGTTTCTCCTTGTCCACGCAGTTGAGATTATTCTTTTCGTTGATGGAGCGGGCGCGTTCATCTATCGCGATAATAATTGCCCTCCTCTTGTGCCTCATAGCATATACACCGCCGTGAAGCCTGGTTCCAACATAATCTATATTGCGTGTCTGTAGAAGATCGTCATAAGCCTGTTTCGAAGCCTCAAGTATTTCTATTCCGTCTGTGTTGGAAAAAGCGGAAAGATAGTCCTTGTCTTGATAACCCTGCGGCCAGTAATAAATCTTGCTGTAATTTCTTTTCAGCACATCTATTATCAGCTGGTCTCTTTCATCTTTGCCTCCCCCTGGGCAAGTCAGGGTGAAAACCACCTCATCTGCCTTGGCGGAAGGAATCTGCGAGCAGAACTCAGGCGTGAGTATCCACATTGTAACGCAGCCTGTATTAATGGCTTTGAGCCCCAGGCTTTCTACGTACTCTTTGCTGCGTGAGTCTCTTACGCTATGATAGAACTCAGAGGACAGCATTTTGGAATAAAGGCGTTTGGTATAGGCGTTTGTTTTGTTTCCAGCACCGGCTCCCACTCCCACCAGAATCGTTCCCTTCAGCGGCTTGTAATTGAACATATTTATGTTCCACTGCGGATAATGTGTAAACAGGTCTTTAACCATCATATTGGATCCGCAGGCAAATTTCAAGTTGCAGTCTGCATACCTTCTTACGGCCAGAGAATTCCTGAGAACCTGATACCAGTGGAAAGGAGGAAGATGAGAAGATATAGTGTGTACAAAAGAATCCTTGGTCAGAAAATGGAGTTCTTTGCGAGCGCATTCTGAAATAATCTCATCGCCGAGATTTCCTGTTCCAACAGCCGGATCTATAATAAGTATGTTGCGCATTTTCAGTTTTATTAATCGCTGACACTCAGCAGTCTTTCAACAATTCTATGGCAAGCCTTTCCGTCTCCGTACGGATTGGTGGCTTGGCTCATCTTATTGTATAACGCTCTGTCTTCCATCAAAGACGACACTCCGTCAAAAATCTTTTGGTAGTCTGTGCCCACAAGTCTTACGGTTCCGGCATCAACTGCCTCGGGACGTTCCGTTGTATCTCTCATTACCAGCACCGGCTTGCCCAGCCCCGGAGCTTCTTCCTGAATGCCGCCGCTGTCCGTCAACACCAGATAACTCTTCTCCATCAAGAACACAAAGCTCAAATACTCCAGCGGTTCTATGAAAAAGACGTTGGAAGCTTTGTTGTCTTTGAAAACTTCTCCTATAGGTTTGCGAACATTTGGGTTTAGGTGCATAGGATAAACAAAATCCACGTCTGGATATTTGAGGGTCAAATCTCTGAGTGCCCTGCAAATATTCAAGAACCCTTCTCCAAAGTTTTCTCTGCGATGGCCGGTTACAAGAACCAGACGGCGTTCTCCGCTCTCCAGCCTTGAAACATCGTATCCGAATTCCGCCAATTTCCGCTTAAGGCCGGTTCTCATATTCTGGTCAGAAGAAATCTTTTCCACTACCATCTTAAGCGCATCTATAACAGTATTTCCCGTAACTGAGATCTTGTCTGGGGAAACGTTTTCCGCCAAAAGGTTTTCTCTGGAAAGAGGGGTTGGCGCAAAATGCACAGACGCAATCCGTCCTGTAATCTGGCGATTCATTTCCTCCGGCCACGGACTGTATATGTTGCGCGTTCTAAGGCCGGCCTCCACGTGCCCAACCGGAATTTTCTCATAGAACGCGGCAAGAGCCACGGCCATGCTTGTGGTTGTGTCTCCGTGTACCAGCACTATATCTGGAGAAACCGCTCTGAGAACAGCCCTCATCCCAAGCAACACCCTGGAAGTCACATCGTATAAATCCTGGCCCTGTTTCATAATGTCCAGGTCATAGTCTGGACGTATGTCAAAAATCTCAAGAACCTGATCCAGCATCTGGCGGTGCTGCGCCGTTACACAAACCACGCTCTTGATGGCGGAATGGTGCTTCTCAAGCTCTTTTACCAAAGGGGCCATTTTAATTGCCTCTGGCCTTGTGCCGAATACGGAAAGTACAGTTTTCATTTCTTCTTGAAAGCTCTTAGTGTAACGATATCAGAAAACTTTGATATAAAGCTTTCTCCAAAAATCTTGACAAAGAAAACCTTTGACTTGTGGCGCAAAGAGGTCCACCAGGTGTAATCTATCCAAGATCCGGCAAAGTGGTGAATGCATACAGTGTTTTTGGTGCAGCGGATTTTTCCGGTACGGTGATCTTTGGGGCAGAAATAATCAGACGGATACATTGTGCACAAATCCGGGAAATCCTGATACTTGTTGTTGAGAACAAGTCCTTTGTCCACCATATATCTGGTTATTACAAAAGTGTTGGTGGTGGTATCCAAAGAACCGTCTTCCTTCACAAAACTTCTGTCTTTGTATCCGTCCAGCAATTCTTTGGCCCAAACAGAACCCTTCTCGGCCGCCATCATTCCGGTAGGAACATTCCCGTCTGTCTCAAATCCGGAAAAAGCCTTGTGGTGGAGAAACGGGTCAAAGCTTCCTATTACCTCCACGTCTGTATCCATATAAATTCCGCCTTCCGTATACAGCGCGTAAAGGCGGACATAATCTGTAACAAAAGCAAACTTGCGGTTTTGATAGGCTTGCTTTACATAGTTGTTGGAGGGTATGTCAAAATTGTCTTCGTTCCATTCTTTAAGGGCATAATCCGGAAGGTACTGTTTCCAGCTCTCTATACATTTCAAAGCGGATTCGGGTTTTTGGCCACGCCCAAACCAGCAATAATGTATAACCCTAGGTATCATGTCCTTGTCTTAAATCGTGCAGTTGTTTTCAAATAGCTTCAGAAGCTTGTCCGTTCTGTCTGAATTAAGATGGAAATGAGGCATCAGATGATAGAACGTGGATATGCGGTGATAGTCGCTTCCGGCAAAACTGTACAAGCCGTTATCCAGAAGATCCAAGGCCCTCTCGTATGGCTCGTCTCCGTAATAATGGGTAAGGCTTAGATAATTCAGCTGGAATTCATATCCGGTTGCCTTCAGATTCCGGTAGTCTTTTTTAGTCATGTAAAGATACCTTTCCGGATGAGCTATGATTGGCTTGTATCCGTTGACTGCCAGAGTGTAGAGAATCTCCGTCATCTCAACGGGAGGAGCAAAGTAAGATGTCTCCACAAGCACGTGAACCCCGTCTGCATAAGTGAGAAGGTCTTTGGCTTGAACCTTGGCCAAAAGCTCCTTGTTCATCATATATTCGGCGGCCAGCCTCAGCTCCACGCCTCCCGTATAATATTTCTTGTATTCCTCAAAGCGTTCTTTCAAATGCTGGTTTGAATACCCTCCCAAAGGCTCTGAAGCATATTGGCTTAGGCGGGCGGACTCATCATATTTGGCCTCGTTGCGGGCAAGAAGAACTGCGCTGGAAACAATGCCGTCTTCCGGAATATTTTCTTCTACAGGAGAAATGTTTTTCTTTTTATGGTGGCGGGGATGGGTCTGGCGGTCAACAACAGCGCCCTCTGCTCCCATGCTGTGAGGGGTCAGGTAAACCCTCTTGAGCCCCGCGTTCTGCTCTTGGGCTAAAAGTTCATAACTCTCTGATAGACTGTCAAAGCCATCATCTACGCCACACAGCAGATGACAGTGAATGTCTGTTGCCCCGTCAAGAAACTTCAGACCTTTTGTTTTTTTGCTTTTGAACCAGAACATAAGCTGTTTTTATTAATGCCTTCTCTGGTGATACTTTATCCTGTTGCCGATTATCGGAAGCTTCTCTGCCCATTTGCGGAGAGCAGATTTCTTGCGGCCCTCGTACTCATCCTGTCCGTAGCCATAACCATAGCCGTAACCATAGCCATAACCGTATCCGTAACCATAACCATAGCCGTAGCCAGACTTCTTCTGGCCGGTAGAGTTAAGCACAGTGCAGAGATTATTCAATGTCTTTTCTTTGTAGAGTTTCTCAACGTCAGGCAGCAGGCGGCGATCCATAACTCCGGCCCTTATCACGAATATCGTAAGGTCGCAAAGCTTGTTCACGATAGACGCGTCTGCTACAATTCCCATTGGAACGTTGTCCAGGAATATGTAGTCATAGCTCTTTTTCAGCTCGTTGACGAGATTTGCAAGACGAGGAGTCATAAGCAGCTCCGTAGGGTTTGGAGGAATCGGGCCTGCAAATATCACATCCAATTTGCTGGAGAAGGCTCCGCGATGGATAATCTGGGAAACATCATCTGTCTTTCCGCTGAGGTAAGTGGTCAGTCCGCTGATAATCTTGCTCTGCTCCTCTTTCTTGACCAGAGTTTCAATAGTTGCCTTGCGGATATCCGTATCTACCAGAATAATCTTCTTGTTAGCCTGGGCAAAACTTACGGCAAGGTTAGTGGAAACGAATGTTTTGCCGTTGCCAGGAGTCTGTGAGGTGAACATCACAACCTGTTTCTGCCCGTTGGAAACATTCATAAAGTCCATATTGGTGCGGATGATGCGGAATGCTTCAGAAATAGCGTCTCGGCCATCTTCCCTGACCACAATCTGCCTTCCTTCAAGGTCATCTTTCTTTGGTATCTCCCCAAGGAACGGAGCAGACAAAGCGTTTTCTATGTCTCGTCTGCCTCTAACGGAAACGTCCAGAATTTCAGACAGCCAGAACAGCAAGGCCGGAATAGCCAGACCCAAAACCAAAGCAACCAGGAATATCATTCGGGTATTTGGAGCCACCGGACCAAGAGGTCCTCTTGCCCTGTCTATCACCCTTATAGTACTTTCTGTCATAGCAAGAGACAGAGCATTTTCCTCTCTCTTGTTCAACAGATAGAGATAAAGCTCTTCCTTGATTTTCTGCTGCCTTTCCTTAGACATTATCTTGTTCTGCTGCTGAGGAATGGCCGCCACTCTTCCACGCGCTACAGCCTCGCGGCTGCGCACGTTGCCTGCCTGCATCGTGAGGGAATTAACAAGATTGTTTACAGAAGAGGATATTGTTTGCTTCATCGGAATCAGCTGAGCGTCAAGATCCTGTACCAGAGGGTTATTTTCGCTGGAGTTGGCGTACAGCTTGTTTCTCTGAAGAAGCAGATTATTGTATTGGTTAATCTGAGATTCAATACCGGCATCTACTCCCAGGTTTGAAGGTAGAGGCTGATTTCTGTTGTTCGGATTATTGATATAGCCCTGAACCTCACGGGCAAGAGCCAGCTGGTTTTCTATGCCCAAACCAGTTCTTCTGTATTCGCTGCCTTCTGCAGCATAGCCGCTTGTTGCCGTAATCACGTCTGTCAGACCGGTAGAAGACTTATAGTTAGCAATATCCGCGTCAACGGCTCCGAGCTCCTCGTTTATAACCTCAAGACGATCGTTGATAAACTGCTCCGTACTTTTTGAAACAACATTTTTCTCTATCAGGGATTCCTCGTTGTAAGCGTCTATCAAAGCATTGAGCACATCTTCAGCCCTTGACTCTGAAACATCTCTGATAGAGAGGTTTATAACAGAAGCCTGATGATCTGCGATGGTTATGGAAACCTTGCCCTGATAACTCTGGATAGTGCTTTTGAGACCGCTCTTGAAAATGGAGATGTTTTGGCCAATGTAATTTGATATATGGTCTGTAGAAACCACATAAACTCTTCCAACCGGAGTGTCTACGGTGTCGTTGATTTTTATCTTGGCCTCAGAATCTCCCGTTACTCCAAACTTATTCCCAAATTCTTTGAAATTGTACAGTTGAACCGTGTTGTCATCCAAGATTTTTGCGTTCATAGAGAACGGGTATTCCGGATTTGCGTCTATGAAATCCACCAGAATCGGAGACGTTTTATACAGCGTAACTCTCAGCAGCCCCTTCTTTATGGTGTAATTAACCGTGAGGTTGAGCTTCTGAACCACAGCTTTCATCAGCTGGTAAGAATTGAACACATAGAACTCGTTGTAAACGTCTGAGGTCATCATTCCCAGACCGCCCATATCCTGCAGCATTGCGCTTTGGGTAAATCCGCCTCCGCCGTTTTTGCTTTTTACCAGGACAGAGGCTGTTCTTGCATAAACCTTAGGCGTTTTCTTCAGATAGATAAAGGCCAGAACCAGACAGATAAACACAGAAATGACAAACCACCATTTGTTTGCCCACATTATGTTGATAACGTCTCTTAGAACTAGCTGCGAGCCGTTGTCTTTCTTGTCTTCTACGTGTTTTATTTCTTCTTCCATAACTAAAGTCTTGTTACTTGAATATGAGCATCAGGATTGTGGTCAGCAAAGAAACGGCACCCAGCCAAACGCTAACGTTGTTGTTCTGGTTGATTCCGCTCTGCTGAGCCTTTATCCTGTTTGGTTTAACATAAACAACATCGTTCTGCTGCAGATAGAATGCCGGCGAATTCAGCATATCCCCGCTCATAAGGTTGGCAAACATCACGCTCCTTTCTCCGTTGCTTTCCCTGAGAACCATTACGCTGTCTCTCCTTCCGTAGATGGTAAGGTCTCCGGCAAGAGCCAGAGCGTCAAACAGAGAAACGCGGTCGCTCTCCACTGTAAACTTGCCCGGATTGTTGACTTCTCCCAGAACAGACACGTTGAAATTCCGGTAGGTTACAGTAACTACCGCATCTTTCAGAAGGCCGTCGTCGTTCAGCCTGTTCTTGATCATTGTTGAAAGCTCGCTCCTTGTTAGCCCGGCAACTTTTATTCTGCCAATGATAGGAAAATCTATATCTCCGTTCAGGTCTACGGTATAGCCTGCAATTTTTTGGCCTGCTTCAGAAGGAGCTGAGTTCTGCCCTTGAGGGTTGAACAAGGCAGACAGCTGCGGCTCCTTGTGGCTTACGAAAATGCTGAGCATATCTCCAGGCTTTATCTTAATATCCTGATAGTTTGTTATTTTCTGCAAATCCTGTGTCTTTATGTCCTGCAGATACACCACCTCTTTGGCAGAGCGGCAGGAAGACAAAGCAAGCGTTGCCAAAACGGCAAGCGCAAGAATCGCTGATATTTTTCTTGACATATTGCGTCTGTATTTTGTTTCTACGGTTTACGGGTAACCTTACAAAGATAATAAATAATTATATCTAACTTTGCATCAGCCATAGAGAAAAATCAAATGCCAAGAATATCACCAAGAGAGGATCTTTTCCGCTATACTGGAGAAGCTTCCCGCAAACTAGGAGTAAGACTTAGATATAAATTCTTTACTCCGGGCTATACTTTCATTTATTTTTTCCGCAAGGCATCCGGATGCAGAACCATATTTGGAAAGATTCTCTATTACCCGCTGTACCACATTACAAAAATCATTACAGGGATTCAGATTCCAATTGGGACTAAAATCGGCAAGGGCCTGAAAATCGGTCATTTTGGAACAATAGTAGTTAATCCCGAGGCAGAAATAGGATATAACTTCAACATTGCGGAAGGCTGCCTTGTAGGAAACGCGGAAGGCAAGAAGAAAGGCTGCCCTAAAATAGGCAACAACGTTTATATGGGAGCAAATTCAATCATCATAGGAGGTGTACATATAGGCAACAATGTTCTTGTTGCTCCTGGAGCTTTTGTGAATTTCGATATGCCGGACAACAGCATCGCGCTCGGAAATCCGGCCAAAATCATTCAAAAAGAAGAGTCCCCAACAGCCAAATACATCGTATATCCGGCTCCAGGAACCCAGCTTTAATAAATCAGTTGTTTCCGTTAAAGGCCTCCATTGTGGCGGAGGTGGCGGAATTTATATCTTGTCTCCGAATCACCTTAAGCGCTGTAATCCAAAGAACTTTAGTGTCTGTGGCAAGGGTGCAGTGGTCTACGTACCAAACGTCCAGCTTGAATTTCTCTGCCCAGCTTATTGCGTTTCTTCCGTGGCACTGGGCCCAGCCGGTTATGCCCGGCCTTACCTCGTGCCTTCTGGCCTGTTCTGGAGAATAGAGAGGAAGATACTGGACCAGAAGCGGCCGCGGTCCAATCAAGCTCATATCTCCCTTAAGAACATTTATCAGCTGAGGTAGTTCATCTATGGAAGTGCTCCTTACAAACCGGCCCACTTTTGTAAGCCTCTTTGAATCAGGCAGAAGATTGCCAGCTGCATCTTTTTCATCTGTCATAGTCTTGAACTTTATGACCTTGAAAATCCTGGCGTTTTTCCCCGGCCTCGGCTGGAGGAAAAACACTCCGGCGCCCTTGTTTGCAAAGAAAAGAACTATTATGAAAATCAGAAGAAGCCAGCTAAGGCAGACCAGAGCCGTAAAGGATATCAGAATATCCAGAACACGTTTGAAAAAATTCTTATACATCTTTGAGCGCCTCCTTGTAAAAAGCCTTAAGGCAAGACCAGACAAAACCCCTTTCGTATCTGGATGCCACCATCGGACGGGCGGCCTCTTTCAGTTTGGAATACAATTCTTTATCCTCGGCGATAAGCTTCATCGCAGAGTAAAGAGAAGCGGAATCTTTGGCCGGAACAATTAGCCCGTTTTCCCCCTCGGCGATTATCTCATTGGCCCCGTTGATATCCGTAACCACGCAAGGAAGCCCTAGGGCTCCCGCCTCAATCACGGAATTTGGGAAACCTTCTCTGTAGCTAGGAAGCACCAGACAGTCTGATGCAGCCAAATATGGCCTTACATCCGGCACGGAACCCACCCAGTTTATTTCTTCTGTGTTTTTAAGAAAAGACTCTGTCTGGGGAGAAACCGGATCTGTAAACTCCCACTCTCCAGCAAGAAGCAGGCGGACATCTTTTCTGTCACCTAGAAGTTTAAGGAAGGCCGCCACTAATTCTTCCACTCCCTTGTCTTTTGCAATTCTCCCTATGAAAATGAAGGTAAAAACATCTTTCCTTGCAAACTCGCCGGCCTTTTCCAGAACCTCGGGAGTGCGGGCATACCAATCAAGGTCTATTCCCCTGACATTTCCAAACCCTAGGATTTTCATAGGCTTTTTTGTGACCCGTCCCTTTTCCAGATCACGCTTGACTCCCTCTCCTTCCGGAATAATATGGGTGGCACAGCGGCAGGTCATTCTGTCCGTTGCCTTCAGAATCCTGCGCTTAAGTCCTGTGGCAGTAGGAAAAACCAGACCGGTGAAAGTGTGAACTCTGACCTTCACCCCAGCAAGCCTTGCCGCCATCATTCCAAGAAGGCCTGCTTTAGGAGTTATGCTGTGCACCAAATCCGGACGCTCTTTCCTGAAAACCCGCACCAGAGAAATCAAGGCTTTCAAATCCTTGAAGAGAGACATCCTTCTTTCCATAGGAACGGCTATGGTCCGTACCCCCTCTCTTTTTTCCAGCTGGTCCAGCGGCTTTCCCGGAGAAGACACGGCCACAACATCATAATCTGCAGAAAGATCTTTCAGCAAATCTTTGCAGAATACGTTCAACGATGTTGGAATCGTGGAAATTCGTATTATTTTCTTTCTGGAGGTCATTTCTTTTCTCCCAAAATATCTGAATACACTTTAAGATAAGCCTCGGCCATTTTTGAAAAGTCATACTGAGAGGCTCTCTCCATACAGGAAGCTGCCACGCTTGCCCTTAGGGCAGAATCTTCCTTGAGCTTAAGCAGAACTTCCGCTAAGGCTTTTTCATCCTGGTGAGGAACCAGGATTCCGGCTCCTTCCACAATTTCGTGAAGGCCGTCTACATCACTGGCTACAAACGGCTTGTCCACCGCCATTCCCTCTATGCTAGAAAGAGAAAGACCCTCGTAGTGAGAAGACATTACAACAACATCTGAGCTTTTGAGAATCTGCGGAACATCTTTCCTCAATCCCAAGAAATGCACTCTTTCTTCAACGCCTAAAGTCTTTGAGAGCTCCTCCAAACCTGGCCAAGTTTCTCCTTCTCCGGCAAGGAAAAGATGGCAGTCCAGAGGAAGATGAGCCATTGCCTTTATCAGGGTTCCCTGGTCTTTCTGAGGACGGAACGCGGCAACCATAACAATGGCAAATATGCCTTCTTTTTTGAACCCTTCTATTGGAGACGCCTGGCGGAAAGTCTTGAGATTTACGCCGTTCTTTATTGTTAAAACATCTGCCTTGGTATGCTTAAGATAAGAGACAAGATTATCATAAGCCTTGTCTGAAATGCAGATAACCTTGCGGTAGCGGTTGTACATCCAGCGGTCCAGAGGAAGGAACCATTTCTTGTTTCTCCTGTCGTTTGTGGTGTTGTGCTCTGTTGTCACCAGCAGCGGTTTTCTGCGGAACAGATGTGCTATTGCCGCAAAAAACTGTGGAGAAGTGTTGTGGGTATGGACTATGTCATAATCATTCATAACCCTGGCAAGCTGGAAAATTCTCCTGGGATAGTAAGGAGAATAAAAAGAGCCGCTTGTGGAGAAACGATAAATCTTGCAGCCTGTCTTTTCCAGATCTTGCATGAAATCCGTTTGGATTCCGTCAAAAAGAGCTACGTCTACGCTATGGCCTTTTTCCCGGAACCAGCAAGTTAGTTCAACCACCAGTTTTTCTGCTCCGCCTGTTCTCAGCGATGTTATGACATATAGTATTTTCACTTTTCCTAAAAACTGTATTTGTATGCCATGAATAAGGTAAATGCCAGATGTCCGACCATTATTATGCCCAGCTTAAAGCCTGGGGCTTTCTTCCACACCGGCATAACCAGCATAGGATAAGCCAGAACTATTGGATAGAGGAACCAGCTCAGGTAGGCAAACCTGTTGCTGTAAGGCGCGCGGATAACCATCAGCCAGAAGATGTTTGCATAAATGTAAGTTCCAAGCAGCAAGGCATAGGAACGGGTATAAATCTTCCTTTTGAAAATCACCCACCAGCCCAGAACAATCGGCATAGATGAATACAAAAGGAAATCCCATCTGAATCCGGTTCTGGTTATATGGTCTTCTATGTTTCCCGGCCCCGCAAGATAGGTGGAAAGCCTTTGCTCTATGCCGAGAGAAGACAAGAGTGAAGCCATTGCCCCGCCGGCAAAAATGCTGAGGAAAAGCGCCGCTCCCCAGAAATAGAACATAAGCTTAGGGTTCTTTATGAAATATGCTGCAATGGCGGCTACAATAGGCACAATAATGGATCCGTGTATCAAAAAGGCTATAACGCTCAACACCAGGAAGACAATCTTTTCCTTGGATGATCCCCTAAGGAAGGTCAACGCCAGCAGGAATATGCTCGTAGCCGCGCCGTTTCTGATTCCGTTGGTTCCGTATGAAAAGAAACTCATCGCGGAGAAAGCAAAAAGAACAAGAGTGTAATTGTTCAGCTTTGTAAGCCTTCTGCACGCCAGAAGTATTGGAACTATGTACAGAGTCTCTATGAAAAGAAAGAATATGTTCACATTGGAGTTCTCCGCAAAGAGCTTCATTATCTCCATGAACAAGATATCGTTTCTGTAAGCCGTGTCTGCCAGGCGGTCTTCAAACTGGTGGAACAGCCAGGCATAGGTACCCATATCTCCAAAATATCTTCCGGAAACAGGGCGCAAGCCTATGAAAACTGTCAGCACTATTGTAAGCAGTATTGCCTGCCAGCTTCCCTTGCTGGTTTTCAGCAGCTTGTCTGTTCCCATCGGGTAAATTCTGATGAAGTGCCCAAAAATGAGAACTGTTATCAGCAGCAGATAAACCGGATAATAATATTGCGGACCTAGGCTAAAATACATTTCAATCTATCAATTTTTCCAACACTTTTACCTCTTCCTGATTTGTATAGTTTCGGCAGGATGTTTCCTGGGTTATTCTTTCTATTTTGGCCCTGTCGGACAAAAAGGCGGACATCTCTCTGGCGCAGGCCTCATTCTCCAAAGGCACTATAATGCCGTCTTTTCCGTCTTCCACCTGAGACGCAGCGGTACTATAGTTTGTAATGACCACAGGGCGGCACAGGATCTGGGCTTCTCTAACCGTCACCGAATTGCCCTCATATCTAGAAGGCTGGACATAAACATCGCAAGCCTTCATATACGGATAAGGGTTAGACTTCTTGCCCAGGATAATAACATTCTCCCCTACACCGGATTCCTTGATCTTCTCGCGGATAAGATTTTCATCAGAGCCGTATCCAATCAAAAACCATTTAACCTTGCACCCGTTTTCAAGAATCCTGCGGCAAATGTCCGGAACGTTGTCATAGTTCTTGGCTTCACAGAAACGCCCTACGCTCAAAAGGTTCAAAACGCCGTCCAATCGCGGCATTTCCTTTTGGACTTCCTCTTCTTTTATGGCGGAGCTTCTTGCCCATACGAAATCTTTGGAAAGAATGTTATGCATTAAGACCAGTTTGCCGCCCAAAGACGGAAAAGCTTTTTTGAAGCTCTGGCTCACCGCCTCTGAAATAGAAACTATATGGTCATATCCAGCCCAAACTCTCTCTTCGTCTTTATGGATTGTTCCTATGCTGGAATAGTCTGTGTGAATCCAGCAGATTTTCTTTTTTGCTGAAACTTTTTCCAGCACAAAATTATGCGGCTGGAGAAAACTTACCGCCAAGTCATATTCCCCGTATTTTTTCAGGGATGGAAGTGACGGAAGAACCGTTTCCGCTATAATGTGATGCAGCGGATAATTGCCTTCAACCTTATGCTTGCGGCAATAGCTTCTGAATTTGAGCTTTGCCGCCATCCTCCTTAGAGCCAGCCCAATATGACCCTTCATCAAAGCCTCTGAAATAGGAACTTCCAGACAGGCATAGACCTTGTTCTCCGGCAAAATGTTAACGGAAGACGGCACCAGGCCCATAAATTCTCCCCTATGGCTGTAAATGAAAAGATCCACGTCATACCTGGAATAATCTATAGATTGCAGAAGACCTATCAGGCTTATTTCCGCACCCCCGATTTCCAGATAGTGTATGGCTATGAATATTCTCTTTTTCATTTTAGCTCTTTATTCATTCCCGAGAACCGCTTCCTCTTCAGGCGCTGGCTGAAAACGATCCAGCTGCTCATACACAGAGTTCTTTGACTTGTACTCCGGAACCATTTCCTTCATCTTGCGGACAGAACCAAGAAGGTCTACCCTGGTGGCCAGATCCACCAGAGCATCTATATTCTTTTCAACATCAGAGAACGGGAATTCCCTCACCTTTGCCAGGAAGATTTTCTTGTTGGTTGTAGGAAGGGTATTTTCCTTTGTGTTCAAAAGTTCCTCGTAGAGCTTCTCGCCAGGGCGCAGCCCCGTGTAGCGTATTTCTATGTCTTTGCCAGGAACATATCCGGCAAGCCTTATCATATTCTCTGCAAGATCCGCAATCTTTACCGGCTTTCCCATATCAAAGACAAAAATTTCATAGCCCTTGCCCAGGGTGGAGGCTTCCAGCACAAGCCTGCAAGCCTCCGGAATGCTCATAAAGTATCTTACTATGTCTTTGTGGGTTACGGTAACGGGGCCGCCAGAAGCTATCTGCTCCTTGAAATGCGGAATTACAGAACCGTTGCTTCCCAGCACATTGCCAAAACGCGTTGTAATAAACTTGGTCTTGCCCTCAATCTCGCCGTTCTGAATGGCGCGGGAAAGAGACTGGGTATAAATCTCGGCGACTCTCTTTGTGGCCCCCATCACATTGGTAGGATTAACCGCCTTGTCTGTGGAAATCATTATCATCTTCTCCACTCCATAGCGCACTGCCAGTTGAGCTATATTCCTGGTTCCCAAGACATTCACCCTTACCGCCTCCGTAGGGTTGAGCTCCATCATTGGAACGTGCTTGTAGGCGGCGGCGTGGAAGATAATATCCGGATGCCACAAGTTGAAAGCCCTTTCAAGACGGATCTTGTTCCTCACATCGCAGATGAAAAACTCAAACCTTTCTTCAAATCTGTCATTGGCAACGGCTATCGGGTCTTCTTTAGACAAAGCGTCTTTGTGCCTTTTAATAATATCGTTGAACTCCAGATTGAGATTATGCATTGGAGTTTCCGCATTGTCAAGCATCACCAGCTTCTCTACTTCAAACCCGCTGATCAGGCGGCAAAGCTCGCTTCCTATGCTGCCCGCAGCTCCGGTGACAAGCACTCTTTTTCCGCCAAGGAACTCGGCGATGGAAGACATATCTATCTCAACCTCCTCTCTTCCAAGAAGGTCTTCTATCCTAATCTCCTTCAGAGGGGCGCTAAGGGTTTCTCCGTTTTCTATCTCACCCGTTTCCGGAACCGTAAGAATCTTTACGCCCAGCTTGAGAAGGAACGGTATCAGATCTTCTTTGTGATTTACGGCAGCTAATTTAGACGGGAAGACCAGAGCTTTGACATCATTCTTTTCCGTGATATAGCGGAGGTAGTCCATATCTTTGATGTAGTAAACCCTCTTTCCGGCTATGTTGTGATAGCTTACTTTGTCTGAAAGCCGGATAAGCCCCACAACCTTGTAGTCTGCGGTCTGGCAGCCCTCAACATATTGTATGCTGGATATGCTCTTGTCGTCTGTTCCGTAAACAAAGATGTTGATGATCTGAGCCTGCTGGGTTCTGAGGCTGTATTTGAAAAGGGCCACCAGAAACGCTCTGGAAAAGGATATGGCTGCAAGGGTTGTTCCCAGGCTGAGGAATTCTATAAGGAGAATTTTGGCGTTGGAAATGCTTTGGTAGAATCCGATATGCTTTCTTAGAAGCAAGATCAGCGGAACTTCCACTGCCATCTTCAGCAAAATGGCAGAACAAAGCTTCCATATTTCCTCTGAAGTGGTATATCTGAGAATTCCCTTGTATGTGCCGGTGATGACAAAAGCAATCAGGCTTGTAACAAAAGACAGGGCGGCGGCCCTGAGGCCTATGCGGATAAAAATATCTGAGTCTATAAGATATGCCGCAATGGTAAAGGAAAGCCAGCCTGCAACCGTTGCCAGAAACAGATCTATCAGCAGAACAACCCACCTGTTGAGAAATCTGCAATTAATTATCGAGTATGAAAACTTGGATAAAAGCCGTTTCCTGTAACTCATTTCTTTGTCCATAAATAACGTTTCAAGACTCTTTAGCTTTCAAATTTAATAAAAATTTGCCCTGAGTGCAACGAAACGGCAGGGTGCGGCATCTATATAGTGTAGGTTTAGGTTTTAGTATTTAAAAAGCCGCTCTTTTTCTGAAAGGGCGGCTTTTTAGTTTTCTTGCCAAGGCTTTATCTTCCGATGCTGTAATAGTCGAAGCCGGCGGCCTGGATTTCGGACGGGGTGTAGATGTCTCTTCCGTCAACCACAACATTTCCTTTCATAGCCTTGTGAACCCTTTCCCAGGAAGGAACGCGGAATTCTTTCCATTCGGTAATCAGAGCCATGGCATCTGCATCCTGAACGCAATCGTAAATATCCTTGGCGTAAGTTACTTTATCGCCGAGATAACGTCTCTTGCATTCTTCCATTGCAATCGGGTCATAGACCTTAACCTTGGCTCCAGCTTCCAGAAGGAGATTTGCCACAACCACAGAAGGAGCCTCTCTCATATCGTCCGTTTCCGGCTTGAAGGAAAGTCCCCACAGTGCAACGGTTTTTCCCTTAAGGGTTCCGAGGGCCTTCTTGAGCTTGAGGAAAACTATCTTTTTCTGCTCCTGGTTGACTTCTTCTACCGCACTGATTATCTTCATCTGGTAGCCGTTTTCCTTTCCGGTGCGGATAAGAGCTTTCACGTCTTTTGGAAAACAGCTTCCGCCGTAGCCGCAGCCAGGATAGAGGAATTTGTTGCCAATGCGTGTATCCGCAGCCATTCCGGCTCTGACTTTCTGCACGTCTGCTCCTGTTATTTCGCAGAGCCTGGCTATCTCGTTCATAAAGCTGATTCTAGTGGCAAGCATAGAGTTGGAGGCGTACTTGGTCATCTCCGCGCTCATAATGTCCATAAAGATGATTCTGTATTTGGACATCTGGAACGGCTTGTAAATCTTCTCCATTATATGGCGGGCCTTTTCTGTAGAAACTCCCACAACAACTCTGTCTGGAGACATAAAGTCCTTTATGGCAGCGCCTTCCTTGAGGAACTCAGGATTGGAAGCAACGTCAAATTCTATCTTCTCTCCCCTTCTTTCAAGTTCCTCAGCGATCCTCTGGCGAACCTTCTGGCTGGTGCCCACAGGAACCGTGCTCTTGATTACAAGAAGGGTATATTTCTTTATGTTCTTGCCAAACTCTGATGCAACTTCAAGCACGTGGCTGAGGTCAGCGCTTCCATCTTCTCCTGGAGGCGTTCCCACTGCAACAAAAACCACGCTCAGGCTATCCAGCACATCGGCCAGGCTGGTAGAAAAACGCAGGCGCTCCTTCTTGCTGTTGCGCTCTACAAGTTCTCTAAGGCCAGGCTCATAGATAGGAATCTCGCCTTTCTGGAGCATCTGGATTTTCTTCTGGTCTATGTCTATGCAGGTTACATTCATACCCATTTCGGAGAAACAAGCCCCCGTAACGAGTCCTACATATCCGGTTCCTACTATTCCTATATTCATTTCTTGAAATATTTTCTTAGCAACATCTTTTTGAACAGCCAGCGCAGAGAGTATCTTCTCCCCGAAGGCGTTTTTCCACCAGGCGAGAAAGCCTTTCCCTTAGTTCTGGGTGGGCAACTTTTTCCAGAACAGTTCCAGCAAAGGCCTGCTGCTGAAGTATTCTGGCTTCCTTTTCACTTATTCCGCGGCTGCGCATATAGAAAAGCTCCTGGTCTCCAACGCTTCCAGCCGCACTGCCGTGGGAGCATTTTACGTCATCTGCATAAATGACCAGATGTGGATCGGAAGAAGCCTTCGCCTGATCTGAAATCAGAAGGTTGTTGTTTGCCTGATAGGCTTCTGTCTTCTGGGCCGAAGGGCTAACCACAACCTCTCCATCAAACTTTGATTTTGAATTCCCGTCCAGAATTCCTTTGAAAAGCTGGCGGCTTTGAGTCTCTTCCGCATCGTGTACAAGCACCACATCTGTATCTACAATCTGCTGGCCATCTGCAAGATACAGGCCGTTAAGGTTGCAGGAGGCCTTCTTCCCTGCAATCAGGGTGTGTATCTTGTTTGTAACGTTTCCGGCGTGCAGGGTAACAATGTTAAGGCTCAGCGATGAGTTCTCTTCCAGCCTAATCCTGTAGTCAGACTCGTGTCTCGAAAGCGAGTTCTCGTTCTGCATAACCACAAGATCCAGACTGGCTCCTTTGTTCACTCTGATTTCCACTATTCCGTTGGTGGAAAACCTGTCTTGCCCCACAGTGTGTGAGCACAAAACAACGTTGAATTTTCCTTCTGAAGGGCAATCTATTACGGTTCTCTCAGACAAAGGCGCCGGAGAAACCCGTACGGAGATTACCTGAGTTATTTCTCCCTCCTTAGGTATTATGACTGTAGCTTTCCCGCTTGCAGAAATCTCTGCTGGAGAGTAACTTATCTTGCCAACCCTTGTGGATACGCAGAATTCGGCAGAGCAATCCAGAAGCGGTCTTTCTTCAAACGGAAGGCCTTCCGGATGTCCGTCCCAGACAAAGAACTTTCTTGCACCGTCTAGAGAGACGCTGCAGTCGAAAAGTTGTTTCTTGGGTATATACCTGAATCCTTCCATCCTGCTTTATTCAAACTCCTCGTAGCCGTGAGCCTCAACTTCTGCGGCAAGCTCCTTGCCAGCCGTCTTTACGATTCTTCCCTTGTAGAGCACGTGAACCACATCGGGGACAATATAATCCAGAAGCCTCTGGTAGTGAGTAATAACCACAAAGGCGTTCTCTGGCGTCTTGAGGCGGTTGACTCCGTTTGCAACTATGCGGAGAGCGTCAACATCCAGGCCGCTGTCTGTCTCGTCTAGTATGGCAAGCTTAGGAGAAAGCATTGCCATCTGGAAAATCTCATTGCGCTTTTTCTCGCCGCCGGAAAAGCCCACGTTTACGCCTCTGGAAGAGAAAGACGGATCCATTTCTACATAGGCCATTTTCTCCCTCATCATCTTCAGGTACTCGGCTGCGCTGAGCGGAGGAAGATTCTTCTGCTTGCGGTGCTCGTTTACCGCGGTCTTCATAAAGTTGACGTTTGTAACGCCCGGTATTTCAACCGGATACTGGAACCCAAGGAAGATTCCGGCCCAGCTTCTCTCCTCCGGGCTCATCTTCAGAAGATCCTGCCCAAGATAGGTTACGCTGCCCTGGGTTACGGTGTAGTTGGAATTGCCGGCAAGAACTGCGCTGAGAGTGCTCTTTCCGCTTCCGTTTCTTCCCATAATGGCGTGGACTTCTCCCGGGCGAATCACAAGATTGACTCCCTTGAGAATTTCCTTGTCGCCGATGCGGGCGTGAAGATTTTTTATTTCAAGAAGATTTTCCATTTCTCTATTTGTTTTCCTTGGCCCATTTTTCCTCCACCTGTTTCCTCAGATCCAGATAATGCTGCTTCTTGTACATTCTCAGCCACATAAAGAATCCGCCAATGGCCAGAACTATGTAAGCGGCGTAAACTAATGTCATCAGCCTAAGACCCAGCCTGTAGCACAGCAATATGTTGCATACGTTGGCAATGCACCAGCAGAACCAGCAGTCCAGCTTTTTCTGGGCGCTAAGATACTGGGCCATAAGCACCGTTCCCAAAATAAACGCGTCAAAGTAAGGAACCTTTGCCGGAGCCGGAAACAGAGACGGGAACCATAAGTCCACTCTGGAAAGAATATATCCCCACACAAACATAAATATGAGAATGATGGCAATAACCACAGTTCTCTGTCCGGTGTTGAAAACCGTTACCTTGAGCCTGGACTTGGAATCTTTCTCGTTTTCGGCCGGATGGGTCCACCTGTAATGGCCAAAGAAATTTATGGCTAGGGATACCGGCTGAAGCATCATACTGGAATAAGCCCTTGTCTGGTAAAACAGCAGGAAAAGCACAGCGTTGTAAATGTATCCTATCCAGAAGTTTGCAACCTTGCCCCTTACAGCCAGAAACACGCAAAGCAGTCCGCAGACCGTGCTAGTTACTTCCAGCGAGCTTACCTTCTGGCCCAAAAACTCGAACAGCACATTATCCAGGCTGAACCAGTTTATCAGCATCTGTAAATATTCTTCCATAACAATTGTCATCCTATGCTGCCCTCAAGAGAAACCTGGAGAAGCTTCTGGGCCTCCACGGCAAACTCCATCGGCAGCTTGTTAAGCACGTCTCGTGCATATCCGTTAACTATAAGTCCTACGGCATCTTCTTGTGTAATACCCCTTTGCAGGCAGTAAAACAGCTGGTCTTCCCCTATCTTTGAAGTAGTGGCCTCGTGCTCTATGATGGCTGTAGGATTATTGCTTTCTATATGAGGGAAAGTATGCGCCCCGCATTTGCTTCCCAGCAGAAGACTGTCGCACTGGGAGTGGTTTCTGGCACCGGAAGCTCCAGGCAGAACCTTAACCATTCCACGGTAGCTATTCTCGCTGCAACCTGCTGAAATGCCTTTGCTTACAATACGGCTGCGGGTATTCTTTCCTATGTGGATCATCTTTGTTCCCGTATCTGCCTGCTGGTAATTGTTGGTTACGGCAACGCTGTAGAATTCGCTTACGGAATTGTCTCCCTTGAGAATGGTGCTTGGGTATTTCCAGGTAATCGCCGAGCCTGTTTCTACCTGAGCCCAGAAAAGGCGGGAGTTTGAGCCTTCGCACAATCCCCTCTTTGTCACCAGGTTGTATATTCCACCTTCTCCCTTCTTGTTTCCAGGGTACCAGTTCTGGACGGTGGAATATTTAACCTCGGCATCCTGCTTTACCACTATCTCCACAACCGCCGCGTGAAGCTGGCTTTCGTCTCTCTGCGGAGCCGTGCAGCCCTCCAGATAGCTCACGTAACTTCCTTCGTCGGCCACAATCAGAGTCCTTTCAAACTGCCCTGTTCCCAGAGCGTTGATGCGGAAATAGCTGGAAAGTTCCATCGGGCAGCGCGTGTTCTTTGGAATGTAGCAGAAAGACCCGTCTGAGAAAACGGCGGAATTCAGGGCGGAAAAATAGTTGTCGCCGACAGGAACAACGCTCGCCAGATATTTTCTAACAAGATCCGGATAATCTCTCACCGCTTCCGAGAAGGAGCAGAAGATTATACCTTTTTCTGCCAGAGTCTCGCGGAAGGTGGTTTTTACTGAAACTGAGTCGAATACAGCATCTACTGCCACTCCTCCCAGCACGTTTCTTTCCTTGAGCGGAATGCCCAGTTTCTCAAAAGTGGCTTCTAGTTCAGGATCCAGGCTGTCTGCCTTTTTCCTCTTGGGAGCGGCAAAATATATGATGTCCTGATAGTCTATAGGAGGAAGGTTCAAATGACCCCAGGAAGGAGTTTTCATCCCTTGCCAACGACGGAAGGCCTTAAGGCGGAACTCAAGCATCCACTCGGGTTCGCCTTTCCTTTCGGAGATATGGCGGATGATGTCTTCGCTGAGCCCCTTGGGAGCAAACTCCTGCTCCACATCGGTGACGAAGCCCTCCTTGTATTCCGAGGAAACTGCCTTGAGTATGTCCTTCTGATTGCCCATAGGGCCACAAAGATAGTGATTTTATTATTCTGGCGATTTGCACTATATTTGTCTTATGGCAAAGAAGAAAGAAATAACCCGGACAGAAATAAAAGAGCTGGGAAGAATCAAGACCCTGGACAGGCTTTTTGAAAAAAGCAATTTCAAGAATTCGGAAACCTCCTTCCTTCCATCGGCAAAAGGCGGAAAGGGAGTTGTTTCAAACAATACCCTGATGCTTGAAGGGGTGGATTTTGACCTCACTTACACTCCCGTAAAGTATCTGGGATACAAAGCCGCCGTTCACGCAATGGGCTTTCTTTATGCCAGATGCGCCAAGCCAGCCGCGCTTAATTTCACAATCGGAGTTTCCTCAAAGTTCAGCTACGAGCATATAGACTGGCTATGGGCCGGAATCCAGGCTGCCGCCAAACTCCATTCCGTGGAGAATCTCACCCTGAACCTTGTTCCGTCTATGAGCGGGCTTATGATAAGCTGCGGAGCAACGGGAGTTTTCCTGGGAAAAGAATACGGAAAGGCTATTGCTCCAAATTCTCTTGTCTGCATCAGTGGAAATCTCGGAAGCGCTTGTATGGGATTCTATGTTCTGGAACGGGAAAAGGCCGCCTTCACCGGAGCCCAGCCTCAGCTGGAAAAATACAAATATCCTCTGGGACAATATCTTACACCAGACATAGAGCCGTCAATATTAGACAGTTTCAAGGAATCTGGCATCTGGCCCGATACCGGTTACTTCCTTACTCGCGGGCTCGGCGATGCGGTTAAGCAGATGGAAAAAGACACCGGTCTTGGTGCCAATATTTTTCTGGACAAAATTCCTGTTGCGCCTGAAGCCAGAATGATAAGCGAAGAGATAGGAATTGATATGGCAACCGCCATAATGAACGGCGGAGACGACTACCGTCTCCTGTATGTATTCCCGCTCGAAGCACACGAAGCCATACGCAAGGAACTGCCTCATCTGGAAATAATCGGGCACACCGCAAAAGACGGCTGCCACCTGGTAAGCCCAGATGGCAACTATCTAGAAATCAAAGCGCAAGGCTGGGACTAGAAAATAGAATAATTTACGTTTCCCTTGTATGTTACACCCATTTTCTCAAGCTCTTTGAGAAGGGTGTTGTCTACTTCTACCAGGAACTTTGTATCGTAGTCCAGAGAAAATCCTTTTTCCTTTTCAACAATTTTCATCTTGACCGGAACCTTGGCGCCATCGCTTCTGGCTGAAGTGTGATGTTCCTTGAGAAGCTTTATAAGGTCAACTCTGAACTGCTTGTCTATCAGGCTTGCCGGAACGTTTATCTCCAGAGACTGAAGGCCTTTTTCCTTGACATTTGCCAAATACTGCATAGTCTCTATCTTTGGCTCATAGACATTGTCTTTGTAGTTCTTCTTGAGCTTCAGGCGGATGAACACAGCGTTGCCATCTGTGATATAGCGGATGTTCTTTTCGTGGCTCTGCCCGAAAAGCCTGAAGTTGATGCTGGATGAAAAGTCCTCAAGGGTAAAGTCCACAAACGGGCGGCCGGTTTTGGATATTCTCTCGTTAACATTGGTAATGAGACCGCCAAGAAAATAGTCTTGGTTTTCATCTATCTGCATTCCAACGCTTTGCTTAAGCAGAGAAGACAACTCTCCGGGAGTTATGGTGCAGAAATTCTCAAGTTCAAAACGGAAGACATCAAGAGGATGTGACGATATGTACATTCCCACAAGCTCCCTCTCCTTCTTCAAAAATTCCACCATATTCATCTCTCCGGTAATGGCCGGAATCTCTGGTTTCTTGAGCTGGAAGCCCTCGTCCTGCTCTCCGAACAGAGAAGCCATGCTGCTGTCCTGGCTCCCGAAATCCTGGGAATAGCGAATCAACGAATCCAAAAATACCTCTCCCTTGGAGTTGGACATAAAATACTGGTCTCTGCGTATCTGAGGGAAAGAAGAATCAAAAGCTCCGGCGTAAATCAGGCTTTCCAGAGTCTTGCGGTTCATATTCTGGCGGCTTGCCCTTTCCACAAAGTCGTATATGTCTTTGTAAGGAGCATGCGCCACAATATCTTCAGACACCTGGGTTCCAAGACCCTTGATTGCGGCAAGTCCAAATCTTATGGCTCCGGAAGGCGGTACGGTAGCGTTCACTCCGCCTTCATTCACGTCCGGACCCAGAACGGTCAGCCCCATCCTCTTGCACTCGTCCATCAGAATGGTGATTTCCTTGGTGTCTGCTGAATTCTTTGTCAGGTTGGCGGCCATAAACTCTGCAGGATAATGAGCCTTGAAATAACCTGTCAGATATCCTATCCAGGCATAGCAGGTGGAGTGAGACTTGTTGAAGGCGTATTCCGCAAACTTCTTCCAGTCTTTCCAGATCTTTTTCAGAACCTCTTTTGAAAATCCGTTTTCCACTCCGTTGTCCAGGAACTTCCCTTCCAGCTCCGCCATCTTTGCCTTGTCTTTCTTTCCCATAGCCTTGCGGAGGGTATCTGCCTGGCCTTTGGTGAATTTTGCCAGCTTCTGGCTAAGAAGCATCACCTGCTCCTGGTAAACCGTAACTCCGTAAGTTTCAGAGAGAATCTCCTCCATCTCCGGAAGCTCGTAGGTTATGGGTTCCTGCCCCAGTTTCCTGGCCACGAAGTTTGGAATGTACTGCATAGGACCCGGGCGGTAGAGGGCGTTCATAGCTATCAGATCCTCAAATCTGGAAGGATGAAGGTCTCTCAGATACTTCTGCATTCCAGGACTTTCAAACTGGAAAGTGGCAATAGTGTCACCTCTTCCAAAAAGTTTGAAGGTTGCCTTGTCGTCAAGCGGAACGTTGTTTATGTCTATCTGCTTTCCTGTATGCTTGCGGATATTCTCCAGGGTTTCTTTAAGTATGGAAAGTGTTCTCAGGCCCAGGAAGTCCATCTTGAGCATTCCCACGTCTTCTATCCTGGTTCCCTCAAACTGTGAAACCCATCCTTCCACGCCTTTGGCTATGGATACCGGAATGTGTTCCATCAAGTTATGCGGGCCAATGATCACGGCGCAAGCGTGAACTCCCGTCTGGCGGATAGTTCCTTCAAGTTCCTGGGCAAAATGCAGCGTTTCGCGCACTTTTGGATCTTCCGACGATTCGTATTCCTTCCTGAATTCTTCAACAAATTTCAGGCAGTTTGCAAAGTTCGGCTTGTAGTCTTTTGTCTCTTCCACCTCGTTTCCGTCTTCGTCTTTGACCTTCACTTTTTCCTGGAACGATCTTGTAGGAACCATTCCGGCAAGCTTGTTGGAAACCGGAAGCGGGAGGTCTTCCACCCTTGCCACGTCTTTGATGGCCTGCTTGGTGGCCATTGTGCCAAAAGTTACAACGTGAGACACGTGGTCTTTACCATATTTCCGCTCTACATATTCATATACCTCTCCCCTTCTTTCCTCCTCAAAGTCTATGTCTATATCCGGCATAGATATTCTGTCCGGATTAAGGAACCTCTCAAACAGCAGATTGTACTTGATCGGATCCATATTGGTGATAGTCAGGCAGTAGGCCACAACACTTCCCGCAGCGGAACCTCTTCCAGGCCCCACCCATATTCCTTCTGAGCGGGCGTGGTTTATAAAGTCGTGCACTATCAGGAAGTAATCCGGAAATCCCATCTTACGGATGATTCCCAGCTCATCGTCTATCCTTTCCTTTACACTCGGAAGAAGATTCTCTCCATAGCGTTTCTTGGCTCCTTCGTAAACCAGATGCCTAAGGTAGGCGTTGGAGTCTTCAAACTCTGCCGGTATGTCAAAATGCGGCAGGATATGAGGAATATTCACCTCGTATCTTTCTACCTTTTCTGCCACCTCCAGAGTGTTGGAAATAACCTCAGGATGACCCCAGTTTATTGCCGCCATCTCGTCTCCGGTTTTCATATACTCTTCCTGGGTATAGTGGAGTCTTCCCTGATCGGTGAGCTTGCTGGCGGTGTTTATGCAGATGAAAAGATCGTGTGCGGGCCCGTCTTCCTTTTTTACAAAGTGGCAGTCGTTGGTTGCAACGCACTTGATCCCAAGCTCTTGAGAAAGAGAATAAAGCACCGGATTCACTTTCTGCTGCCCTTCAAACACATCGTTTGGCTGCCCCGGAACCTTGCAGTTGTGGTTCTGGATTTCAAAGTAGTAATCGTCTCCGAAAACCCCCTTGTACCACTGGGCTATCGAACGCGCTTCCTCTATATTTCCCTTGAGTATTGCTTGAGGAATCTCTCCGGCCAGGCAGGCACTGCAGCAAATAAGCCCTTCGTGATATTTCTGAAGAACCTCGCGGTCTATTCTCGGACGGTTGTAGAAACCTTCTGTAAATCCTATGGAAGACAGCCTCATAAGATTATGATAGCCAACAAGATTCTTGGCCAGAAGAATAAGGTGATAAGCGCTTCTCTTGTCTGTATAAGCTTTCTTTACAAGGCGGCTTTCAGGAGCCACGTAAACCTCGCAGCCCACTATCGGCTTGAGAGATTTGCCCGTTTTCTTTTCCGCTTTCTTTACGCAGTCCAGAAAGTCCTTTACTCCGTACATCACGCCGTGGTCCGTAAGGGCCATTGCCGGCATATCCAGTTCCATCGCCCGGGCAACATAATCCTCAATCTTTCCCATTCCGTCCAGAATGGAATAATGGCTGTGCAGGTGAAGGTGAACAAAAGGGGTGCTCATTATGATCGTTTTCTGTTTTTCAACTTATTCTTTTACAAGTACTTTCCCTGTCATTTCAGCAGGCTGCGGAATTCCCATAAGGTGCAGGATTGTAGGGGCAATATCGCAGAGCCTTCCGTCTTCTACGCTCTTTACATCCGGATCCACAACCACAAACTGAACCGGATTCAGGGAGTGGGCTGTGTTAGGCGTTCCGTCTTCGTTAACGGCATAGTCCGCATTGCCGTGGTCTGCCGTAATCAGCACGGAATATCCCATCTTCCGAGCCTCTTTCACAACCTTCCCCACAAGAGAATCTATGCACTCAACTGCCTTGCAGATAGCGGGATAGACTCCCGTATGCCCAACCATATCTCCGTTCGCAAAATTGAGGATAATCATATCTTCCTTTCCGGTGCGGATTGCCTCAATAAGTTTCTCGGCGACTTCCGGAGCGCTCATTTCCGGCTGCAGGTCGTAGGTTGCAACCTTTGGAGAGGCCACCAGAATTCTGTCCTCATTTTCAAAAGGCTCTTCCCTTCCGCCGTTGAAGAAGAAAGTAACGTGGGCGTATTTTTCTGTCTCAGCGATGCGAAGCTGCCGCTTTCCTGCTTCCGCAACAACTTCTCCCAAAGTCTTTTGCACGTTTTCTTTGTCAAAGAGTATGTGAAGTCCTTTGAACTGGTCATCGTATGGAGTGAGGCAGCAGTAGTAAAGCGGAATGGTGTGCATTCCTTCTTCCGGCATATCTTTCTGAGTCAGGACAGATGTCATCTCACGGGCGCGGTCGTTGCGGAAATTGAAGAAAATCACCGCATCATTTTCCTTAATTGTCGCTACAGGAATGCCTTTTTCAACTATGCAGATAGGTTTGATGAATTCATCTGTAACTCCCTCGTCATAAGATGCCTGTATGCCGTCAGCAGCGGAGGTGAAGGTTGCGCCTTTGCCTTCTGTCAGTAGGTCGTAGGCTTCCTTGATTCTGTTCCAGCGTTTGTCTCGATCCATAGCGTAGAATCTGCCGCAGACGCTTGCCACCTTGCCGCAGCTTTGCTTCATATGCTCTTCAAGCTCTGCGACGAACCCCTTTCCGCTGCGCGGGTCTGTGTCTCTTCCATCCATAAAGCAATGGACGAAAACTCTCTCAAGTCCGCTCTCTTTTGCAGCGTCCAGAAAACCGAAAAGATGCTCAAGGGAACTGTGCACTCCGCCCCTTGAAACAAGGCCCAGGAAATGCAGGTCGTGACCTTCTTTGGCATAATCCATCACGGCCTTGATTTCTTTGTTTTCCAGCATCTTATGCTCGCGGCATACCTTGTTGATCTTTACCAGATCCTGATAGACAACCCTTCCGGCTCCTATGTTAAGATGGCCTACTTCCGAGTTTCCCATCTGGCCGTCCGGAAGTCCCACGTCTTCTCCGCAGGCCATAAGCTGCGAGTGCGGGAATTTTGCCCTCAGCGCATCTATATTCGGCTGGCCTTGAGTGTATATAGCATTAGACTTGTCACATCTTCCCAATCCCCATCCGTCGAGGATCATAAGCAAAACTTTCTTTCCCATTTTCTATTTCTTTTTCTTCTTTGATGTTTTCTTTTTCTTCCTTGGCTCGTCTTCTTCTGAGAACAGGCCAAAATCTTCATAGCTTTCTCCTTCCGGCAGAACCAGAGAGAAGTCTATGTTCTTCTGTTCCAGTGAGGCGCGCTCAACTCTGACCTTGACTTTATCGCCGAGCCTGAAGCTTCTTCCGGAAGATTTTCCAATTACGCGGAAGCTCTTTTCGTCAAACTGATAATAGTCGTCCGTAAGCTCTTTGAGGGAAACCATTCCCTCTATGTGGGTCGGCTCCACCTGAACGTAAATCCCCCATTCGGTAACGCCGGAAATTGTTCCTTCAAACTCCTGCCCTACCCTCTCCTTCATATACTCGGCCATCTTGTACTTGACGCTGGAGCGCTCGGCCTCTGTTGCTATCTGCTCTCTCTGCGATGAGTGAGTGCAGTATTCTTCAAATGCTTGCTTGTCTGCGCTCTTTTCTCCTGCAAGATAGCGGGAAAGAAGGCGGTGAACCATCATATCCGGATATCTTCTGATTGGAGATGTAAAGTGCGTGTAGTACCTGAATCCCAGGCCGTAATGGCCGATATTGTCTGTAGAGTACTGGGCTCTTGCCATACTTCTTAGGGCAAGGAGTTCTATGGAATCGCACTCAGGCTTTCCGTGGATTTGCTCCACGAGTTTGTTGAGGCTTTTTGCCAGCTGAGCGGGAGTATCTGCCTCCAGCTTGTAGCCGAAATACTTGAGGAAAGTCTTCAACTCCGCAACCTTTTCCATATTAGGCTCGTCGTGGATACGGTAAACAAATGTAGGAGCCTGCTTGCGGATAGCGGTTGCAACATATGTAGCCACGGCCTTGTTTGCCAGAAGCATATATTCCTCTATGAGCCAGTTGGCAGACTTGGTTACTTTCTGGACAACGTCTATCGGCTTTCCCTTCTCGTCCACAATAACCTTCATCTCAGGCCTTTCAAAGCTGATGGAGCCTTCCTGGAATCTCTTCTTCCTAAGCACGGAAGCCAGCTTGTGAAGTTCAAGAACGGCGGTTATAACTTCCTGTGAAGGAATTTTTCCCTCCGGCATAACAGGCTTGTAGTCCGTCATATCTCCGTTATTGTCTATAATCTGCTGAGCCTCCTCATAGGCAAAGCGAAAAGCCGAACAGATCACGCTCCTTCCGAACCACTGGCTATAGACTTTGCCTGCGGCATCCATCTCGAAAATCGCTGAGAAACACAGCTTGTCTTCTCCCGGCCTCAGCGAGCAGAGATTGTTTGAAAGAGCTTCCGGCAGCATAGGTATTGTCCTATCTACCAGATAAACAGAAGTGGCCCTGGCGTAGGCCTCCTTGTCAAGAACAGTCTGCGGCCTTACGTAATAAGATACATCGGCGATGTGGATTCCAATCTCCAGACGGCCGTTGTCCAGAACCTTGTAGGAAACAGCGTCGTCAAAGTCTTTGGCGTCTGCCGGGTCTATGGTGAATATGCACTCTTTGCGAAGGTCTTTTCTCCCTTCAAGATCCTTTGCCGTGATTTTCTTAGGGATCTTTTCAGCCTCTGCTTCAACATCTGCAGGAAACTTGTAAGGAAGACCGTATTCGGAAAGAATGGCGTGCATTTCCGTGTCGTTTTCTCCGGGCTTTCCAAGAACATCCACAATCTCTCCAACCGGAGTCTGGAAGCCTTTCGGAAAATCCTTAACCAGAACGGAGACCTTCATCCCCTGCCACTCTTTCTGGACGCTGTCTATCGGAACCTCAACATCGTAAGGCATGCTCTTGTTCTCGATTATAACCCAGGCGTGCCTTCCGGTTATCTGCATAAGCCCTACCCAAGGCCTGGTGGAACGGCTTACCACTCCAATGACTTCTCCTTCGTTTCCTTTCTCCTCGTTTTTCTTCAGGACGGCAACCCTGACAACATCGTTATGGAGTGCGCCTCTCATCTTCCCTATAGGAATGAAAACGTCTTCTCTCTGGTCGTGCTTTGCTCCAGGACGGTCGTCTTCTTTCGGAGCCCTGCGTACAAACCCGTATCCGCCGGAGGCTATCTCAAGAACCCCCTCTATTTCCTCTATCGCCCGTCTTCCTCTGACGGGCCTTCCTTCGGCCCTTCTTTCCGCATCTCTTCCCATTGTCATCCCGGAGCGCCGGCGTGACTTTTTCATCCCGTAAAACGCTGATTTCTTCCCAGAAGAAGATGCTCTTCCCTTTTTGTTTCTTTTAGACATTTCCTAATGTTTTCTAAAGTGTGCAACCACAAATTTAACAATTATAAAAAAGAAAAGGGAGAGAAACTCCCCCTTTTCTAAAATTTGTTCTCAACAGTCTGATTCTTATTTCTTTGCAATCTTGGCCTGTTTGCGTGCGTTAAGGTCGTACATAACAGGGGTTGCAATGAATACAGATGAGAACGTACCAACGATTACGCCTATTGCAAGAGCCACTGCAAATCCGCGGATTGTGTCTCCGCCGAAGATTGCGATTGCCAGCAATACAACCAGTGTTGTACCGGAAGTATTGAATGTTCTGGCGAGTGTGCTGTTGACAGCGCCGTTGGTATTGTCTTTGAGCGTGCGCTTAGGATAAAGCCTCTTGTACTCGCGGATACGGTCGAAGATAACCACGGTATCATTGATAGAATAACCGATGATTGTCAGAACGGCCGCAATGAACGTTTGGTCTACGTCCAGGGTGAACGGCAGAACTCCTGTAAAGATGGAGTAGAAGCCGATCACTATAATGGAGTCGTGAGCAAGGGCTGCCACACCGCCGGCTCCCCAAGACCAGTTGGAGAATCTTGCGGCGATGTAGAGGAAGATTGCTATCAGGGCAATGATCACAGCGTAAGTTCCCTTGCGTTTCATATCATTTGCAATGGTAGGTCCAACCTTGTCCGAACTTACGATTCCGTTAGGGTTGTCCACCGTTGTGGTGAACTGCTCCTGAGTCAAGTGCTTGTCAAAGAAGTCGCTTCCGCTCAAAGCATTGTAGATCTTGGTTTCAACTTCCTGGTCAACTTCCTGTGAGTTGTCGTTAATCTTGTACTTGGTGGTTACCTTCATCTGGCTTCCTGCGCCAAACTGCTTAACCTCCACGCTCTCTCCGAATTCGGCCTCTACAGCCTTTCTAACCTGGTCTGCAGAAACCAGCTTGTCGAATCTGAGAACGTAGGTGCGACCTCCTGTAAAGTCAACTCCGTAGGAGAATCCCCTTCCAAAGATGAAGAACAGGCAGACTGCAATAACGGCAGCTGCAAGCACATAGGTGTACTTTCTCATTCCAATAAAATCGAAATGGGTGTTGGTCAGGAACTTGCGAGTAAGCTTGCCCTCGAAAGTAATGTTCTTGTTCTTTGCAAGACGGCTCTCGAAGTAAAGTCTCGTAATGAAGATAGAGGTAATCAGGGAAGTGATGATACCAATGATCAGGGTGGTTGCGAATCCCTGGATAGGACCGGTTCCGAATACTGCCAGCACGATACCTACGATGATAGTCGTGATGTTACCGTCAAGAATTGCAGAGTAAGCGTTGCTGTAACCGTCTTTGACAGCCAGTCTAAGCTGCTTTCCGCTGCGGAGTTCTTCCTTGATTCTTTCATAGATGATGACGTTGGAGTCCACCGCCATACCTAAGGTCAGAATCAAACCGGCAATACCAGGCAGGGTTAGAACTGCGCCTATGGAGATAAGCGCTCCAATAAGGAAGATCACGTTGCATATCAGTGCTATGCAAGCTGCAACGCCGGCTCCCCTGTAGAAGAACAGCATATACAGCAGCACCAGTATGAAAGCTATCAGGAACGAGAACATTCCTGAATTGATGGATTCCTTACCGAGAGAAGGTCCTACAACCTGCTCCTGGAGGATGGTTGCCGGAGCCGGCAGTTTACCGGACTTCAGCACGTTTGTAAGGTCAGTGGCCTCTTCAAATGAGAAGTGGCCGGTAATCTCGCTCCTTCCGCCCTCGATAGCCTCGTTGACGTTAGGATAAGAATAAACCATTCCGTCCAGAACAACTGCAATGCTGCGGTTTACGTTGTCTGCCGTCAGCCTTGCCCAGGTTCTCGCTCCATCTGGATTCATCGCCATACTTACGCCAGGATAACCGCCCTGCTCCCTATAGGAGATGCTGGCATCTGTGATGCAGCTTCCGTCAAGAGGAGCCTTTCCGTCTCTCTGGGAGTTCTTTATGGCAACAAGCTCAAAGTATGTCTCAGCCTTGTCTGTCGGCTTTACGCTCCACATAGGAACCAGGTCTGCCGGAAGAACGGCCTTAACCTGAGGCATATTCAGATACTTGTTTACCAGTGCGGTATCTTTGTAGTGAGCAATACCCATACAGGCACCTCTCTGGTCCTGCGGATGCAGGATTGCAAGAAGAGGATGAGCTGCAATCAGAGCTGCTTCATTTGCAAGGGAATCGGTTGCCCCGATTTCCTTCTTTACGGCCTCTGCAAGACCGCCTTCAGCCTTCTGGGCTGTGGTGTCTGCAGCGGCTTCCTCTTTCTGTGTTTCCTCTGCCAGAAGATCTTTCAGAAGGGCGTCTGCCTGATTGAGAGAGCTGCTGATTTCGGAATACTTGTAAGTTGGCCAGAATTCCAGAGATGCTGTTCCCTGGAGAAGCTTTCTTACACGCTCAGGCTCCTTTACACCAGGAAGTTCAACAAGAATTCTTCCTGAACTTCCAAGTCTCTGGATGTTAGGGGCAGTTACTCCAAAGCGGTCTATACGGCTGCGGAGTACCTGGAAGGAATTGGAAATTGCACTCTCGGCCTCCTGACGGATCACGTCAATAACCTGATCGTCTGTGCTTTCTGTCTTGATCTTATCTCTCATCTCGTAAGTTGAGAAGATAGAGGACAGTTTCTTTCCGTTAGAGAACTCTTTCCACGCCTGCGCAAAGAGGGTTATGAAGTCCTGGCGCTTTTCAATCTCGTCTTTGGTGGCCTTTTCCAAAGCCTTTACAAATTCCTCAGACTGGTTGTCGTTGCTCAGAGCCTTTACCAGATCCTTCAGCTGCACCTGCATCATGACGTTCATTCCGCCCTTCAGGTCAAGTCCCAGCTTTATCTCCTTCTCCTTGACTTCTTTGTAGGTGTTGCCCAAGAATACTTTCTGGTCGGCTATGGAATCCAGGTAATATCTGTTCTTTACTTTATTGACAGAGTCCAAGAAGTAAGCCTGGTCGTCTTCAGACACCATTGCAAACTCCGGCTTGGCTTTCTCTGTCTCAATAGCTTTGGCTGCGTATTCTTCCGCATTCTTCTCCTGATGTCTGGTTGCCCAGGTAAATGAAAGCTGGTACAGGCAGGCCAGCAGAATCAGGATTGCCAATGCTCTAAAAAGCCCTTTGTTTTGCATTTTTTAAACTCATTTTTGATAATAGGCTGCAAATGTACAATTTTTTCGTTAAAAAAAAGTATTTCCGTACCTTTGCCAAGATGAAGAAAATCATATCGCTGACCATATTGCTTCTGGCTTGCTCTTTTCTCTGCGATGAAATCCTCGCCCAAACCCTGAGCGAAGGAGCGCAGAAAAACGAGCGCAGGGCAGACTCCCTTTACCGCAGGTATGAGTTCTCCAGAGCCGCAGACATCTACTCCCAGATGGCTAAAACCGCAGATGGGCAAGACAAGAACCGGCTGGAACTCAAGTCTATAGCCTGCCAGAACGGAGAGTCTATGCTTCAGTATGTATCGTCTCCGACTATTGTCACCCGCAAGATTCTGGACAAAAAAGACTTCTATCTTTATTATCCAAAGATCAGCAGCGTGGGCCATTTCATCCACGCTCCGCAGGGCTTAGCTTCCACTTCAGACACCCTGTATCTGCCGGATGACAAGAACACGCTTTACTATTCCACCAAGAATAATTACGGAATCTGGGACATATTCATAAGCCGCAAGCAGGAAGACGGCACCTGGAGCGCTCCGGAGGCTCTCGGCTCTAACATCAACAGCAAGGGAAACGAGATCTTCCCGTTCGTTTCTCCTGACGGAAAGCGGCTCTTCTTCTCCTCCAACGGCCATTATGGAGCCGGCGGATATGATCTCTACGTAAGCCAATGGGATGAAGAAAAACAGGAATGGGGCCAGGCCCAGAATATGGGTTTCCCTTATTCATCGCCGAGCGACGACCTCTTCTTCTATGTAACTCCAGACGGCAAATACGCGGCCTTCTCCTCCACCCGTTCTCTGGACGATCCAACCTCCAGGCTTTACAGCCCGTCCAGAATTCTGTGCTTTGTGGTTGACTATGAGGATGATCCGGTAAAGCACGCCGCCTCTCCGGAAGAAGCGTGGGAGCTTTCCCGCCTCAGAACCGGCACCGTTCTTACCCAGCAGCAGAGAGATTCCCTCAGCAACGCGGAAGTTGCCAAGGCACTGGAAGGCGTGGAAAGAAGAAGCGGCCTGGCAGAGATGGATTCTTCCGCCCGCAAAACCACGGAAGACTACACCGCCGCCACCCAGAAATACCGCAAACTAAAGACTCAGATGGAAAAGCTCCTGGCCAGCCAGACGGCATACAGGGCTTTATATTCCCAGCTGAATGAAAGGCTCATCGCTGAGCAAGACGAACAGGAGGCCAGCCTCAAGAGAGACTCCCTCCAGAGCATCAGCCAGCGGATATCGCAGAGCGAAAACGCTATGTTTGCCGTTGGCCAGCAGCTCCGCGATACAGAGCGCGAGATAAGGGAAATCGAGGAAGTCTTTATGTCGACCGGCGTAGTTGTTCCTTCCGGCTCCGCCTTCAAGAGCTCGGAACAGCTTAAGGCAGAGGCAGAAACCGGCGTGGCCCAGGAAGAGGAGGAAAACATCTCCAGCCTGCTTTCCACAAGAAGCAAGGTTATCGCTGAGGAAGATTTCAAGATTGAAAGAATCCGTCCTGAGGTTGACCTTACCTTCAAGGTTCAGAAAAAAGGAACCCTTGTAGACCTGGAAGATTTTCCGGAGGGCCTTATCTATCAGATCCGCTTCCTTTCTTCCACCAAACAGCTTACAGAGGCTTCTTTCAAGGGCCTAACTCCTGTATTTGAAAGACTGTCAAACGGCCGCTACACCTACTCCGCCGGAGCCTTTGCAAAGTATTCAGACGCTTACCGCCAGCTCTCCAGGGTTAAGAAAGCCGGCTTCTCCAACGCCTCCATAGTGGCCTATGAAAATAAAGAGGCCATTCCTTTGGAAGTTGCCAGAAAGAAAGAAGCCCAGACCGCCCAAGCCCAGAAGAACCAGAACAAAAACCAAAAAGGAAAATCATCTTCTTATAACGTGGTGATTACCACCCCTGAACCAGGCCTGGACTCCCAGCTTATGAAAGCCATCAAAGCCACCGGCAAAGATATTGCAAAAGTCTCCCAGGACAAATCCTTCAGGTTCATCTGCGGCCCGTTCTCCTCTGAAAAGGAAGCCAACGCCCTTGCAGACAAGCTCCGTGCAGAATCAGACAAAAAGATAACGGTTGAAGCCGTTAATTAAAAAAATGTTATATTTGCACTCCATTTGAATAAACAATATTCAGACAACAATCCCTGGTGAGGTGGGAGAGTGGCTGAATCCAGCAGTTTGCTAAACTGCCGAACCGGTTTAACGGTTCCGCGAGTTCGAATCTCGCCCTCACCGCAATACCCTAAATGTTTTGGCTTTCAGACATTTGGGGTGTTTTTTTTATAATGAGGCAGCAGAAAGCACTCAGGATGACGCGCCGTTACTCCACTGTACATCTCCGCGAGTTGTTGATAAACCTTGTTCAGATCACTCAAGTCTGTTATTACGCCTTTCACACCGCCCTCGCGCCGGCCATAGTCTATATAAGCCACAACTACTGGAACATTCGCTTTAACGGCCATGTAATAAAAGCCCGGATTCCAATGGTTCGTAGGCGCGAATCCTCCCTCGGGACAAATGGCCAGATGCATCCGGTCCTTTCCATTGAGCACGTTAACGGCATCGTAGATGGAGTTATGCCCCTTGATGCCTCTAATTGGAATGACTCCGAGCAGTCGCACGATGATGACCATCGGAAAACGGAACAACTCCTTTTTGCCTAGGAAATGGTGAGGCACTCCCCACACTTTCATCACCAGCTTGCCGATAGCCGCATCCCAGTAAGAGGTGTGTGGAGCAAATACAATGATGCTCTTGGGTATTTCCGGGAAGTCTGTGGTAATCTTATAACCAAGTATTTTTAACAGAAGCCGCGCTATTCTCATAGCGCAAAAATAATCACTTTCGTGCTTCTATGAAAGCTAAAAACGCACACCAAACAAGTGTGCGTTTTTCTTTTCGAGCTTCGCTTTTATTCGCCTCGTTATTCTTGCAGGCGGAAAACGATCGGGAAATTATAAGTCACCTTCACGGGTTTGCCGTTCTGCATGCCTGGAGTCCATTTGAGGTCACAGCTTTTCATGACACGTAGAACTTCAGCGTCCAGGTCAGGATTGATGCCCCGGACAACTTCAAATTCATCCATTGAACCATCAGGCATAATGGAGAACCGTACAAGCATACGTCCCTGGG
Source organism: Bacteroidales bacterium (assembly GCA_016285455.1). Lineage (GTDB taxonomy): Bacteria > Bacteroidota > Bacteroidia > Bacteroidales > UBA932 > Egerieousia. Next base: position 43,256 of record JAEEQS010000003.1, read on the forward strand.
CTCCCGCTGAAATGGCGCTTTCCGGATATTCTACGTTTTTGTAAATCCACCGGGCAAACTGGCTGTCATCACCGTCGTTGAAGGTAGGTTTTACCTCAACATCCTGGAAAGAAACAGCCTCAGCGACAACGGTCTCATCAGAAGTTTCAACCTTGGCGTTCTTGGAAGGATTGCAGGCATAAACCAAGGCCGCCAACAGAGGAATCAGAGCCAGATACGCAAGACGCATCCAGCTTTTGGAAGAAGATTTGATCATCATAGTAATTCTGTTTTTAAGTTGGGCGTGCTGGAAGCCGCTGGCCAGGGAGAATCGCTGCTCTCCCACGGCTTTCCTAACAAGCAAAAGTTGATATTGAGTTGCGTCGATGCCTTTTTGAATGACTTTTTCGTCTGCCTCGTACTCGTGAAGCAGGCCGAGTTCCGTGCGCGCTATCCACACCAGTGGATTCCACCACCAGAATATCTGGATTGCACGGAAAAGGAACAGGTCGAGATAATGTAAGCTTTTAACGTGCATCGTCTCGTGAGAGAAAATTGCCGGGTTTTCATTTAGGTCTTTGTCGCAAATGAAAATGGTTCTCCCGAAAGTGAATGAAGGCTGTCCGTCTTTCAGGATTACTGTACGGTATCCATCTTTGTTTATTCTCTGTCCTCTCCTTGCCATACGGCAGATTTTTGTCGCCGATAAAAGAGTTGTAACCAGAACGGTTGCAATGCCGGCAATATAAAGACCACAAATCAGAATAGTCCAAGGGAAAGGGGCCTGAGGGCTTGCCGATACAGCCCCATCTTCAACAGCAGTCATTGTTAGCGGACCAACTTCTGCCAAGACAGAGACCGTGCGGACTTTCAGCAGCGGCAGAACCGCGCACGCCACAGATCCTGCAAGCAGGGCAATCCTGTTGAAACGGAAAAACGTGGTGCGGCGCATTACCAGAAGGTAAAAAGCATAGAACACGGCCAGGTACAGACCGCTTCGCGCAATATATAAAAGGAATGCCGTCATTTCTTCTTGTTTTCTATGGTTGCTATTAAAGCCTTGAGCTCTTCAAGATCTATCTTGTCATCCTCCACGAACTGAGAAACCAGAGACGCGTAGGAATTGTTGTAGTACCGGGCCACCACATCCGACACCGTGTTTCCCCTGTACTTCTTTTCGCTTATCTTCACCTTGTAGCGGAAGGAATTTGCCATTGGCTCCCTCTCCACAAACCCCTTTTCCTCGAGGAACTTCACAAGTGTAGCTACTGTATTGTAGTGAGGCTTCGGCTCAGGAATGTAAGAAATGAGATCCCTTATGAACATGCTTCCGTGTTCCCAGAAAATGTTCATCAGCATCTCTTCCTTTGACGTAAGTTTCTGTTTCATTTTTCAGCCCTTTTTATCATTGTCCAGGACAAAGGTAAAACATATTTTTCAATTATCCTAATTTTTTTAGGAGTTTTCCGTGTTTTTTTCGGAGAACACTGTTTTCCGGTTTGATTATTCTTTATTCCGCGTCCAAGAAAAATGATTAAATTTGCATATCGCAAAAATCCCTCATTGAGTGCTCGTTTTTGTAAATTCTTTCCCTCATTGAGGGAATTTTTCTATATTTGCGGAACAATTTATTGATTATGATAGACAAGACCCTTTTAGAATTTATGGAAGCTATGCTCCGCCAAACCCCAATGGAATTCAGGAGATATGCTTATAAAGACATTCACTGGAACAACCGCTTGCTAGGAATTGTTGGAGCCAGAGGAGTGGGCAAGTCCACGTTAGTAAAACAATATTTGCTTGCCAATCGCGACAAGGGCAAGTTCTTGTATGTCTCTGCAGATCAGATGTATTTTACTTCCCATACTCTTTTGGAGCTTGCCCGCGAGCTTTCTTTGGACGGTTATACTCATTTAATAATAGATGAAATACATAAATATCCCAATTGGTCCAGAGAGCTGAAAAACATCTATGATACATATAGAGACCTTAATGTTATCTTCACGGGTTCTTCTATTCTGGACATTCTTCATGGAGAAGCCGATCTTTCCAGAAGGGCTGTGGTTTACCCAATGTATGGGCTTTCTTTCCGCGAATACCTTAAACTGTTTCACAATATCACCGTAGGTGTCTTTTCGCTGGAAGAAATTGTTAACCACAAAGTAGAGTCGCCTTCCTTGCCGCATCCTCGCCCATATTTTGAACAATATTTGAGAGAAGGCTATTATCCTTTTGCCGTTGAGGGCGGTTTTCCTATAAAGATGCAGCAGGTTATATCACAAACCATTGAATCGGACATCGCCCAATTTGCGGAGTTAAAAGCCACAACCGCCAGAAAACTAAAACGGCTTATTGGCGTTATAGCGGAAAGCGCTCCGTTCAAACCTAACTTATCTTCCCTGGCAACAGTGGTGGGAGTCAGCAAGAACAACATTGCTGATTATCTTATCTATATGGAGCGCGCAGGTTTGATTGGACAATTAAGAGACGCAACGGGTGGCATCAGGGGCATTGGAAAGGTTGAAAAGGTATATATCGACAATCCGTCTTTAATGACTGTTCTCAGCGATGGCAACCCTAACATCGGGAATTTGAGGGAGACCTTCTTCTACAGCCAGACAAGAGTCAGAAACGACGTTGTAAGCTCCAAGGATTCTGACTTTGTTATAGACCGCTACACTTTTGAGGTGGGAGGAAAAAAGAAAGGACGCCGCCAGATTGAAAATATTGCAGACGGATATCTTGTAAAAGATGATATTGAGTTCGGTTTCGAGAATGTTATTCCTCTTTGGCATTTTGGCCTGAACTATTAGATTCAGTGTTTCTGCAGGAAAAATAAGCGGGAAAATAATAAGAGGCCGGCCCTAGAAAAAAAGAGCCGGTCTCTTGCGTTTAATCTAAACTCTATGAATATGTACTATTGTCTGCTAAACTTAAGATGCGTCATTAACGGTCCATCCGGAAGGAATTCCGTTGACGCCAGTTGACCAGGATGTCATTGACGGCGCTTTTATAAAAGTACCCGAAGATTTGACGGTTTGAAGCCAATTTTTTGTGCAATTATAAGCTGATATATCTGTGGCCAGGCATTTTATACTGCTCAATTTCGTACAATAAGCGAACATTTCGTTGTAGCATTCTGATACCAGGGTAGCGGCTGGAAGATCTGGAGCGGCGGTTAGGTTCGGGTTGCCCATGAACATGGTCTTATAGCAATACGGTGCCAGTGTTGTAGCCGGAAGAGCCGGAGCCGTCTCAAACTGGCAGTTCCAGAACATTCCCTCATAGCAATTACTTGCCAAATTTTCAGATGAAAGAGCCGGAGCGGCGGTCAGGGCATAACAGTTTGCAAACATATAGTAGTAGCAATTATGTTCCATGGTTGTTGCTGGCAAAGATGGTGCTGTGGCCAGCAATTGGCAGTCCATGAACATCCTGGCATAGCAACTTTGTGCCAAAGTAGTAGCCGGAAGTGATGGTGCTGCAGTGAGTTTTGTGCAGTTCCGGAACATCTCTGTATAGCATTGCTTTGTCAGAGTGGTGGCCGGAAGTACGGATGGAGCCGTGGTCAGGGATGTACAGCCATAGAACATCTGTTGGTAACAAAGATCTGCCAAAGTTGTGGCCGGAAGTGCCGGAGCCGCAGCCAGGGATGTACAGCCGTAGAACATAGCTTCGTAGCAACTTTTTGCCAGGGTTGTAGCGTTAAGTGCCGGAGCTGTGGCCAGAGATGTACAGCCATTGAACATTCTATCGTAGCAATAATCTGCCAGGATTGTGGCCGGAAGTGCCGGAGCTGTGGCCAGGGAGGTACAGCCCTGGAACATACCATAGTAGCAAAAATCTGCCAGGGTTGTAACAGATAGTTTCGGTGCTGTGGTTATGGACGTACAGCCATGGAACATACTATCGTAGCAATAATCTGCCAGGGTTGTGGCTGGCAGATTTGGGGCCGCGGCCAGGGAGGTACAATTATAGAACATACCTTGGTAGCATCTTGTTGCCAGGGTGGTGGCTGGAAGAGTCGGAGTCCTGGTCAAGGATGAACAGCCATTGAACATATCGCGATAGCAACTATTAGTCAGAGTGGTAGCTGGAAGATACAGATTTTTCCAGCTATGGCTCAAAAGATGAGTGTTGGCAGCAAACAAACCATAAAAAGCGAAATCGCCGGTGAGGGTTTTATAAACCTCGGAAGAGGAATAACTTGTTTTGCTGATAAGGCTCATTATATTTCCGTAAACATAACAATCGGAAGAACAAGTTATGTTGCTGTAATCTGTGTAACTTAGTGCATAACGAGTGTTGTTTCCGTAAAATGCCACCTTATCGCCCTTGGCCACATTTATTGTTCCTGTACTAGATGGATCTACGTGTACAGTATTATCAGTGTCACCATTCTTAACCATATCAACACCGTTGCCTGGCGAGCCGTTTAAATTAACAGTTATTGTGCCGGCGGCTTTGGCGGAGAAGGTAAGAGGGGTTCTCCTTATGCTAAACATATTTACGTTTACGCCATAGAACTTGGAGTTCTCAAAAGTAACGTTAGATTTCTGGTAGGTGTAAACGTCACTGACAAGTGCGGTCAATTTAACGGTCTTGGAGGATATGCCTGGAATGGCAACATAAAAACTGTGACCATAGACAGAATTTGGGGGAGTAACAGTAATATAACCAGTCATTCCCTCCACCTCTATGTCAATATGGGTTGCAGAAATATCATTTCCCGCCTCATCCTTAAGGTTAAACTGAACTATGGCCTGCTGGCTCTCAAAGCTTGCTTTGGTGGAGGTCATAGTGTTGCCCGATATAGACAATACCTCAACGGTGGCTTCAGCAAAATCGCACTCGGCAGAAATGCCCTCAAGGGTTCCATCCTGTTTTAAATAGTCAGGAGCATATTCGTCAGATTTCTTGTGGTATTTCAGAACAAGATTGTCTCCTACTGCAACAGAAGTGCTCACGCCACCCGTAAATGTTGCCTGAAGGCCGTCTGTAGAAACCGTGGTGGCTTCAAGGAATCCAGCACGGCCGAACCCCTCCTTCCAAACTACTACTTGGTCTCCGACTTTCCACTTGGCGTAGAGAGTAGTGCCGTCAAGGTCCAGATACTTGGTGAGAGGCTGTTTTGTGGCGTTGACGGTCAAAGTATAGGTATCCAGTTCCTCTTCAGGTGCAAGATTTACAGTATCATCCTTGCTGCAGGATACAAAAACAAATCCTGCCAAAAGAAGTGCTGATGCAAAATATTTGAAAATCTTTTTCATAAGTCAGTCCTCCTTTATTAAGCGTCATCATCTGAACTATCCCAATCTGGAACTACTTGCTGATCTCCGTAACCGCCTCCCTTGCGGCTGGCCTGTTGCATTAATCCTTCAGTACGGATGAGCAGAACCTTTGCTTGGGGTTGCTCATAAAAAAGTTTTTCTTTCATGATAAGATTTGTTTTTGTTTTGTTATTTATTTGATGTGTTTTTTGTTTTCTTTGGTTTTATCTGATTCTCAGCGATGTAAACTACCAGGCTTCTGTCAGGGTTTGGGAGCTCTTTGACATTACAACCTTGCTCACCGATACGCTCTTGGCGCTGATGAAGCGGCCCTGCTTGTCCAGCACGGTGGCAGGAATAGCCTTTTCTCCAAGATAAGCTGCGTTGTCACTGCCGATTACCGTGAAGGAATAAGTATCATCTGTGGATGTGCCGGCTTTCTCGTTGCGCAAGGAGGCCCAAAGCAGCTCTGACGTGGCCGATGGAGAAATTACGGTTATGGAGCCTGGTGTGGAAGCCCAATCGCTGCCGTTCCAGGTCCTCTGCCTTACAAGAAGGTTGCTGGCCGCAATTACAGAGAACTGCTTTACGGAAAGGGCCGTACCGCTTAACTTGAAGCCGAAACGGTAGATGCTCTGCTGGTTTTCAAATCTGGCGCCGCTGGTGGTAACAGCGTTGCCGGCAACAGCTACAATGTTCACCGATGCCAGGCCGTAATCATAGGTGCTCTCAATGGAGCCCGTTGCATCAGTAAGTACTCCGGTCTGCCCTGAATAGTCCCAAGTGCCTCTTGGAATCAAAAGAGTGAGGGCGTCATTTGCAGCAAGGCCGTCGGCGGTCAAGTCGCCGGAGAGGGTCGCGATGGTTGGCTTTTCCCCGTCTTCAGGAACAACAGACAGCTCGCCAATATATGTGCCCGCTTTATAAACTTTTACCTTGTCTGAGGCTTTCCAGTAGGCGTTGAGGGTGGTGCCGTCTAAAGAAAGGGCCTTGGTGTCTACGCCTTTGGTGGCGGAGATGGTTACTTTATACGTGGTGAGTTCCGCCTTCTCCTCCGGAGTGGTTTGAGGAACGTCTGAGTCTTCTTTCTGGCAGCCGGCCAGAACCATAAGCCCTGAGCAAAGCAGGGCGGCGATTATATTTTTATTCCACATAGTATGCCTTGTTTGATGGGATGGTTGAACCTGAGAATTGGAAGAATCCGAATGTTGATGACTTCTTGCCCAGAATATATACCTTCTGGCTTCCTGTTACTACATCAGAAACTGCTGTCGCTGAGCTTTTTCCGGAAAGGATGTTGCCGCTTTCTGGGGTGGCGGTTTCTGTAGTCTTGGTCAGGGTTAGCGTGCCGCTGCCTGAGGTTATGTTTGTCAGGGCGGAAGCGTCCGTCATAATAACTACGGCACAGCCGGAAGGAATAACACTTCCATTGCCAACGCAGTAAAGCACTTTGTCGCTCTTCATTGTAAAGGCAAGGGCTCCTGCCGGAAGCTGATAGTTAAAGTCCGGATGATAGAACGTGGTCCAGTATCTTGTCTGGCCTTCGGCAATAGCCTCGTGGGCAAGAAGATCTACCGTTGCGCCAGGAGACCAGGCGGTGGATACGGTAACGTTTTCTGCCGGAACTGTCAGAACATACGGATTATCGTCTCCGCTCAAGGTGCCTGCATTCACGCTGTATCCATCGAACGTGTAGCCCGCCCTGTCTTCGTGAGAAAGATTCAGGTTGACCGTCTGGGTTTCTCCGCTGTATAGATTGCCGTCGTAGGAAAGAGCTGTGGTGCCGTAGGCAGTAATGCCGCTTACATCGTAAACAGTAACATCATCAGACGGAGTGACTGTTATATAGTTTCCTGAAGAAACAACCCGTGCCCTGCGGGCATTGTCCAGGTCCGATTCTAAAGTATTCATACCAGAGCCTATACCCCAAAAATCTGCGGTAGTATAATAGTTGTTAGACAAGGTGCACACAGATTCTTTCACTACAAGGCCTAAAACCGCACCGTTTCCTCCTCCTGCTACTTCAAATTTAGGTCCCAGGAACAGACAGTTCTTTACTTGCGAATTGCCCGAGTTGCGTCCGACAATACCACCAAAATCTACCCCTCCCGATCCGGAGCCTGCGGTAATCAGCTTGGCCGAACTTACGCAACCCTCAACTATTCCACCTAGTAAATATCCCACGACACCACCATGGCTATTTGGATTGGTATTATCCTGCCCAACGGTGACATCTCTGCCCACAAAGCAGTTGCGCACTGTTCCACCACTGTTGGACCCTACTATAGCCCCAACTTTAATTTGTCCGGTAATTGCAGAGTTTATTAGTTTTATGTTTTCAACAATTCCATTACTTCTGATTTCGCCAAAAAGACCCGAGCAATGAGATTCCAGTCCCATTGTGATTGAGGCGTTGCTGATAATATGGCCGCCGCCATCGTAGTGGCCATTAAAGAAAGGGCCGGAGCCATCATTTTTATTGTATCCTATCGGATTCATAAAATCAACGCCCGTAATATCGGCCGTCTGGCGGAAAGTAAGGCCTTCACAATTGTTTCCGGCATTGACAAACCTTGCCAATAATCTTAGTTCTTCCGCCGTTGATATTTCATAAGAGCCGTCGCTGAGCTTGTTGAACAGATGATCAGCATCTCCGCCCTTGCACCTTGTGTTGCTGTTTTGGTTTATATTGATGGTGCCCGTAATGGAGTTGCCAGCCACATCTTTTATACTACCGCCATTTAAGTTTAATGTTTTAACCTGAAGAAGGAGCGGTTCTAGGCAGGTTATTGTTCCCCTGAAGGTAAGCGCATTTGTTCCGCTGCCGCCAATATAAGTCAAATCCTCCCCCCAATTGGTGGAAAGTGTCGGCGAGCCGGAAACTATTACGATTTCATTGAAAGGAATGGTAATATAATATTGCTTACCAAATAAATAAAGACCATCGCACCCTTTGTCTAATTTGAAATTTCCAGATTTTTCCGGCGCCTTGTTGTCTACTGCCTGAAAATAGGCAACAGTGTTATTGGCATACCAGGTGTCTTCGTTGTCTCCGGAGGCATCGAAACGGATGCCGACAGTATTTAACTGACTTAATTTTCCCGAAGCGGCTACAATCAGACGGCCGTCGGAAGCGCGGCAATCTGTATTGAATAGCTGCTGACGGAGCTCTCCGACATTATTGGAACTGTTGATACTGCCCCAGACATTTCCCTTATTACCGCAATCGCTTCCGTAGGCAACAACAGGAAAAATGTAGTTAGAGTAGGTTGTATTGGTACTTCCGCCCTTATGGCAGAAGGTGGCCATATAACTAGAATAGTTCATTGTGCCTGGGGTGTTATCACCGGAACCCTCATCATGGTTATCTGTTTGGTTAACAAGAATCTGAACGTGCTGGTAACCGTCATTCTTCTCTTTGGCCTGAAGGCTCAATGTCATCCTAAGTTCTGCGCTGATGGCTTCCAGCCAGTCTCTCGGCCTTGTGCTGATGAAGAAGTTTTCAAAAGGAACGGCATGATAGGCCTGTACATAGTCGTCGTCAGTGACGGTTATCTCGCCGGAATTTACGACCACCTCTCCTTGGTTAAACGCAGAACTATTGACGCTGTAGGTGGTGGAGTAGTCTATTGTTCTTTCTTTTGAAGCTATTACATTGCCGTTCTCGTCCAGCACTTCAAATATGTATTTGCGCGGAACATTATTATTCGTATAGCGGCATGCGGTTGTCAGGGTAGAAAGGTCTGTTATTTCATTAACCACAACATCTACACTTCCCTCCCAGAATGGAAAACGGATAAATGTATCATTATGGATAATACGAGCTCCATTATATCTGGATGTTTCCTTAAAATGAATTCCATTGATAGCCGTTACGCCCACAAGACGATAATAACAACTAGCATCATTATAGGGTTTTGAACGGGTGAGGGTAAAGGTACTCCCATTATTCGTTATGGTAACAGTGCCGATATCTGCTACCTGTGAATGCCCCGAAACTGACGCCAAAAGCATCAGAAGGGCTGTTAAAAGTATAAATCTGATTGTTTTCATCTTTAATCCCCCTGTTGCTAAATTTCAGTGTCGTCTCCATAACCCGGCACTCCGGCCTGGTTATCGCCAGGAGATGTTTGGCAAACAAATCTTTCAAAATGTACCTCCAGCACCCTTACGGCTGGAGTCTGGTAGGAATCTTTGATCTTTTGCGTCATAGTAAAACAGTTTTAATTGTTTATTATTTATAAGTATTGTTTTCTTTGCTAATATTGTTTCCGGACACGGTTATCGGGCCTGGCTCCACGCCGGGCTTTGCAGATGGATATAATAAGTATGGGAAGCCACACCAAAAGCAGCAAAGCTGCAAATACAACCAAGATGATGGTTAGAGTATCCATAGATAATTTTGGTTGTACAAATTTTCAAAATATTAACATTTTTTTTGTCCGCCTGAGTAAAAAGCCGTGGTTTTTGACGCACACGAACAAAATATGTGGATAATTTGGCGGGGTGAGACGTGTTTTATAACTTTGAAGTCCGGTTTAGAATTGTAAGCGGTATTATATTATGTACACTCTTCAGCAACTGCTTTTCAGCGCAAGCCTTGCGGTCTATGTGGCCACAAGCATCTTCTTTGCGGCTGTAAGGTGGGGCCATAAATGCGAGCAGTATGCCAAGCATATGGACTATTACTATCCGGCCTGGAGAGTACTGGTAGCCTGCTACTTATCTAATATCATAATGGCGCCCGCCATATTCCTGCCGGCATCGGAAGACGCCATACTGCAGCTAAGGATGCTGCTGATACTGGCATCTCCGTTCTTCTGCTCCGTGCTACTTTTCAGCTATTTTGGGAAAATACAGAAAAATGAAAGGTGGAGAAGGCCAATTTACATACTTTCCATACCTTTTGCTGTAGTGGCGGTCATTGCAACGGTGCTGGTTTTTGTGCCTGGAACCCAACTTCAAGGAGTCTTCTGCAAAGCATTTTTTGCCGTAGGAGGAACCCTCGGTCTGGTATATCTGCTATGCTTTATTATGGCCCTGAGGATGATTGTGCAGGAACTCCGCCGTTCTATGGAGGAAGAATACTCCAATCCAAATGACTTTCCTCAGCGATTCGCATACGGAATAATGTGGATTCCGCTTGTACATCTGGCTGTAAGCTGGATTACAACGTACATAGGAACGCCCGTAGCAATGTCTATAGGTCTTCTGGCACTGTCTGGGATTAGCATTGCCCTGCTGATTGGAGTGCTTTCTCCGCACAGGGCAATTGAAGTGGATCAGCTGGAGAAAATGCTGGAGCCATCTAAAACGCCTTCTCCGGAAATCGCCTCAGAGGCCCCTCCAGAGACGGTTTCAGAGGCATCTTCCGTTGCGGAAGAAAGCGCTGAAAGCCTGTCTGAAGAGCGCAAAGACGAGATTGCAAAGGCAATACGCTATGTGGTAGAGGAAAAGCAGGGATATCAGGACCAGCACCTTACGCTCACAGATCTGGCTCACAAGGTCGGATACAACAGAACTTACGTGTCTGCCGTGCTCAAGGAAAGGCTGGGTGGGTTCTTTGTGTATGTAAACAGGTGCCGCTTGGCACACGCCGCCCGTCTGCGGGTAGAACAGCCAGGAATATCGGTGAGCGAACTCATAGATGCCTCAGGATTCTCACGCACAACCTATTACAAGATCCGCAGGCAACTGGAAGAAAACAAATAGAATCTATTTGATTATAATATTCAAAAAAACTGCTGATATGAAAAGATTGCTTATTGCAGCAATGGCCGTTATTCTGGCCGCAGCTTGCACAGAAAACAAAAAAGTAGAAAAGGTTTATCCGGTAGGAGACCGCGCATTCTACCAGGTTGCAGGAAACGTGGAAAGTATAGTTTTCCACGATGTAACAGGAGAATTCATCTTCTTGGGAGACAAGCCAAAATTCAACAAATCAGGACTTTTCTTTGTAAATGAAATCAAGTACAAAGAAACAAAGGAAGGAGAAAACACCATTCTGGAACTGGATACAGACGATGAAGACGGCGGAGGAGAAGAATACATCAGATGCGCATATGACAAAGACGGAAGGCTCACAAATGTAACTTTCTGGGAATCTGCCTTCACCGATATATCATATGACGAGCAGGGAAGGCTTGCTGGCTTTACCGCCCTGGGAATGATGGACATAGAATCCGAATATGTCTATACTTTCACTTACGGCAAAGACCGCAACCCTATTAAAGTGGCTGTAAAAGAAACACATCCGGACTACGAAAACCCTGGCAAATACAATACCCAGAATTACACATTCACCTATGAATACACTGCCGTTGACGAGAATGGAAACTGGACCGAAAGAAAGAACCAGGACGGCACCGTAGAAAAAAGAACTATCAATTATTTTCCTGCTGAATAGGCATAATTTTTGTACATTTGCTTTGGCAACCGAAAGGCGGACAAAGTTGTCCGCATAACTAAAAACCCGTTGCTCAAAGCATTATGAAGAATTTTTTACTTTTGTCCGCCCTTATTTTAGTTCTGTCCGCCTGTGGCGGAGGAAGGGCGGACAAAGATATTTCCGGATATATAGAAGCCTGGAAAACCTCAGATCAAAGCCAAACCCAGGCTTGCCGGCCGCTTTACACCACAGACCTTGAAGCCAAGATGGCTGCAGATACCACTCAGGATCATCAGCAGTCTTACCTAGATTTTCTTGAAACTCTCAACGGGTTAAGAGATTACGCAAAGCACAACCCTTCTTCAAGAGTGGAAATCCGCAACACTCTCTACGAGGTTTACGGAAAAATGCTCTATGGGTCAGACAAGAAGGAATACCTTGAAGGACTGGGACTTGAGGCTCTACAGAAAGCCGTTACCCTCAATGATCAGACTCTGCTGGCAGAGCTCTACAAAATGATGGCTGACCTGACAGCAGACGAGCCGCTCAGAAGCGCCATCTATGATTCTAAGGCAATAGAATTACTGGAAAAGAAAGATAAAGTCGGTGACTTTTACACAAAAGAGAAATTCGCCGCTCTGGCAGACGTTTTCTTCAAGGCAGACGACTATAAAGACGCTATCAAGTTCGGCAATATGTACCTTGCGGCCGCTGATCCTCAGAAAGACTCAACCATCTGGGTTCCATATCTTTCCACAATGGATCTTGTAGGAACATCCTATATGGAAATAAACCAGTGGGACAGTTGCAGCACCGTGTTTGAGAACATACTTACCCAGGAATCTCCAGAAGACGACAAAACATCCAGGATAAAAGACGTGGCTCTGGGAAAGCTGGGCATTGTCCAAACACGCTGGCAGCAATACTCAGTGGCTGAAGAAAACCTTGAATATTTGCTGGATATCGCCACAAAGAGTAAAGATACCGCCAATGTTATTTACGCGCTTCTGGGACTCGGAGATCTCCAGATAAATACGGGAGATGCCCGCGGAGCAATATCAGATCTCAAGCAGGCTCGCAGATATGCCGTTACAAAGAGATTCGCCGGCCTTCAGAAAAAGGTTTACGACAAGCTAGCACAGGCTTTTGAGGCCAACTCACAGGAAGACAGCGCCAGGGCAATCACTCACAAGATATCCAAACTTGAAGAGAGAATCCAGGAAAGCCGCCAGCAGGCAGAGCACCTTAGAACCAAGACAGAACTGGAACTTCAGCAGCTTCAAAACACCATAGAAACCGTAAGGCACGAGAAGGTGAACAAGCGCAGCTGGCTGTGGCTCATTGTTCTGATTATAGCGCTGGTAGTTATCATAGCGTTCCTTGTTCTCGGAAGAAAAAGATTCCAGACGCGTATCCACAGGCGCATAAGGGCACAGCACGAAAAACAGACAGCCCAAAAAGCGGCAAATGAAATGGATACTCTGACCACAAAACTTAAGCCTTCTACCCCAGACGAAATCCGCTCTGCCATCGGCTCCCTGGTTTCTGACAGAGACTGGGCCGCTTTCAGGGAGAAATTCACGACCGCTTATCCGCAATTCTTCTCCAACCTAGACAAAACCCTTGGAAAACGGGCCACCACGGCTTACGAGAAAGTTGCGGTTCTTGTGTTCCTCGGCCTTAACAATCAACAGATTGGAGACGCCATCTGCATATCCAAAGACAGCGTTGGCAGAACAAAGCGCAGACTGAGAGAAGCCCTCGGATGCAAAGACCAGGATGATCTAAGGGATACTATCTCCAGAATGTAAAAAAAGACCAACTGCAGAGAACCTGCAATTGGTCAAAAAAACATAGTATGAAAACGATCTTGTGGTCGGGGTACTCCGACTCGAACGGAGGACCCCCTGCTCCCAAAGCAGGTGCGCTAAGCCAACTGCGCCACACCCCGATTCCCTATTGGGGCTGCAAAAGTATGAGTATTTTTTGAATTTCCAAAACTTTTTGCGCTAAATCTTCTCAAGCAGCCTTTTCATTGAAACTTTATTCTCAACAATAGAGTGCAGCTCAGCGATTGGAACCCTCTCCTGGGCCATTGTATCGCGGTCTCTGAGAGTAACCTTTCCGTCTGTAACGGTATCAAAGTCTATTGTGACGCAATAAGGAGTTCCGATGGCATCCTGGCGGCGATAACGCCTTCCAATAGTGTCTTTTTCCTCGTACTGGCAGTTGAAGTCGTACTTGAGGTCATTCATTATTTTCTGCGCAATATCAGTCAGTTCTTCCTTCTTTACCAGAGGCAGAACGGCAACCTTCACAGGGGCCAGGGCAGGATGGAAGCGCATAACAACCCTTTCCTCTCCATTTTCCAGTTTTTCCTGGCGGTAGGCGGCGCTCAAAACGGCAAGCACAGTACGGTCTACTCCAATTGAAGTTTCAATAACGTAAGGCACGTAGCTGATGTTCTGCTCCGGATCAAAATACTGGATCTTTCTACCACTGAACTCCTGGTGGCGGCCAAGGTCAAAGTCTGTTCTTGAGTGAACACCCTCCAGTTCCTTGAAGCCGAACGGGAAGTTGAATTCAATATCTGTGGCGGCGTTTGCGTAATGCGCCAGTTTTTCGTGATCGTGGAAGCGGTAATTCTCCTCTCCCATTCCAATGGCAAGATGCCAGGCCAGCCTCTTCTGCTTCCAGTGGCGGAACCACTCAAGCTCCTCTCCCGGCCTTACGAAGAACTGCATTTCCATCTGCTCGAACTCCCTCATTCTGAATATGAACTGGCGGGCAACTATCTCATTTCTGAAGGCCTTTCCAATCTGGGCTATTCCAAACGGAATCTTCATTCTTCCGCTCTTCTGCACATTGAGGAAATTCACAAAAATTCCCTGAGCGGTCTCGGGCCTTAAGTACAGGGTTCCGTCTTCTCCGGAAATGTTTCCGAGCTGTGTGGAGAACATAAGGTTGAACTGCCTTACTTCTGTCCAGTTCCTGGTTCCGGAAATAGGATCCACTATCTCGCAGTCTATGATTATCTGCCTTAAGCCAGGCAGGTCATTGTCGTTCAAGGCCTTGGCCATCCTTGCCCTTACCTCGTCCGCCTTCTTCTGCTCGCGGAGAACATTAGGGTTTGTTGCGCGGAACTGAGCCTCGTCAAAAGCATCGCCGAATCTCTTCTTTCCCTTTGCAACTTCCTTCTCTATCTTGGCCTCGATCTTTGCAATGTAATCCTCTATGAGAACATCTGCGCGGTACCTCTTCTTTGAATCCTTGTTGTCTATCAGGGGATCGTTGAAAGCGTCCACGTGACCGGAGGCTTTCCAGATCTTCGGATGCATAAAAATACAGGAGTCTATGCCCACTATATTTTCGTTGAGCTTAACCATAGAATCCCACCAGTATTTCTTGATGTTGGCCTTAAGCTCGCTTCCCATCTGGCCGTAATCATACACGGCGCTCAGCCCGTCATAAATCTCGCTGGATGGGAAAATGAACCCGTACTCCTTGGTATGGGAAATTAGGTTCTTGAAAATTTCTTCTTGTGTCATATTTAAACCTTTTTATTGTTTCCTTATTTTGTCCGTCTCTTGTCCGCCCCCTCTATCAAATCTTTGACAAATGGCCTGGTTTCTATCTGCGGATGCGGAAGAATAAGCTCGGGAGTATTAGACTCTATTTCAACCCATTGAACCGTATTGTCCGCCCTATTGTCCGGCCACTTGTCCGCTGGCGGACATTTATAGGCTCTTAGTATATCTATATCCAATGTTCGGCTCTGGTAAACCTTTCCTTTTTCCTTGTAAGTCCTCATTCTTCCGAACAGGCGCTCTATCCTCTGCGTTTCTTTTAAAACATCTATCGGAGCCTTGTCTGTAATGCAGAAAAGAACCTGGTTGAAAAACTTTGGCGGGTTCTCTTCTTCAAACTTGCCGCAAGGTTCTGTCTCCACTATTTCCGTTGCGCTGGCGGCTTCTTCCAGAGAGCCCACTTCAAGGTAATCCGGCAGAAGGGCGTCTATGATTTCCTTGTCGGCCTCTTCTATAATCATTGCAGGAGACATTTTCCCTAGAGGAAGATTGCTCCCGAGCAACAGGACCACCTTGTATAACTCTCTGTTTTCCATTACATAAGTCCGAGTTCAAGTTTTGCCTCGTCGCTCATCCGGCTCTCGTCCCACTCCGGCTCAAAGGTCAGCTCTATCTGCACTCCATTAACTCCCGGCGCGTCTGAAACCGCATTGTTCACGTCGTTTACAACGTCTTCCGCCATCGGGCAGGTTGGAGAAGTCATAGTCATCTTTATGAAAACGCTGCCGTCTTCCCCTACTTTAACCTCGTATATCAGTCCAAGGTCATATACGTTAACCGGAATTTCCGGATCAAACACCTGCTTAAGAGCCCTGATTACGTTCTTCTGGATTTCTTCAACGCTGTATTTGGCGGCAGATTTCTGTTCCTCTTTCTCCTTGAAAGCCAGCGCGTAAAGCTTGATCTGCTTAAGCATCGATACAAGTCCGTTCGCCCTGGTTGGAGAAAGGTTTTGCCTGAGGCCTATCTTGTCTATGAAATCTATTTCGGAATCTATGATTTCCTGCGGAGTGTGTCCGTCGTAAACCCTTATCAGCAGGGAAATAATTCCCTTTGTGATTATGGCGTCGCTGTCCGCAGTAAAGTAAAGTTTGCCTTCTTCCTGGCGGCAATCCAGCCAAACCCTGCTCTGGCAGCCTTTGATAAGGTTCTCATCTTTTTTCTTTTCCTCTGCGATGACAGGCATAGCCTTTCCCAAGTCTATGATATACTGGTATTTGTCCATCCAGTCTTCAAAGACAGAGAACTCTTCCACTATCTGGTCTTCTATTTCCTTTATTGTCATAGTATAGTCTTTATGCCAGCATTTTTCTGGCTCTTTCCAGGCATTTCACAAACTTTTGGGCCTCCTCCAGAGTGTTATACGGAGCAAACGATGCCCTTAAGGCAGACGTTGCGCCAAAACTGTTCAGCAGAGGCTCCGCGCACATCAATCCTGAGCGTACAGCAACTCCCATCTTATCAAGTAATTGAGCCAGGTCACCTGCATTAATGCCTTTAATGTTGAAGGTATATATCGGAGCCTTGTCCCCCATCGGAGTTCCGTAAACTTCTACCTCTGGATCAGAACACAGAGTTTGCTCCATAAATGCCTTTATTCTGGCTTCTTCCTCTTTCAGGGCCTGGCCAACCTCCCCTTCTCTGAGATATTCCGCAAATTCCAGGGCCGGCAAAAGAGAAGCCGCTCCTATAAAGTTTGGAGTTCCTGCCTCAAATTTAAGCGGAAGCTGGGCATACGTAGTCTTCTGGTATGTAACCGTTTCCACCATATCTCCGCCGCCCATATAAGGCGGAAGAGCCTCCAGCAAATCTTTCTTTCCGTAAAGCACCCCTACTCCCGTAGCTCCGTAAATCTTGTGGGCTGAAAAGGCATAGAAATCGCAGTCCATAGCCTGCACATCCACAGGAGAATGCACTATTCCCTGGGCTCCGTCTACCAGAACCGGAATTCCTCTGGAATGAGCCAGAGAAATAATCTCCCCTACCGGATTTAGAAGACCGGTAATGTTGGATATCTGCGTGATTGCCAATATTTTAACCTTATCAGTAAGCAGTTCTGCCAGCCTCTCCACAGCCACCTTTCCGCTTCTTCCTTCTCCAAGCATTACGTCTGTTGGAATTACTTGAACTTCCGCACCGGCCCTTTCTGCCGCAATCTGCCACGGAACTATGTTGGAATGGTGGGAGTCCCCTTCTATCAGAATAACATCTCCCTTTCCTACAAATCTTTGGCAGAAGCATGCTGCAACAAGGTTTATAGATGCCGTTGTCCCCGATGTGAATATTACGTTTTCTCTAGCCGGAGCGTTTATGAAACTCCTGACTTTTTCCCTGGCATTTTCGTAGGCCGTTGTGGAAAGATCGCTGAGCTCATACATTGAGCGGTGCACATTGGCGTTTCTTTCTTTAAGCGCATCGTTAAGAAAATCAAGCACTTGAGAAGGCTTCTGGGTGGTGGCGGCATTGTCGAGGTATACCAGTGGCTGGCCGTTCATCCTAAGGCTGAGCGCCGGCACCATTGCCCTGACTTCAGATATTATGTCTTCTCTTGTGCGTTCCATATAGTTGCCCTGTTGTGCAAAATGCAAAAATACAACGATTTTTTCATAAATTTGCTCAATATGAACAAGACTGTTTTGATTACCGGAGCAACCAGCGGCATTGGAAAGGCCTGTGCCGTAAGGTTTGCGCAAGGAGGATATGACATTATTCTCACCGGAAGAACCAAGGAAAAAGTATCGGCCGCTGAAAAGGAAATCCTCTCTCTATGCCCTAACATAGAGACCTATCCTCTGATATTTGATGTCAGGGACAAAGCTGCCGCTGAAAAGGAAATCCTCTCTCTATGCCCTAACATAGAGACCTATCCTCTGATATTTGATGTCAGGGACAAAGCTGCCGCTCAAAAGGCAATCCTCTCTCTTCCAGAAGATTGGGCAGACATAGATGTTCTGGTGAATAACGCCGGCCTGGCTCTTGGACTGGATCCGGAATACGACGGAGATATAGACGACTGGGAGACTATGATAGATACCAACATCAAGGGTCTTCTGTATATGACCAGGCTCATTGTTCCTGGAATGGTTAGGAGAAACAAGGGCCACGTGATCAACATCGGAAGCGTGGCCGGAGACGCCGCATACGCCAACGGCAACGTCTATTGCGCCACCAAGGCTGCTGTAAAGGCTCTCAGCGACGGCCTCCGCATAGATCTGGCTCATACCCCTATCAGGGTTACCAACCTCAAGCCGGGCCTGGTTGAAACCAACTTCTCCACCACCCGCTTCCACGGAGACAGCGCCCGTGCAGACAAGGTTTACCGCGGAATTAAGCCACTCAGCGGAGCAGACATTGCAGACGTTGCTTTCTACGCCGCCAGCGCTCCCGCCCACGTGCAGATTGCAGAGGTTCTTATCCTGGCCACTCACCAGGCCAGCGGAAGCGTTATATTCCGCGAAGATTTAGCAGATTAAGACATTTTACTTCAAGAAACACTATATGTACGATTACATAAAAGGCCTTTTGGTTGAAACCGCCCCTACCCAGGCTATTGTAGAAGCCGGAGGAATAGGCTACAAGCTGGAAATCTCTCTCCAGACCTTCACCGATATCCAGAATCTGAAGGAGGTCAAGCTTTATATCTACTACTATGTGAAAGAGGACATTGCCCAGTGGTACGGCTTTGCCAGCAAGGAGGAAAGATATATGTTCACCCTGCTGATCAACGTCAACGGGGTTGGCCCTAACACTGCCAGAATGATTCTTTCATCGCTGAGCACAGACGAGCTTAAGGCCGCCATAGCCACTGATGACGTCAACAAGATCAAGGCCGTCAAGGGAATAGGCCTCAAAACCGCACAGAAGCTCATCATAGAGCTCAAGGACAAGGTTTCAAAGGGCGCAGACTCCTCTACCCTTCCTCTCGGCCCTGCCGCAAAGAGCCCTGTTGGAGAAGAAGCTCTCGGCGCATTGATAATGCTCGGTTTCAAGAAACCAGACTCCGAAAAGGTGATAGGGGACATCCTCCGCCAAAATCCGGCCGCTTCCGTAGAGCAAATAATCAAACTCGCCTTGAAGAGATTATAGGGATTACATATGGAAAACACTTCCATAAAATCATCTCCTACGGTTAAGACAAACTCTCTGAAAGCCTGGATATTAGCCGCCCGCCCAAAAACCCTTACAGGCGCTGCAGCCCCTGTCCTTGTGGGTGCGGTATTGGCCTGGGCTACATTGGTTGGAATAAGCGTTGATTTTTTTCCGAAATCCTGGATTATCCCATCTGCTATTTGCCTGGCGTTTGCCTTGGCTATGCAGATTGACGCTAATTTCATCAACGATTATTTCGACTGGAAGAAAGGCGCGGACTCCGAGGAAAGACTTGGCCCTGAAAGGGCTTGCTCAAAGGGATGGATAACCCCTAACGCCATGAAGACCGGAATAATCATAACTACCATCATTTCAATACTTTTTGGCCTTCCTCTCATTTATTATGGGGGTATAGCCATGCTTGTCGTTGGTCTCTTATGTGTTGCCGGAGCTTTCTTTTATACGACAAAGCTTTCATATCGAGGATGGGGAGATGTTATGGTTGTTTTGTTTTTCGGGATAGTTCCCGTGTTCTTTACTTGGTTTGTTTCAACGCGGAATTTCTACTTGAAGGGCCTGCTTGACGAACGAACCGTAGAGATGATTTATGTCGATTTTGTTTTTATTATCTTTTATCTGGAAGTTGGGGTGATTTCTATGATATCTGGTTTAGCGGTAGGGCTAGTTACTAATAATCTTTTGATTATCAACAATTATCGCGACAGAGAACTTGACAAGAAGAATGGAAAGAGAACTCTTGTTGTAAAGTGGGGGGCAAAAACCGCCGAATGGCTCTATCTCGTTAATGGATGCTTAGCAACAATAGGGGCGATATTGGTAGGGGGATTTATGAGAAGCGCCTTTAAACTTGGAGCAGAGCTCAACGGGTGGAATTCTTTCCCGTTCTACCTAGTCGTTCCGCTTTTGTTTTTGCCGTTCTTGTTTTCAGCTCACAGGAAAATGGTCAAGATCAACCACGGAAAAAAGCTTAACGAATCACTAGGGGAGGCTGCAAGGAATATATTGATATTCAGTGTGTTGTTTGTAATAACTATTATTCTTTCCGTCCTTTCTGTTTGCTATAATCGCTGAGATTTCATAAATTCGCCTATTGCAAAAACAGTTTTTTGATATGAAGAACTTTTTCAAATTGATATGCGCTACTGCCCTGGGGCTGATGACTTTGCAGGTGTCGTCTGGTCAGAGTAAGGTTGTCAAATACAAGGCCGAGGATATTAAAACCGGAGATTATGTTGCATGGAGCAGCACAAAGAACCGCTACATTGCAATAGACGGAGGATATCGCGGAGACTATGAGAGACGGGTTAAAGTAAAACTCGATGAGCTTGGGAAACAGGCTGGTTTTTCAGATGTTGCAAAGGACATTGTAGGCATAATAATGTATGTTTTTCCTGACGGGAAAAAACCTGGAGACCCGGACTGGAGGGCAAGAACCCTTACCGCAAGATTTCCAAACAGCGGTCCTATACCAACAGATAAAGACATAGACAAGAAAAAAGGCCTGCTGTACAATATGACTCTCTCCGGCATTTGGAGTCCAGACGGAAAAACAATGAAACACGCTTATGTGATGAGTTTGACGGAATCAAGCAAAAAAATGGTTTACTGCGATGAGGATGACGATATTTTCAACAGCAAAAAGTATTCTCCAGACCAGACCAGAATAAGAGACCGGATTATTCTCAAATACGATCATCTTAGCGGCAAGGAAGATGAGCGCAGGGGAGACCATACCCCAAAACAATATCTTTGTTATGATGTTCTTTCCCGGGAGCTTTATTATAAACCGGAGCCGAAAGAGCGTGTCCAGGAATATACATACTCGATGGTTGGAAAAAATGGGCGTAATTATAGCGGCTTATATGCAAAAAACATTTGGCGTTACTCGCATTCCGCATACGTGTATAGTTCTGGATATGACCTGAAACAGGAAGTTACAAAGTACAACGAAAGGAGAGGGGCTTCACATAGAATCAAGCCAAACCACTGGGCGCTGGAGTGTGACAAGAAAACGCCTCTGAAGGGCACAACCTCCGGATGGTTTGTTCCTACTGTAGAGGAGATGGCCTGTGGTTCTGACGATTATATTGTAAACCACTCTCTTGAAGACCTTGCGCGCGTCAGAAAAGACGTAAAACCATTTAAGGTAAACCAAAACTACTGGACTATTCAGGAAGCGGCAGACAACAAGGCCTGCGCTTGGTATTTTGACAAGAACTGGATATTGATAGATATGTACCGCAAAAAGAACGCAGAGTTCTGGGTAAGGTGCGTTGCCGTTATTTAACTATCTGAAAACAAAACAATTAAACATTATAACATTATGAATATTCCTTCAAATCTCAAGTACTCTAACGACCACGAGTGGGTAAGCGTAGAGGGTAACATTGCTACTGTAGGCATTACAGATTTTGCTCAGAGCGAGCTGGGAGACATTGTCTTCCTCGATATTACCTGCGAGGGTGAAACCCTTGCAGCAGGAGACCAGTTCGGAAGCATTGAGGCCGTAAAGACCGTAGCTGACGCGCTGATGCCTGTAGGCGGAAAGGTAATTGAAATCAATCCTGACCTGGAGGCCGCTCCAGAAAACGTAAACAAGGATCCTTACGGAGCCGGCTGGCTGATAAAGGTAGAGATGACAGACCCTTCTGAGGTTGACGCTCTGCTGGACGCCGCCGCTTACGAAGGCATCTGCAAATAAAACAGTTAATGAAAAAATGCTCTTTCGGGAGTGACAACCACTCCGGTATCCATCCTTCCATTCTTCAGGCAATAGAGCGTGCAAACGAGGGCTATTGCTTCGGCTATGGAGAAGATGAATACACAGAAGGGGTTCTGGGACAAATCGAGGCCTTGCTGGGTAATGACTGCAAGGCCCTTTTTGTGCTCAACGGAACCGGCGCAAACGTAGTGTCCCTGGCATCTTTCCTGAAGCCTTTCAGCACCATACTTGCCCCGTCCTGTGCCCATATAATCGAAGACGAATGCGGTGCAGTTGAAAGATTTTCCTCCTGCAGAATAACCCCGCTGGAGCAGGATGGCGGAAAGGTATCAGTTGAAACCGTTAGGGCTCAGCTGAAGTTTGGAGACCAGCACAAGGTCCAGCCGGCAATACTGTCCATTTCCCAGCCAACGGAGTTTGAAACCCTGTATTCCGTAGAAGAAATCAGGGCCCTGGCAGATCTGATGCATTCGGTAGGGGGTTACATCCACGTAGATGGCTCCAGGATATCCAATGCCGCAGCCGCAATGAATATTTCAATCAAGGAAATGATTGCGGATACAGGCGTGGATGTGCTGAGTTTTGGAGGCACAAAAAACGGGCTTCTGATAGGGGAAGCTGTGGTGATTTTCGGCCTGGAAAGAAACAGGGAAATGGCCCAAAACCTTGCCTACATACGCAAGCAGGCAACCCAGCTCTACTCCAAGAACCGTTTTATTGCCGCCCAGTTTGAGGCCTATCTGAAAGACAATCTCTATCTGAAAATGGCCGCGCACTCCAACTCTATGGCAAAATATCTGGAGAAAAAACTCAGAGAATCCTCAGCGATGGACAAAGGAGTGTACTTTACCCAGAGCGTAGACACGAACGGAGTGTATGTTTCCCTTTCTCCGCTCAGCGATGAGCAGTTGGATTATCTCAGGGAAAAATACATTTTCTACGTCTGGAGAGAAAACATCAAGGAAGTCCGCCTTATGTGCTCATTCCGGACCACAGAAGCGGATATAGACAGTTTTGTTGCCGATCTGGAGAAGATTTTAGCCTAAAAAGATGCTGAAAACGTAAAAATAGCCCGTTTTTCGGGCTATTTTTGTTTCAGACGGGTTCCCATCGGGTTTAAGGGGAGAACTCTTAAAATAGGGGTGTTTCTGAAGGCCGATTTTTTGAGTGTTCCACGGGGAACAATTTGGGCTTATATTATTTTATTTCAGCATATTATCTTAAATTACCTAAAGTATTGCATTAAAAGAAGCAGTGCTTTGCGGGAGAAGAAAAACACTAAAAAACAAGCATAAAGCAAAACTTTAGATAATAGATTCTAAAAGATTGTTAATAAGACGTTTTTATTTTATCAACAAATCTATTGCTTGAAGAAAAATCAGCGTCCAAAATAGACCAAAAGAACGGAAATATCCGCAGGGCTTACTCCGGAGATTCTGGAAGCTTGTGCAATCGTCTGCGGCTTATAGCGCATAAGCTTCATTCTGCCTTCCATAGACAGAGAGGTAACCTTCATATAGTCAAAATCCTGCGGTATCTTAAGCTCTTCCAGACGGGCCATACGATTAGCTGCTATTTGTTCTCTCTGAACGTATCCACGATATTTGACAGATGTTTCAGCGGCAGAGAGAATCTCTGAGCCCAACGAGTTCTTTCCCACCGGAGAAAAACCATAAGGGCGGAATGGAAGCCTGATTCCGTCTGCAGTATCGGTTACAGGATGGGCTTTTTCTGTTTTTGATATGGTTTCCTTGATTGCTGTTCCACGTGGAACAATTCCAAGAATATCGTTCAGGGCAACATCTGGCCTCATTAGTAAGGCTGAGGCCTTTTTGCCTTCCGTAATATTTTCTGCAGAAACTGCGGCGTTGAAAGATTTTGGAGAAACAGTATCGCCATCCAGAATTGAGACAATCTTGTTTATCGCACCATATTTGTCCTTCATAAGATCCAGCCTGGCTTTTGAAGCAAGGCCTAAATCGTAGCCGATTTTTGTCAGGCGGCAGTCTGCATTGTCCTGCCGGAGAAGTATGCGGAATTCGGCCCTTGACGTAAACATTCTGTAAGGCTCATCCACGCCTTTGGTAACAAGATCGTCTATCAGAACACCGATGTAAGACTGGTTTCTTGCAAGAACCAAAGGCTGGCGTTTCTGGACGGAAAGCGTTGCGTTTATGCCCGCCATCAAGCCCTGCGCTCCAGCTTCCTCGTAGCCTGTGGTTCCGTTGACCTGGCCGGCAAAATAAAGTCCTGAAATCTGCTTTGACTCCAGGGTCGGCCAAAGCTGGGTCGGAGGAAAATAATCGTATTCCACGGCGTAGGCGGGGCGGAAAATCTCCGCGGTTTCCAAGCCTTCTATGTGGCGTACGGCCTCTATCTGAATATCCATCGGCAGAGAAGAAGAAAATCCCTGCAGATAGTATTCGTTGGTGTTCCAGCCTTCCGGTTCAAGGAATAGAAGGTGCTGGTCCTTGTCTGCAAAAGTGCGGAGCTTGTCCTCTATGCTAGGGCAATATCTTGGCCCGATTCCCTTGATTTTTCCGGAAAAGAGGGGCGAGTCTTTGAAGCCTTTTTTGAGAATTGAGTGAACCTTAGGGTTTGTATGAACCAGATAGCAGCATCTCTGCTCAACATTTGTCTGCACGGAAGACGGAACATTAAGGAAAGAAAAGCGCCCCGGATTCTCATCTCCAAGCTGGACCTCCAGACGTGAAATGTCTATGGATTTTATGTCAATTCTCGGCGGAGTTCCGGTTTTCATCCTGCCGGATTCTATGCCGAATTGGGCAAGTTTTTCCGTCAAAGAAAGTGATGATGGCTCGCCGATTCTTCCTCCTTCTGCGGAGTTCCTTCCAATGAAAAGACGTCCGTTAAGAAATGTTCCGGCGGTAAGTATAACCTTGCTTGCGGCAAACTCAGCGCCCATAGAAGTAACAACTCCGCGGACTACATGGTCATATCCTTTAGTTCTTCTCTTGAAGGTATCTATCACTAGATCCGTTACTGTGTCCTGCCAGATATGAAGACCGGGAGTGTGCTCCAGAAGATATCTCCAGTTGAGTATGAAATACTGACGGTCGCACTGGGCTCTAGGACTCCAGACGGCCGGGCCTTTGGAGCTGTTGAGCATACGGAACTGGATTGTGGAGGCGTCAGTAACAAGGCCCATTCCACCGCCAAGCGCGTCTATTTCTCTGACTATCTGACCTTTAGCTATTCCACCAACGGCCGGATTGCAAGACATCTGGGCTATCTTGTTCATATCCATCGTAATGAGCAGAACGCTGCAGCCCATCCTGGCGGCCGAAAGAGCGGCCTCGCAGCCGGCGTGTCCGCCGCCCACAACTATCACATCATATTTTCTGCCCATACGGCTCATAGGTTATTTCTTGTATCCAACAGATATTTTATCAGCATCAAAATCGCTGAGGAGAAATTTAAGGCTTTTGTTTTCCGCAGCTCTCATCTTCTTTTGCCGATAAGGCGTGATATCATCTTCACCGGAAAGATGAAGGATGCCGTGGATGATTACCCTCAGCAGTTCGCACTTGAAGGCAGGAGAAAACATTTGGCGGTATTGGGCAGAATTTGCCAGAACGGTGTCTAGGCTTATGAAAAGGTCTCCGCTGACCAGATTGTCCTCACAATAGTCAAAGGTGATTATGTCTGTGTAGTAATTGTGGCCCAAAGAGGTTTTGTTGATGTTGAGAAGATAGGGGTCTGTGCAGAAGATTATGTTGATTTCTCCCATCTTGTATCCCCTGTCTTTCAGGATTTTGCCAATCCACTTGCTTATAACAGCCTTGCCGCTAAGCCGGCTGCTGAGGTCCTGGTCTGTAAAGTGCAACATTGATGTTTTATTGATAATGCCCTGTTATGTAATTTCCTATCTTTGTAAGCACAAATTTATCTAAAAATTAGAGTTTATGGCTAAAGTATCTGTTATTGGCGCCGGTAATGTTGGCGCTTCATGCGTAGAGGCTATGCTTCATCTGAATTTCTGCTCAGAGATTGTGCTTCTGGATATCAAGGAAGGCATCTCAGAGGGAAAGGCAATGGATATGATGCAGGCCGCCAAGCAGTACGGAACAAACACTAAAATAATCGGAGTAACAAACGATTACTCTAAAACCGCAGATTCAGACGTAGTTATCATCACTTCCGGTATTCCAAGAAAGCCGGGAATGACCAGAGAGGAACTCATCGGAGTCAATTCCAAGATTGTTTCAAGCGTTACAGAGAACGTTCTCAAATTCTCTCCTAAGGCTGTGATTATGGTTATTGCAAATCCTATGGATCCTATGACTTACCTGACTCTGAAGAAGAATAATCTTCCTAAGCATCAGGTTGTTGGAATGGGCGGCCAGCTGGATTCAAGCCGTTTCACCTACTATCTTGCACAGGCTCTGGATGTTCCTGTAAGCGATATAGACTGTATGGTTATCGGCGGCCATGGAGACAAGACTATGATTCCTCTGATCCGCTTTGCAACATACAAGGGAATTCCTGTAACCAAGCTCCTGAGCAAGGAGGTATGTGACAAGGTTGTAGCAGATACTATGGTTGGCGGCGCTACCCTTACCAAACTCCTGGGAACCAGCGCCTGGTACGCTCCTGGAATGAGCGCAGCCACAATGGCTAAATCCATTGTGATGAACGAGAGGAAGATGATCCCTTGCTGCTGCTATCTGGAAGGCGAATACGGAGAGAATGACCTTTGCATCGGCGTTCCTGCAATCGTAGGAAAAGGCGGATGGGAAAAGATTGTTGAACTTGAGCTCAACGATGAGGAAAAGGCTCTCTTCAAAGCCAGCGCAGATGCTACCCGCAACACCGCAAACGTACTTAAAGAGCAGAATATAATCTAATAAAAATCAAGCTATATGGAAATCAAAAAATCCCCTAAAGCAAATCTTGAGAACAAGAAAACCCTGTTCCGTGAAATCGGTCTTATAGCCGCACTGGGATTGGTTCTTCTGGTTTTTGAGTGGAGCACCACAGACAAGGATGTTAGCACCCTTGCTGCAAACACTACCGTTATCACAGACGAGGAGCAGGCTCCTATTACCCAGGAGACCCCTCCGCCACCTCCAGAGCAGATCAGAGAGCCTGTAATGACAGAGGAACTCCAGATTGTGGAGAACGACGTTAAGGTAGAAACAGACTTCATCAGTAACGATGACTCAGACCAGAAGATCGAGATCAAGCCTTACGTTGAGGCAAAGCCTGTTGAGGAAGAGGTTGAGGTTGAAGAGGAAATTCCTTTTGCAATCGTAGAAGACAAGCCTATGTTCCAGGGCAAAGACGCCAACGAGTTTACAAAATGGGTTTACAACAATATCGAGTATCCTGAAATCGCCAAGGAGAATGGTATCCAGGGCCGTGTAACCGTTCAGTTTACCATAGACAAAGACGGTAGCGTAAAGGATGTAAAGGTGCTCAGAGGAGTTGATTCATCTCTTGACAAAGAGGCTGTCAGGGTTATCCAGAAGTCTCCGAAATGGAGCCCAGGAAAGCAGAGGAACAAGCCAGTAAAGGTTAAGTATACTTTCCCTATCATCTTCCAGCTCAGATAATTATTTGTTTAACTAAATATTTTTATCGCGATGAAAAGATTTATTTTACTTTCAGCAGCAGCTCTTTGCTTCCTGTTTGCTTCTTGCACCTCCAATGGTGTAAAGCCAACCGGAGATCCTGAGAAGGATGCCAAGGCTCTTATGGAATACCAGACTCAGAAGACCAAGGAAATGACCGACGCTTTTGCTCACCTGAAGCTTTCCAAGGCTGGTGAAATCGGCAAGGAAATGGAAAAGGTTAACAAGGAGTTCCAGGATTTCTATGCAAAGAACACTGAGAACAAGGCTAAGTTCGACGAAATCTACGGCAAGCTCGCAACCGAGGCTGCTGAGGGCGTTGTAAACGACATCAAAGGCTGGTTCGGCGATGAAGGAGAAAAAGCTGAGGAAGCTGTTGAGAACGCAGCAGAGCAGGTAAAAGAGGCTGTTGAGGAAGTTGCCCAGTAGCATCTTTTGCTGCCAAAAGAAAATTGGGGACGGAAAAACCATCCCCGATTTTTTTGCGCCTTGGCGGAATCTATTTGATTCCTTTTTCCTTCTTTATCATCTTTACGACTTTCTCTACTGGAAGCGCTTCTATAACGTTGCCTTTAAAGCCTTTAGTGGTTTCGGCGGCAAACAGGCTGTTCCACAGAGCCTCGGCTGTTGCTTCAACGGTTGCCTCAAAAAGAGGGGACATCTTGTCGTTGTCCAGAACCTTCATCGTGTGGATTTCTTCATCTACGATCATATTGTCTGGATAGACAGAGAATGCAATTACATAGTCTCCGCTTCCGTTGGATGCAAAGCTTCCTGTTTTTGCAAGGGCCATAAAGGCTCTTTTTGCCATCCTTTCAAGCAGGCGGGCATCTACAGGGGCGTCTGTTGCTACCACTATCATACAGGAACCATCTCCACCTTTGGCTTCTTCTTTCTTGGCCTCGGCTTCCACGCTCTTTCGGTAAGAATAATCGCCGAGCTTTCTTCCTACTTCCACGCCGCAGATTTCAAGAATTCCGCCGTAGTTGGTCTGTACCAAAACTCCTACGGTATAGCCGCCAAGATCTTCCGGAAGTACTCTGGAAGATGTGCCTATTCCGCCTTTCCAGCTGAAGCAGATTGTGCCGGTTCCGGCGCCCACGCAGCCTTCTTCAACCGGTCCGCCCTTTGCAGCTTCAATTGCCTGAAGTACGTGTTCCGGCTTCACGTATCTTGCCCTCATATTGTTCAGGCGGCCGTCGTTGGTTTCTCCAACTACAGCGTTAACGGAATTGACTCCCTCGTTGCCAGGCTGAGCCAAAGTGTGGGTTATTACTCCGTAAAGCCCAGCTGCAATGCTCAGCGTATTTGTCAGTATGATAGGGGTTTCTATGTTTCCAAGTTCCTTTACCTGGCTGTAGCCGGCCAGTTTTCCAAAACTGTTTCCAAGATACATTGCGGCCGGAACTTTTTTGCGGAAAATGTTTCCTGAATGCGGAAGAATTGCGGTAACTCCCGTATTCATATCGTCCTTTTCGCGGAGTGTTACCTGGCCTACGGTAACTCCCGCAACATCAGTAATTGCATTGTATTGGCCTGTCTTGAAAATTCCGTATGAAAGACCCCAGTCTCTCATCCTTTTCTTCTGTGCTTTTGACTCATTGACGCTTCCCATAACAACAGCTAAAGCTAAAAACAAAAACAACGATTTTTTCAACATAACATCTAGATGAAAAGTTAACACTTAACAAATTTAATTGAAAAAGAAGTAACTTGCGCTCTGTTTATGGAAAAAGCCATACTGATAAGCGCTATAACGCCAGAAATAACAGAGAGGCAGGCAAACGAATACCTGGATGAGCTGGAATTTCTGGCGGCTACGGCTTCTATAGAAGGCGTAAAACGTTTCCTGCAAAGAATAGACAAGCCTAATTCCAGCACATATGTTGGAAAGGGCAAGCTGCAGGAAATCAAAGACTATATAGCTGATAACGAGATACATCTGGCAGTATTTGACGATGAGCTTTCCGGCGCTCAGGTAAGGAATCTGGAAAAGGAACTCAACTGTTCCATTCTGGACCGCACTTCCCTTATCCTGGACATTTTTGCGATGAGGGCTCAGACGGCTTATGCTAAGACTCAGGTTCAGCTTGCAAGATACCAGTACATTCTTCCAAGGCTTACCGGAATGTGGAGCCACCTTGAAAGGCAGAGAGGAGGTAGGGGAACTCGTGGCGGTGCCGGTGAAAAGCAGCTGGAGACAGACCGCCGAATAGTGATGGACAAAATCTCCCAGCTCAAAGACCAGCTCAAGAAGATAGACCGCCAGATGGCAACCCAGCGCTCCAACCGCGGAAGAATGGTAAGAGTCTCGCTTGTAGGCTATACCAACGTTGGCAAAAGCACCATAATGAACCTTCTTTCCAAAAGCAATGTCTTTGCGGAAAACAAGCTTTTCGCCACCTTGGACACCACAGTCAGAAAGGTTGTGATAGACAATACTCCTTTCCTTCTCAGCGATACGGTTGGCTTCATAAGGAAACTCCCTCATCAGCTCGTTGAATCCTTTAAGAGCACGCTTGATGAAGTAAGGGAAGCGGATATACTTCTCCACGTTGTAGACGTAAGCCATCCAAACTTTGAAGACCAGATAAAAGTCGTTAAGCACACCCTTGAGGAAATTGGTGCCGGCAACAAGCCTGTCTTTATGGTTTTCAACAAGATAGACGCTTACAAGTTCATTCCTAAAAGCGAGTTTGACCTCAGCGACGACCGCCCTGGAAACATATCGCTGAGACAGCTTGAAGAGTCTTGGGTTGCCAAGGAAAACTCCCCTGCAATCTTTATCTCCGCCAAGGAGAAAATCGGCATAGACAAATTAAGAAACGACCTCTATAAAATGGTTGGTGAAACCATTAGAGGTCGTTACCCATTTACCGGATTTCTCTGGCAAAATTTCGACGAAGAAGAGCTTACCTCTTGATCCAGCCCTTGAGGAATTCGCGGTTGAGCCTTGCAATGTGGCTCACCGATACCTTCTTAGGGCACTCCATTTCGCAAGCCCTTGTGTTGGTGCAGGTTCCAAAGCCGAGTTCATCCATCTTGGCAATCATATTCATTGCCCTTCTGGTGCTCTCAACCTTGCCCTGAGGAAGCAGTGCAAGCGAGCTGACCCTTGCTCCGATGAACAGCATCGCCGAGCCGTTCTTGCAGGTTGCAACACAGGCTCCGCATCCGATGCAGCTTGCGGCATCCATACTCAGGTCTGCTTTCTCCTTTGCAATAGGGATGTTGTTTGCATCCTGGGCGGCTCCGGTTCTTACATCGATGAATCCGCCGGCCTGCATAATCTTGTCAAGAGCGCTGCGGTCTACTACCAGGTCTTTGATTACCGGGAAGGCTGCGCTTCTCCACGGCTCAATGGTAATGGTGCTGCCGTCTTTGAATTTTCTCATAAACAGCTGGCAGGTAGTTACTTCGTTCTCAGGACCGTGAGCCCTGCCGTTGATGTACAGGGAGCAAGCTCCGCAGATACCCTCGCGGCAGTCGTGGTCAAAGCTGATAGGAAGAGCCTTGCCAGCGGCTTTTGCCTCTTTGTATTTCTCGCCTGAGCAAGCTTCTCCGCCCTCACAACCCTTGCTGAAAGCAACAGGATCTGAGTTCTGGTGAACCAGCTGGTCGTTGAGAATATCCAGCATCTCAAGGAACGAAGAATCAGGACTTATGTTGTCAACCTTATAAGTCTCGAAATGCCCTTTAGCCTTGGCATTTTTCTGTCTCCAAACTTTTATAGTGAATTTCATAGACTAGTCTTTATAATTTCTGGTTGCTACTTTAATTCCTTCATATACAAGAGGTTCCTTGTGGAGCTCTGGCTCCTGGTCCTCTCCCTTGTACTCCCAGGCGGAAACATACATAAAGTTCTCGTCGTCTCTCTTTGCCTCGCCTTCTTCTGTCTGCATCTCCTCTCTGAAGTGTCCGCCGCAGCTTTCCCTTCTGTTGAGAGCATCGCGAGCCATAAGGTCACCGATTTCAAAGAAGTCTGCAAGCCTCATAGCCTTCTCGAGCTCCTGGTTGAATTCTCCGTTTTCTCCGGATACGTAAACGTTCTTCCAGAACTCTTCCTTGAGGCGCTTGATTTCAACGATAGCCTTCTTCAGGCCCTCTTCTGTACGTCCCATTCCAACGTATTCCCACATAATGTTTCCAAGTTCCTTGTGGATTTCGTCTGGGGATTTCTTTCCCTTGATTGCAAAGAGTTTTGCAATGCGGTCTTTTACAGCCTTTTCTGCCTCGTCAAACTCAGGAGCATTGATGTCTGTCTTAGGCTCCTGAATCTTCTTTGCCAGATAGCCGCCGATGGTGTAAGGCAGGATGAAATATCCGTCTGCCAGGCCCTGCATCAGAGCGGATGCTCCAAGGCGGTTTCCGCCGTGGTCTGAGAAGTTCGCCTCGCCGATGGCAAACAGTCCTGGGATGGTGGTCTGCAGGTCGTAGTCAACCCAGAGGCCTCCCATCGTGTAGTGGATGGCAGGGTAAATCATCATAGGCTCCTTGTAGGCGTCTACATCGGTGATTTCCTCATACATCTGGAAGAGGTTGCCGTACCTTTCACGGATCTTGTCTTCTCCGAGCCTTTCAATAGCTGTCTTGAAGTCCAGGAACACGGCCTTTCCGGTTTCGTTAACTCCGTAGCCGGCGTCGCATCTTTCCTTGGCTGCACGTGAGGCAATGTCTCTTGGAACCAGGTTTCCGAATGCCGGATATCTTCTTTCCAGATAGTAGTCGCGGTCTTCTTCAGGAATCTGGGAAGCCTTGATTTCTCCCTTGCGGAGTTTGAGAACGTCTTCCATCTTCTTAGGAACCCAGATACGGCCGTCGTTTCTCAGGGATTCACTCATAAGGGTAAGCTTGCACTGTTGTGTTCCGTGAACCGGAATACAGGTTGGGTGAATCTGAGCAAAGCAAGGATTTCCGAAGTATGCTCCCTTCTTGTAGCACTGCCAAGCGGCTGAACCGTTGGAGTTCATAGCGTTGGTGGAGAGGAAGTAAACGTTTCCGTAACCGCCTGTTGCTATTACAACTGCGTGGGCTCCGAATCTTTCTATTTCACCGGTTGCAATGTTGCGGGCGATGATGCCTTTTGCCTGGCCGTTGATAAGTACCAGGTCCAGCATCTCGTGCCTTGGATAGCTCTTTACGCTTCCGTTCTTGATTTCCTTGTTCAGCGATGCATATGCGCCCAGAAGCAGCTGCTGTCCGGTCTGGCCCCTTGCATAGAAGGTACGGCTTACCTGTGCGCCTCCGAATGAACGGTTGGCGAGCAGTCCGCCGTATTCCCTTGCGAAAGGCACTCCCTGGGCAACGCAGTGGTCTATGATCAGGTTGCTGACCTCGGCAAGACGATAAACGTTTGCCTCGCGGCTGCGGAAGTCTCCTCCCTTTACCGTATCAACGAACAGGCGATAGATGGAATCGTTGTCGTTCTGGTAGTTCTTTGCTGCATTGATACCTCCCTGAGCTGCAATAGAATGCGCTCTTCTAGGCGAATCGCTGATGCAGAAGATCTTTACATTGTAACCCATCTCTCCGAGAGAGGCTGCGGCGGAAGCTCCGGCAAGTCCTGTTCCTACAACAATGATTTCAAGTTTTCTCTTGTTGGCAGGGCTTACAACTTTGATTTCCGCTTTGCGCTTCTTCCATTTTTCAGACAGAGGACCGTCTGGAATATGGGATATAAGTTTTGTATCTGTCATTTGTTTTAGATTAATTATTTGCAATCTTTGAAAACATCTACAATTTTAACCAATTTTTCCGCCATTTCAAAAGTTTAATCGCTATATTTGTTTCGGGAGCAGTTTTTGCAAACCAAATGGCATAATACATAAGAAAACAAATATTAACAGTCATAAACAAATGTCAGCTATGAAAAAGATTCTTACCATTGCCCTATGCCTTTTGACGGCAGTTCTGATTTGCGTTCCATCCTACTCGCAGAAAAAGAAAAAGGAGAGCAACAAGGAAAGAAAAGAGAGAATCGCCAAGCTCGTCAATGAAAACGGCGTAAAGAAAGATCTCTTTATGTTCATAACCAGAAGTTTCAACCAGAACAACAACTTCAATTTCAACTACCAGACTATCAACGCCGCTACGGCTGAGTATTATGTAGACCTGAAAAAAGACCGCATTTCCTGCTGCCTTCCTTTCACCGGCCTTGCAGAAACCAAGGCAAGACAGGCCTACAGCCTTGCCAACACAGACATTAGCATCATTGCCAACAACCAGATAACCACCATATTCGGCGGCTGGAGCGAGAAGCAGAAGAGCTATATGTACCAGTGCATTTTCTGGAATAACGATACCGATAGAGATACCCAGGCAGTACAGGTTACAATGACTGTTCAAGTATATCCTTCCGGAAAGGTTTACATTATGGTTGAAGTTCCGGGATTCCAGTCTGTATCTTATGAAGGAGAAGTAGACGCAAGGCCTTATCCGGAAGAAGCCAATCCGCTGACAGAATAAAAAGCAAAAAATATGAAAACCATCAGGACAACTTTGCTGGCACTGGCTGCAACCCTTATGCTTGCCGGTTGCGGAGCTTTTAGCCAAACCCCTCAAGAGCAGGCAGAAACAGCCGCTTCCGTAGTCAATGCCATCCAGAATCAAGACATCTACATTGTAATAGACCGCATCCAGCCAAAGTCTTTCCCTCAGAAAGAGACTATGGACGGCTACAATCTTTCCATAAAGGATGGCGTTCTCAAATGCTACCTTCCTTATATTGGAAAGGCAGATTTTTCCTTCCCTAACGAAGATGCCATTGCGGTTGACGCAGACAATGTTCCTGTTAACGTAAAGACTACTGTAAATCCTGCGAAAAGAAATTGCTATGCCTTTTTGGAATTCAACTTCCCTAACCGCTACAATTCGGAGATTTTCAATGTGAACATAGAGGTTTACAGCAACGGCACCGCCTACATAAAAGTAGACAGCCAGTACAGAGATTTCATCAACTATACCGGCCATCTTGAACAAAGGCCTGTAAAGAAAGAAAAGAAATAGTTTTTCATTTTTATCACCGACAGAATTGTATGCAGATCAGACGGTTATTCACTACAATCGCCCTTGCGGCCGCATTAGTTTCCCCGCAATTCCTTCTTGCCCAGGAAGCAGAAAACCACTTTGACAAAAACAATCCTTACACCCAGCTGATACCTCAGCCAAAGAGTGTAACCTATGACCTGAACGCAAAACCTTTTGTCCTGGACAAAAACACCGTTATTGTCTGCAAAGATTCTTTTACCGCAAATTACCTTAAGGAAAGAATCAAGAATCTTTTGGGAATAGATTTGAAAATCAGCAAAAAAAGTCCAAAGAAGAATTACATCTCCATATCAAATCTTACAACTGCCTGCTGGAATAGAAACTATACTATTATTGCAACAAGCAATAGCATTAATATAGTATCTGGAGGTATGCCAGGCTCTTTATATGGTGTTCAGACTTTACTTCAATTATTGCCGCCACAGGTATATAATTTCAAAAACAAGAACTTCGTAAATAGTGCAATGATTCCAAAAGGAGAAATCTTTGACAATCCGGAGTTTGAGTACAGGGGTTTTGAGCTGGATGTTTCAAGGACTTGGAGGCCGGCTGAAGATATATATAAAGTGCTGGACTGGATGGCTTATCACAAGCTTAACAAGTTCCACTGGCATCTGACGGATGACCAGGGATGGAGGATTGAGATCAAGGCTCTTCCATTGCTTACCGAGAAAGGCGCGTGGAGAGGACCGGATGAAGTGATTCCTTCATCTTTCGGATCGGGGAACAAGAGATATGGAGGATTCTATACCCAGCAGCAAATCAAGGATATAGTAAAGTACGCAGCTGACAGGGGAATAGAGATAATTCCAGAAGTTGAGACACCAGGACATAGTCACGCGATAGCAGGAAGTTATCCAGAGATACTCTGCGAATTCCCTGAAGATACATCCATCAATGAAACAGGATTCAGCAGGGAAATCTGGTGCGTAGCAAAAGAGCACAATTATGAAATCATCGAGATGATTATAAAGGAAATGGCTGAGCTTTTTCCATCTAAGATCATCAATATGGGAGGAGATGAAGTTAACCGTTTCAACTGGGAGAAATGTCCGGACTGCCAGGCACTTATGAAAAAAGAAGGAATGACTAATTCCGAGCAATTGCACAAGTATTTTGTATCGAGAGTAAATATAATCGCAAAGAAATACGGGAAGAAAATTGCAGGATGGGAAGAGATTATGCAGGCAGATGACATCAAGAACAATTCTCTGATTTATATATGGCACAGCAAGAAGTGGGGACCGATGGCAGTACAGAATGGATTTGATTGCGTGATGCAAGCTGCAGAATATGTTTATCTGGATATGCAGCAGTCTCCGATTGAAA
The DNA here is from genome assembly GCA_016285455.1 of Bacteroidales bacterium. Classification (GTDB taxonomy): domain Bacteria; phylum Bacteroidota; class Bacteroidia; order Bacteroidales; family UBA932; genus Egerieousia. The sequence goes on from JAEEQS010000003.1 coordinate 79,282, forward strand.
GAGGGCATAACTGGGCAAGGGTTATTCCGCTGGAAGTAATGTATTCATATGATCCTATTGCACTTGCAGCTGCTGGAAAAGATGCTGGCAAAGCAGCTTCAAATCTGGAACTTGCCAAGAAACACGTGGTTGGAGTGCAGGCAGGGCTGTGGGAAGAACTCGGAAATCGTCCTGAGAATTTTGTGGAATATCAGATGTTCCCGAGGCTCTGCGCACTTGCTGAAATAGGATGGGGAACAAGCCGCACAATTGCAGACAGCGCCGCCAATTACAAGTACTTCTATGACCGCCTGACTCAGGCTCATTTTGCAAGGCTTGAGAATATGGGAATAAGGTTCAGGGTTCCTTATCCGGAAGTCCGGGCGGAACTTGTTCCTATGCAGGACGGGCCAATGGACGGATCTTATATCATTCCGAATTTCTACACAATTACCGCTACTCCACCTTATGAAGGAGCTGTTGTAAAATATGCCATTGTTTCTCCACAGACAGAAATAGGAAACATCAGGGGCCAGAAAGACACAACCAACTACAAGTATGTTTACAAAGAGCCTATAACAACCCAAGATATAGCAAAATACAGGTTTGCAACATTTGTGTCAGACACTTTGCATTCTGTAGGAGTTGCTGTCTCCAATGTGCCGCTTCAAGAAATCATTCTCCGGCCTTATTTTGAAATTGAAACCAATATGAAGGCATCGGAGAAAAACCTCAGCATCCTCAAGGAATACAAGGAAAACGCATATTGCAGATTTGAAGGAAGGGCAAAGGCAGGAGACTACATCACATTCATCTTTGACGAGCCTGTACAATGCTCCGTTATAGACATTGTAACAGGAAGGGCAAACGTAGATTTCTACGGCCTCACAGAAGGCTATGCTGAATACTCTGAAGACGGAGTAAACTACAAGGGCAAAACAGATGTTGACTGCAGCCGTATAGTGCTTACTCCTAACACAAAAGTCAAGAGCGTAAGAATCATTGCAACAGGAGAATCCGACGGCCAGAACTTCTTCCTTACACCGCTGAAAATCTACTAACTATTTCAGGCCGTTGTAAGCGGATTTAAGGACTTCGTCTATGTATTTGTTGAACAGGGCAAGATGCTTTTTGTCAAGAGTGTTTTGCCTGAGGTCTTCAATGATTTTGTCTGATTCCTCAAGAATCTTGTTCTCTGATTCTTTCAGTTTCTGGCTATAGCCGGTTCCTTCATTGTTGTAGAGCAGGCCGTAGTTGAAATACTTGTTGCCGTTGCCTCTTACAATAGGGAAGAGTTCTTTCTTGAGATTCAGGACCTGGTCGCAAACCCAGCAGTTGTTCTTCTTTACCTTGGATGAGCCTTTGGTGAGGGTGGAAGGTATCATCTTAGGATAAGCCATAAACACAGGAACCATAACTGCCAAAGGACCGTAGCCCATACCGCACCAATAAATGGTGTTGGCTGCATTTTCTCCTTCCTTCACGCCTTGGAAAATAGAAATCGCTGAGGTAGATTTTCTTGGAATGAAATCCTGGTCTATGAACCATCCGTTTGTTTTCTCAGCGATATCTGAATCTCTCAGATCTGCCTTGAGGACAGAGTGATAGAAAGACCTGGAAAGTTTATCCATAATCCATTCTGGGGTGAACTTCACTCCTTCTTTGTAAGCCTTTTCAACGATGTCTGTAGCGTTTCCCCATCTTACATAACCCATACCTTTATCTACTTTTCCGCTCCTGGAATAGTTGGTCCAGATAAGGTAGCCTTCAGGAGCAAGGGTTGGATCGTTGGCATCATACTTTACCCAGGTTCTGGTATTTACTTCATAGTATGCAGCTCCTCCCTCTGCATCAATAACTCCGAAATTGGCTTCAACAGCCAGAGGCTTCTTTATGGTATCCAGAAGATTTTCAAAATCCTTGAGAGTTCTGCAAAGGCTCAGAGCCTTATACATCAAAGTTCCTTCTCCGTCCTGAAGATCTTTTTCTTCCGGAATGGCAAGATTGTAGGAAGCGGTATTCATTATACAGAAACCAACCTCGTTGCTGCCAGCCCAGACTTCACCGCCTTTATGCGGAGAATTTACAAGGCCTACGAAACCGTATTTCTTTCCTTTTATATATTCCAGGCGGTTGTTGAGCTCTCCAGTGTCGCGGTTTTTCCACATCAAAGGTCTGCCGTCTTTTGTGCATTTGCCGGTGAATATGGCTGAAGTGCAGGCAAATACGTCTATAGACAATAATGAAATCAGAATTATTGCAAGGAGCTTTTTCATAATTGTATGAGTTGAATATTATATGTTCTTTATTACCACAAAGTGTAGTCGTTGTTGTATTTGGAAATTCCGAGATGCTTGTAGCTGAGTTCCGTTACTTCTCTTCCTCTCGGAGTTCTGCGGATGAAGCCTTCCTGAATGAGGAACGGCTCGTAAACTTCTTCTATGGTGCCGGCATCTTCTCCAACAGCAGTTGCAATGGTTGTAATGCCAACAGGTCCTCCCTTGAACTTGGAAATGATGGTAGAAAGAATCTTATTATCCATCTGGTCAAGGCCACGCTTGTCTATGTTGAGAGCATCCAGGGAATATCTGGTAATTTCAAGATCCACGTCTCCGCTTCCTTTTACCTGGGCAAAATCCCTGACTCTTCTCAGAAGCGAGTTTGCAATTCGCGGAGTTCCGCGGCTGCGGCACGCAATTTCCTTTGCAGCCTGGTCATCTATATCTATTTCAAGAATCCTGGCGGAACGTTTTACTATTTTCTGGAGGGTTTCAGTGTTGTAATACTCCAGATGACAATTTATTCCGAATCTTGCCCTGAGAGGAGAAGACAGAAGACCGCTTCTTGTAGTAGCTCCAACAAGGGTGAAAGGATTGAGGGTAATCTGAACGCTTCTGGCTCCAGGACCCTTATCTATCATTATATCTATGCGGAAATCTTCCATCGCTGAGTAAAGATATTCCTCAACGATTTTTGGAAGCCTGTGAATCTCGTCTATGAAAAGCACGTCTCCGCTTTCAAGAGAAGTCAAAAGGCCGGCAAGATCGCCAGGTTTGTCCAGGATAGGGCCGGAAGTAACCTTCATATCCACGCCCATCTCGTTGGCTATAATATTTGCCAGAGTGGTTTTTCCAAGGCCTGGAGGACCGAAAAGCAGAGTATGGTCCAGACTTTCTCCCCTCATCTTGGCAGCCTTTACGAATACCTTCAGGTTCTCCACCACCTTCTCCTGACCGGAAAAATCCTGGAATTCCCTTGGCCTTACCAAAGACTCCACTTCCCTGTCGGACGTAGGCTCTATTTCTCTCGGATTGAATGTTTCTTCTGTCATAGTTAGGCAAAGATACCTTTTTTACACAAGCTATACTATAACATCAATTAATTTTTAAAAAGATTTCTTGTTGTTTGTTATTAGGCGGTGAAAATGTTGATAACCTTGAATAATGTGCCTCTGAATAATACAGGAGGCTTATTTTTCTTTCTCGGCGATGTGAATTGCGGTTTGATAAAACTGTGGGAAAAATGCCGGTTTTGCACCGCGAAAATTTATCCCTTCATTTTCCACAAAGTTATCAACATAGATAAGAACAATTGCACTATCTTTGCCAGGCAGATGGGAACGATGGAGGGCATATCGGCAAAATTCAGCAGCCTGGAAGCCGTCCTTAAAGTTTCTTCATTCATAGACGGGGAAAATTCCTCGCTTTGCATAAAGGGGCTTTACGGATCTTCCAAGGGGATAGTGTTGTCTTCCGCCATCGCTGAGGCTTCTTCTTCCCGCATCCACCTTGTAATTTCAGACACTAAAGAAGGCGCTGAATATATGTGCGGAGACCTTTATCAGGTTTTCTCCGGGCAGGTTTTTTTCTTTCCGTCTTCCGCTTCCGCCACTTCAAAGATAATCACAATCAAGGATTCTTCCAATAAGGTTCAGAGGAGCATAACTCTCAGCGCGATAAACAGTTTTAATTCAGAAAGTGATGATATTCTGATAGTTACTTATCCTGCTGCAGTCAAGGAGCTGTGTGTGGCAAAGGTAGCGGTATCACAAAATGTATTCTGCCTGTCAGAGGGAGAAAATACGGATTACGAGCAGTTAAAAGAGAAACTTTTTTCCTCAGGATTTGAAAGAGTGGACTTTGTTTCCGAGCCAGGGCAGTTTGCTATAAGGGGAGGAATAATGGATATCTTCTCATATTCCGACAATGTTCCGTACAGGATAGATTTCTTTGGAAATACGGTAGAATCCATTAGCAGATTTGACGTTTCCAGCCAACGGTCAACAGAGAAAGTGAAGAAGGCGGAAATCTTTCCGGATATGCAGAATTCTTCGTCTGTGATGGCTCTGGGCGGCCAAAGCATATTTGACTATATAGGAAAGGAAAACTGCATTGTATGGTCAGACACTTTTGAAGATCTTTCTGCGCTGTGGAAAAATTTCAAGGTAATAGCGCTTAACGGAAGGAATGTAAAAAGACTTGAGACTGATGGGTCTGAAGAAACTGTTAGCATTTCCTGCCTTCCGCAACCTTCTTTCAACAAGAACTTTTCTCTTTTGGCAGACGATATAAGAAAGAGAAATTCAGAAGGTTACAAGGTTTATATATCATCACGCAGCCAAGACCAGGCAGAAAGGATCAGGAACATATTCAAAGATTCCACTAGAATATCAGAGGGAGTTTATCCAGACTTTGAGCATCTGGAAAGTTCTCCTCACGAAGGCTTTGTATGTCCTGCGGCAAAAGTCTGCCTTTACACAGACCACCAGATTTTTGAAAGGTATCACAGGGTGAAGCTCCGCCGGCAGGTGGAACGCAGCGAAAGGCTTGCCATTGAAGACCTCAACGGCTATCACGTGGGAGACTATATTGTGCATATAGACCACGGAGTGGGAATATTCGGCGGCCTGGTCAAGACCAATATCGGAGGAAGGGTGCAGGAAGCCGTCAAGATTATGTATCGCGACGGGGATGTGATTTTTGTTTCCGTGCATAGCCTCCATAAAATCTCAAAGTACAAGTCAAAAGACGGAGTCACTCCAAAAATTTACAAGCTTGGAAGCGGGGCCTGGAACAAGCTGAAGACCTCTACCAAGGCTAAAATCAAGGATATAGCCAAGGAACTCATAGGCCTTTACGCGGAAAAGAAGCAGAGCCGTGGATTCGCTTTTTCTCACGACAGCTTTATGCAGAACGAGCTGGAAGCTTCGTTTATGTTTGAGGACACACCGGACCAGGTTTCAGCTACCAAAGCCGTGAAAGCAGATATGGAAAGCGCAAATCCTATGGACAGGCTGATTTGCGGAGACGTGGGATTTGGCAAGACAGAAGTTGCAATAAGGGCGGCGTTCAAGGCTGTATGTGACAACAAGCAGGTTTGCGTGCTCGTTCCAACCACCATTCTGGCGCTTCAGCACTACAAGACATTTACGGAAAGGCTTGAGAAATTCCCTGTCAAAGTAGACTATATCAGCCGTTTGCGCAGCGCAAAAGAAATACGCGAAGCTACCGTGGCGCTAAAGGAAGGCAGGATAGATATCATCATAGGAACCCACAGGCTGCTGAACAAGAAGATAGAATTCAAAGACCTTGGTCTTCTGATAATAGACGAAGAGCAGAAATTCGGAGTAGCAGCCAAAGAACGCCTAAGGCAGCTGAAGGTAGAACTAGACACCCTGACCCTTACAGCAACGCCTATTCCTCGAACTCTTCAGTTCTCGCTTCTCGGAGCAAGAGATCTTTCCATTATAAACACTCCTCCGCCTAACCGCCTTCCGGTGCAGACGGAAATAATAGATTTCAATGAAGACCTTATACGCGAGGCGATAATGAACGAAGTATCTCGCGGAGGACAAGTGTTCTTTGTCCACAACAGAGTGGAAGACATTGCTGCTGTGGATCAGATGGTAAGAAGAATCTGCCCGCAGGTCAGGACAGTCGTGGGTCACGGCCAGATGGAGCCATCCGTTCTGGAAGAGAGGATGCTGGATTTCATAAGAGGAGACTACGATGTGCTGATTTCCACCACAATAATAGAGAATGGCATAGATATCCCGAATGCCAACACAATGATAATCAACCAGGCGCATATGTTTGGGCTCAGCGATTTGCACCAGCTAAGAGGCAGGGTGGGAAGAAGCACTGTCAAGGCTTACTGCTATATGATAGTGCCGCCAATGACATCGCTGAGCGAAGACGCAAAGAGAAGAATAAAAGCAATTGAAGCCTTCAGCGAACTTGGCAGCGGCTTTAACATAGCGATGCAGGATCTGGACATCAGGGGAGCCGGCAATCTTCTGGGTGGAGAACAGAGCGGTTTTATTGCCGATATGGGATTTGAGACCTACCAAAGGATTCTGAATGAGGCGTTTATGGAGCTTAATAGCCAGAGAGAAGATATTCCGGCCTCAGAGGCAGAAGATATGAAGTTTGTCTCCGACTGCACTCTGGACACAGACCTGGAACTCTATATTCCAGACGATTATGTTTCCCAGATAACGGAGAAGATAAAGCTCTACAAAGAACTGGATTCCCTGAAAGACGAAAAGCAGATAGACTTGTTCATGGCTTCTTTGCAAGACAGATTCGGTCCTCCGCCTGAGCAGGTCAAGGAACTTTCCTATGTGGTCAGGCTGAGGAATCTGGCTATGGATCTCGGGTTTGAGAAAATCACCATAAAGCAGGGCGTTATGCTGCTGTATTTCATTTCCAACCCCCAGTCTGCATATTACAGGACAGACCGGTTCCAAAAGCTTATAGCCAGAATTTCATCGGTGAATAAAGGAAAATTATGCTCTAACTCCGACAATACCAGATGCTGGCTGAAGATTTCCGGAGTCAAATCCATAAGGCAGGCTTATGACACTTTGCTATTTTATCACTATATTTGACGTCTGTATATTTTATGGAAACAAATCTTCTGATAGACATAGGGAATACCAACTGCAAGGTGGTTTTCTACCATAACGGAACTATGGGAAAGCTTCGCCGCTCTTCAGAAAGAGATGCGGTAAAATTCATCAAGAGCGTTATTGCCAGCGGTGACTATGAGATAGACACTATGATTGTAAGCAATGTGCGTACAGCCAACGCTCCCGTTGAAGAAGCTCTTAAACAGCTGTGCCGCAGACTGATAATGCTAGACTACAAGACAGAGCTTCCTGTGGATCTGGCATATGGGTTCGACGCTACTGAGCTTGGAGCGGACCGCATAGCCGCAGCCGTTGCCGTTGCCTGTATGTTCAAGGGCCAGGACTGCATAAAGTTTGATTTTGGAACGGCTATGACCATAGACTTCATAGACCGCAACGGACATTATCTGGGCGGAAATATTTCCCTGGGAATGAGAAGCCGTTTCCGCGCCCTGAACGAATTCACGGGCCTTCTTCCGTTCATAACCCCAGACGAGGAATTTCCTCCTGTTGGCGTAACTACAACAGGAGCGATGAGCGCAGGAGTGGTGTTCGGTCTGATATTTGAAGTTGAAGGATATATAAAGAGATACCCGCAGCATACGATAATATTTACCGGCGGAGACTCTTTCTATTTTGCACATAAGATAAAGAACACGGTCTTTGCCACACAGGATATGGTGCTGCAGGGGCTCGCGTTCATAGCTGATTATTACAATGCCAAAAAGGATGAAAGCTAGAAAATCTATATTGATCGCAATAGTTGCGCTTATAAGTTTCCAATATGCGTCAGCCCAGGAAATAGACGCTCTGGGCACGTTCACTCCTTATTCTCTTTTCGGAATCGGTGACATACACGGCTCCAATTCCGCCATTACACTGGGAATGGGAGGAATAGGAATGGGAGTCCGCAATCCTGGGTACATTAACTTCAAGAACATTGCTTCTCTGACAGAGAGAGATACCTTGAGCTTTATGCTGGATTTGGGAGTGTATTCCAAGAATATATACCTGAAAGACCAGAACACAAAGTCTGCTTACAACACAGCCAACATTAACAACTTTGTATTCAGCTTCCCTATAAAGGACAAACATTCAATGATTGTAGGAATTATGCCGTATTCCAATATGGGCTATAAGTTCCGCACCAAAGAAACAGACAACTCCCTGATAGCCAAGTATGGAGACATACAGTATTTCAAATACGGAACAGGAAGCGTCAATCAGGCTTTTGTAGGAGGAGCGGTAAAGATCAACAAGTACCTTTCTGCCGGATTGAAGGGAATATACTATTTCGGCTCTCAGAACAACCATAGCGATATATATTTCTATTCAAGTTCTGTACGCACAATGCAGACCGGATGGAAGTATTCTCCTCACGGATTCAGCCTGGAGGCTGCCCTTCAGGGAACATATAAGCCAACTGAGGATTATGTTGTTACCGCCGGAGCCGTTTACAAGACAAAGAACAAGATGCACGGCTCAATGACAAGATACGCCTATGTGTTTGACGATGAGCTGAAAGATACAGTAGTGTTTAACAAAACCACCAGCAACATATATATTCCAGCTACATTTTCCGTAGGCGCAACCGTTCGCAAGAAAGACAAATGGATGGCAGGCGTGGATTATGAAAGGCAAGACTGGACAAAAGCCGAGCTGAACAATACTGTTGGAGTGGGCTACAAGGCTCAGACAGCGCAATCTATAAGAACTGGAATAGAATTTGTTCCTAACCGTTATGACATCAGGTACTACTATAAAAGGATGACATACAGAGCCGGTTTCCATTACGACAAGACGTATGTGAATTTAGACGGCAAGAGCATAAACCAGATAGGTTTCACTCTCGGAGTTTCCCTCCCGGTATATCGTCTGAACAATTCGTTCAACATTGCCGTGGATTTCGGACAGAGAGGCTCAACGACCGGCAACCTGGTAAAGGAGAATTACGTGAACTTCATCTTCAGCCTGAGCCTGCACGATATCTGGTTCGTGAAGCCGAAGTATCAGTAAAAAAGAAATTTATAAATTTGCTAAAATATTTGCTACTATGAAAAAATTAAGATTTGCACTTTATCTTTTGGCTGCGGCATTGTTTGTCTTTCCCGCAGAAGGTTCCTCCCAGGGAAGGTTCGGAAAAGATAGCGCAGAATGTGTGAACAACCTTAATTTCTATCAGGATTTTCTCCGTCAAGGAAATATGGATGAGGCTTATTCATACTGGAAAGACGCTATGAAGTTCTGTCCTGCAAGGGTTTCCCAGAACCTTTACATCAACGGAAGGAAGATATTGCTTTACCGTTTGAGCAAGACCACAGACGCTTCCGCCAGAGAACAGATAATGGACTCCATACTTAATCTGGCAGAAACCAGAGCTTCCCTGTTTGCAAAGAACGCCAAGAAGGCAAAGGAAGGCAGGCTGAGCGACATTATGGTATTCTATGGACAGGATCCTCAGAAAGCAAAGCTTATTTTCGATAATCTGGACGCTTATGCCACCGAGTTCGGAGCTGAGGCAGACCACGAGCTGGTTGTAAACGCAATGATCAAGGCCACCGAGCTTTTTGCTGCCGGACAGAAGAGCGAAGAGGATATAATGAACCTTTACTCAAAGTATAACGACATATTTGAGGCAAGAAGGCAGGCTATGCCAAACGACACCACCATAGATGCCGCCGAGGCAATGCTCCAGAACGCTTTCATCAATTCAGGAGTTGCCACTTGCGACAACCTTATAAAAGTGTTTACTCCGCGATTCGAGCAGAATCAGGAAGATATGGCTATGCTGAAAACCATTTCCGGCCTGCTGAACAGCAATGAGTGCACAGACAGCGATCTCTTCTCAAAGGTTGTTGCCCAGATGTACAAGCTGGAGCCGTCCGCAGGAACCGCATACTATCTGTACAGGTTCTTCAATACCAAGGGAGACAAGGCAACCGCTCTTAACTACCTCAAGGAAGCAACCAACGTTGCAGAGGGTGTAGACAAGGGAACCTATCTGTACGAGCTAGCAACTATCCACTACAGCAATCACAACTACGGACAAGCGGTTTCAACCGCTCGCCAGGCAGCCGAGCTCAATCCTAAATATGCAGGCAAGGCTGAGATGCTGATCGGAACAATCTGGGCAGCTACTCCTTGTGCTGGAGACGAGATTGCCAAGAGAGCAAAGTTCTGGGTTGCAACTGACTATATGCAGAGGGCAAAGGCAAAGGATCCTTCCCTTGCAAGCGAGTGCGACAGAAACATCGCACGTTACCGCAACTATTTCCCTACCGCCCAAGATGCCTTTATGTATGACCTTACAGACGGCAAGGGTTACTCTATCTCTTGCGGCGGAATGAGCGCTTCTACAACCGTAAGAACACTCAAGTAATAATCCGGGGATTTATGTCTTTGAATCTCCGTCATATAGCAAAACAGGCAGCGGCATTCCTTTGGATTGCTGCTGCTTTGTCTTTGCAGCTTGGCTGCAATGCCAAGACTGAGGTGACGGATCAGATAGACATAAGCACAGCCCCACGCCAGGTGGGAGACAGCATATTTGCAGTTCAGAGCGTAAACGGGGAACAGACATTGAGGGTTGAAGCTCCGAGAATGGAAAAGTACGAGAAAGACTCCTTGTCCTACGAGCTTTTTCCGCAAGGCTTCAATGTATATTCCTACAACGACGGCAATCTGGAAACCAGCATAATAGCCAAAAATGCCCGCCACTCTACGCTCAAAGACCAGAGCGAAAAATGGGAAGTATTCGGCGATGTGGTAATAACCAATTACATCAACGGCCAAACCCTTAAGACAGATACCCTCTACTGGGACCGCTACAATCACAAGATATTTACGCATTGCTATGTGGAAATGGCTTCTCCGCAAGGCTTTATGCAAGGCTACGGGATGGAGAGCGACGAGCAGGCCCGCAATGCGGAAATCCTCCGTCCGTTTGATTCATTCACCAGGATAGAGGAAGACTCCCTGTATGTGGACACGGCCAATTTCGTGGGCCCTATTCTTAAAGACTTCAAGCGATGATATACAACATAATCATTGTTATAGTCTCCCTTTGCATGTGCGCCCTCTTTTCCGGTTATGAGATGGCGTTTCTGCATTGCAACCGCTTGAAGGTAGCCTTGGACAAAAAAGAGGGCAAGAAGTATGCGATTGCGATGGACCGGTTCATCCGCAACGAGAACGACCTGATATCCGCGCTTCTGATGGGAAACAACATTTTTGTTGTGATTTACAGTATCGCCTGCGCTCATCTTCTGAATCCTTTCCTTACGGCTCACATTACCACACATACATCGCTGATTATAATTATTGAAACCATTGTGGCCACCGCCATAGTAATGGTTACAGCGGAGTATCTTCCAAAGGCTCTCTGCCTTCTGAACGCCAACAAGGTTTTCTCTTCTCTGTACAGGGTAATACTGTTTTTCTACTGGCTGTTTTATCCGCTTACCTGGCTGACGAACAGGCTTTCCTGCCTGATAATAGGAAAGAAGCCCAAGGCATTTCAAGCCATGCAGCAATACGGAAAATTTGATACTGTGGATCTTCTTAATCTCAGCGAAGAAGTTGAAGACGCACAGGGAGACGACGTGCCTTCAGACATAGAGTTTTTCCAGAACGCGATGGATTTTTCGCAGACCAAAATCAAGGAATGCCTGATTCCTAGAACAGAGATAGTGGCCATAGACATAGAAGACAGCATCGCTGAGCTTCTGAGCCTTTTTGTGGATACGGGCTATTCCAGAATAGTTGTTTTCAGGGAAAACATAGACGACATCATTGGCTATGTTCTTTCAAAAGATCTTCTCCAGGGAAAGAAGAATTCCATTAGTGAAATCCTGCGTCCGATTACCCACGTGGCAATGGATATGGATGCCCGTTCTCTCCTGGAGAAAATGACTTCCAGCAAGGAGAATATTGTGGTTGTCAACGACGAATACGGCGGAACGGAAGGAATAATCACACTGGAAGACCTTATAGAAGAAATCTTTGGCGAGATAGAAGACGAGCTAGACCGCAATGAGTTCACAGAGAAGAAGATATCAGACAAGGAATGGGTGTTTTCTGCAAGGCTGGATGTAAAAGATATCAACCGCCGCCACGAGCTTTCCCTTCCGGAAGATGATGCATATGAAACGCTTGCCGGCCTGATTCTCTACAATCTTGGCTGCATACCAAAAGAAAAGGAGACGTTCCGTTTGGGGAACATCTCCTTCACCGTCCTCAAGACTTCAAAAAAGAGGATAGAAACCGTCTCCGTCAAAATCCTGAATTAGTTTCCTAGTAGAATTTGTAACGCTGGTCTACTACATCAGCGTCGTTGCACATTACCTGCGGCAACACGTTGATGATTGAGTAAACAGCGTTGTCGGCCTTGTTCTGGGCATCGCTTTCTGTGTAGAAAGCTCCCATCTTGTTGTCCTTGATCTGGAAATAGTAAACTCCCAGAGAACCCTTTACAGGGCCTACAATGTTTCTGTTGCCATCTGCTCCAGCCTTTGCAATATAGCCAACGAACAGAGGATCGAGCTGCTGTCCGGAGTTAAGTGAAGAGAAGGTAACATCGTTGATGCTGCTAACGGTAGTGTTGAGCTTTTCGCTTACAGCTTCAAGATCCGCCCCCTGTCCAACTTTGGCTGCGCAGTCCTCGGCCATTTTGTCTATGGTCTTCTTTACAGTCAGATATTCCTTAACCTGAGGAGTCATCTCCTCAAGAGAAGCATATCCGGCAGGATGGATCTTCTTCAGAGCCGCAATCACGTAATACTTGTTGTTTACGGTGATTATGTCTGAAATTTCACCTTCCTTGGCATCGAACATCCAACGGGTGGCCTCTTTCATATTGTCATAGCTTCCTATGTTCTTCAGGCCTCCAACCATACCGTTTGCAGGAACAACCTCGATGTTGTTCTTGAAGGCATAGTCTTCCATTTTGTCAATGTTCTTCTGCGCAGCGTCCAGAACCTTTCCAGCCTCTGCATAAACATTGGAGAAAGTTTCCTGGCTTGGAGTTGCGTTCCTTGAAAGAACGGCAACCTTAACCTTTCTGACAGGCTTGGTGAGCTTGTCTACTCTGGCTATTACAGGATATCCGCCTGCGTCTACCTTGAACAAATCTCCGCTCTTGGCGGTGAATGCCTGCAGGAAACCGGCAGGAAGATTTGCATAAACGATAGGCTCGGTTACCCATCCAAGAGTGCCGGGCTCGGAGCCTCTCTGTGCCCTGACATACTGTGAAGCCAATGACGTAAAGTCTGCTCCGCCCTTCAGAACAGTTATAAGACTGTCTGCCATCTTGTCGTCTGCCGCAGGAATATACTGCAGGTAAACAGAATCGGGCCTGTTAGCCACTTCCAAAATCTTTGCGGCTACGAACTGATTGTCATAGTGCTGAGTTTCAAGGAAGTCTCCAGCTTTCTTGTCTGCAGCAAAATCGCTGAGAATAGAAGACACCTCCCTAAGATCCTCGCTCTTGAAGAAGAGGTCGTTGAAAGGAATGTCTGAATTCTTTGTGAGGAAAGCCTTCATTTCAGCATCCGGAAGAGTCTGGAATTCCTCGTAGAGTTTTTCCATTTCTTCCTGAGCGGCCTTTACATCCTTCTCGGAAGGCTCGATAGGCAAAACTACAACCTCTCCGTCTCTTGTCTCGAATTTCTTCAAAGCTGGACGGATCTGCTCGTAGTATTTCTTTATTTCTTCATTGGAAACCTTAACGGTGGTATCTCTTTCATAAGACATTGGAGCAATCACAAAGTCAACATCGTAGGAGTTGTTGTTCTCCGCAATTTCCCTTCTAACCTGGAGCTTGTTTGCAACTGTTCCCTTGGCGATCATAGCTGCGTATTTGGTGAACATCCTCTCCTGCATCATATTGTTTTCCAGATAGTCCCAATATGCAGCAAGCTGACCGGTCTCATCTCCGTCTATAGACTGGATGAAATTCTGGAACTGGTCTTTGCTGAACAATCCGTTATCATCCATAAAAGCTGCCTCGTTTCTGAGGACCGGAGAAATATCCACTCCGCCGCACATATCTTCTACTTCGCCATCGCCGATTTTAATACCCGCTTTCTCGCAGGCTGGAATGAGGACATTGTCTGCAATGTAACTGTTCCAGGCTTCATTATTTGCCCTTTCACTTTCCTCTTCGCTGTTTCCGGTCTGTCCGGTAAGCTTTGCGATGCCGTTGTAATATTCTACTCTCTTGCTGAATTCCTGCTGGTTGATGCTCTTTCCGGCTATCTTTCCCACATCATACTTTGAGGAGAACATAGACATAACTCTCTGCAGATCGTCCGGATTTACGATAAATGCCAGCAACGCAATCGCAATAACGATGGAAATGAAAACTCCCATCTTTTTGCGCATTTTCTCAAGAACTGCCATATAAATAATTTCTAAAAGTTTATTCTAAATGTACCCGCGCCCGTAGGCATAGGGCTGCAAAAGTAATAAAAAAACCTAAACGTTGAACAAGAAGTGCATTATGTCGCCGTCCTGAACCACATATTCCTTGCCCTCGGTAGCCAGTTTTCCAGCCGCGCGACAGGCGCTTTCACTGCCATAGCGCACAAAATCGTCGAACTTTATGACTTCAGCCCTGATGAATCCTTTCTCAAAATCAGAGTGGATGACCCCAGCTGCCTGAGGAGCCTTGTCTCCCTTCTTGAAGGTCCAGGCGCGTACCTCAGGCTCTCCCTGAGTAAAGTAGGTCTGAAGCCCCAGAAGACGATAAGCGCTCTGAACCAGACGCACAATTCCGCTTTCCTCCAAGCCCAGGTCCTGAAGGAACATCTGCTTGTCTTCATAAGAATCCATCTCGGCGATGTCTGACTCTATCTTTGCCGCAAGCACCAGAATCTCAGCGTCTTCATCTTTAACAGCCTCTCTTACAGCATCTACGTATGCGTTTCCTTTGGCAGCGCTTGCCTCATCCACATTGCACACATACATCACCGGCTTGGCCGTCAGAAGAAAGAGGCTCTTTGCAAGCTTTATGTCTTCCTTGTTGTCAAAAACCACGCTTCTGGCATTCTGTCCTTTTTCAAGAACCGCCTTGTACTGCTCCAGCACGTTGCACAGTTTCTGGGCTTCCTTGTCGGCCCCCATCTTTGCCTGCTTTCCAACTTTTGCCAGACGGTTTTCCACGGTCTCCAGGTCTTTCAGCTGAAGTTCCGTGTCTATGACTTCCTTGTCGCGCACAGGATCCACGCTTCCGTCTACGTGGGCTATGTTTGGGTCGTCGAAACAGCGCAGCACGTGAAGGATGGCGTCTGTTTCTCTGATATTTGCAAGAAACTGGTTTCCAAGACCTTCTCCGCGGCTGGCGCCTTTTACCAATCCGGCGATATCCACAATTTCCACTGTTGCCGGCACCACGTTTCTGGGATGCACCATATCCACCAGAGTCTGAAGCCTCTTGTCCGGAACGGCTGTAGATCCTATCTGCGGATTGATTGTGCAGAACGGAAAGTTAGCCGCTTCTGCCTTCGCCGAGCTTATGCAATTGAAAAGAGTGCTTTTGCCCACATTCGGAAGGCCCACTATGCCACATTTTACAGACATAAAATTTCTCGTTTTAAATCCTTGCAAATTTAGCAAAAAGCCACTCAACGGAAAAATCAGTGGGCGGACACGGTAAATTTTACCGTTTGGCATCCGCCCCAAAAACAACGCGCATATTTTAGCGGCCAAAAAAAACAATGGACAAAGCGTTAAAACTGGCCGCTCTTCTGGTAATGTTCTGGAACCTTGAGAATTTCTTCTACCCAACAAAAGGAGATAACCTTGCGGAAAATCCCAGAGCCGTTACCTGGAAACGCTTCAAAGCAAAAAGAGACCTTATCTCCAAAACCATCATAGCGGTCAAAGACCAACAAGGCCAGTATCCAGCCATCATAGGCCTTTGTGAAGTGGAAAACGCCAAGACTCTCAAAAATCTCATCTATGACACTCCGCTTTCAAGGCTCGGTTACAAGATTCTTCACAAAGACTCTCCGGACAAAAGGGGAATAGACGCGGCGCTACTTTATAGAGAAGATGAAATAGAACTTCTAGACACAGCCTTTCTCCGCATAAAAGAATTCCAGACCAGAGACATCCTCTACGCCAAGCTTTATTCACAATCCATCAAAGACACTGTTCATATCTTGGTCAATCATTGGCCATCCAAGCTCGGCGGAGAAAAGAAATCCCTCCCAAGACGAATGGAAGCAGCCCTCCTTCTCAAGAAAACAGTGGATTCCATCCAATCAGTCATTCCGTCTGCAATTATAATCGCGATGGGGGATTTCAACGATTCCCCAAGTTCAGCGCCAGTACGGGCGATACCTCTGAATAATCTATCGCTGAGGCTTAAAGACTCCCTTAAAAAGGCAAGGGCAGAAATACCTGGCACACACAAATACAAAGGCAAATGGGAGATGATAGATCAATTCCTAGTTTCAAAAAACACAAGCGCAAAAGCGGAAATCATTTCCTTTCCCCATCTGCTGCAGCAAGACAAAAAGTATCTCGGCGACAAAACCAGAAGAACCTTCATCGGTCCCCGTTTCAATGCCGGCGCCAGCGATCACCTCCCCATCCTTTTGAAATTATTTGATTAAATTTGTACGTATGAAGCAATATTTGGATTTACTGAAAAGGATTATGGATGAAGGAGCGGTCAAAAAAGACCGTACCGGAGTGGGAACAAAGAGCATTTTCGGCCATCAGATGAGGTTTAGGCTCAGCGACGGCTTTCCGCTCCTGACCACCAAGAAAGTCCATCTGAAATCAATTATATATGAACTTCTGTGGTTTATCAACGGAGACACTAACATCAAGTATCTCAAGGATCACGGAGTGAGCATCTGGGACGAGTGGGCCGATGAGAACGGAGACCTTGGGCCGGTTTACGGAGCGCAGTGGAGAAGATGGGACTGCGGAGACGGAACCTATATAGACCAACTGCAGAACGTTATGGACACCCTGAAGAACAATCCAGATTCCAGGCGCATCATTATCTCTTCCTGGAACGTGGCGCAGATAGACAGTATGGCCCTTCCGCCTTGCCACAGCTTGTTCCAGTTCTATGTTGCAGACAACAAGCTCTCTTGCCAGCTGTACCAGAGAAGCGCGGACACATTCCTGGGAGTTCCGTTCAACATTGCATCGTATGCGCTTCTTACAATGATGATTGCAAAGGTGTGCGGTTTTGCCCTCGGAGACTTTATCCACACTACCGGGGATACTCACATCTACCTTAATCACTTTGACCAGGTGCGCGAGCAGCTGTCCAGAACCCCACGCCCGTTGCCTAAGATGATAATCCACGGAGACCAGAAAGATATCTTCTCCTTCAAATACGAAGACTTTGAACTCGTGGGATATGATCCGTATCCTGCCATAAAAGCCCCTGTTGCCGTATGATTTCCATTATCGCAGCGGTGGCAGACGGGAATGCCATAGGAAAAGACAACGCCCTTCTGTGGCATATTTCTGAAGACCTGAAGTATTTCAAGAAAATAACGTCCGGCCATTCTGTGATAATGGGGCGCAAGACATTTGAAAGCATAGGCCGTCCGCTTCCTGGCAGAAAAAACATAGTGGTTTCCCGGTCTCCATTAGATAGAGATGATGTTGAGCAAGCATTTGATCTTGAAGCACTTCTAAAATCGCTGAGCAGAAAAAGAAAAGAAGAGTTTTTTGTGATAGGCGGAGGAAGCGTATATGCTTCGGCACTTAAATATGCCCGCAAGCTTTACATTACCAGAGTTTATTCCAAGGCAGATGGAGCAGACGCTTTCTTTCCGGAAATAGACGAGAAGAAATGGGATATTGTTGAAAAATCAGAAGTCCTTCACGACCAAGAAAACAATATAGATTTTCAGTTTATCGTTTATGGCAAAAAAGCAAAGAGAATCGTTTAGGAGCAATTTGGGCGTCATACTTGCTCTTGTGGGTTCGGCTATCGGACTAGGAAATCTCTGGAGGTTTCCGTATCTGGTGGGAACAAACGGCGGTGCAGCTTTCATAATCATTTATCTTTTGTGCATAGTTTTCCTTTGCATGCCGATAATGGTTTGCGAGTTTGTCATAGGCAGACGAAGCCAGGCAAATGCCTTTGGAGCCTTCAAGAAACTGGCTCCCGGCACAGCCTGGAAGCATACGGGCACCCTCGCCGTAATTACCTGTGTTATACTGCTTTCTTTCTATGTTGTTGTTGGCGGATGGACCATAGACTATTTTGTCAAGTCGCTGAGGATGATGTTCACTCCAGAGACAGATTTTGACGCAGTATTTGACAATATGGTGGGCTCTTCTGCCGAAAATATATTCTACACGATTTTGTTCCTTTTGTGCACTGCGGGAGTCATAGTTGCCGGAGTGAAAAACGGAATAGAGAGAACCAACAAATACCTGATGAGCGCACTGGCCGCGCTGATTGTTTTCATTGTGGTTTATGCCCTGACTCTTCCTGGAGCAAAGCAGGGCCTGAGCTTCCTTTTCCATCCGGATTTTTCCAAGGTCACATTCCGTACGGTACTTAACGCTTTGGGCCAGGGATTCCTGAGCCTCAGCATCGGATGCGGAGCAATCATCACTTACGCATCTTATGCAAACAAGAAAGATAACCTGCTGAAAACCACAACCGTTACCACGCTGTCAGACACTATGTTCGCGTTGCTTGCTGGTATGGCAATTCTTCCTGCAGTGTTCTCCGCCGGAATGGATCCGAGCGAAGGGGCCGGCCTGGCTTTCATCTCCCTGCCGTACATTTTCGCCCATATGTCTTTCGGCAAGGTTCTCTCAATATTCTTCTACTTCATTCTTTTTGCGGCAGCCCTTTCTTCATCCATATCGCTGATGGAAACAGTTGTTGCATTCCTCAAGGAAGAATATAAAAAGAGCCGCTTTGTGGCAATGCTGATAATGCTGGGAGTTACAACAGTTTTTGCTGTGTTCTGCGCCCTTAGTTTTGGTGTTCTCTCCGGCTTCAAGATACTGGGATTCACCTTCTTCGACTTCTTTGACTACATATCGTCCAACATCTGCCTTGCTACCTGCGCACTGCTGGTTTGCATCTTTGCCGGATGGAAAATCAGGAAGGAAGATTTCTATGATGAAATCACCAGCGGCGGCAAATACAAAATCCCGAAGTGGCTGCTTGGCACACTCCGGGTATTTGTAAGATACATCGCCCCTGTAATCGTGGCGATAATTATCGTGAACTCACTTATAGGACTTTAATTCTCTTCCTTTTTCTTTCTCAGCGACAAGATTATTGCACCGATGAGAAGGAGAAGCAATATGCTTGATGCAATCAGAGAATATTTTTCTCCCTTGACAAAACTCTCTGGCTTGAAGGTGAAGGTTATGTCTCCCTCTCCGGCAGGAAGGAGAAGACCCCTGAGAATCCAGTTTGCGCGGAAGATGTTAAGCTCTTTCTCTTCACCATTAGTCTTCAGAACAGCCTTCCAGCCAGGATAATAGACCTCTGAGAATATAGCAGCCTGCGGCGTTGCGGAAGAATAATGATATGTGAGTTTGTTAGGCGCGTAGCTTGTAAGATTTATAGAAGCGAAATCGTTAGCAACGCTTGCTACCATTGTTGAATCCATCTTTGCCCCACCACCTCTTCTTATATCTTTCAGACCAGGATTCTCAGCGATGAAATCTTTGCTTACTATAGCTTGTCTTCTTGGATCAATATCTTTGAGTTTTGCTATTTCATCATCTGCGTTTTCTGCTTCATCAATACTGTCCGCAAACCAGCAATTTCCTTGCGCGTAAGGATTTACGAGCGGAGCCATATCTGGATTGAAGATGAAATAGCGGGTGTTGAGCATGCTGAGCACAGGATGGTATGTTATAGCAGCGGCGGCTTCATCATAAGTGGCGGCGCCCTTGATGTCTGTGATAACATCGTTCATCTCACCTATGATATAACGGTCTATCAGATCCTGGTATCTCTGTAGCTTTGCAGGAGAATAACCGCCAATTGTTTTGTGGTGATAACTGATGTAGGCATTGTTGAAAGGATCTACCGTAAGATCCAGTACCCTGAAATCAGGATCCGTATCGTTTTCTTTGATGTATTCGTCTGCATATCTTTCAGTTAGAACAGCATTAAAATCTTTTTCTGTGACAAAATTCTTTTCTGAAAGATAGCGTTTGTCAACAGCCCAGAGATCAATAATTGCAAGCGCTATCAAAGAAGCGTAAAGCCATCCTTTCTTTATTTTGTTGTTGAGGGCAAGCAGCAGAACGAAAGCGGCAAGAAGAACAAACACCAGACTTCTGAAAGCATCGGTTCTGAGAAGGCTTGCACGGTCTGCCGCAAGAGCATTTGAAATCTCTCCCGGCATTTGGGCATCGTATGAATTTGTGAAGCTTCCGGCAAGGGAAGGAATCAGAGCAAATAACGCGGCAAATCCTCCGCAAATTACAGTTGCCCAGAGTAGAGCTTTTTTAGCTTTTTTCTTGTCTATTTTTGCAAGGCGGTCTATTGCCAGAATGCCGAGTATCGGAACCGTCACTTGAAGTATCACAAGTATCATTGAAACGGTCCTGAATTTATTGTACATCGGCATATATTCAAAGAAGAATTTTGTTGGCGCCATAAAGTGGTAACCCCAGGAAAGAATCACCGCCAAAATGCTTACTCCAACAAGCCACCATTTAACTCCTCCTTTGACAGAAAACAATCCCAAAACAAACAAGAAAACGAAGATTGCACCAAGATACATAGGTCCCGCCGTGAACGCCTGCGGACCCCAGTAAAGCGGAAGGTTCTGGACAGCCTGCTGAGCCTGGTTGGCAGGGTAGTTGTACTGCTTGGTAAGGGTTTTATAGACCTCGGAAGAGGTGGATAGAGCTCCTCCGGAAGCCCCGCCGTTGAAGTTTGGAATGAAAAGGTTTGGAGTCTCCTCTATTCCATAAGACCACTGTGTAGCATACGTCAAATCCAGTCCAGAGCGGGTTTTGGAGCCATTGTCCGCCCCCTTGTCCGCCCCTGCGGACAGCTCCGTTCCGCCTCTCATGGTATGCTGGCCGTACTCGTATGTCGGCCAAAGATGGTTGATGTTGGCGGCGGCCCCCAAGAGTCCGGCAACCAATACGGCAATGGAAGTCTTGAGGAATTTTCCAAAGGCCTTTTCCTTGATAGCGCGGCACAATTGCCAGATGGCAAAACCCAGAACAATCAGTGCAAGATAATATGTAATCTGAGGATGGTTTGCCTTGATCTGGAAACTAAGCGCCAGGCCAAACAAAGCAGCTCCCAAAAGCCAGTTTTTCCGGTAGGCGAAAACAAGAGATGCAATAACCCAAGGCATAAATGCAATGGCCACCATTTTGGTGTTGTGCCCAACCTGGATTATCTGCATATTGTAGGAGCAAAAGGCAACGCCTATGGCACCCAAAATCGCGAGCCAGATATTTACCCCAAAAGCAAGGAACATAAGGAACGCTCCAACCATACAAATGATCAGATAGCTTGCCGGCCTCTGCCCTACAAACAATGCATCGTAAAGATACTTTGTAATGTCTCCGTGATAGATGACGGAAATAGTAGTTGCCGGCATTCCGGAAAACATTGAATTTGTCCAGTATGTTGGATCATCCGGATGTGTTTCATTCCACTCCACAATCTCGTGGCTCATTCCTTTCCAGGAAGAGATGTCGCTCTGGTTTACTACCTTGCCGCTCAGTGTGTAAGGAGCATAAGCATATCCAACAATTATGAAAGCGACTATTGCAAGAATGTAAGGAAGAAGCTTCTTGAAAAATCCCTTGTTTGAGTTTTCTGCCATATCTGTTTTATTTCTTTATCTGGTTAAGCAATTCCGCAAAGTTTTCAGCTCCTGACCTGCGGGAATATTTTTGTCTTTCCGCCATCTGTTCCGGGGTTGGATTGAGCGGTTTCTGCAATTTAGCAAAAGCATTTTTGATGGCGTTCTCATCGTTGAATTCACAGATAATTCCACTGCCTGTTTCATCGAGTGCCTTTGCAAGATCTCCATCTATTGGGCCAAAGGCCAAAATGTTTTTTCCCGCTGCAAGATATTCAAAGAATTTTCCCGAAAGAATAGCCTTTGATTCTTTTTCTTTTCTCAGCGGAAGAAGCAGTATATCAGCTCTTTTCATCCAGGCAACACTGATTGGATGAGACACGTATCCAAGATCTTTGAAGTTATCTGAAAGCCCATTCTCAGCGATGTCTTTTTTCACGCTAGCGTCTGTCTGGCCCATTACTGCAATCAGCAATTTTTCCTTGAGCTCCGAATCTGATTTTACCGCATCGCCCAGCACTTTCCAAAGCCCATCCGGATTTGCGCTTTCAGGCATAAGTCCAGTGTGCGCCACCACGAATTTACCTTCTTCTATTTCTGCTGTTTTTTCAGATGAAAAATCATCCGGATCAAAGCCATTGGGAATGACGCAGATTTTGTCTTCAAACCCGGCATATTCTCCTGTTGAAAATTCGGTTTTCATCTGCTGGGTTACAACAACAACTTTGTCCGCTTCCTCAAGCACGCTCGCTTCAAGAGCCTTGTGTTTTCTCAGCGATTTTGCGCTCAGCCCAAGATGCTTGAAGTAGAAAATATTTGTCCATGGATCTCTAAAATCCGCTATCCACGGAATGCCCAAATCTCTGTGAATTTGCCTGGCAATCAGGTGCATTGAATGAGGAGGTCCGGTGCTGATAATTGCATCAGGGCGGTTTTCAGGGGTTAAAGACCTTATATAGTTTTTCAGAAATTTTACACTTGGGCGTATCCACCAGCACCTGGGGTCCGGAATAAACCAATTGGCCCTTATATGCGCAGAAAAATTCTGGACAAATCCTTTCTTTTCAGACGAAACTATATTTGCCTGAAGATGCTCGCTTTTTTTCTTTCCGGTAAGGACTTTGTAAAAGCCGTAGGGCTCAGTGATTTTTCTCTTGAGAACTTTCAGGTCTGGAGAAACATCACTGAGCAGTGACTCGTCAATGGAATTCACGTCCGGATTTTCCGGAGTGTATATTACAGGTTCCCATCCGAACTCGGGAAGATACTTGGAGGTTTTCAGCCATCGCTGAACTCCGCTTCCTCCGCTCGGCGGCCAGTAATATGTTATGACGAGGACTTTTTTCATTTAGTAGTTGTCTGCGTCTGTGCCCTTGATAAGATTCTGGTACAGGCAGTTGGCAACTCTGTTGTGGATTGCCACAAATCCGTTCTCCCTCTTTGTGGAGCATCCGTTAGTCATTATCACAATGCCGAATGTCCTTTCCTTGTTCCAGGTCATAAGGGTAAGAACTCCGTATGCTCCGCCAGTATGGCCAACCATAGTTTTTCCTGCAATCAGATCTTTGTTATTCCACAGCGCGAATCCGTAATATACAGGCTTGCCACCCTCGTATCCCTCTTCGCTTCCGGTTTCGGTGAAGCGGCTCTGCATCAGAAGAGCACTCTGAGAAGACATTATCTTCACGCCCTCAGGAGAAGTTCCAAGACCCATATGCATCATCATAACTTTTGCAAGGCCCACAGGGTTGATTTTCATTCCGCCTGTCGGTGAGAAAATAGGGGCTGAATAGCCGAACTTGTAGTTTGCAATCTCCTTTGTTCTAGGAGCATATGCTTCTGGCTGAGCCTCCCATTTTCCGTTCTTGTCTTTCTCGTAGAGTGTAACAAACTTGCTCTGGTCCAGACTCTCTACCCAGTAGCCAGCATATCCCAGTCCGAGAGGCTTCAGGATATTGCTCACTACATACTGGTCGAATCTTATGCGGCTTACTCTTTCCAGAATGGTTCCCAGGGTGTTGTAGTTGAGGTTGCAGTAAACGTACTGGGTTCCAGGACGGAAATTATAGTAGCAATCTGTCGAGTTAGGATTCTTTGACGGATCAAGCACGTCCATCTTGAAATATCCCTCCATATCTCCCAGAGAAGAAGTGTGTGAAAGCAGCATATAAGGAGTGATCTTCACGTCTGGGAAAAGAGGATTCCTTACCTTGAACCCAACCAGGTCCGAAACGTCCGCATCCAGGTCTATCAAGCCTCTTTCCGCCAGCTGCATAATAGCCGTAGCGGTGAATGATTTTGAGATGGATGCAATCCTGAACATATCGTCCTCCTTCAGCGGAGTCTTGGTTTCCAGGTTCTTATATCCCCAGCTGTTCTTGTAGATGATTTCCCCGTTCTTTACAACGGCAACTCCCAGACCTATTACGTCCAGGTCTTTCATTATTTTCTGGATACCCTGCTCTATTCCGCCGGAATAATCGTCCTGCTGGAACTGTGCATAGGAACTGGTGCAGAATAAGCATGCCGCAAAAGCCATAGCGGCAATCCTGATTGAATTGAAAACAGACTTTTTCATATTAAGCAATGTTATTTTATGTTCAAAGATAGTTAAATTTGCGGTATGGGAGAAAGGAATCTGAATACTCCGCTGATGAAGCAGTACGTGCAGTTCAAGGCACAGTACCCTCAGGCAGTTTTGCTGATGAGGGTTGGGGATTTCTATGAGGCTTATGGAGACGATGCCATTATAGTGAGCAAGGTTCTGGGAATCGTGCTTACAAAACGTTCTAACGGAGTGCCTTCTTCCATGGAGCTTTGCGGATTTCCGCACCACTCACTGCAGAACTATCTTCCAAAGCTTGTAAGAGCCGGCTACAAGGTGGCCGTATGCGACCAGCTGGAGGATCCTAAGATGACCAAGACGCTGGTAAAGAGAGGAGTAACGGAACTCGTGACTCCGGGCGTTGCCTACAACGACGACATATTGGACCGCACCTCCAACAACTATCTTGCTGCCTTTGCGTTTGATGGTCAGGATTGCGGAGCTGCTTTCCTGGATGTTTCCACGGGAGAGTTCAAAGTGGCTCAGGGAAAGCTGGATTTTATGGACGTTCTCCTTTCCGATATGAGTCCTAAGGAAGTGCTTCTGAAAAAAGGCTATGAAGACGGATTCAGAAAGCAGTTCGGCGATGGCTGGTACATAACCCCGATGGATGAATGGGCCTTTGTGGAAGAAGCCTGTGCAGACAAATTGGAAAAGCAGTTTGGCGCAATGGCTCTCAAAGGGTTCGGCATAGAGAAAATGCGCCTGGCAAAAACTGCGGCAGGAGCCGTGCTCTTCTATCTGGAACAGAATAGGATATCTGATCTTGCAAGCTTTGACGCGGTTACCATTAAGGGCCAGAGCGGAACCTTCCACATCAACTCCATAGCCAGGATAGACCGCGGCAATTTCGTTTGGCTGGACAGATTCACCATCAAGAACCTTGAAATATTTTCCTCTTTTTCCCAGGACGGCGTATCGCTGATGGATGTGGTGGACAAGACGGTGTCTCCGATGGGCGCCAGAATGCTCCGCTCCTGGATCGCTATGCCGCTTATCGATGCAGAAAAGATAGAGAAAAGATATGATGCTGTAGAGTTTTTCCTTAAGAATCCCGAAGTTTCCTCAGCGGTTAGGCAAAGCCTTGAAGACGTGGGAGATATGGAGAGAATCCTTTCCCGCGCCTCCACCGGAAAGATATCGCCTAGAGAAACCGTTATGCTCCATCGTTCGCTTTCTCAGATGAAGCCTATCGCCGAGTCTCTTGAGCAGGCAGAAGGACGGAAGGTCATAGAGGAAAAGATTCCGTCTGCAGGAGATTTCTATCGCGACCTTGAAAAGTACGAGGCTCTGGACAAATTGATTTTCTGCACGCTTAAGGAAGATGCCGCTGCCGTTTTTGGCAAGGGAGACATTGTAGCAGATGGCGTTGACAAGGAACTCGACGAGCTGAGAAAAATTTCCAGAGACAGCAAAGACTATCTCCTCCAGATGCAGCAGAGAGAAAGTGAAAGGACCGGAATCCCTTCTCTCAAAATCAGTTACAACAATGTCTTTGGCTATTATCTGGAAGTCAGGAACACATACAAGTCCAGCGTTCCGCAGGAGTGGATAAGAAAGCAGACTCTTGTAAACGCGGAAAGATACATCACTCCGGAACTCAAGGAATACGAAGAGAAAATTCTTGGCGCCGAGGAGAAAATCATTTCAATCGAGCAACGTATTTTCCTGAATCTTGTAGTTGAAATCCAGAAGAATATAAAGACCATACAGGGCTGCTGCAGATTTGTTTCAGAAGTTGACTGCCTGTGCGGCTTTGCAAAATTGGCGGATACTAACAATTATTGCCGCCCGAGTGTTGATAACTCCAATATTATCGAGATAGAAAAAGGCCGCCACCCTGTACTTGAAACCCGTATGGAACCGGGGCAGGAATATGTAGCCAATGATCTGTTCCTGGATAATGAAAATCAGCAGATTATAATCCTGACGGGCCCTAATATGTCCGGTAAGTCAGCCTTGCTGAGGCAGACGGCTCTCATTGTACTTCTTGCGCAGTGCGGATCTTATGTTCCGGCAAAGAGCGCGAAAATCGGAATTATTGACAAGATATTCACAAGAGTCGGCGCTTCAGACAATATTTCTCAGGGTGAATCCACATTTATGATTGAGATGCTGGAAACCTCAGCGATTCTCCACAACATAACAGACAAGAGCCTGGTGCTTCTGGATGAGATTGGAAGGGGCACTTCTACATTTGACGGAATGAGCATCGCCTGGGCGATTGTTGAATATCTCCACCAGAACAAGACCGGCCACCCAAAGACCATATTCGCAACTCATTATCACGAGCTTAACGAGCTTGAAAATCTCTATCCGAGAGTCAAGAACTATCACATAGAAGTCAAGGAATCAGGCAAGGAAATCATCTTCCTCCGCCATCTTAAGCCTGGCGGCGTTGCACACAGTTTCGGCATCCACGTTGCAAGGCTTGCTGGTATGCCGGAGCCTCTTCTGGATACCGCGGAAAACAAGCTTTCTCAACTTGAGAAACAGGAGAAAGAAAAATCATCGCAGAAGAAAAAAGACGAAGACCAGATGCAGCTTTCATTCTTCCAGCTGGATGATCCTACGCTTTCAGCAATCAAGACAAAACTCGAGGAATCAGACCTCAACAATATGACTCCGCTTCAGGCCTTTGACCTTCTCCGCAGCCTCAAATCAGAACTTGGTTTATAATTATTTTGAATTTATCGCATCTACTGGATTCAGACGGGCAGCGCTCCAGGCAGGAAGCAGTCCGCTGAGGATTCCTATGACAGATGCAATGGCAACTCCGGAAAGTATGTTGCCGAAGGTAAGGTGTACGTCGTATTCAGCAGGAATAGGAGCTATCCACAATATTATAGCAATAAGGAGAATGCCCACCAACGCTCCGGCAACGGCAAGTATCAGCGCCTCTGCAAGGAATTGAGTCATAATGAAATACCGTTTTGCTCCAAGAGCCTTCTGAATACCGATAATCTTGGTTCTTTCCTTTACGGAAACAAACATTATGTTGGCTATTCCAAAGCCTCCGATAAGCAGAGAGAACGCGGCTATAATCCATCCAACGGTTTTAATAACACCGAGTATTTGCTCAAGCATATCCTGGAGGGTAGCCATCTGGTTGATTGAAAAGTCATTTTTCTGCCCCGGGCGGATTCTTCTGGCCTGGCGCATAAGCAGCCTCAGTTCCTGTGAAAGTTCTTCGCTGGTTACGCCTTCTTTAGGAATGGCATTAAGCTCCCCGTCTGGCTCCCTGAGCCCAAAGATTATTTTGCCCGCAAGATATGGAATATAGGCGGCATTATCCGTATCGGTGAAGTTGGTTATGCTTTGTCCCTGCTTTTCTATAACTCCCACAACGGTAACGGAATAGCCCTTGATTTTTACAACCTTTCCGATAGGATTTTCTTCCGGGAATAGCGAGTTTGCTATGCTGCTTCCTATGATGGCCACAAGGCTTCCGGCGTCGAACTCCGCCTTGGTTATCATTCTTCCGCGGTCTATGTTGATCTTGAGCATTTTTTCAAGAGCGTTTGTGGTGCAGCCTACATTCACCTCACCAGAGGTAGTGTTTCTTCCGTATTTAATGCGGGCACTTCCCCCATAAGCGAAAAGGAAATCATCTGCCAACTTTGAGTTGGCTTTCAGGTATTTGTAATGGTTGTAAGTAATGTCCGGCCTTTTCAGGTAATCCCACCAGCGGTATTCGGTAAAGCCGGCGCTTCCATCCATATTTATGTTGCCGTCTTCATCCTCGGGCCCCATCGGCCATTTTGAAACCTGCACCAGATTGCTGGAGAATGACTCAAAGCCTTTTTTGACATTGGACCTAAGCGCGTCTATAGCGGTGAAAATAGAGACAATGGTGAATATGCCTATGCTCACTCCAAGCAAAGACAGAAATGTTCTGAACTTATTGTTTTTAAGCTCATTCCAAGTAAAGGTGACTCCCTCTCTGAGCTGTATGAGGACAACCCTTCCCTTCTTTATCAGACTCTTCATTCCTCAGCGATTAATGTCAGTTTAATAAAATCTTCTACGCTCAGCTCCTCCGGCCTTTTGTCCAGAAGAGGAGCAGCTTCTTCATATTGAGAAATAACATCCGGAGAAACAATAGAACGGATGGAATTCCTGAGAGTTTTTCTCCTCAGGCCGAAAGTTGTTTTTATGATGTTCTTGTAAACTTCCCAGGAACACTCCAGACTTTGACGTGTGTTTCTCCAAAGCCTTATGACTCCGCTCTTTACCTTTGGCTGCGGAACAAAGACTGTTTCGTCTACAGTAAACAGATATTCAATGTCATACCAAGTTTGCAGAAGCACGGAAAGAATGCCATAGTCTCTTCCGCCCGGGCCGCTTGCAAGCCTTTGGGCAACCTCTTTCTGGAGCATGCATACAACTTGTGTAACGCGTTCCTTGTCTTCCAGAATCTTGAAGAAAATCTGAGAAGAAATATTGTACGGGAAATTGCCTATGACATAAACTTCATTGCCGTTTGTTCCGGGCTTGATGTCTTTGACTGATGGAAAAATTTCCTCCAGTTCTGTCTGCAGAAAATCGCGCGGCTGAAGGGTGTAGAGAAACTGCGGGAAACGGTCGCGGAGCTTGTCTATGGACTCCGTGTCTATTTCGCAGAGCTGAAGGTTTATCCTTTTGTCCATCAGAAGATACTGGGTGAGCACTCCCGTTCCGGGACCAATCTCCAGCACGTTTACTCCGCCTTCCACCGTTGGGCTCTCGTCCAGCCCTGTCTCCGGTATGAGCAGAGAGTCCACAATCTCTATCGCGGTATCCTCATCGCTGAGAAAATGCTGCCCCAGGGCTTTCTTTGCCCTTACTCCCTCATATCTCGGGCCCGACAGCCTCTTCTTATGTGACATATTCCTTCCCATTGTGCTACAAAAATAGAAAAATAAGTAACTTTGAGGCTGCTTTACAATAGATAAATTAAAGACAAGATATGTACAGGACAAATACTTGCGGTGAGCTTAGGCTCAGCGATGCCGGAAAGAAGGTTACTCTTGCCGGATGGGTTCAAAGAATTAGGAAGATGGGAAGCCTCAATTTTGTGGATCTTAGAGACCGTTACGGAATCACCCAGCTGGTTGCCGACGACAATGCGGATCCTAAGGTGCTGGAGACGATTGCTTCCCTGGGAAGGGAGTTTGTAATCCAGGCAAAGGGAGAGGTCTGCGAAAGGCAGAGCAAGAACCCTAAGATGCCTACAGGAGACATTGAAATAAAACTTGACGAGATAATTGTTCTTAACCAGGCCGCTACCCCTCCTTTCACCATTGAGGAGCAGAGCGATGGTGGAGAGGATCTCAGGGCGAAATACCGTTACCTGGATCTAAGGAGGGGCCCGCTTCAGAGGGCTTTGAAACTCCGCCACCAGATGGCCATTGAGACACGCAAATATCTGGATAGCCAGAACTTTATGGAGATAGAGACCCCGTTCCTGATCAAGTCCACTCCAGAGGGAGCCAGAGACTTTGTGGTTCCTTCCAGAATGAATCCGGGAGAGTTCTACGCCCTGCCTCAGAGCCCGCAGACTTTCAAGCAGCTTCTGATGGTGGCCGGCTTTGACCGCTACTGCCAGATTGTAAGATGCTTCAGAGACGAGGATTTGCGTGCAGACCGCCAGCCGGAATTCACCCAGATTGACTGCGAAATGAGCTTTGTTGAAAGAGAGGATGTTCTTCAGATGTTCGAAGGCCTTGTAAAGCATCTTTTCAGGGAAGTCAAGGGCATTGAGTTCAACGAGCCTTTCGAGAGAATCACATACGACGAGGCGATGGAATACTTCGGAAGCGACAAGCCAGACCTGAGGTTTGGAATGCAGATGCACGACATCACTTCCGCCGTTCAGGGGCACGGTTTCTCAGTATTCGACAGCGCCGAGTATGTGGGAGCCATTGCAGTTCCGGGATGCGCCGGCTATTCCCGCAAGCAGACAGACGAGCTCACCGAGTGGGTAAAACGTCCTCAGGTTGGAGCCAAAGGTTTGGTATTCATAAAGCTCGGCGATGAAGTTAAATCTTCAATCGACAAGTTCTACACGCCTGAACAAATTCAGGAAATTGCCAATAAGTGTGACGCAAACAAGGGAGAC
Organism: Bacteroidales bacterium; assembly: GCA_016285455.1. GTDB lineage: Bacteria > Bacteroidota > Bacteroidia > Bacteroidales > UBA932 > Egerieousia. The sequence continues at coordinate 109,662 of JAEEQS010000003.1, forward strand.
CTGATACTGATTCTCTGTGGTCCTAAGCACAAGACACAGGTGGCTCTTGGAACTCTCCGTCTGGAGATGGGTTCTCGCCTGGGACTTAGGAAGGGAGACGTGTTCAAGCCTCTTTGGGTTACGGACTTCCCTCTTCTGGAATGGGATGATGAAACTCAGCGTTTCTACGCTATGCACCATCCGTTCACTTCTCCGAAACCGGAAGATCTGGACAAGTTCTTCTCCAACGACAAGGAAGCTCTTGCAGACGTGAAGGCAAACGCTTACGATATTGTTCTCAACGGCAACGAGATAGGCGGCGGCTCTATCAGAATCCACGACCGCAAGGTTCAGGAGAGAATGTTTGAGATACTGGGCTTTACCCACGAGCAGGCAGAGTACCGTTTTGGCTTCCTGATGAATGCATTCAAGTTCGGCGCTCCGCCTCACGGAGGTCTGGCATTCGGATTCGACAGGCTTTGCGCCCTGTTCGGAGGCCAGGAAACCATCCGCGACTACATAGCATTCCCTAAGAACAATATGGGAAGAGACGTTATGGCTGAGGCTCCGTCTGTAATCGATGATTCCCAGATGGATGAACTCTTCCTCAAGAGCACTTACAAGAAAGAAGAAACCAAATAAAACACAACAATATGGCATTGGAAAAACAGATTCAGGAAGGAATCAAGCAGGCGATGATTGCAAAGGACAAGACTCGTCTGGAAAGCCTTAGGGCCATCAAGTCCCAGATACTTCTGGCAAAGACCGCTGAAGGGGCAAAACTGGAGGAAGACGGAAGCCTTTCCGATGACCAGATTCTCAAGCTCATCCAGAAGCTTGTAAAGCAGCATCAGGAAAGCGCCGATCTCTACACCCAGAACAACCGTCCTGAGCTTGCTGAGGCAGAACTAGCCGAGGCAAAAGTTATGGAAGCTTTTCTTCCAAAGCAGATGACCGCTGAAGAACTTCAGGCGGAGATTAAAAACATCATCGCCGAGGTTGGGGCATCTTCTATGAAGGATATGGGAAAGGTTATGGGTTGCGCTTCCAAGCGTCTTGCCGGAAAGGCTGAAGGCAAGGCAATTGCAGACGCCGTTAAAGCAGCTCTTTCCGCTCTCTAAGATGCTGCTTCCATATTATTTGAAAAATACAATTGAAGCGGGCACGGACGAGGCCGGAAGAGGGCCTCTGGCTGGTCCTGTTGTTGCAGCCGCCGTTGTGCTTCCGCTGGAAGACAATCCACTGCTGACTCATCCTCATCTTACCGATTCCAAGAAACTTACAGAAAAGCAAAGGGAAGAGCTCCGTCCGCTTATTATGGAACACGCCCTGGCATACGGAATAGCAAGAGTAGAAGCGGAAGAGATTGATAAGATCAACATTCTTAATGCTTCCATTCTGGCAATGCACAAAGCCATCGCTGAGGTTGAGGAAAAACTGAAAAAACTCAACAAGAAATTTCTTCTTCAGCACATAATTTCAGATGGCAATAAGTTTCATCCCTATACTTCAAAAATCCAGAAGAAAACCATTCCTCACCATACGATTGTAAAGGGTGATGCAACCTATATTTCCATTGCCGCCGCATCTATACTGGCAAAAACGGAGAGAGACCACATAATGGACTCTCTCTCAGAAATCTATCCTCAATACGGCTGGAAGAAAAATAAGGCCTATCCCACTAAAGACCACAGAGATGCAATAGCCAAATACGGCCCAACCCCCTACCACCGGATGAGCTTCCGGCTTCTTCCAGACCCTACACTTTTCTAAGCAATCGCCTCGGCGACTTTGAGGAAGCAGTCTTTGACTATCTCGTTGTCAAGAGCTGCAGGATGGCCGAAGTCTCCGCCTTCCATAATGCCCATTACAACAGGAATCTGGCCAAGAAGAGGGACTCCGTATTTATCTGCCATATCCTGTCCGCCATCTCTTCCGAAGATGAAGTATTTATGGTCTGGGAGTTCTTCAGGAGTGAACCAGCTCATATTTTCTATGATGCCGAGGATAGGGGTTCTGACGTCTTTGTTCTGGAACATGTTGATTCCTTTTTCCACATCGGCAAGAGCAATCTTCTGAGGAGTGGTTACGATGATGGCACCTGTTAGCGGAATCTCCTGAACCATAGTGATATGGATGTCTCCCGTTCCTGGAGGAAGATCTATCAGAAGATAGTCAAGCTCTCCCCATTTTACTTCATAGGCAAGTTGCTTGAGGGCGCCGCAGGCCATAGGGCCTCTCCAGATAAGGGCCTGTTCCGGTTTGGCGAAATAGCCTATGCTCATCCACTTGACTCCGTACTTTTCTATGGGAACTATGAGATCTTTCAGCTGGCCGTTTCTTTCTTCCTGGGTGATTGGCGGAACGTCATCTTCAGTGCCCGTCATCTTTGGAACGGAAGGGCCGTAAACATCGGCGTCCAGAAGGCCTACCTTATATCCTTTCTGGCTCAAGGCGATGGCTAGATTAACCGCAACGGAAGACTTGCCCACGCCACCTTTTCCGGAGGCTATCGCGATGATATTCTTTACGTTTTCAAGCTCCTGCTTGTCTAGTTGTCCCCTTCCTAATTCTCCGCTCTTGTGTCCGGTGGCTTTCTTGGTATCTATAAGAACGAGAATGTTTGTCTTTGCTTTTGGAAAGGCTCTTTTGAGAGTTTTCTCGCAGGCTTCCTTTACGGAGTTTGCCATAGGGTCATTCCGATGGAAAACAAGCCGGAACTTGATAGTCCCGGCATTGTCTTCATCAGCTCCCTCTGATTTGTATTCGAGATTCTGAACCAGGCTCAGCTCCATTACGCTGCGTTCATATTCCGGATGGAATACCGAGTTCAGAGCCTCTTCAATATCAGATATCTGAATCATTATTTTTGCTTTTGTTATTTCTTGATATCCATTTCATTCAGCAGATATCCAGCGCCACCGAACTTGTCAATTATGAACAGAACGTAGCGGATATCAACGTTGATGCACCTCTGGAGATTTGGCTCAAAGATAATATCTCCGCTCATTGCTTCCCAGTTGCCGTCAAAGGCAAGGCCGATGAGTTCTCCCTTGCCGTTAAGCACGTCGCTTCCGGAGTTTCCGCCGGTGATGTCGTTGTTTGTCAGGAAGCAGCAAGGCATTTCGCCGTTAGGCATCGCATACTGTCCGTAGTCTTTTGCAAGGTAGAGTTCCTTCAGCTTTGCTGGAACAACAAACTCAGGATCGTCCGGATTCTCCTTCTGCATAACTCCCTCAAGGGTAGTGTAGTAGTTGTATTCTACGGCATCCTTTGGAGAATATCCGCCAACGCTTCCGTAGGTAAGCCTCATAGTGAAGTTGGCGTCTGGATAGATTGGGTTGTCACCGTTCTTTTCCATCAGGCCTTTCATATAGGCTTTCTTTGCCTTTGCAAATGCCTCGGAATCTTTGTTCACTTCTTCCATCATAGGACGATAGGAAGTGGAGAATTCCATAAGATACTGAACGGCTGGATCGTTTCTCAGATCGTAAGTTGTATCGCTGAAAGAAGCAATAGCCTTTTCCTGATCGGTGAATACGGTGTTGTCAAAAATGTTGTCAACATACTTGTCAACATCTCCTCCAAACTTCTCGTCTATTGTCTTGTAGCACTGAGGAATATAGTTAGGCTCGGTGACATACTCCTTGAAAGTCTTCAGCAGAACTTTGCTGGTCTTTCTGTCGAGCTCAGGAGAATAATCTTTGTAGAAATTTTCTGTGGATTTCTTGAATGTCTCTATGTCTTCCGGCTTGCGGACTCTCAGAGCTCTTGACGCTGGCTGGAGAACCTCCACGTTGTTGAGGGTTTCCATAAGGTAAACCAGAGCGGTGTAAGCTTTGCCTCTCTTGGCAACGGCGCTGTTGATAACATCTATGCAATCTCCATATTCAGCCTGCCTTTCATCGGTGAGAGAAGCCCACTCCTTGAAAGCCTTTTCTTCATCAGCTCTTCTTTCTGCAGTGTTAAGTTTTGCAAAGGTTTCGTTCATTCCAATGGAATTCTTGCGATAGTTGGAAGAAGAGGCAAACTTGTTGGCATACTGGATGTTGGTCTTCTGGTCTGCTCTCATTGCAGCTCTCCAGACATCTTCCTTTGCGGTTCTGGAAATAATTCTAGGCTCGTTCTGCGCGTCGCGGCGGTCTATTACCTCCTGGCTGGTCAGATAGCGGTCTGTGCTGCCAGGGAAACCGATGATCATTGCAAAGTCGCCAGGCTTGTAGCCCTTGAGAGAAATGCTCAGGAACTTCTTAGGAGAATAAGGAACATTATCTGCTGAATATTCTGCAGGATTGTTATCCTTGTCTGCATAAATGCGGAAAACAGAGAAATCTCCGGTATGTCTAGGCCACTCCCAGTTATCTGTCTCGCCTCCGAACTTTCCGATTGAGGAAGGCGGAGCGCCAACAAAGCGGATATCCTTGAAAGTCTTGGAAACCACAATGTAATAAGCATTGCCTTCGTAGAATGAAACAACTCTTGCCGTAAGGTATTTGTCATCTCCAACGGCGTTCTTTGTAAGGGAATCGCGGAAATTCTTCAGATACCCTTCGCCTTTTCTGCCGCCTAATTCTTCAGCCTTCTTCTCGGCGTCGAGCATAATGTCTGTAACGTCTATAAAACGGTCAATGAAGGTTACGCTCAGGCCTGGAGCGGGAAGTTCCTGGTCTCGGCTCATTGCCCAGAATCCGTCTCTGAGATAATCGTGGTCTGTGCTGGAAAGTTTCTGGATGCTGGAGTATCCGCAATGGTGGTTGGTGAAAACCAGACCCTGGCCGGATACCACTTCTGCAGTACAACCGCCACCAAAAATCATAATGGCATCTTTGAGAGAAGAGTTGTTGATGTCGTAAATCTGCTTTGCGGTAAGTTTGCAGCCCTTCTGCTTCATTACCTTGATGTTCATCTTTTCCAGAAGAGGCAGAAGCCACATTCCTTCATCTGCGGATGCTGAAAATGGAACCATCAGCATCAGCGCAAGAGCTAAGAGTTTGAATTTTTTAATCATATAGAAACTTTTTTGAGTTTATAATTCAACTGGTTTGCACTATCTTTGATAGCGGTTGTAAAAGTAATCAAAATGGCACTACAAAACAAAAAGAGAATACTCCGCGTGCTGATGTGTCCAGACAAATTCAAGGGCGGCCTGAGTTCTCTGGAAGTTTCCTCAGCGATAAGGGAAGGTTTGGAGAAAGTTTTGGGACGGAAGGCTTCTTTCCAGATGGTGGAAATGGCCGACGGCGGAGACGGGAGCGCGGACCTTTTTGGCAAGATCCTGGGGGCTGAAAAGATAGAATGCCGCGTATGCGGCCCTCTTGGAAACGAAATACCGGCTTATTATATGTTATGCCGAACTGGCGGAGAGCATCCCGTGGCCTTTGTTGAGTGTGCCAAAGCCTGCGGTCTTGCCATTGTTCCACCGGAAAAAAGGAATCCTCTGGTAACAACCACTTTTGGAGTGGGGCAGCTTCTGCGCGATGCTTTGGACAAGGGAGCCAGAACAATTTACATTGGCGTTGGAGGAACTTCTTCCAACGACCTTGGCTGCGGTATGCTTCAGGGGCTGGGCTTTGGACTTGGCCTTCCGCTTGGAGTCAGGGCCTGCGGCGGAAATCTCCGCCAGATAGGGAAGGTTGAGGATCCTTCAGATGCCGATATCTTTGAAAAGCTAACAAACGCCAGATTTATAATAATCAACGATGTGGATAATCCGCTTTGCGGACCGGGGGGAGCAGCCCAGATGTATTCCCCGCAAAAGGGGGCGGACAGAAAAACTGCCTTGCGCCTGGATAAAGACGCCAAGGATTTTCTCACCAGATGCGGAAAGACTTCCTTCTCAAAGACAGAAGCCCAGGAGGCGTCAATGTTTCCAGGAGCTGGAACCGCGGGAGGAATGGGCTTTGGCTTTATGCATTTTCTGGGGGCTGAATCCATCGGCGGCTTCAGATTTTTTGGTGACGCCCTTCAGAATATTTCTGCCAAAATCGCCGAGGCGGATATTATTGTAACCGGAGAAGGAAGCCTCGATTCCCAGAGCCTTCAGGGGAAGGTGGTCGGGGGCTTGTGTACCCGCCTTCTTTCTTGTCCGGGGGTGGAGAGCAAGCGCCTGTGGATGTTTTGCGGAAGGAGTCTCATAAAAGCGGAAGAGCTATTCCCGCAGGGCGGCGGGCCTATGGCCAAGATATTCCAACTTGCAGATATAGAGCCTAATATGAAAATCAGAATGAAGCGCGAATACGAGATTTTAGCTAAGCTTGCCTTTGGAGCTGCCGCTGAATTGGAAGCGTTCCTATAGGAACGGGGCGTTTTTTTTCTTAATTTTGGCGTCTTGAATTTGAAACAAGAAACAAATAATCAATAACAATGAAGACATACGAAACCAAAAACGTAAGGAATGTCGTTCTGCTGGGAAGCCCTAAATCGGGCAAGACTACCTTTGCGGAAAGCATGATGTTCGAGGGCAAGGTCATAGACCGCCGCGGCTCTATCGAGGGCAAAAACACAATGAGTGACAATACCGAGATAGAGCAGATTTATCAGAGATCTATTTATTCAACACTCCTTTACACGGAGTACAACGACACCAAGTTCAACATCATAGACACTCCGGGTTCCGATGACTTTGTTGGCGGAGTTTATTCTGCTTTCACTGTATGCGACAGCGGAATCGTTCTGGTGAACGCAACCCAGGGCGTGGAGGTTGGAACAGAGCTGTTCATCCGCCAGGCCCAGAAGGCCGGAAAGCCAATCGTTATTGCAGTAAACCAGCTGGATAGCGACAAGGCAGACTGGCACCAGGCAATCGAGAGCCTTAAGAACGTTTACGGCGGCAAGATAGTTCAGGTTCAGTTCCCTGTAGCTGTTGGCGCAGACTTCAACGCATTCGTGGATGTGCTGAAGATGAAGATGTACCGCTTCAAAGACGAGAACGGAACACGCGAGGAACTGGATATTCCTGCAGACCTTCAGGCAGAAGCTGAAGAGCTTCAGCAGCAGCTGATAGAGAAGGCAGCCGAGAACGACGAGCAGCTTATGGAGATCTTCTTTGACAAGGGAAGTCTTTCCGAGGACGAGGTTCGTTCCGGACTGAGGGCAGGAATGCTCAACGATGAGATATTCCCTGTATTCTGCCTTTCAGCAAAGAAAGACATCGGCGTAAAGAGAGTGATGGAATTTGTTATCAACACTCTTCCAAACCCAGGCGAACACGAGAACGAGCTCAAAGACGGCGGAAAGGTTAAGGTTGACTCTTCCGCTCCTACAGCCCTGTTTTTCTACAAGACCGCTCTGGAACAGCATCTTGGAGATGTTGCTTACTTCAAGGTTATGACCGGTACTCTCAAGGAGGGAATGGACCTTGTAAATCCTGAGACCGGAGACAAGGAAAGAGTTTCCATCATCTATGCCGCTGCAGGAAAGAAGAGAGAAAAACTTTCCGAGATGAAGGCCGGAGATATAGGCTGCACCGTTAAGCTCAAGAGCGTAAAGGCAGGACAGACCCTGTGCAACGGATGCGAGACCGTATTTGCTCCAACCCGCTTCCCGGATCCTAAGTTCCGCACCGCCATCAAGGCAAAGGAGGAGAAAGATGAGGAGAAGCTCGGCGAAATCCTCAACCGCGCATCTGCAGAGGATCCTACAATCGTAGTTGAATACTCAAAGGAACTCAAGCAGACCATCCTTTCCGGTCAGGGAGAGCATCACATCAACATTCTCAAGTGGAAGATCAATAACGTGGACAAGCTGGAGATAGAGCTTATGGCTCCTAAGATCCCTTACCGCGAGACCATTACAAAGGTTGCAAGGGCAGATTACCGCCACAAGAAGCAGTCCGGCGGCGCCGGCCAGTTTGGTGAAGTTCACCTGCTCATAGAGCCTTACTATGAGGGCAAGCCAGAGAACAACAAGTTCAAGGTAGACAACCAGGAGATGGTTCTCAACGTTAAGGGCAAAGAGGAATATCCTCTGGAGTGGGGCGGAAAGCTCGAGTACTACAACTGCGTTGTGGGAGGAGCAATCGACGCTCGCTTTATGCCAGCTATCCTCAAGGGTATAATGGAGAAGATGACCGAGGGTCCTCTTACCGGATCCTACGCCCGCGACATCCGCGTTTATGTTTATGACGGAAAGATGCACCCGGTTGACTCCAATGAGCTTTCATTCAAGCTTGCCGCCAGGAACGCCTTCAAGGAGGCCTTTAAGAAGGCAGGTCCTAAGATCATGGAGCCTATCTACAACATCGAGGTAATGGTTCCGTCTGACGCAATGGGAGATGTTATGAGTGACCTTCAGAACCGCCGCGCCCTCATAGAGGGAATGCAGAGCGAGAACGGCTTTGAGGTCATCAAGGCAAGAATCCCGCTTGCAGAGCTTTACAGATATTCAACCACACTCAGCTCCCTGACTTCAGGCCGCGCAACCTTCACCCAGAAGTTCGCAGAGTACCAGCAGGTTCCTGCAGACGTTCAGGAGAAGCTGCTGAAGGCTTACGAGGAGAGCGAAAAGGAAGAATAATGATAATCCTCTGCGATAAAATCACCAAGGCCTTTGGGACCCAAGAGGTTCTCAAGGGCCTTAGTTTTACCGCATCCCAGGGAGAGGTGCTCAGCATCGTTGGCGCCAGCGGAGCCGGCAAGACTACTTTGCTCCAGATTCTGGGAACAATACTTACTCCAGACAGCGGAAAGGTTGTCATAGATGGAATAGACGTATTTTCTCTGGACCCTAAAAGCTTGGCATCTTTCCGCAACCAGAAGATTGGCTTTGTTTTCCAGTTCCACCATCTTCTTCCTGAATTTTCCGCAGTTGAAAACATTATGCTTCCGGCGCTTATCGGAAGATATGAAGGCGCATCTAAGGAGAAGCTGACAGATAGGCAGATACGCCAGCGGGCAGAAGAGCTTCTGGCTGAACTTGGACTCAAGGGAAAAGAGAACAGTCGTCCTTCCGAGCTTAGCGGCGGAGAGCAGCAGAGAGTGGCGATAGCCAGAGCTATGATCAATAATCCAAAAATCATATTCGCCGACGAGCCTAGCGGTAATCTCGACAGCACCACCAAGCAGGAGCTCCACGACCTTTTCTTCCGGATGAGAGACTCTCACGGCCAGACAATTGTCATAGTCACTCACGATGAGGGCCTTGCCGCCAGATGCGACCGCTGCATGACACTAAAAGACGGTGTTTTTGTCTAATGGCAGGTAACAGTTATTTTGCCTTCAAGCGTTTTACGGTTGAGCAAGCCGATGTTGCAATGCGTGTAAATACAGACGGCGTGCTTCTTGGCGCTTGGTTTACTATTCCAGATGAAATCAATCCTTCTGTTCTTGACGCTGGCTGTGGCACTGGAGTTATTGCACTTATGGCTTCTCAGAGGCTGGCAGGGAAATTCACATCCTTTTCTGTTGGTGCGGTAGAGATAGACAACCCTTCCTGCATCCAGGCGCAGAAGAATTTTGCGGCCTCGCCGTGGAAAAGAAACCTGGTGCTATACAACTCTGACTATCAGTCTTTCTGCGATTCAGCTCTAGCAAAATACAACGCAATAGTTTCTAACCCTCCATATTTTGTGAACAGCCTCAAGAATCCGTCTCAGACAAAGAAAACAGCGCGTCATACAGATAGCCTTCCATATGAAGATTTGCTTTCGGGCGCCAAGAAAATCCTGAAAGTTTCAGGACATCTGTCGGTAATTCTTCCTGCGGCAGAATTCGGTCTTTTTGAAAAAATCGCCGAGGAAAAAGGATTCTTTCCTTTCAGAAAATGCAGGGTGTTTTCAAAAGAGGGAGATTCTTCTCCAATCAGGATAATGGCAGAATTTTCTATGGCCGGCAAAAAGAATGCAGAGGCGTCTCAAGACCTCTGCATTATGAATTTGAATCTTGAATATACTCCTGAGTACAAGTCTCTTACAAAAGACTTTTATCTGAAGTTTTAGTTGGTTTTCTTTGGCTCTCTGCCCTTAGGCCCCGACTGCCTTCTCCACTGAGAAAGAAGATCGTTCATAAATCTTTCCTCCACCATTCTTACCATAGCGGCTTTCTTTATAGGAAGCACTTTCTGGTATTCGTAATAGTGAAGTTTCTGGAGAGAAGCCTCCCTGTCGAGATTTTCGTAATAGGTATCTGCCAGGGCTTTGATCTCGTCATCGGTTGCATTTCCTTCTTTTACAGCCTTGTGCAACGCCCAAGCGCTTTTGCGGGTTTCTTTTCTGGCAGCATTTCTTTCCGCGTCGCATTTTTCATAAACCGGCCAGAAAACCTTTGCCTCTTCCGGGGTAAGCTGGAGTTGCTTTGTGAAAAATGCTATTTTGCGGCTCTGAATGTCGGCCATCATCTGCTCGAACTTTTCCTTGTTGCGCCCATCGTTCTTCTTGTCCGCATTCTCGTTCTGCGCCAAACTTATAGTGCAGAAAGTCAAGGCTAAAGCCAAAAAGAATATTTTTTTCATAATTGTATGTTTTATCTGTTAGTCGTTATTTCTTCAGCTATAAGACCCGGATAAGAAGGAGCCATCAAGGTAATGTATTCTTCCAACGCGTCGTATTCATCATCTGAAAGATCATCGTCTTCTTCTTCAGGAACGTCTTGGGCGAAAGAGTTGTGATATATATCTACAACCTCTATGGCGCCGAACTTGTTAACCAGGCTGTCCAGCATCATATTTCCCTCTTCTGTAAGCTCGCTCTGAGCAAGCGTATTGTTTTGCTTAAGGCTGGTAAGGCGCATAATGCCCCAGCCCATTCCGGCAACCAGCAGGAACGAGGCGGCAAGGGCAAGGCTTGCCTTGAGGACTTTTACCCAATCCCACTTTCCGGAAGGCTTTGTCTGAAGGGTTTTCTCCCTGAGCCTTTCTTCCAGATTTTCAAAATACCCCTCAGGAGCATCAAAAGGAATCTTCCTCATCTCAGCCCTTTGCAGGATATCCATTTCATTATTCCTTTCCATTTCCATTTTTCTTTTCAACGATATTTAGATGTCTATAGGCGCACAAAGTAAAATCAAAATTTTCCAAACTCCTTGAGATTTTTCTCTATCTTCTTGTATGCCAGCGAATAAGATGCCTTAACAGCATCTGGATTACTATCTAGAATCTCAGCGATTTTGGCATACTCCATCTCCTGGAAGTACCTCATTGAGAATATGGCGCGTTGGCGGTCCGGCAGTTTTGCAACCTCGTGCTGAAGCAGAAACTGGATGGTATCTCCCCTGAAATACGGATCGTCGGCTATACGGTTGGCCAGCCTTGTTTCAAAAGGAGTCAGGGAAAACTTGTTGTTAAGCCTTTCTTTCTTCAGGAAGGTAAAGGCTTCGTTAGTGGCAATTCTGTACAGCCAGGTGTAAAGCCCGCTTTCTCCGCGGAATGTAGGCAAGGCTTTCCAGACTTTCATAAACGTGTTCTGAAGAAGGTCATCCGCATCGTCGTGGTTAAAAACCAACTCTCTCAAATGCCAATAGAGTCTTTTAGAGTACTCTCTGACTATGAGGTTGAAAGCCTGAGTCTGCCCTCCTTCTGATTTATATATGTCCAGAATCTCCTTGTCGGTCATTTATTTCCTTGAGATGGCGCGTCTTGCTGCAGAGACTATGTGCTCCGCGTCCAGACCGTAGGCCTTCATCAGCTCTGCCGGCGTTCCACTCTGCCCGAATTTGTCGTTTATGGCCACAAATTCCATAGGTGCCGGAGCCTCGGCCGCCAGAATTCCGGCAACCATTTCTCCCATTCCGCCAAAGATGAAATGCTCTTCAGCCGCAACGGCGCATCCTGTTTTCTTAATAGACTCAAGAACGGTGCCGCGGTCAAAAGGCTTGATTGTAGCAACGTTTATAACGTCTGCTGTTATGCCCTCCTTTTCCAGTTCTTCGGCTGCCAGAAGAGCCTCCCATACAAGGTGTCCCGTTGCAAGAATAGTGACGTCTTTTCCGTCGCTGAGCTTATAGGCCTTTCCTATTTCAAAGACTTGATCTTCCGGAGTGAAGTTAGGCACGCTAGGCCTTCCAAATCTCAGATATACGGGGCCGTTCCACTTGGCAGCGGCAATGGTGGCGTTCTTTGTCTGGTTGAAGTCACACGGCACAACTACGCTCATTCCCGGAAGCATCCTCATAAGCCCGATGTCTTCCAGAATCTGGTGGGTTGCCCCGTCTTCTCCAAGCGTGATACCCGCGTGAGATGCGGCAATCTTGACGTTAGTCTCGGAATAGGCCACAGCCATTCTGACCTGGTCGTAAACCCTTCCCGCAGCAAAGGCCGCGAATGTTCCCACAAACGGAACTTTTCCGTTAAGAGAAAGTCCTGCGGCTACGTTTATCATATTTGCCTCGGCGATTCCGGCCTGGAAAAACCTTTGAGGAAATTCCTTTGCAAAAGCGTCCATTTTAACGGAACCCTTGAGATCAGCGGCAAGAGCCACAACATCTTTGCACTCTCTTCCTGCGGCCTGAAGTCCTTCTCCGAATCCCGAGCGAGTATCCTTGTTTCCTGTATTTGTGTACTTTGTCATTTTCCAGATGTTTTAATGGTTAAAAATCTCCGAGGGTTTCAGGTATCTGGGCTAGAGCAGCCTCGCATTCTTCTGGCTTCGGGGCCTTTCCGTGCCATTTGCAGGTGCCTTCCATAAAGTCCACGCCCTTTCCCATAACGGTCTTGAGCATAATCATAACCGGTTTCGGCTCAATTTGCTGCAGTTCTTCAGCTAGCTTTATCGCTGAGATAATGTCTTCCACGCTGTTGCCGTCTTCTGCTATGACCACATTCCAACCAAAGGCCTTCCACCTCTGGTCCAGATGGTCTGGGCCAATGACTTCTTCCGTGGTTCCGTCTATCTGCTGGCCGTTCCAGTCTGTGAAGGCAATCAGGTTGTCTACTTTGTGGTGAGATGCAAACTGGGCGGCTTCCCAGATCTGGCCCTCCTGGCTTTCCCCGTCTCCCACAAGACAATAAACTTTGTTAGGATCGCCAGAGAGTTTCTTTCCCAGCGCGGCTCCTACGGCTACGCTGAGGCCTTGCCCCAGAGAGCCGCTGGCTTCAAACACTCCCGGAAGGTTTGTGTCCGTTGCCGGATGCCCCTGAAGACGGCTTCCAATCTTGCGGAACGTGGAGAGTTCTTCTACAGGAAAATAACCGCTTCTGGCAAGGGCGCTGTAAAGCAGAGGAGATTCGTGCCCGCAGGAAAGGAAGAACATATCTTGTCCTTTTCCGGTACGGTTCCAGTTCTTTGGATCGTGCTTCATCTTGTTGAAATACAGCACGGTTACAACATCTGTGGAGCTGAGGCTTCCTCCCGGATGCCCGCTCTTTGCCAGTGTCACCATACGGAGAATGTCTCTTCTGATCTGGCTGGCAATATCTTTCAGTCTTTGAAGGTCAGACATAAGCAAAAAATTGTCGGTTTTATACTGATTGTAAATTTAGTTATTTTTGCACTGCGATGAAAAATATCAGGAACTTTTGCATTATAGCGCATATAGATCACGGCAAATCCACGCTTGCGGACAGGATGCTGGAAGTTACAGGCACTGTCACCAGCCGCGAGATGGAGGCTCAGGTGCTGGACTCGATGGATCTGGAGAAGGAGAAGGGAATCACCATAAAGAGCCACGCCGTTCAGATGAAATACACCAAAGACGGCCAGGAATATACACTCAACCTTCTGGACACCCCGGGACACGTAGACTTCTCGTATGAAGTGTCTCGCTCTATTGCTTCCAGCGAAGGGGCTCTGCTTGTTGTTGACGCTACCCAGGGCATTCAGGCCCAGACAATATCTAACTTGTATCTGGCTTTGGACCACGATCTTACGATTATTCCGGTACTCAACAAGATAGATATGGAGGCCGCAGAGCCGGAACTTGTAAGAGACCAGGTTTGCGATCTTCTAGGATGCGATGCCGAGGAGGTTCTGATGTGTTCTGCCAAGACCGGAGAAGGTGTTCCGGCAATACTGGACGCCATTGTTGAAAGAATTCCCGCTCCGGTAGGAGATCCTAACGCCCCGCTCCAGGCTCTGATATTCGATTCCGTATTCAATCCTTTCCGCGGCATCATAGCATACTTCAAAGTTGAGGCGGGCAGCATCCGGAAGGGAGAAAAAGTGAAGTTCTTCAACACCGGAATGGAGTACGTGGCAGACGAGGTTGGAACAATGGGTCTCAAGCTCAATCCAAAGCCCGAAATCACTTGCGGAAACGTGGGTTACATCATAAGCGGAATCAAGAGCGCGGTAGAGGTAAAGGTCGGTGACACCATAACATCCGTCCAGAATCCTTGCAAGGAGGCAATTGCAGGATTCGAGGAGGTTAAGCCTATGGTCTTTGCCGGCGTATATCCAGTAGAGACAGACGAATACGACCAGCTCAAGGTTTCCCTTGAAAAACTTCAGCTCAACGATGCCTCTCTGGTATTCGAGCCGGAAAGCTCTATGGCTCTGGGCTTCGGGTTCCGCTGCGGATTCCTCGGCCTCCTTCATCTGGAAATTGTTCAGGAGAGGCTTTACAGGGAGTTCGATATGGACTGCATCACCACGGTTCCGAACGTCTCCTTCAAGGTCTATACAACAGACGGTAATGTTCTGGATGTCCATAACCCTTCAGGCCTTCCGGAGGTAACAATGATAGACCATATAGAAGAGCCTTACATCCGCGCCCAGGTCATCAGCAAGGCAGACTTCTTCGGCCCTATAATGAAGCTTTGCCTAGACAAGAGGGGAACCCTTGTAAGCCAGCACTATATCACCACAGACCGCGTTGAGCTCAATTTCGATCTTCCGCTATCTGAAATAGTATTTGATTTCTACGACAAGCTCAAGAGCATTTCCAAGGGTTACGCTTCCTTCGATTATCACATCACTGATTACCGTCCGGCTCAGCTTGTCAAGCTCGATATCCTTCTCAACGGCGAGCAGGTAGACGCCCTTTCATCGCTGATCCACAGAGACCACGCCTACGACTTTGGAAGAAGAATGTGCGAAAAGCTCAAAGACCTCATTCCAAGACAGCAATTCGACATTGCAATCCAGGCTGCTATCGGAGCCAAGATTATCGCCAGGGAAACTGTCCGCCAGGTAAGAAAAGATGTTACCGCAAAGTGCTACGGCGGAGATATTTCAAGAAAGCGTAAACTCCTTGAAAAACAGAAGAAAGGAAAGAAGCGCATGCGCCAGGTAGGCCAGGTTCAGGTGCCTCAGAGCGCCTTTATGGCAGTGCTCAAACTATAGACAAATAAACTAGTATGAAACGATATCTTTTTTTCTCGGCGATTATAGTTGCGGCCTTGGCGCTATCCGGCTGCCGGCAGTCCGCGCAAAAACCCGCCGAGACAGAACAATCCCAAGAAACTCCTCAGCAGAAAGATAATAAACTCCTCTATCCGCCTGCAATAGATCTTGGCCTTTCCGTCAAGTGGGCCGGATGCAATCTTGGCGCAGAATCATCTAATGATTTCGGATATTATTACGCCTGGGCCGAGATTGAGCCAAAGGCTGAATATTCCGCCGAGAATTACAAGTGGTATAAAAATGTCAATGGTGATCTTGTGCTGACCAAAAAGAATTTTGGCCCAGAAGATGATGTTGCCGCCGCCAAGCTCGGCAATGGATGGAGAATGCCGACTCTTGAAGAATTCAAGGAACTTATAGAGAAATGCGAATGGAAATGGATTAAAAGAGACGGCGTGCCTGGTTATAAGGTAATAAGCAAAACCAACGGCAACAGCATCTTTCTGCCTTGTGCCGGTTTCTTTTATGACGACAGCAATCTAGGCGGGACAGAAGGAGGCTATTACTGGTCTTTCACTCCAGAAGGCGAGAGCAACAATGCGGATTATCTGTATTTCTGCGATCACGATATAGACTGGAACTATATGGAACGCGAATCCGGCATGCCAATCCGCCCGGTTCGCGAGTATAACGACGAGCCCAAAAAAGACGGTTCGGAAGAAGGGTTGGAAATTTTAGGAGAAATAGCCTTAGGCCTTGAGAAATTTGCAAAGGAGGCCGTGGAAAAGGGCTGGATAGATACAACAAAGAAAGAAGAGCAAAAAGAAATTCCGGCGCAAAAGAAAGAAGATGAGACAAATCCTGAGCCTCAAGAGCCAAATGCCTGGTATGCAAAGGATTTCTCTTTTACACTGAACAAGTACGGCTACCTTAACTATATGGGAAACATTTCACGCCTGGCCGATGACGACAGATCCTATCTGGTTACCAGAATAGGAAACAAAGCTTGGATCAAAACCCAGAGAAAAGGCATTACAACAAGCGTGGATGTTTTTGAATATTCCAATGGCCAGACAACAAGGAAAACTTACAAGAAAGGCAAGCTTTCTTACACATCTTCTCCGGTCAGCATTTCTCTGGGGAAAAAGCTGGAATCATACATCGCTGAGGGAAAAGATTTCCAGATTGCCCACAAGAGTTTCAATATCAGTACAAAGGGAGCAAAAGAGAGCACCTTCTGCGGCAGACCTTGCTGGATTGCAAATGAAACAATAGATACTCTTGTTGCGGGGCACAAGCTTCACCTGGTCCGCACTATATATTTAGACAAGCAATACGGATTTGCATACAAGGTTCAAGCAAAAGGCAACGGTCCAAGCGGAAAAATAGATATGACTCCGTTTGAAGTAACATCATTTACAGACCATCCAACATCCAAAGATATTCCAGACCCGTCAAAAACCGAAAGTGTTCTTGACGGCGTAAAACGCCAGGTCCTCAACGCCGCCGACCAGCATAATTAGTAACATAATACGGCTCAAAAAAGCCAAAATAATCTACTTTACGGCTCAAAAATCTCGAGAATGAGCCATATTTTTGATCAGATTTTCGGGTCATCGAAGTTGAAGGAGACTGTGCTTTTCGCTCCGTCTCTTTCTATTTCCAGCGTAACGGATTTCAGATTCTTGAAGAAGGTCTGTTGCTCGTCCATTGAAATGGTTTTCACGTCTTTGCCGTTGACGGAAAGGATGTGGTCTCCGTTTTTGAGGCCGGCTTTTTCTGCATTTGAATCGCGATAAAGACAATTGACAACCCAGAAGCCCAGCGTCTTGCTCCTGTCTGTATAGGCGAAGCCTCTTATTGGGGCTTCAAACGGCTTTTTGAAGTTTACATTGGGCCTTAGGTACAGTTTCTTGTTTGGAAGATCTATTATCAAGTCGAATCTTTCCCAGAATTCGTTGCCCACTATTCCGAGATACTCTCTGTCTGAGAGTGCGCCGCCAGTGTTCAGGCTGAAATCTGCGGTGATGTTGTCTAACCGGAAGCCTCCGACAGAAGCGCCCTGAGCCCTGAAATCACAGCCGGAAGAAGATCCGCCAATGCCTCCAACAGCCATATTGTAAGGCAATTGCGGCGTGATGTCCTGAAGGGCGTTCTTATCGGCAACGGCGCTGGTAAAAGAAATGGTTCCTCCGCTTCCCAAATCCATCAGGAATTCTCCCTGAATTGTGCGGTTTTTGTCAATAGTTACGCTTAGCGGAACATAAATCCTGTTATTGGAGTGTCTGATAGAAATTGGAGTGTAGCCTTTTATGTCCGCTTCTGAGACCTTGTCCCAGAATCCCATCTTTTTGTTATTGTAATCTATCGCGATAACAACTCCGCCCAAATCGGATATTCCCATTAGGCCGTCAGCGGCATCGCCGGTAATGGGCTTGAGCTGGAAGATAGGAGAAACCTTGCTCGTGTACTGCTTATCTCCGGCAGTATAAGTGAGTTCGCCCATAATGATTTTGACCTTCTGCTCATTGTTGCCGGTTCCGCCCATTTTAGCGTTGCCCACATTCTTGTATTTGTACGGGCTTTCAGCGCGGTAAATGCTGTCTAGACAGGTATATGGAGCGCCGGTGTCGAATATCAGCAATGCATTCTGGCCGTTGACTTTTGATGGAACATAAACGTGCCGGTAGTACTTGATGTCAAACATCTTGTTCTGGGCAAAAGCCTGAAGGCAGAGCAGTATAATAGCGGTTAATAGAAGTGTCTTTTTCATAATGACTCAGTGCTTTTGTTAGACGCCTATAAGTTCTTGGGCAAAGCCGGAATAGTTGGTCTGGGCATCCCATTCTTCCTTCCAGTTTTCATAGCAGTTTTGCTTCATCTGGGCGTGGGTGTTTTCCGGAAGGAGAATGTATTCGAGGATTTGCTTCTTGATATCTTCTGCGTTAATGTCTGCGTCTATGATGTAACCCAGCGGGCAATTGCGGAAGAGTTCCTTTACACCGCCTACGTTGGTGGTTATCACCGGAATGCCATAGCTCATTGCCTCCATTATTGAAACAGGGATACCTTCTGAGCGGCTTGCTAGGATAAACAGATCTCCTCCGTTTTCTTTGTAGAAGTTCAAGATTTCATCGTGAGGCCTAGAGCCTTTGAAATCGATGTTTAAAAACTCAGAGTTTATTGTTTCCGCGGTTTTCATCAACTCCTGGAACATATTGCCGCCGCCGAAATGTGTATAGGTTATTTTACTGAAGCCGCGCTTTCTAATCTTTTCTTGCGCATCATTGTCTTTAGCAAGAAGCTTTAGCGCGCTTACAACTAGGTCTACCCGTTTTAGAGGAATAAGGTTGGAGCAGCCGACGATGCTGAAGATATTATTTTCCTCAGCGATGCTGTTTTTGAAGTTATTATCGTGATGCGTTGAGCCTAGGTGCCAGACCTCGATAATTTTTGGGCAAGGATTGTAGTTTTTCTTGATATAGTTCATTCCGTCATAGGAGACAGGAACGGCATAATCAATAGAGGAGAAAATCCTGCTACGGAAAGGAAGGTAACCTTTTGCTCCCTCATAAAGGTCTGAGCCGTGGAACCTTGCAATGAACATCGGCATTGTTTCCACATTGGGGCGAATGAGCTTTTTGAGGAACGGAGCAAGCATCACGCTCTTGTCTCCCCAGTAGAAATAGAGTTTGTCCGCAAAAGAGCATTCTCTGACTATTTCCTCCATCAGCTTCTTGTTGGAAAGGATGGTTCTTGTCATCAGGAAATAGTTGAAGAAAATGCGCAGGCGCTTGAACATGCCGGCCTTTTTGCCTTTGATGCCATAACCGAAAAGGGCGCGGAAAAACTCTTTTGCCGCAAAGAAAAACGGAGCCGTATTGAAAAGGCCATGTCTTAGGAATCCCTTCTTGTCTTTGTGGTCGAACGGCAGGAGCGGAGTTGCAATGTCTACATTATCAGGATGTTCTCGAATCGGGCCGGCAGGCCTGTAAAGCGGGAACACGGTTATTCGGTGAAACTCTTTTGCCAGATACGGAACCTCGTCCGCAAGAAAAGTCTCGCCCCCTCCGAACGGATAAGTGTTCGAAAAGAGGACGAGCTTTACTTTGTAGGGATCGTGCATTTACTTTATAGTTATTGCAGAGCCGCAAACTCAATATCGTTGTCTACGCGCTCCTCGTAGAATTTCTTTTCAAATGCTTTTACAAGTTCATTTTCACAGGTGGTGACATCACCCTTTCTGGCGGCGATAATAGCCCTCAGATAAGATTCGTCCGGATCACTTTCCTTTTTCAGGACCTTGAGGGCATCCTCGTTTTTGCCTTTGAGCAGAAGAGCTAGGCCGTGGTTGAATCCGTCAACTCCTTCCAGAACATCAAGGGCTCCGTCATAGTCTCCATCCTGGATAAGAAGAGAAGCCAGGTTGTCTTTTGCCTGGTCTATAACCTCTCCGTTTTCTCCCTTTGCCATATAGAAATACTCGGCAGCCTTGTCTGCGTTGCCTTTCTGCATAGCGGCAACTCCAAGGTTATTGTAATAGCCTGCGGTCTTGGTTGTTATCTTTTCAAGCCAAGATTCAGCCTCGCCCGGCTTGTTCTGCTGAAGGGCAAGGGCCGCTAGGTTGTTGATGGCTCTCTGGCTGTTGAATCTCTTTACGGCAGTATTGTAAACAGAAGCTTTTGTTGCTGCGTCGTCATAGAGATTGGCGGCGTAGAGCAGAGCCTCTTCTGTCAGGCGGTCGTCTGAGGTTTCAATCATCTGCCTAAGCTCGTCATCGCTCCAGTTTTTCTTGTCTATCTCGGCGACGATGCGGCTGCGCCTTAGCTGAGGAAGCACCTTGTTGTTCAGAGTCTTGAAGACCTGAGACATATTCCTGATTTCTCTTTCCCTTACCACAGGATCGGAATACATAGAGAGAACCCTAATGATAAGATCCTTGTCTTCCATATCTGACTCTTCCACAAGTTTCTTGAAGCCTTCCCAGTCTTCTCCTTTCTCCTCTACGGTAACATCCATATCTACATCTGCTCTCTTGGAGATGGTCTTGTCGTAAGCGGCCTTGGCGCTCTTGGCCCTCTGGGTGGAAAGCTGGTTGTTCTTGTCTTCAGGACCTTCCGGAGAAGCGTAGCCAATTATCTTTCCCTTCTTGACGGTTTTCTTGGAGTCTTTCTTGGCATCGCGGAGGAATTTTTCAAACGCCTTCACTTCGTCTGAATTCAGGCGGGTTGCCTTTACGTCTGACTTGTTGACATCGTAGAGAATCTGAGTTTCAACCTGTTCGGTTGTTTCCATCTCGTAGTTATCCTTCTCAAAGAAAGGGGTGCCATTGGTCTGTGCAAGCATAGATGTGCAGATGGTTCCTTCTGCAATCTTGAACGGCAGCGGATATTCCCAACTCTTGGTCTTGCTTGAATTGTAGATGGTTACCGCAAGTTGCAGAACGGCTTTTTCCATTCCTGGCTTGTATTTGAACACAACGTCTCTTTTTACGGTGCTGGCGGTTTTGTAAGGAATCTCGGTGTAGTTGTCTCTGATTTTCTCTCCCTGCATCCAGAAGTCTGGGCCGCTTTCTGTTACTCCGCCGTAAACCAGCTGAGGGGTGACTTTCAGATAAGCGTTTGGAACAAAATACTTTGCAGGAAAAGCAATTGAATAGGTAGCCTTAATCTGTCCTCCAACGCATTCCAGAGGATTTGGAGTACAATCTGTCTTTACCATTGAGGCCAGTTTTGCCATCTGCTGCGGATTGGCGCAGAAAGTGGCAGCTGCAGCAACAGCAGCAACTAAAGCGGTTCTGAAAAATCTCTTCATATAGTGTTTGTTTTTATAATTCAGATAAATCCATATTGTTAATCCTCTCAAGATCTTCCGGCGTGTCTACTCCAAAAGACGGAGTATTGCATTCGGCAACCTTAATCTTGAGCCCGTTTTCAAGCCATCGGAGCTGCTCCAGCTTTTCTGTCTTTTCCAGGAAGCTTTCTTCCAGTGCGCAGATTTTTTCAAGCGCATCGCACCTGTATCCGTAAAGCCCCACGTGAAGATAGTAAGGAAGGTTCTCCGGAAGGGGATCTTCCAATTCTCCTCCGCGATAAAAAGGAATCAGGCTGCGGGAAAAGTAGAGAGCATTCATATCCTTGTCAACTACGACTTTCGGGCGGTTAGGGTCCTTCAGCTCAGAAACAGAGGATGCTCTTTTTACGATAGTAGCAATCTGGCAGCCATCTTTCATAAGGGTATGGGCCAGCGTTTGAAGCTGGAGAGGAGATATGAAAGGCTCGTCTCCCTGAACGTTGACCACTCCACTGAAAGTTTTTCCGCTTTCTGCCGTATATATGTTGAGGGCTTCGAGGCATCTGTCTGTTCCGCTGCGGTGATTCTGGGAGGTCATCACGGCCTTCCCGCCGAATTTCTGCACCGTGTTAAGGATTCTTTCGTCATCTGTGGCCACGCAAACGTCGCCGAAGACCTTTGAAGCCTGCCTAAGGGTGCGCACAACCATAGGTACTCCGTGAACCAGAGCGAGCGGCTTGCCAGGGAATCGTGTGGATGCGTACCTCGAAGGTATTATAGCCAGTATGTTTTCCATCGTGACAAAAATACTGAAAATTTGTCGGTTTTTACGTAACTTTGCTCTTTGAGCAAGAAAAAAGAAAATCAATATGGAGTTGCAGAGTTTGAAAAACCGTTTTGACCTCATCGGTGACGATCCGCAGTTCCTGCGCGCCCTTCAGGTGGCAGAGCAGGTGGCCCCTACGGATATGTCTGTGCTGGTGATGGGGGAAAGCGGCGTTGGAAAGGAATCCATACCCCAGATAATACACAGCTACAGTCCTAGAAAGCACGGCAAATACATAGCGGTAAACTGCGGAGCTATTCCGGAGGGAACTATGGAAAGCGAGCTTTTCGGCCACATAAAGGGGTCTTTCACCGGAGCCAACGAAAACCGCAAAGGATATTTTGAGGTAGCAGACGGGGGAACCATTTTCCTGGACGAGGTGGGTGAGCTCAGCGCCGAATCCCAGAAGAGGCTGCTCAGGGTGCTTGAAAGCGGAGAGTTCTACAAAGTTGGATCTTCCACGGTGCAAAAAACAGACGTGAGGGTAATAGCCGCTACCAACGTGGACCTTCTGGAAGCCATCCGCCTTAAAAAATTCAGAGAGGACCTCTACTACAGGCTGAACCAGATACCGATAACCCTTCCTCCGCTCAGAGAAAGACGTGGAGATATTTTGTTGCTGTTCAGGAAGTTTGCGGTAGACTGCGCAGACCGCTACAATATGCCGCCGGTTACTCTTGAAAGAGAAGCCCAGGCTGTTTTGCTTAGCTACAGATGGCCCGGCAATATCCGCCAGCTGAAAAACATTGTGGAGCAGATTACCGTGCTGGAGCCTTCGCGTCAGATAGATGCCGCCACACTTAAGCGATACCTGCCGGATTTTGGAGAAGACCTTCATCCGGTTTTGAGCTCCTCAGGATTCCAAGACGGAAACTTTCTTGGAGACAAGGAGGTCATTTACAAAATGATATACTCCCTAAAGCAAGAGGTGGATGCCATCAAGCAGAAGATTTCCGCTGGAGGTCTTCCGCAACCGTCTCAGAACATTCAGGTTACTCCTGCTTCCCAGGCTCCGGTCCACGCGGCTCCAGATGTAATAGTAGTTGAGCAGACTCCGGAAGAAGAATCCAAAGACCTTTCTATAGAATCGCTCTACAAGGAACGCATACTGGAGGTGCTGAGAAAATATCCACGTAACCGCAAGGCGGCCTCAGACGAGTTGGGCATATCTGAAAGGACGCTTTACCGCAAGATAAAGGAATACGGAATTGAGTTGAAAAAGAAAAGGAAATGAAAAACCTTCTGAAGATATTTACTGTTGTTGCCGCAATGGCCTTATGCGGAGGATGCGGAATTTATTCTTTCTCCGGAACCAGCCTCCAGCCAGATATCAAGACTATTCTGGTTGCCAACTTGGAAAACAGGGCTATGATTATCAATCCAACCCTGGCCAGCCAGCTGACGGAAGCCCTTCAGGACAAATACCGCAGGCTTACCAAGCTGGAGATGGTTTATGATGATCCAGACCTTGAAGTATCTGGCTACATCACCGGCTATGAAGTTACTCCAACGGCCGTAACGGCAGATGAGGTTGCTTCCCGAAACCGCCTTACCATAACAGTAAGAATCTTCTATAAGAACAACAAATATCCAGACGAAGCCTTCCCTGGCGGAAGAAGCTTTGCCGCTTACCAGGACTACGATTCCACCAGCTCTCTTGACTCTGTTCAGGATGCTTTATGCCAGCAGATTATAGAGACTCTAGTGGAAGATATATTCAACGCTACGGTTGCAGAATGGAGATAGAAGGAATAACATATTCCGGTATTGGTTCCTTGGATCTTATGGATATGGAAGCCGCTCTCAAGCAGGCTCCGTGGTTTTCGTATTTGAGAGAGATTCTTCTGGAGAAGCTCTACCGCAAAGACAAGGAAGCTTTTGCCGAAAACCTTTCTCGCAGCGCCATATTCCTGTCTTCTCGCAAGACGCTTTACGACAGGATTAATTCTCCTGTTGAGAAAGAGATTGCTCTGGAAACTGAACCTGTTCCTGAAGAAAAGCCGCAGGTTGTTCCACAAGAGGTTCACCGCCCTAGAGTGATTGTGGCCGGTGGTGATTTCTTTTCTAAAGATGATCTTAAAACCATTGATCCAGAGGATGATATGGAGCTTAAGCTGAAAAGCAGCCCGTTCTATCGTCCAGCTCCAGAACCGGTGGCTCAAGAGGAGGAAAAGCCCGCCGCGCCAAAGCCTAGGGAAAGAAAGTCAAGCCTTCTTACGGAAGACGGAAGAGTCAACTACGACGACCTTGCTTTCTGTACGGAAACCCTAGGCCATATCTATGCCCAGCAAGGTTTTTACGACAAAGCAATAGAAGTTTTCTCCAAACTTATTTTGCTATATCCGCAAAAAAGTGCTTACTTTGCAGCCCTTGTAAATGAAATGAAGAAAAATACAGAGTGATATGTACGGATTTTTTGTAACAATAATCGTGATAGCAAGTGTTCTGATCACCATCGCAGTCCTTCTGCAGAATTCAAAGGGCGGTGGACTTGCTTCCAACTTTGGCGCTGGCAATACAACCTTTGGCGTAAGGCAGGCAGCAGATATTCTTGAGAAAGGAACCTGGATTCTTGCAGCTATAATTATAGTATTTAGCATTGCGGCTACAGCAGCCATTTCCACAAGAGGTGCCAAGAAGACAACTAATGCAAAGGAGATTCTTGAAAGGAAGCCTGCTTCTTCTGCTCCAGCATTCCCTGTAGGCGGACAGACAGAGGGCACCCCACAGACTGAAACCCCTGCAGAGCAGGAATTGTAACAAAATCGTAACAATTTTCACACTACATATAATATCCTGATATCGAGTGACTGAGATAGTTCAAGATATCAGGATTTCTTAAAAACCCACTACCTTGCAATACAAAGTACTGATAAAAACACATATATTTGCATTGCAAAATACCTAAGAAAACAAAACACCCCAAAAACCAATACTATGAAAGAAGTAGTCAGCGTTGCAATAGGCAACAAGAGTTTTACACTTGAGACAGATGCTTACGCCCTTCTGAAAGATTATCTCGAGGCTTTCAGAACAAAGTCTTCTGCCGGAGTGCAGTCTGATGAGACTATGAGTGACATAGAAGAGAGGATCGCGGAGATTCTTTCTTCCAAGACTTCGTCTGTCAGAAACGTGGTTAACGTTTATATGATTGACGAGATTATCGCCCGCCTGGGAATGCCAGACGGCACCGTCTACACAAGAGGCGGCCAAACTTACCAGGAAGCCTCGCAAGGCCAGGGTCAGGCTTACAACGGCCAAGCCTACACCTCACAGGCGTATGCTAATCCTCCTTACCAGGACATTCCGCAGAAAAAGTTCTACAGAGACATAGACAGCCGCAGCATCGGCGGCGTTTGCTCCGGACTGGGCTATTACCTGAATTTCGACCCTACTATACTAAAGGTAATATTCGTGGTTCTGATGCTTATCGGCGGCGGTGGACTGCTTATCTACATTATCCTTTGGATTATTGCCCCTCCGGCAGTAACTCCTGTCCAGAAATGCGAGATGAGGGGATGGCCTCTGACCGCGGAAAACATAGAGAAATTCACCAGAAAGTTTTAAGGTTATGGAAATAAACAGCAATATCAACAATACGGATCTCGATCTGAACGCCGAGAATATCAAGGCGCAGATGAGAAAAGGGGTGCTTGAATACTGCATCCTGAGCATTCTCAGAAAAGGGGATTCCTATGTTTCTCCTTTGATTGCTGAGCTTAAAGCGGCAAAGATGATAGTGGTTGAAGGTACACTTTATCCGCTTCTTACCCGCCAGAAAAACCAGGGACTGCTTTCCTACAGATGGGAAGAGAGCCCTAGCGGCCCGCCAAGGAAATATTATTCTCTGACTGAGAAAGGCAAGAAAGCTCTTGAGTTTATGGATGATGCCTGGAAAGACGTTATTAAAACAGTTGAGCTTATAAAGACAGGAATAGAAATTAACGAGGAGGAATAATTATGGAAGAAGTACTTAGAGTCAGCATCGGTGGCGTTCCGTTCATTTTGAGCCCGGACGCATACAACAGAATGAAGAGTTATCTGGACCAGATAACCGCCCATTATGTAAAAAGACCGGAAGGTAGGGAGATAATCAGCGATATAGAAAGCAGAATCGCTGAGCTTCTTCTGGAAAAGAACAGCAAGGAAGACACCGTTACCCTGGAAAGGGTTGAAGAAGTGATAGCTGTTATGGGAACTCCAAGCCAGTTCGGCGATGAAGAAGAGACTCAGGCCGGACCTTCAGCTTCACAAGGCCAGCCTTTCCAGAGTGCGCAGCCTAATCCCGCCCCCGTTCAGCACCGCCTTTTCAGAGACTTGTCAGACAGGATGATAGGTGGAGTGTGCAGCGGCCTTGGCCATTATTTTAAGTTCGATGCCAGCATACTCAGAATAGCTCTTGCGGTTCTTCTAGCACTGCATATTGTTAGCGGATCGTTTATGCCTTACGGAGCCACCAGCATAATCCACGTTTTGTTCCGCCTTGTTTTACTGGCTTATATTATCCTCTGGATAGTTGTTCCTGGAGCCAGGACTTACAGCCAGAGATGCCAGATGTACGGAACCGATCCGGGAGTAAGGGGGGCTGAAGAAAGCTTCAACAACCCAGACCAGTTCCGCGGCAGCTGGTTCGGCCGCCTGCTGAAAGTGCTGCTTGGCCTGATATTCATTGGCCTGGGCATTTTGTTCTCGCTTAGCCTTTGGGGTCTGGTAATAGGAAGCGAATCTATGGTTGGCGTAAATCCTATTAACGCTCTGAATCTTATAGACGTGAATCCGTG
Source organism: Bacteroidales bacterium (assembly GCA_016285455.1). GTDB lineage: Bacteria > Bacteroidota > Bacteroidia > Bacteroidales > UBA932 > Egerieousia. Next base: position 136,252 of record JAEEQS010000003.1, read on the forward strand.
GGGAAGAGCCCTTTACAAGGTGCTGATGGTTCTCTGCCTGGTAATTCCTTGCGTTGCGATGCTGTATGTGGGAATCCGCTGGCTGTTCAACCTCAGGAAGCCGAGATTCCGCCTTGGATGGATTCTTTTCCTGGTGTGGATTATTTCACTGATAGGCCTTACGCTGTTTACCGGAAGCCGTGCCCTCAGGCTCGGAAGCGTTGAGAACAGTTCCGCTACAAAATCTTTCGACAAGCTCTACGATACGCTAAGGGTTGAATATGCTCCGCTACCTGAAACCGTTGATGGGCAAAGCGTTACCTGGGAGAGAATGAGCGAGAGAATGGCCCGTTCCACCCGCCGCAGAATAGGAGGCTATGTTACCTGGAACGGAAGACCGTTCAACGACGATGAGGAAGAAAGAAGCGTCTCAGATGGAGACCCTTACACAGGAGGAGTTTACTTGTATATAACCAGCGGAAAAGCAAAGGCTTACGCCATTTATCCAACCCTTGACGTGATACACAAATCTTCTTCAATTATTGTGGATGACAGCACTTCCACGACTGGCTGCTCAATTGTCAAAGACACCACGGTCAGAGCCGATCTTGAAATTACAGCCAACAGAATCTCCGCCATAACCGCTATTGGAGAAGATGAAGATGATAAAGCCAAGGCTTTGGTTGAAGTCAAAGACAGCCTTCTTGTCATCCATCCGATTATTATTTCAAAAAAGCAAAAGTTTGACGGAACCTACATTTCCTCAAAACTTTATCTTCCAGACAGCAGTGTTGTGATTATAAACAGTCCTAAATGATTTTGATTTCATTTGGAACAAGAAAAGGGCGGAGCAATCCGCCCTTTTTCTTTAAATTTGCACAAAACATCAAATAATGAATATTGGAATTTTCAGTTCGGCCAATGGCAATGTAGATAAGTCTTATTTTTCAGCCACAGAAGAACTTGGGATGTGGATAGGGAGTAAAGGACATTCCCTTGTCTGGGGTGGCTGCCGTCTTGGGCTGATGGAAACCATAGCGGAGAGTTTCAGAATCGGCACCAAAAATCTTCCGGAAGAAAAAAGAGGAAAACTTATCGGAGTTATTCCGGAAATCATTGAGGAAAAAGGCAAGTCTTTTTCTCCGGTAGACGAGGCCATTTACTGCAAAAACCTGTCGCAGAGAAAAGACATAATGATAAACCTCAGCGATGTAATAGTTGCACTTCCGGGAGGAATAGGAACTCTTGACGAAATATTCACCGTTACTTCTGCAGCCACCATAGGCTACACAAACAAGAAGGTCATATTATACAATATCAGCGGATTTTGGAATCCGCTGATAGATCTGATGAATCACCTTGAAGCCCAAGGTATGGTCAGGGGAGATTACCGCCAGAGAATTCTTGAGGCAAAATCCATTGAAGAACTTAGTTCAATGTTCCGGCTTCTGCCTTGTCAATCATAGCCTTGTTAGCCGTTACATAAACCTCAACTCTTCTGTTCTGGGCCCTTCCGGCCTCGGTTGAGTTGTCTGCTACCGGCTCGTTGAAAGACTTGCCCTCGCTGGTCATTCTGGTGTCTGCAATTCCAAGGGTGTGCAGATAATTCCTTACGGCGCCGGCTCTTTCCAAAGACAGCTTTTCATTAACAGCCGCAGTTCCGGTGTTGTCTGTATGGCCGTAGATGGTGATGTCTGTGTCTGCCATATCTTTCATAGACGTTGCAAACTTTGCAAGGTCGTTCTTGGAAGCTGCAGAAAGATCGCTCTTTCCGGTCTTGAACAGAAGTCCGCTCTCAAAGGTTATCTTGATGGCCTCGAGTCCGTTAACGTCTGTTACGGTCTCTACCTTGGCGTTCTCAAGCTCCTTCTGAAGCTGCTCGGCCTTCTTGTCCATCTTGCGGCCGATAACTACTCCAGCTCCAGCTCCAACGGCACTGCCTATAGCGGCTCCGATTGCGGCACCCTTGCCCTTGCCAATCAAAGCTCCGATACCTGCTCCTACGGCAGCTCCGGCTCCTCCGCCGATAAGTCCGCCTGAAGTTGTCTGGTTCATGTTACCGCACCCAGGAACAATGATGAGCGCAGCCATCAGACATAAGATCATTCTTTTCATATTATGTGGAATTTAAAATTGGTTGACCGTTTAACTTTTGTGCAATTTAGCAAAAAATGATCAAACTTTTGTAAAACGCCAAGGTTTAGTATCTGGCGTTCCATCCGCGTTATTTAGATTCTTGCGAGTATTAATGCTTGGCTCTTTAACCTGTTCCTCATCATCTACCCATTTGATTTGAAGCCCATTTCCAGAAAACGAATTATAGCCAAACAGATCTTCCCATAAAAATGAAGGATTTGACACTTTAACACGCTCTTTCTCGTCTACATATAAATACTCTCTAATTAAAAATGATGCACGATAGTTTTCTTCTTCATTTTCAAATGTCACATCAACGCCAAATGTATGAGGATACAAAGAACCCTTCTTCGGAAAATATGGTGTTTTTTCTTTGTCTTTGTAATTTCTGTGAATCATTTTGATATCTGTCATCCAACTTTTTTTGCGATCGCTCTCTAATTCTCCGTGAAGATAGAATTCAATTTCAAGAGGATAAATGCGAACCGTTCCGTTAACAAGGAAATAACCACCATAAAGAACAGTCTTAGCTATTCTCTTAAACTCATCATTAATCATGGTTTCTTCTGTAGCCTTTCGGGCATTAAACTGAGTCAGTGCTTTTTCTAAAATAGTTGCCATATAAAATTAAGTTAAAAAATGTTCCAGGAAATACAGTTCAAAGCCCCGCCTTCTTGGGCAAGCTGCTGGCAGCCTTGTATCTGAATTACTTTATAATTCGGGTAGTATTGCCGTATTTGTTCTGCGGCCAGCAAGTCTTCCTTGGCGTGCAATCCTGGTATAAAGATACAATTATTGGTCTGAAGAAAATTTAGATAAGCCCACGATAATTTGTTGTATCGCGGAGAACGATATTCAAGTTCCTCTACAATAAAATGAGGCGAAAGGGCGCCTACCAGCCTTCGGCGTAGAGAAGGGTCAAAATCTGCATAGTTGTTAAGCAGGACTCTACTTTCTGAGATATAGCGTACCATACCGTCTGCATGACCGAATATTTCGTGTCGATCCCAGGGAATGAGAATTATTTGGGCTTGCATTAGGTCTTCTAGTTTTGAGAGGAGTTCTATTTTTCCGTATTTAGGATTTTCTTTGAAAATTTTATCTGTCATTATGACTTTGTCTGCACACCTTACCACATTACCACCGTCAAGGACAATATCTGAAGAAATGCAATTTAAGTGAAGACAGTTTATGATAGTGTTATAATCCGGAATATAGTCTTGGCTATCATACAGATAATCGGGCAGATACTTATAAGAAAAGAACAGGTTTTTGCTTAGTTGAATGGGCATAAAGTCTCGTACCCAGATATGCTTTGGTGATTGGGTGAGCGGAAGAAGGTCAACCTCAATTTGCTCTTTTTTTAATGCAGCAAGAAGATTATTGTAAGCTTCTTTATAGTGAATAAGACCTTCTGCCAAGTACACTTTATTGGTTTGTGCTGGTTCATAGCCGTGTTCAATAGCCCTCATTAGCCATTGTTTGGTTTTTTCTTCATCAGGCTCTACTCCAAAAATTTCTTTGTAAGCCCGTCTTGCACAGCAAAGGCCTTGTTCGGTTTTTCCTTTTGACAAACAGTCTAAGGCTTTTGCATAATTTGCATTCTTTTCAATTATTTCTCCGTAAGGATCAACGGGAATGTTTTTATTTTCCATGATTTTAAGAGCGTTATTAAATGTTGTTTTCTGTAGCAAAAGTATAGAGATGGTTATCGGAGACCTAAGAAAACTTGTTAAAAAGTGTTAATAATATACAAGAAGTTATTTATATGCTGATTAAAGGAAAGATTTTGAAAAACAATAAAATACAATTATATTTGAAGTGTTATGAAAGTAAGTCTTTTACAGCGCGATGTGATTTGGGCGGATCCTGAAGGAAACGCGGCGGCCAATTCGGCGATAATGGAATCCTTGAGGGGAACGGACCTTTTCGTCCTCCCGGAAATGTTTTCAACAGGCTTTGCAACTTCTCCAGAAGGCATCGCCGAGGAACTTGACCCTAAGGGGGAATGCTTTACTCTGCGATGGATGAGAAAAGAGGCTTCCCGTCTGGATTGCGCCGTTTGCGGAAGCGTGGCCGTCAAGGAAACGGACGGGCGTTTTTTCAACCGCCTGTATTTTGTAACGCCGGATATGTGCTTTTCATATGACAAGCATCATCTTTTCACTTACGGCGGAGAGGCTCGTTCATACAGTCCTGGGCAGGAGAGGGTTGTTGTAGTGTGGAGAGGGGTAAAGATTCTGCTTCAGGTTTGTTATGACGTCAGGTTCCCGGTGTTTGTCCGCAACAACATTTCTGAAGATGGAACTCCGGAATACGATGCAATTATCTATGTTGCAAGCTGGCCGGCAAAGAGGGTTCCGGCCTGGAAGAAACTCCTTCCGGCAAGGGCTATAGAAAATCAGTGCTATGTACTGGCAGTCAATAGAGTAGGAAAAGATCCCGTCTGTGATTATATCGGAGGAACAATGGTATTGGACGCTATGGGAAATACTGTGGCTTCCTGTCCAGATGCAGAAGAAACCTCCATATCCGTTGATTTGGACATGGAGGCTCTTGCCCGTTTCAGGTCTAAGTTTCCTGTGCTTGAAGACGGGGACCCTTTCTGTATTCTGACTAGAAATTGACGCCTATCGTAAGACTTATCCCGCGGTTGTGGGTTTCGTCAAACATATCGTGGCCGATATTGGCCAGGCCCATATTGTAGGCGAGTTCGGCGTAGAACATCTGAATTCCAAGGCCGCATCCGATCTTAAGGCCGGCATCAAATCTCTTGAACTGATCCGGATCGCTTCCGAAGGAATGATAGGCCTCTCTTTTTTCAAAGTCCTTGACATATCCGCCAATTCCCAATCCCATATAGGCTCCCAGCATCGGCTGTATGCTGATACCCGGAGAGTTAGGAATATCTATGGCGTATTTGAAAACCATCGGGACCTCAAGATAGTTGAGGTTGTAGGTGAAGTCTCCGCCATAGTCGCTCTTGCCACCTTTTTCCACATACATCAGTCCGCTTTCAAAGAAAACGGGAGCGTGCGGAGCTATCTGAGTTCCTCCAACTAATCCGACCATCAGTCCTGCTCTGGAAGAATTGCTTTCCAGATAAGTTGCCTCGCTTTTAACCTGCGCTGCGTTTACTCCCATACGGAAGCCGAAATACACTTCCTCCGGCGCGTAGTATCCGGGTCTTGAAGGACGATTATGCCCGCCGCGGTCATACATATAGACGTGACCCTGGGCAATGGATGCTGCCGGAAGGGCTGTAATAAGAACAGCCAATACGGCGATTGCTTTTGAAAGGAAGTTCTTTTTCATTGTTTGAGTTGTTTTTGTTGTTCTTTGTTCGGGTTAATTAGCAAATACCGTGCAAAGCTGTTATTTAATGAAATAAGACAGGAAATGATGTATCAGGCTCGGTTGGAAAATAAGCGGAAATATAAAGCCGTAAACCGCACCCCAGAAGTGGGCGGTATGGCCTATGTTGTCTCTCCCCCGCCTTGCCATCCACTGGCAGTAAATCAAATACAGCGGAGCAAAGATGAACCCTGGTATCGGTATGGGAATCAGATAAATGTAAATGCCCATTTTGGGATCAAAGAATACAGAGGCAAACAATACGGCAGACACCGCTCCAGACGCTCCAAGAGCATTATAGTTTGGATTGCTGCGGTATTTTACAAGGTCAGCGATGCTGCTTACGGCAATAGCGCTCACATACAGAAGCACAAAAAGAACGCTTCCCCATACTTTTCCCCACGCGGCCTGGAACCAAAGATCGGTATTTGTTCCAAAGAAATAAAGGGTTAGCATATTGAAAAACAGATGCCCCCAGCTTCCGTGAACAAAGCCGTGTGAAAAAAGCCGCCAGATTTTCTTGTGATGATAAACAAGATAGGCGTTGAAAAGCATCGCCGAGAGAAACTCTCTTTTTGAGAAGGCGATAGTGCTCACAATGGCCGTAACCGCTATAATGACATAAGTAATCATCTGCCAAAAATTATCCTATGCAAAAGTAAGGGATATGCCCCTTTTCAGCAAATTTCAATATATTTGAAGAAAATATGCCAAAACGATGAAAAAACAGGTATTCTTCTTTGCTCTGCTGGCTTTGCTTTTTGGCTCAGCCTCGGCTTTTTCTCAAGATGATGATGAGCTTTCCGCGCTCAAGTTTGATGTACAGAAAGACAGCATATACATTCCGTACGAATTCAGAGGCGCCTGGCTCTCCACCGTGGAAAGCATAGACTGGCCAAAAACGCGCATAATGCTGAAGGAGGGAAAGAAAGAAGCCGCCGCGCAGAGAGAGCAACAGAAGAAAGACCTGGTATCTCTGATAACCAAGATTCATCGATCGGGCTGCAATGCTGTAATGTTTCAGGTAGTTAGCAACACAGACGCTCTTTATCCGTCAAAGATTCTGCAATGGGCCCCAAGCCTTACAGATACTCCTGGAGAAAGTCCTGGATATGACCCTCTGGCTCTTGCGATTAAGACCGCACATTCTCTTGGGATGCAGATCCACGCCTGGATAAATCCGCTTAGAATAGGAAAGGTGGATTTCCCGAGAAGGCCGGATAATATCTGCTACACTAAGGCTGAGCTTGTTCAGGAACACAACGGCCGCCTGTACTGGGATCCGGGTCAGCCTAAGGTCCGCGAATACCTGGGAAATCTTGCCACGGAAATAATGACAAAATACGATCTGGACGGATTGCATATAGACGATTATTTCTACCCAGACGGTCTCAAGGGAACAGGAGAGCAGGCAAAACCTCAAAAGGATGAAAAAGTCTGGAACGACGAAATCCTCTTCCAGAAATACGGGCAGGGAAAGACTCTGGACCAGTGGAGAGAATCCAATATAGACGAAATCGTAATGGTTATGCACGAGGCGGTTCACAAGACAAAGCCTTTTGCCGTGTTTGGAGTATCTCCGGCCGGAAGGCTCGTAAACACTCAAGCCCTTTACGCAGATCCTAGAAACTGGGCCGCCCAGGGAACCATAGACTATCTTATTCCACAGATTTACTGGCAGCACGGCCACCAGATCGCAGATTTCAAGCAAGTTCTGGACAGTTGGGCCGGCATACTCGGCGATACTCCGGTAATTGTTGGAATGGCTGCGTACCGATACAAGAGCAAGGCTTTTCCTGAATTCTCTGAATATACTCTCCAGGTAAAAGAATGCAGGGAAGCTCCGTATCTAAACAATGAATTCAGGCAGAATGTGGCAGGAGAGTGCTGGTTTACAACCCACAACATCATTACAGACGATTTCACTTCAGATATGCTGAACAACTTTTATGGGGAGGAGGCTGTAGCCCCGAATCTGGGAAAGGGCGTAACAGTTGCATCTCCGGATATATTCAAGATGGGAAGTCATATCAGATGGGGAGAGGTAACGGGAGCCGATAATTTTGCGGTTTACCTGCTGGAAGACACAGGAGAAAAGACCCCTCTGGGAGGAAAGGTCTGGAGAGCCGTATTCAAGGAGAAATTCCACGGTTTCATCTACAAATGCAAGCAGAGCGGCAATTACATTGTGCTGTCTTGCAGAGGAGGATACCATTCAGAAAGAAGCAACGTAATTTATATCAAGGCCAAATAAGAACACATGAAAAAACGAATCTTTGGAATAGTTAAAACTTCTTTAATTGCAATAGCGGCTGGTTTGATTGTTTCTGCCTGCGGTGGCAAGTCTGATCTGGACCCCGATTCCGGAAAGACAGACCCGACCCCAACTCCTACACCAACCCCAGAAAACTACAAATATAACGCTTCTAAAGACAAGTTATTGATATACCACGAGTTCAGAGCTTCTTGGCTCACAACGGTGGGCGGCTATGACTGGCCGGCCGGAGTAAAAGATGCTACCCTCCAGCAGAACAATCTCAGAAATATGATTCACGGCATAAAGAACGTGAACTGCAATGTTGTCATAATGCAGGTTTGCTGCAATTCAGACGCAATGTGGAAGTCTGACATACTGCCTTGGAGTTCTGTGCTTACGGGCACTCAGGGAAAAGATCCGGGGTATGACCCACTAGCCCTTGCAATTCAGACGGCGCACGCAGACGGAATGGAAATACACGCCTGGATTAATCCTATGAGAGTGGGTGCTGCCTCTTCCGCAAGGGCAGACAATCATCCGTCAAAACTCCATCCAGACTGGGTTCAGCAATATGGAAGCAACCTCTATTGGGATCCGGCAAATCCTGAAGTAATAGACTATCTGAACAGGATGGCCAAAGAGCTGATGACAAACTATGATCTGGACGGCCTTCATATAGATGATTATTTTTATCCCGACGGGCTTAAGGCAGATGCCAAGGAATGGGATGACTCTGAAGAATACGCTCTTTACGGCGGCGGGCTGACCCTGGAAAAATGGAGGGAGAGCAATATCAACAAAGTTGTGAAGGCTCTGTACGATGGAGTACATTCCGTAAAGCCGGATAAGGTGTTTGGAGTATCTCCTGCCGGAAGACTTCCGCTGACCAGATACCTCTATGCAGATCCTGTACAGTGGGTTGAACAGGGAACTGTGGATTATCTCGCGCCTCAGGTTTACTGGCATCACGGTCATTCCACGGCTCCGTTCCTTCCTACGATGAATACCTGGAAGGATGTTGCCGTTGCAGGCGGGTCCGCCAAAAAGATACCAGTCATTACCGGTCTTGCGCCTTACCGCCTGGGAGAGACCGGCTTTACCAACGAAGAGTTCCTGCTGGAGGTTGAAGATTGCCGCAAGGCAGACTGGGTAATCGGCAATATCTGGTTCCGTACCGCCCATCTTCTGGCATCGAGCTTTGCCAGCTACGTCCGCAGCACTATCTATCCGAGAGAAAGCCTCATTCCTAAAGTGGGCAAAGGCTTTGACAACACTTCCGCCGCTCCGGCCGCCCCAACAATATCGCTGAGCGGAAAGACAATAAAATGGACTGCAGTAGCTGGTACAGACGGATATGCTTTGTATGAACTTGTAAAACAGTCCACCTCAAGCAGCGGCGCCGTTACCTGGAAGGCTGAGCTTGTGACAAAGGGAGATGACCTGCTCCAATATATGGGGACTTCCAAGAAGAATTATGCCGTGCTTTCCTTCAAGGGAAAGAATTACAGCAAGCTTTCTTCTGTAGTTTATGTAGAATAGAATCTGTTTTCAACGATGAAGAAATTTTTAAGAGTAACGCTGCTTCTGGTTCTGCTTTTCGGTATCATTGAACCGGTTGCCGCAGTTTTTGAAGAAAGGGATCTGACCCAAACCCTCAGGGTTCTCAAGGTAGAACTTCGCCGAGCCCACAAGCGCACCGCCAAGTCGCGCCAGATGATCCGAGCCACCAGGCAGAGTCAGCAGAAGCAGATGGTAGAGCTTATGGAGGAATGCAACGAGCTGGCCATTATCCTTTACTCCCAAAAACAGAACTTCACTTTCGACCTTACCTATGCGCTGGAAGAAGTTTCCGACCGCTACCACGATTTCTCCCGCAACCGACGTCCGTTCACGGATATTATAGCGCAGATAGACATTGAAATAGAGAGGTACCAGAAACTGATCCATACCCTCAAGCGCCTTCCTCCTGCACTGATTGACGAACTAGACACTCTCGGCGGAACAGATTCAACGATAATCCTGGCATCCCAGCTTCAGGAAGAAATCAGGAGTCTGCACCAGAAAAACGCCGGCAAGATTTTTCCAGGTGTAAAGAAGAAAGAAGTACAGCAAGACAACCAGCAGGCTCCAGAAGAAGAGGAAGATGATGACGACGATGACGACGATGAGAAAGAATATTCCGGAAGCATATTGCGAAGTCTTGCCAAAACCATTTTTACAGGAAGCGTAGACCAGTCAGATGATGAAGAATTTGAAAACGGCAATAAGGCAAAGCCTTCTTCAGATACATCTTATAACTCGGCGATTATTGCCGTGAGTGCAGACGGGCGCACGGTGAACGCCAATCCGGAAGACTCTGCGGCTGTTGCCCAGAATGTGGAATACGCTTTCCTTCTGACTGGAAAATCTCTTCAGAACAGAGACAGTTGCATATTCTATGCGCAAGGGCTTTTGGAAATGTATGAAGCCTCCAAAGAATCCATTGTAGCAGACAGTACCAATTACGACGCCACTTGGCAACAGCTTCAGGAGGCGTACAATTATGCCATTGAAAGGTACAACGATGTTCAGAAGAAAATATTCATAGACGGCCAGATGGGATATTATACAATACTGAGCCGCTTCTCCCGCACTTGGAACAGGGTCAAGAACGATGTAAATGACAAATGGGCCGCCGCTAACACCAAGGGCATAAGAAGCCAGTGGAGACTTCAGACAATGGTTGGCCTTATCCTCTTTGTGCTGTTCTATCTGGGTATAGCTGTCGTATTGAGCCATCTCATAATCCGGCTTTTGAAAAAGAAAATCAAATACTTCCAGACAGAAAGATTCCGCCAGCACGGAATATGCCTGATATTGCTTTTGATAGTGACAATCTTTGGATTGGCCATCTCGATTGCGATGCTGTTCTCCCAGCAGAATTTCCTCAAGCTGGCAACGCGGCTTCTGGTAGAATTCGCCTGGCTGCTTGGCGCCATCTTCCTGTCTTTTACTATCCGTTTGAGGGGAGACCAGGTAAAGAGCAGCATCAGAGCCTATCTTCCAATAATGGTGCTTTGCCTCATCATTATCTTCATTAGGATTTCCTTCTCCCCGAATACTCTCATCAACATTATTCTGCCTCCGCTTCTCCTTATTTTCACCTACTGGCAGTGGAGAATATGCAGCAGGATGAGATATACAGACAACACGGGGGCTACAAAACGCCCTGGCCTGAGACGCCTTAAAAAGAAATCCCCGGTGGTTGAATTAGGATCAACTGCAGAGAAGAAGAAAAACAGACACCTAAATGTTCAGTTCCCAGACTATATCTACAACTACATAACCCTTACGGTTCTTACGGCAACTACTATTCTATCTTTGAGCGGATATGTTCTGCTGAGCATTCTGATCATAATCTGGTGGATATTCCAGTTGTCTGTTATACAAACGATTACCGCGGCGTCGGATCTCCTTAAGATTTACTACGACAGATATATGGTTAAGAGGAAGATGGCCTACAGGATAAACCACGGCTTCCTTATCAACCAGAAAGTCAAAGGTTCCTACATAGAAGTAACCTGGCTCTACGACATACTAAGAAAAGCGGTTATTCCGTTCTTTACAGTATGGAGCATTCCTCTCTGCCTTTATATGGCTTCCAACGTGTTCGACCTTTCAAATGTCGCGGTATCTTATCTGAAGCTGGATTTCCTGAGCTACAAAGTGATAAATCTGTCGGTGACCAAGATTCTCACCGCCGTTTCCCTGGCCTTTGTATTCAATTGCATAGGATATCTGGCAAAGGCGTTCTACAGAGTGTTCAAGATAAGGTCTGTGCTTGCCCGCACGGGCCAGAAGGAGCTGCCTGAAAACATGATTAATTTCACCCTCGCAAACTCCATCATAAGCATCATAACCTGGGGCGCTTACATCATAACCTGCTTCATATTGCTGCACATTCCTTCAACGGCTATTTCAATTGTCAGCGCAGGTCTTGCAACCGGTATCGGTTTCGCCCTCAAAGATGTTATCAACAACTTCTTCTACGGAGTTTCCCTAATGAGCGGAAGACTAAGGGTTGGAGACTATGTGGAATGTGACGATGTAAGGGGCGTGGTAGACAGCATCAACTACCAGAGCACTCTTATTGAGACTGAATACGGAAGCATTATGGCTTTCCCTAACGCCAACCTTTTCCAGAAGAATTTCAAGAACCTTACCAGAAATAACGCTTACGAGCTTCTGATTCTGCCTGTAGGAGTCCAGTACGGTTCAGACGTTGCAAAGGTGAGGGAGCTTTTGAAAAAGGCGCTGATAAAGCTCAACGTAAAAGACAAGTACGGAAGAAACGTGCTTAATCCTAAATACGGAATTGTCGTCCGCCTTGCCGAGTTTGGAGACAGCAGCATTGTGCTCAAGGTTTACCAGCAGGTGCTTGTCACCGAACGCTATGTCTATATGGCAGCAGCGAATGAGACTATCTACAATACTCTGAACGCCAACGGCATTACGATACCGTTCCCTCAGAGAGACGTATATATCAAGCAGGTGCTTTCAGACAAGGCAAAAGAAGAGGATGCGGACTCTTCCGAAGAAGGCAATCCACATCCTGATAAAAAGCACAAGTGGTTCTTGTAATTACTTGAGAACCTTCAGTTCCTTGCCGATCTTTGTGAAGGCCGCAACTGCGCGGTCCAGCTGCTTCTTTGAGTGGCCGGCTGAAACCTGCACGCGGATTCGTGCAAGATCCTTAGGCACTACCGGATAGTAGAAGCCTACAACATAGATTCCTTCATCCAGAAGTTTGGAGGCCATCTGCTGGCTCAGCTTTGCGTCATAGAGCATTATGGCGCAGATAGCGCTCTGGGTAGGCTTGATATCGAAGCCGGCTTTCTTCATCTTGTCCACAAAGTAGGCGGTGTTCTCGTGGAGCTTATCCTGAAGCTTGTTGGTGCGGCTCATCATATTGAACATCTCTATTCCGGCGGCTGCAACCATCGGAGGAATTGAGTTGGAGAAAAGGTAAGGGCGAGACCTTTGTCTGAGCATCGCGATAATCTCCTTCTTTCCGGTGGTGAATCCTCCAACGGCACCGCCGAAGCTCTTTCCGAGTGTTCCGGTCAGGATCTCAACCTTGCCCCTTAGCTTGTAGAGCTCTGTTGTGCCTCTTCCGGTCTTTCCCACAACGCCTGCGGAGTGGCTTTCGTCTACCATCACCATTGCGTCGTATTTCTTTGCCAGGGCGTAGATCTTGTCAACCGGAGCAACGTTTCCGTCCATAGAGAAGACTCCATCGGTGACAACGATTCTGAACCTTTGCTTCTGGGCTTTCTTCAGGCAGTCTTCAAGCTCTGCCATATCTGCGTTGGCGTATCTGTAACGTACAGCCTTGCAGAGCCTTACGCCGTCTATAATAGAGGCGTGGTTGAGGGCGTCTGAGATTATGGCGTCGTTTTCTCCAAGCAGAGGCTCAAAGACTCCGCCGTTTGCGTCGAAGCAGGAAGTGTAGAGGATTGTGTCTTCCGTTCCAAAGAATTCGGAGATTTTCTCCTCCAGTTTCTTCTGCAGGTCTCCGGTTCCGCAGATGAACCTTACGGAGCTCATTCCGTAGCCGTGGCTGTCAAGAGCCTTCTTGGCGGCGTTTATCAGCCTTGGATTGTCGCTGAGGCCAAGATAGTTGTTGGCGCAGAAATTCAGCACGTGCTTTCCGCCTTTGACGGTAATGTCTGCCCTCTGAGGGGATGTGATCACCCTTTCTTCCTTATAGAGTCCGGCTTTCTTGATTGAGCTGAGCTCTTTTTTCAGGTAAGATTGAAAATTCTTGTACATATAGATTGTAGTTTTTAGTTGCTTGCTATAACAAATGTAAGATTTCTGAAAAATAAATGCTAATTTAGCAGACGGATATTTGAAACAAATTAATCTGAACAGTTATGGAAATTAATGTAACCGATTCCAATTTCAAGGAAGTTGTCCTGGACGCCAAGCTTCCGGTTATGGTGGATTTCTGGGCAACCTGGTGTGGCCCTTGCCGTATGGTGGCTCCTATAGTAGAGCAACTTGCAAAGGAGTATGAAGGAAAAGCCGTTATTGCCAAGTGCAATGTGGAAGAAGCCGAGCAGGCTCCTGTAAACTACGGAATCCGCAACATTCCTACGCTTCTGTTCTTCAAAGACGGAGAACTCAAAGACAAAATGGTGGGATCCAACACCAAAGAGGCCATAGAGGCCAAGCTCAAGGCTTTGCTTTAAACCAAAAAACAACCGATATGAAAAAGACTTTACAATTTGCAGTAGCAGGTCTTGTACTTGCACTGATGATTGCCTCTGCGCCTAAGAAGGCTCAGGCTCAGTTCGGCGTAAAGGCCGGTATCTACACCGCTCATTTTTCAGACATTAAGAGCAAGGAATTCAAGCTGAAAGACAACGTAGGCTTCCAGGCCGGTGTTCTCTACAAGATGCACGTTACTCCTAGCTTTGTAGTTCAGCCGGAACTTCTGTATGTTCAGAAGAACGCTACACTGGAAAGCAAAGATCCAGGAACTATTGAGAAGGAGAAACTGAACCTTAGCTTTATGCAGCTTCCTGTAAGCCTTCAGTATGGTCCTAACCTTGTGGTTGCCCGGCCATTCGTTCAGGTTGTACCATATATCAGCTATGCAATTGGAAAGAGCGATGATGTTGGCTCCTGGAGTGATGTGAACAGATTTACCGGCGGTATCGGACTCGGTGCCGGAGTGGATGTCTGGAAAATCCAGTTCAACGTAAGGTACAATTGGGATATTACCAAGGTCGGCGATGGAGAGAAGAGCACCTTTACTGCAGCCGGCCGAGAGTGGAAGGCTTCCAAGTCTAGAGGCATTGAATTCTCCGTTGGAATTACTTTCTAGCATTTGATGACTACCACGCAGGACGCAAGAGAGCTTTTAGGGTCTGACTTTGAAAAATATCGTCAGACCCTATCTGTAGCAATACAGTCTCCGGAACCTTATCTGGAGGCTATAAACCGCTATGTCCTAGGTGGCAGGAGCAAGGAGATAAGACCAGTTGTCTGTCTTCTTGCCGCCCGTTGCTGCGGAAAGCTTTCTTATGCTAACTATTGCTGCGCGGCGGCTTCGGAGATGCTCCATACTGCAACCCTGATTCACGACGATGTTGCAGATCAGGCCACAATGCGGCGCGGGGCTCCTTCTATAGCCGCTATGTTCGGTCCTGCGGCAGCCGTGCTTACTGGAGATTTCTGGCTTAGCCGCTCCCTTCATCTTCTGGCCAAATACTGCAGTCCTGAAATAATAGACTGCTTTGCTGAATCTGTAAAGAAAATGAGTGAAGGAGAGCTTCTTCAGCTAGACAAGGCAGACAAGCTGGATACTACGGAAGAAGACTATTTCACAATCATTTACGGCAAGACCGCAGCCCTTTTTGTTGCGGCCGTAAAATCTGCAGCCCTGGCCGTTGGGGCAGATGAAAAATCAACAGAGGCTCTGGTTGGCTATGCAGAAAATCTGGGCCTTGCCTTCCAGATAAGAGACGATATCTTTGACTACTCTCCAGACATTCAAACCGGCAAGGTTGCAGGGGCGGACGTCAAAGAAAGAAAGATAACCCTTCCGCTGATAGGAGCCTTGAAAAACGCTCCGTCCAAAGCGCCGGCGATTCTTTCAAGAATTGGGCAGATAGAATCTGTCTTTATGAAGGAAGTAACTGAAGCAGAAGCCAAAATCATTGCAGACACAACGGCCTTTGTAAGAGAAAACGGAGGGCTGGAATATGCCCAGGCTCGCCTGGAAAAGCATACAGTTCTGGCCAAGGAAGCTCTTGAAAAAATACAGCCGTCAAAAGATCGGGAGATGCTTTCCGCTATTGCAGAATATGTTGGCAGACGCCTGACATAACCTCAACTCCAAGACCTATCAGGTCATCGTCAAAATCGTAGTCTGGCCTATGCAGTGGAGCATGGTCTTTTCCGCAGCCAAGATCAAAGAAAGTGGCCCCAAGGCGGGCCATTTTTGCTATATGCACAAAGTCGTCGCTTCCCTTTGTGCCAACAAGATCTTCCACGGTTTGCAAGCCTTTTTCCTCAGCGATTTCCTTGACCGTTTCATTGAGAGATGGAGTGTTGATGGTTGCCGGGAAATAATCTGAAAATGAAACCTCTAGACGGAGTCCCTTATGTTTTTCAATGATTTTTTCTGCCGATGAAATAATCTCTTTCTTTAACCTTTCTAGTCCCTCGTCTGTCTGGCTTCTTGAGGTAACGGCTACAAATCCGTTTCCCGGAGTGATGCCGTAATCAGTCTCTCCCACCCCAGCTCCAACTATCGTTGAAAAAGAAAATTCACGGTTAAAACCGCGCACAGCATTAATGATTTCAATTACAGCATCTGTTGGGTTGATTGCTTTTTGCGGCTCGCTTGCGTGGGATGTTCTTCCAAGCACGTCTAGCCTGATGCCAGTGGAAGCCCAGGCGTAGGTTCCCGGATAGATAACAACGGTTCCCTTGTCAAAACCAGGCCAATTATGGAGTGCAAAGGCATAGTCGAACCCGATGCCGTTTTCTTTCATCCACAGAGCCATTTTCTCAGCCCCTGCTCCGGTTTCTTCTTCTGGCTGGAAAAGCAGATATATGCAGCCGTTCTTCAGAAGCGTATCTCTCTGCGATGAAATCCAGCGTGCAACTCCGCACACTATTGCCATATGGCCGTCGTGACCGCAGCTGTGTGCAAGACCGTCATATACAGACCGATAAGACCTTTCTCCCTGCTCAAAAATAGGCAGCGCGTCCAGCTCGCACCTAAGAAGAACGGAAGGCGCTCCGTTTTCTTTCCCGAACCTCGCTATTATTCCGTGTCCTCCGATTCCTGTCCAAATTTTGTCAGGAGAACAGGATGAAAGAAAATCGGTGACAATACCGGCGGTTTCTTTCTCGTTTGAGCTTAGGCACGGGCGTGAGTGTATTCTGTGCCTGAGAGATATTAGGCTTTCCATAGTTTATCTTATTCTTCCGGGAGTTCTTCCCTGTGATTCTTTTTCTAGCCAGAGGGCGCTGTCCCATTCCGGTTCCTTGAAAGGGGCTGTCGTTTTCAGCCTGAAACAAAGGTAAGTTATTGCAAGCCCCATCTTCAGGAAATACTGCTCGTAAAATGTCTGAACAGTCTTGAGTTCAGGCGGAAAGGCGGGGTTCTCCTCTTTGTATATGTCTGTGCTGCGGCAAAGTATTTCAAGGGAATTCTGCCTGACAAGCTCATATGTGTATTCGTGGAGAAGACGGCTGTCTGTTTTCAGATGGATCTTTCCGCTTGCTTTCAGGAAGCGTCGGTATCTTTCAAGAAACATTGTTCCCGTCAGCCTTTTTCTTGGGGACCTCAGCTGGGGATCCGCAAATGTTATCCAGATTTCATCTATCTCATCAGCCCCAAAAATCCATTCTATGAAATCTATGCTGGTGCGGATAAAGCGCACGTTTTCAAGCCCTAGTTCTTCTGCCTGGCGAGCTCCGGTCCAGAGCCTTGCGCCCTTTATGTCTATGCCTATGAAATTTCTTTGTGGATAAAGCTTGGCCAGAGAAACGGTATATTCACCCTTTCCGCATCCGAGTTCCAAGGTTATGGGATTGGAATTATTGAAAACCTCCTGGTGCCATTTTCCCTTCAGGCTCCAGTCTTTGCGGAAGACTTCTTCCATCTTTGGCTGGAGAAGGCATTTGAAGGTAGAATTCTGGCGGAATTTTTCCAGTTTTCCTATTGTGCTCATTTTTGTCTGGAGTCGTTTCTTCTGCGAGGTTTGGAGTGCGGCTTGCTCTTCTTTTTCCTTTGAACTTCGTCAAATCGGGTGATGCTGTCTTCTCCGGCTGCGCTCTTGAAGTCTATGATTTTTTCCTTCTTGGTTCCGGAGATGGCCTCTCCCTTCTTTCCTTCTGCGTTGAGAGCCATCAACTCTCTGACTTTCTCCACCTTGAGAGGATAGGCCTCGTCGCTTTCACGGTCTGAGTATGTGAACCACATTATGCCCTTGAGAGCATCTGCCTTTACCGGGCGGATGTCTCCGTCTTCAAGATGAAGCGGTTCCGTCAGGCGCGGAAGCTTTTCCTTGGCATCGATATAAACAGGCGCTTCGTAGTTTATGCAGCATTTGAGCTTGCCGCACTGGCCTGCCAGTTTCTGGGGGTTGAGGGAAAGGTCCTGGCATCTTGCTGCTGCGGTGGTGATAGATTGGAAGTCGTTGATGTATCTTGAGCAGCAGAGAGCTTGTCCGCAGACTCCGATTCCGCCAATCAGGCCGGCTTCCTGGCGTGCGCCTATCTGCTTCATTTCTACCCTAATATGGAATTCCTCCGCAAAATCCTTGATCAGCTGGCGGAAATCTACCCTTCCGTCTGCAATGTAGTAGAAGATGGCCTTTGTTCCGTCTCCCTGGAATTCCACGTCTCCGATTTTCATCTCCAGGCCCAGGTTTGCGGCCAGCACCCTTGAGCGTATCATCGTCTGGTGTTCCCTTGCAATGGCTTCCTGCCATTTCTGTATGTCCTGAGGCCTGGCCTTGCGGTAGATTCTCTTGAACTCGTAGGATTTCCAGTCTATGTTGCTTCTTCTGAGCTGATGCGCTACCACGGCTCCGCTGAGGGTGATTATCCCTACGTCGCATCCGTTCTGGGCTTCTGTTACAACTATGTCTCCCTGCCTCAGCACCTGGCCGGAAGTGTTCAGGTAAATGCCCTTTCTGGTGTTCTTGAACCTTACCTCAAAGAGGTTTTCCATCTCTTCTTCCGGGATTCCCTGGAGCCAGTCGAATACGGCTCTTTTGCAGCAGCTCTGGTCGTAGGTGCAGCGGATCTGCCCGTTCTTTTCTATGCTTGTCTGACAGCCCCTGTGGCAGTCAAATACAATGTCTTTCTTGTCCATATTAGGTATTCTGATAGAGTGCATTGCACAAATCGCTGAATATGAACTTGGCGTTCACGTTTCTTTCTATGCACTCGATTGTGGAGTTGAATATGTCGTAATACTTGCTAAAATTCTCTTTCTTGAGCCTTGCGGCAAGGGTCTTTATTTCTTCTTCCTGCGTAGGGTTGAGATATGCCAGGTCTTCCCGCCCCAGATCCAGCATATACATCTGCCTTAGCATCTTGAGGGAGTTGCGGCAGAAGGTTTTCTGAGCTTCTTTTCCTCTTTGCGCCAGCCCAGATGCAAATGAAATCAGTTCCCGAAGCTTCTTGTCCAGAGCCAGAGACATCAGGGCAGAAAAGTCTTCAAAGTCTTCTGTCTCGCCTTCGCTGCTTTCTATCAGCTGTAGGGCTTTTCCAAAGCTTCCCTGGGCGCATGCTGCCCATCGCTGAGCTTCTTCTTCACTTAATTTGCATTTCTCGGCGATGGCTTTTGCAAGATCTTCTTTTTCAATTGGCGGCACTTCTATGAGCCGGCATCTTGATCTTATTGTCTGGATGATTTTTCCCGGATCGTTAGTTATCAGGAAGAAATATGTGTCTTCCGTTGGCTCTTCTATACTCTTGAGGAGCTTGTTGGCGGCTTCTGCGTTCATCCTTTCCGGAAAGAGTATCAGCACCACCTTTTCTCCGCCTTCATACGAGGTAAAGTTCAGCCTGTTTATCAGCCAGGATGCTTCATTTACGCCAATCAGCCCCATCTTATTCTCCAGCTCCAGGGCGGCGTAAAGGTCTTCCTCGCTGAAATAAGGGTTTTCCTTTACCAGATTCCTGAATATCTCATAATATGCGTCTATCGGGGCCTTCTTTCCTTTTTCCACCAGCTGGGTGGTATTTATCGGGAATACAAAGTGGAAATCCGGATGAGTCAGGTTGCGCACCTTTATGCACGATGAGCACACTTGGCAGCTGTCTTCTGTTGGCAGCTCCTGCGGCTCGTCTCCAAACAGTCCTTTTACCAGCGGATTGTCTTCTCCGCTTGCCAGGGCTTTCCTGGTCCTGCAGAACATATACTGGATCGTAGCCAATGCCAAAGGCAGCGCTCCGCATCCGCTCTGCTCGCTAAACAGCACGGCGTGCGGCATCCTTCCGCCCTGTACCATCCCGCGGAGCTTTTCTATCAAATCCCTATGTCCTGCTATTTCGGAAAAAATCATACCCCGCAAAGATACACAAAAACAAAGGCACATAGATATTTATTGGAAGACAAATCCTAAATCTGCGTAGTTCATTCTATTAGCGTCTGTGAGTTTTCCTTTTTAGTTTTTTCTAGAGACCAAGAATTTCAACAATCTCTTTTGGTGTTACAACAAATGGTTTGTTTGGAAAATGTTTGATGTTTCCCGTTATTAGATAGGCGTCTTCTTTCCAGATTAAGTCCAAGTTGCTCAAAAACACCTATCGCGCTTTCAATGTCATTGCAATCTAGATGAAATTTGTCGCGCTTTAAAACATCTTCATATTCTTGAATAATCTCCAAATTATAAACAGGAGTTATTATTCCCGAATATACTCCAGCCATTACTCTTAAAGGAAAAGAGTTAATGTCTGTTGAAATAAGGGCTGACACTAAAACATTTGTATCAATTACCGCAAAGATCTTTTTACTTCCCATCTCTAGCCGCACTAATCTCCCCGTTAATATCTTCTAGGCTCATTTCACCGGCACCATTTGCCAAAGCAGCTTCTCTCATCCGGAGAAAAGCGTTCCATCCTTTTTGTTTCATATCTTCTTCTGTTTCTGCTTTAATCTCGAAGGGTATTCTGCGCTCCCTGACCACAGCCTTCATAAACAGGTTTAATGCTGCACTGTTGCTGAGTCCGAATTGATCGCAGAGCCCGTCAAAACTCTTTTTTAGATTCTCATCTACTCTGAATGTCATTGAGGTCATATTGTGGGTGTGTTGGTGTTGTTTACAAATATAATAAAATTTATTTACAAACAAAATACAATGTATTTTATATGTTAGTTAAAGAGTGCAAAGACAAAGAGACCTCGTATTTCAGTTACCTCCCATCGGTTAAAATAAAAAGCAGGCATCTCTACACTTTTCAGTGTTTCGATACCTGCTTGTTTACTCTCTAACTAACGTCACTTACATGACACTGCAAATATAGAGAAATCTTTCTAATCAGGATTGTTTTACAAGCATTTCGCAATGTGAGCAGTCGAATTCCAGGGCGAGGGTGTTGTTGCCGTTTTTCAGATAGAGATGGCGGATGGCTTTGCTTTGCTTTTCGCCGTCTTTTCTGTTATCCTTTTTGCACATTCCCATCTGGTAACGGATGCAGTATTTGCACCTCATAAGTATGGCGTCCTTTGGAGGAAGTTGCTCGTATGATGGCTGAATGTCTGGCATTCCAAGCTCTGTGTAAACTTGTTTTGACAGTTTGTTGGAACAGTTTCTAAGATAGGAAGATCCGCCTTCCTTGAAGGCTTTTTTTGCCAGGTCTTTGAGTTCTAAATAATTGTTTTTTTTCTCAGCGACGGTGGTTTCTTTTTTCCGAAGATCTTCTAGATACTGCTGGAGTTTTTCTGCCAATTGAGTTCTTATTGCGTTGAGGGCAGAAGTTCTGTAGAAATAAACAGTGTCTCCTTCTATGCTTTTGACAGTGAAGGAGAAGTGCAAGGCGGTTTTTCCGATCTGGCGGGCTATAAGGTCTTTTGCGGAGTCTGGGTTCTTGGCTTCTTCTCCGGTGATATCAAAAGAGAATGTTTTTGCTGTTTTTGAGAAAGACTTTGGCTTACTGGCGAAGAACGCGGTAATGTTTATTTTGTCTTTGCCAATTTGAATGGCGGTGTCTATATCAATGATTCTGGACGGGGTGTTTTCCAGGCTCTTTTCAAACTCGGTGTCCAGGTTGCGGTAGATGAGGTCTCCCTTTTTGATCTTAAGGTCTTTGGTAAAGAGTTCCACCTTTTTGCCCTGGCAGCGGTTGGCGCGGAAGCCAGCTGTAATCTTGCCATTGGAGGCAAAGCAGAGGCCGTCTGAATTATGGAGAGTCTTGTCTGACTCGTAGGTGAAACTTACGAAAGACTTGTCGCCGCCTTTTATATCGGTGACCTTGCCGATATATTCACCAATGCCTTTGGCGCTGTCGCGGCTTTTGAAGTCTGAGCGTTTTCCGTCCAGGAAGAATTCTGTGTAGCCGCGGTTGAAGGTTTTCTCTGCATCTGGAGTGAAATCTATGCGGCTTCTGCCCAGAGACGTGCGGCGGAGTTTCTCTCCGTCTTTGTTTTTCTCGGCGATGGTTTTATTGAGAGCCTTGTCGTAGAGGCTGACGATGTTCTTTACGTATGAAATGTTTTTGAGACGTCCTTCGATTTTGAAGGAAGTAATGCCAGCGTCTATAAGGTCTTCCAGCCTGTGTGAAAGGTTGAGGTCTTTCAGGGAAAGAAGCGGGGAATCTTTGACTAGAATGTTTCCGTCGTTGTCTATAAGGTCGTAGTTGGAACGGCAGGCCTGGATGCATTCTCCGCGATTGGCGCTTCTTTGGGCAAGGCACTGGGAAAGGTAGCACTGGCCGCTGCAGCTGACACAGAGGGCGCCGTGAACAAAACATTCCAGTTCTGCGGAGGTAGCCTTTCTTATTTCCTTTATCTGTTTAAGGCTCAGTTCCCTTGCCAGAATTAGGCGGCTGAAACCCACCTTCTCCAGAAGGGCAGCCTTTTCAGGAGTGCGGATGTCTGTCTGGGTAGAAGCGAAAAGCGGAATCGGCGGGCGGTTCATCTTAAGAAGAGCAAAGTCCTGGACAATGACGGCATCTATTCCGGTCTCGTATGCAGTCCAAAGATACTTTTCCGCCTCCTGGAGTTCACTGTCGTAGAGAATGGTGTTTAGAGTAAGGTATATCTTTGCCCCGAATTTATGGGCATAGGAACAGAGTTTTTCTATGTCTTCAAAGGAATTGCCGGCCTGAAGCCTGGCGCCGTATTTTGGAGCGGCAATATAAACGGAATCGGCACCGCAGTCAATTGCCGCGATACCGATTTCCGAATTCCTTGCTGGAGAAAGAAGTTCTACCTTAAGCATAATCTTTTAGCAACCCAGCTTGGCAATCTTCTGCTTTGCGGTAGGGCCGAACTTGCCGTCGCCCAGTACTTTCTTGTAAGTAGCGCAAGCCTGAGCCTTCTTTCCGGCGCTTTCATAGCAGGATGCCAGAATGTAAGTGTTCTGTGCAGAAGCAGGAGCGTTTACAAGGTGAGTGATGGCCTTGTTCCAGTTCTTTGCCTGATAAGCGCTCATTCCGGCAATAAGGCTTGCTGTTGGGTTAGGGCCAAGAGCAAGAGCCTTTTCAGCCTTGGCGATAGCCTCAGTGAATTTCTTTGCCTTCATTGCGTCGTTGGCGCTAGACACGAACATTCCGCTGAGAACTTTCTCTGCATTTGCATCGCCGAGCTCCTTTGCTTTCATCAGAGAAGCCTCTGCCTCAGCATCCTTTCCGGCCTTGTTGCAAGCCATTCCAAGAAGCAGGTGAGCCTTGGCATTGTTTGCGTCTCTTTCAATAGCCTTCTGGAAGAAAGGAATAGCCTCTTCTATATTGCCTGCATTGTAGGCGTCATTACCCTGCTGCAGAGGAATCTGCGCAAGCTTTGCCTGGGCGCTGGATGCTACTGCATCGTTTCCGTATTCCTTAGCGGTGTTGAGGGCCTCGGTATAGGTCTCTTCTGCCTTTGCATAGTCTTTGGCCGCAACCATCTTTCCGGCTGCTGAAAGGAGAATCTGAGGAATCATATCCTTGCAACCCTGAGCCATCTCAACTCCATCGTCACCGGCAGCCTCAGCAATCTTCAGAGCCTCCTTGAAGTTCTTTACGGCTTCCATTTCATTACCGGCCTGATATGTCTCGGTGCCCTTCTGGTAAAGTTCCCCGGCCTGAGTCATATCCTGGGCGAATAAACTTCCCGCAAACAGAACTACTGCTGCGGTCAAAAAAAGTCTGGTGATTCTTTTCATCTCTATAAATATTATTTGGTTCTTATTTCTGTTTTTTACGAGGTTGCAAAAATAAAAAAAATGCAGGTATCACGCAAACACCATATTTATTCTTATTTTTGTACACATTCAATCGGTTATGAAGAAAATTGCATACATACTGGCTCTCCTTCTTGCCTCAGCGATCTCTTTGACCGCCCAGGATCAAACCAAGGATCTTCCTGCACTTCCGGACGACCCAAGGGTGAAAACCGGCAAGCTCTCCAATGGCCTTTCCTACATCATAGTCAAAAATCAGGCCCAAAAATCAACAGCCACCTTCTGCGTGGCCCAAAAAGTAGGAACTTCCTTGGAAAAAGATGGGAACAGGGGATCTTTTATGCTGCTGCAACAGCTTGCAACAAAGGGAACTAGGAACTTTGAAGGGTCTGCCATCACAGATTATCTGAAAACTTTGGGCCTGACCCAGGACAATCTGCTTTTTTCCACGGGGAAAGACAGGGTGACCTATGCCGTAAAGGATATCCCGGTAGAAAGGAGCAACACAGTAGACTCCGCCCTGCTGATACTTTATAACTGGATGAGTTCCATTAACGTGGAGGAGCAAGACATTGCGGCGGAGCGCACAACCCTTGCCGGAAGAATCCTCAACAGCTGGACTCCAGCCCACAGGATGGAATTTGCCCTTCTGAAAGACCTTTACCCGGACAGCCCTTACATAGACGAGGTAGAACCATCTGACATAAAGAGCATAAACAAGATCAATTCTAGAGACCTGAGGAGTTTCTACTACAACTGGTGCCGCCCTGAGCTTCAGACGGTTATTGTGGTGGGAGACGTAGATCCGGCTAAGATGGAAACCCAGATAAAGTCTGTTTTCTCTACGATTCCAAAGCCTCTGAAAAGCACCGCCCGCTTCTGGTATGATCCGAAACCATTTGACGGGGTGAAAACCTTTGTTCTGCAGGATGACGAATTTGAAAAAACTCTTGTTTCCGTAAACCTTCTCAAGCAGCCGCTGAAAGACAAGTACAAGAAGACAAATCTCCCGTATATCCAGGACTTTATGGATAATGCTACCCTGCGCCTTCTCCGCGACAGGATCAACGACGCCATACTCAGGGAGAACCTTCCTATATACAATCTGGAAATCGTCAAGGACCGGTTTATGGGAATAGAGAGAAGCAGCTCTCTCACCCTGAACTTTGAGACCCTTCCTTCCAGCATTTATTCAGCCTTGTCTTTTGTAAGCTCCCAGATAAAGAAGCTCTGCGACCACGGAGTAGACGCTACGGAGTTTGCCAAAGCCCAGGACCTTTACTGGAAAGAATTGGAGGCTTTTTACGACAACCGAAATCAGGCACCGAACGACGTTTATCTGGAAAGAGCCCTCAGAAGCAGTTACGACGGCTATTCTTTGGCCAGCACCGAGATGCAGTTTGAGATAATGAAGGAGGTGCTTTTCAACCTGAACGCAAAGAAGCTTTCTGAATATATGGCCGCATCGCTGAACCAGGAAAACAACATTGTGATTTATTGCTTCCTTCCTAAGGCGGACGGAGTTAACCGCATCTCAACCGACAGGCTTCTGGCTGCTTATTCCCAGCCGCTGGACAAGCCGCTTCTTGCTGGAGAAAGCTCTCTTCCGGTATGGCCTTCTGCCGTTCCGCAGAT
Organism: Bacteroidales bacterium; assembly: GCA_016285455.1. Taxonomy (GTDB): domain Bacteria; phylum Bacteroidota; class Bacteroidia; order Bacteroidales; family UBA932; genus Egerieousia. The sequence continues at coordinate 161,512 of JAEEQS010000003.1, forward strand.
TGCTTCAACCATTGTTTCCGAAACGGAGGATCTCCAGATGGGAAGCAAGGTGGTTGTGCTATCCAATGGAGCCACTCTGGTGTTCAAGGATGTGCCGCAATCTTCAGATACTCTGTTCTTCAGGGCTGTCAGCAAGGGTGGTTATTCTCTGATAAAGGGAACGTCTCTTGGAAGCCAGGAGTATTATAACGGACTGCTCTCTTCCGGAGCCACGGCAGATGTTTCTTACGCCAATATGAACCGCCTGTATGACTACAATCATCTAAATCTGACTTCCCGCATAGACCAGAACACTGAGCAGATGGACGGATGGGCCGTTCCGGCTTCTGCGGAAAAGCTTCTCCAGGCCGTATATCTCAATATGACAGACCGCCGGGCAGATCAGGCAGCATTTGACATCTACAACCGCAAGGCCCTGTACGACATCAAGTACAACAGCATATCTCCTCAGGCCATATTCCGCGATTCCGTAAGCAGCTACCGCTACTCCAACCGCCAAGCTGTGCGTCCGCTAACAGAAGAGCAGGTTTCTTCTCTGGACTATGCGGCCGCGTACAAGAATCTGGCATCCAGATTCACCAATGCCGCAGACTTTGTGTTTGTATTTGCCGGCAGCAATGCTTCTTCTGTAAAAGATCTTGCCGTCAAATACATTGGCGGAATACCGGGAAAAGCCTCGGCCCGAGAGAACTGGATTGTGCTTCCTAACTATCTTGCCAAGGGCCGCGGAGAAAAGCGTTTCCTGGCCAAGATGAATGTTCCGAGAAGCTATGCCAGCCTTACCCTGTCTTCTTCCAAGAACCTGACAGCCAAGAATCTGGTGCTTTCGGATATGCTTGACGCCTATGTTGAAAACATTTTCAAGACTCAGCTTTACAACAAGGTTCCGCTTTACAATGTCAAGAGCAGCCTGGAATACTATCCTGAGCAAATCTGCGCCCTGGATATGATCTTTGAGTCTGATTCCGCAAGCGTTCATTCCTGCATAGAAACCATTGTAAACAATCTTGCATCCTGCGCCAAGGGCAACATTTCCGCAGCCGATCTGGCAGCCATCAAAAAGACCGTTTCAGATCGAAAAGCCGCTCTTGCCTCTTCTGCCCGCTACTGGCTGGATGTTCTGGAACTGAAGTATATGTCCGGAAAAGACATTTCCTCAGCGATGGAAGAAGTGCTCAAGGGCATAACCAAAGCTGAGTTCTGCGCCTTTGTCAAGGAGATCTCATCTACCAACCGCATAACGGTGATAATGGACGGAACCACGGCCGACATCCCGACGCTTCAGCTTCTCCAGGAGAACGAGTTCATAAGAGACTTCTTTGACATCAAGTAGCATGGTCATAGAAATTGGCAAGTGCCTTGTAAGCACGGAAATACTCACCGAATACTTTTGCTGCGACTATTCTAAATGCAAAGGCTGCTGCTGCGTTGTTGGAGATAGCGGAGCCCCGCTGGAAGAAGGAGAGGCCGCAAGCCTTTCTTCCCAAGCCAAAGATTATGAAGTTTTCCTTGCCGAGGACGGAAAAATAGAAATCTGTTCTCAGGGATATTCTGTTGTTGACAAAGACGGAGACACGGTTACTCCGCTGGTTCCTTCAGACGGCAGGTGCGCATATTCGGTTATTAACCCAGACGGCTTTACCTGGTGCGCCGTGGAAAAGGGTTTTGAAAAATCCTGCAGCGGAATATGCAAGCCCCTGAGCTGCTGGATATTTCCCATCCGCCTAAAGACTTTCAGCACTGGCTTTACGGGCCTTATGCTAAGCCGCGAGCATCTATGCTCAGACGCTTTCCGCCTGGGAAAGGAAAAAGGAATAAAAGTCTACCAGTTCCTCAGGGAACCTATAGAATTCAAATTCGGGAAAGAGTTCTACCAGGAACTTTGCCAGGCAGAGAAAATGATGAAAGAAGGTTTCTAGAATTTACTCTGCGTCTTTCTCGTCTAGAGTCATTTCTCCTTCTTCCGCTTCTTTGAGAAGTTCAACGGCCTTGTCGTAATCTTCATCATTTACTGCAAGGTCTATAGACAGCTTGTAGGAAATCCCGGCGTAAGGCGCATCCTGATGAAGGACCGTGGCCTGGATTCCGGCGTTTTCCAGCATTCCCTTTGCCAGGTTTGCTGAAATGTGGCTGAGATATTTCTTTACAACCTTCATTATTGCTGTTCTTGATTATTGTCCTGAAGCTTTGCCAGATAGCTTTCTATCCTCATCGCGGCTCTTACAACGTCTTTCCTCTGGCCTTCAATGGTTATCATTCCGTCGCATCCGGTAAGGGTGAGGGTGTCTTCCCAGAGTCTCAGAGCCCTGATTACTCCGCTGTTGTTATGCAGACGCAGAACGTCAGCGCTTTCAGATTTTGAGATGTCTTCCGCAACAAAATTCATATCGCGGAGAACTCCGGCAATCTCCTGCCTTCTTTCAGAAAAGCCGACGCCGAAAGCCACTTCCTTCTTGCTGTATCCGATTAGAGGATAGACGGCGGCATAGGCCACAAAGAACAGGATGATTTTCAGCCACTGCCCGTCAAAAAGGTTCCAAGGCTTTAGGGCCGGATCGTGCTCAGACGTGTAGAACATTATTAGCACTACAAGTGAAAACATTATGCCTACAATTACCAGGCATTTGAGAGAACGTATGATATATCTTAACATAGCCGTAACTTTTATTGTGCGGGGGCAAAAGTAAACATTTTTATTGCTATTTTTGTCAGACAAGCAAAAACTAGTGTTATGGAAAAGAAACTGAAGATCATCATCGGAGTGCTTTCTGCCATCATTTTGGTATTGGCAGGAGTCCTTATAGCACAGCTGAGCAAAAAGACGGAAGTCAAGGAGGTTGTTCAGGAACTTACGGTGGACAAGGAGGATCTGACAAACCAGATCACCCAGCTACAGCAGGACTACGCAGCCCTCTCGTCCACGAACGACACGATCAACACGCAGCTCCAGATAGAAAGGGAGAAGGTAGCCGAGCTTATTGAGAAAGTCAAGAAGACAGAGGCAAACAACTCCGCACAGCTGCGCAAGTATGAGAAAGAACTTGGTACTCTGCGATCAATTATGCGCGGGTATATCAAGCAGATAGATTCCCTTAACCAGATGAACATAGCCCTGAAGGAAGAGGTTACCGAGGCCAAGAAGCAGGTTCAGGAAACTACTGCCAAGAACGAAGCCCAGGCCAAGAAGATAGAGGAGCAGAGCAAGAAGCTCGACGAAGGCTCCACCGTCAGAGGCCGCGGTTTGAGCATTGTGGCTCTCAACCGCAGAGGCAAGAGTATGGAGCGCTCTTCCCGTACCGAGCAGTTCAAGGTTAGCCTATCGCTTGTGGAAAACGCCATCGCCGAGACTGGCCCTATGACCATCTACATCAGGATTAAAGATCCGGACGGAGTGCTTATGACAGACGGCGGCCAGCAGGTATTCACCTGCAATGGCGAGCAGCTCATCTACTCCGCATCCAGAGAGGTTGACTACCAGGGTCAGGAGCTTGACGTAAGCATCTTCTTCACTCCTGGCGGAGACCTGGAAAAGGGAACCTACACGGCAGAGGCCTATACAGACAAGGGCAAGCTCGGAACAGCTGAGGTGCATCTGAAATAAGCCATTATGGCCGGCATATATCTGCACGTTCCGTTCTGTAACTCAAGGTGCATTTATTGCGGCTTCTGTTCAACCGTCTCAAGGAATTTGAGGCAAAAGTACATCCCTGCGCTAAAGAGAGAAATCTCCGCCCGCAGGGATTTCTTTATGCCTCTGTATGAGAGCGAAAAGACAATCAAAACCCTCTACATAGGAGGCGGAACGCCGTCTGTTCTACCTCCAGAAACCCTTCAGGAAGCTGTCTCAGCGATAAGGGAAGCCTTCACTTTCCCGAAAAACGCTTTCAACACACTCGATCCCGATGAGTTTGAATTCACGGTTGAAGTTAATCCAGACGACATCACGGAAGAATACGCCCAATCGCTGAGAAGAATTGGAGTGAACCGGGTGAGTATGGGAGTCCAATCTTTCAAAGACGAGCACCTTAGGTGGATGCGCCGCCGCCACGATTCCCAAACAGCTATAAACGCCTACAATATTCTCCGCCAATCCGGCATAGAAAATATCAGCCTGGACTTTATCTTCGGCTTTCCGCTGATGACCTTAAAAGACTGGGAATTCAATCTGGACAGAATAACAGAACTCAATCCTGAACATATCTCCGCCTATCAGCTGGGACTCGATCCGGACACTCCTCTTGAGAGGATGGAAAAGAGAGGAGAGTTTTCTCTCCCAACTCAGGAAGATAGCGAGATGATGTACAAAACTCTCCAGGCCAAACTCAGAGCTGCCGGCTACATCCAGTACGAAGTTTCCAATTTCTGCAAACCTAACTTTCATTCCCGCCACAACAGTTCCTACTGGAAGAGAATCCCATATCTTGGACTTGGCCCCGGAGCTCATTCTTTCATTGGCATGGCAAGGGAGTGGAACACTTCAGACATTGCTTCCTGGTGCAACGTTGCTACGCTTAACCTCAGGGGCGGGGAGAATCTTTCTCCACAAGATATTTTCAACGAGATACTTATGCTGGGGCTTCGCACATCTGAAGGGGTAACTCTCTCAACCCTCAGAAACTCCAGCCCGCAGTCTCCGGCTTTCATCGCTGAGTTCCTTCCTAATCTTCATTCCCTGGAAGCCAAAGGCCTTCTGACTTTAGACAAATCCGGCACAATAAAAATACCGTCCGAAAAGTTTTTCATTTCGGACGGCATCATTAGAGAGCTTTTCGTCTGCTGACCTAAGCTTAAGCCAAAGGGCAGTTTCCTGCTACAAAAGCCTTGGTTGCCACTGCAATGAACAGAAGCACCAGTATGGTGGCGTAAATGTAGCCAATCCACTGAAGCCTCTTCAGCCATTTGTCGTTGTTCCAGCCCATAGACTGGAATGCGCTCCAGAATCCGTGTGTTAGATGGAACCACAGGATAATGAACCACACAATGTAAAGGGCGTAAACCCACCAGCGGCTGAATGTCAGAGTCATTGCCTCGGCTCCGGTAATTGGTTCTCCGCCAAGGAATTCCTGCAGCTGCATCTTTGCCCAGAAATCTGTCAGGTGAAGAGCGATTCCCACCAGGACAAGTAGTCCGAGAACCACCATGTTCTTAGATGCCATGTCTGCATTGGTCTTGTTGGTAACGGCATATCTTTCCTTTCCCCTTGCCTTGTAGTCCTTCAGATAAAGTATGAAGGCATAGAGAATGTGGATAAAGAATCCGAAAGCCAGCACCGGAACCATCACCTTGATGATTCCCAGACTCATAAATTCACATACGGCGTTGAAATTCTCGGCTCCGTTAGGGAGCAGATAAGCTCCGTTAAGAACGGCGTGAAGGGTGAGGAACAGTATCAGAAACAATCCGCTGAGGCTCATTATCACCTTCTTGCCGATAGATGTTGTAAATATGTTAGCCATATAAATATCAGTAGTTTTATTATTTCATTTGAAAATCGATGCAATATACACAACGTTTTTGGGAAAAGCAAAGTTATCATACAGTTGCATTTGTGTCATTTATTGGCTAAATTCGTAGGTTAATAGCAAATAACGGGTATGAAATACAACAGAATATTGCTCAAGCTCAGCGGTGAGGCCATGGGCGGAGCGGATGGCCAGGGGCTGGATTCAGATGTAATCAAGTCTTATGCAGTTGAAATAGCAAAGGCTGTTAAGGCCGGAGTCCAGATAGGAATAGTTGTTGGAGGAGGAAACATCTTCCGCGGTATGAATGGAGTCAAGGAAGGCTTTGACCGCGTAAAGGGAGACCAGATGGGAATGCTGGCAACCGTTATAAACGGCAAGGCTCTGGGTATCTTCATAGAGGAAGAGGGTGTAAAGGCAGAGGTATATACACCGCATCCGATGGAGCCGTTTGCAAGGCATTTCAACAAAGACAGGGTTATGGAAGTTCTGAAGGGCGGCGGAGTGGCAATCTTCACGGGCGGAACCGGCAACCCGTTCTTCACGACAGACTCTGCAGCATCGCTGAAGGCCTGTGAAATAGAGGCAGATGCACTGCTTAAGGGAACAAAAGTTGATGGCGTGTATACCGCTGATCCAAAGAAAGATCCAACAGCTACAAGATATGAGAGGCTGACCTTCGACAAGGCTTTGGCAGACAATTTGAAAGTGATGGACCAGACCGCTTTCACAATGTGCAAAGAGAATGACATTCCGATAGAGGTATTTGATATGACAGACCCTAAGAATCTTCTCCGCCTGCTGGAAGGAGAGAATGTTGGAACGGTTGTATGCAACGAAAACAAATAAAAAAGAAACGATATGGAAATCAAAGTATCTAAAGACAACATCGCGCAGGGCGTATCCAAGATGGAGAACGCCATTACGCACCTTGAGGAAGATCTTAAGACCTACAGGGCAGGAAAGGCAAACCCTTCTGTTCTCAACAACGTTATGGTGGATTACTATGGTTCGCCGACAGCTATTCCTAAGGTTGCTTCCATCACCACTCCAGACCCTAAGAGCATGATTGTTCAGCCGTGGGAGAAGAAGATGGTAGGCCCTATAGTAAAGGCGATTATGGATGCCAACCTGGGATTCACTCCAATCAACAACGGAGAGAACGTAAGAATCAACATCCCGCCATTGACAGAGGAAAGAAGAAAGGAACTCTGCAAGCAGGCAAGGGGTGCTGGCGAGAACGCCAAGATGAGTATCCGCAATGCTCGTCGCGAGGTTGTAGAGGCTCACAAGAAATTCAAGAAAGACGGTCTTGAGGAAGACATCTGCAAAGATGCAGAAGACGAGATCCAGAAGCATACCGACACTTTCACCAAGAAAGTTGACGAGATTGTAGCAGCCAAGGAGAAGGAGATAATGACCGTATAATGCAGTCTCTTCCCAAGATAGGCAGATACACTTTCAAAATTGAGCAGTACCAGTGCAATGTCCGCAAGATGCTGAGGTTCAGCTTTCTTGTGAATACTATGCTGAGTTCTGCGGACTACCATTCCACAGAAAGGGGATTTGGAACGGATTATCTAAACACCATCGGCAAGACCTGGGTTCTCTCACGTCTTGCCGTTGAAATGTTGAGGATCCCTTCTCGCCACGAAGTCATAGCCGTGGAAACCTGGGTGGAGAAAGTCCATCCGCTCTTTACCAATCGTAACTTCAAGATGAGCGTAGACTCCACTGGAGAAATCCTCGGCTGGGGCAGAAGCGTGTGGGCGATGATAGACACCACCACCCGCCATCCTGCAGACCTTATGGAAATAAAGAACGGAGCCATAATGGACTTTGTGCTTCCGCCGGACCATCCTGACTATATGGACGTTCCAATCACCAAGCCCATCCGGATCCAGATGGAGGACGCAACTCTTGCAAGAGAGGTTGACACTTATTTCAGCGATGTGGATTTCAACGGCCACATCAACTCAATGAGGTATATGGACCACATTCTTGACACATTCCCTCTTGATTGGCACAAGAAGAACAACATCAAGCGCCTCGACATTGCTTACATCGCTGAGGGAAGGCCTGAAGTTCCCATCAGGATTTACAAAAACGCTCCGTCATTTAATGAGGCCGACAGCTCTACAGACTACGGATTCAAGATACTCCAGAAACTTCCGGAAAACAGCGAGGAAACGGAAGCCTGCAGATTGCGCCTGAGAACCATTCCGCTTATTCCATAACGGCCTGGATGCCCGGGAGGATTTTGCCCTCAAGGCTTTCCAGCATTGCGCCGCCGCCGGTGGAAACATAGCTCACCTTGTCTGCATAACCCATCTGGTTTACTGCAGCTACGGAGTCTCCTCCGCCAACCAGGGTGAACACGCCCTTTTCCTGAGTGGCCTTGGCAAGAGCCTTGGCGATGTGGAGAGTTCCCTCAGCGAATTTAGGCATCTCAAATACTCCCACAGGGCCGTTCCACAGCACGGTTTTGGAGTTATTGATAACATCTTCAACCTCAACCAAGAAGTCAGTTCCTGCATCCATTCCCATCCATCCGTCTGGAATTTCATTTGAGAGGCAGATCATCTTTGTAGCATCGTTGTCAAAGCGGTTGGCAGCAATAACATACTTAGGAAGATAAACCTTGACGCCCTTTTCCTCGGCAGCCTTGAGGATGTCAAGGGCAACCTGAAGCTGATCGTCTTCGCAGATGCTTTCGCCGATTTTACCACCATTGGCTTTTACGAAGGTGAAGGCCATTCCGCCACCGATTACAAGATTGTCAACCTTTTCAACCAGGTTCTGGAGAATGCCAATCTTGGAAGAAACCTTGCTACCGCCGATGATTGCGGTAACAGGATGCTGAGGATCGTTGACTACCTTGTTGATGGCCTTGATCTCGCCTTCCATGATGTAGCCGAACATCTTGTCCTCAGGGAAATATTTTGCTATGAGAGCGGTAGAAGCGTGTGCCCTGTGGGCAGTTCCGAAAGCGTCGTTGATGTAGCAGTCTGCGTAGGAAGCAAGGTGCTTGGTGAACTCCTTCTGGCTCTCCTTTACCTTGGCTTTAGCCTCTTTCTTCTCCTCGTCTGAAGCGTCATCGCTGAGCCCTCTTGGTTTGCCTTCTTCTTCAGCGTAGAAGCGGAGGTTTTCAAGAAGGAGAACATCTCCTGGTTTGAGATTCTTGGCCATTTCGTCTGCCTTCATGCAATCCGGACAGAACTGTATCTTCTGGCCCAGCAGCTCTTCAACCTTGTAGATAATATGCTCCAGAGAGTATTTCTTGTCTACTCCCTTAGGTCTTCCCAGATGGGACATAAGTATGATGGATCCGCCGCCATCAAGAACTTTCTTGATTGTAGGAACGGCTGCGCGGATTCTGGTGTCGTCTGTAACTTTGAAATCCTTGTTCAGAGGAACGTTGAAATCAACCCTGGCAATGACTCTCTTGCCCTTGAAATCGTAAGTGTCGATAAACTTCTGCATAATTAAGGAATTATTAAATCGCCGCAAAATTAATAATTTTATCTTTGTACTTGTTAAGACTATGGTACAGACGGTTCATAACATATCCATTGAAAGCCCGGCAGGGTGGAAAGACTATGAGATTCTAGATTCAGGAGACGGCTACAAACTGGAGCGGTTCGGAGACTTCATAATGTCTAGGCCGGAGCCTAAGGCTTTGTGGTCCAAGAGTATGAGTGATGCAGAGTGGAAGAAGCTGGCCCATACCGTTTTTCATCCTGGAGCCGGATTCGGCAAAGCAGGAAAGGAAGACGTAGGAACCTGGGAGATGCTCAAGAAGATGCCCGAACGGTGGTTCATTGAGTACAAGGGAGCGGATCGCAAAGCTTCCGAGTGGAGCGCTTTCCGCCACGGAGTTCCAGATGTCCAGGGCCTGTATATGAAGATGAGGCTGGGCCTGACGTCTTTCAAGCACGTGGGGGTGTTTCCCGAGCAGGCTTCCAACTGGGATTGGATTTACAATCATTCGCAGATGCTCGGCCCCAAGCCAAAAGTTTTGAACCTTTTTGCCTATACCGGTGGAGCCACTCTTGCAGCCAAATGCGCGGGAGCGGAGGCCACTCACGTGGATTCCGTAAAGCAAGTAGTAAATTGGGCAAAGGAGAATATGGCTTCTTCTGGCCTGGATAATATTCGCTGGATAGTAGATGACGCACTGAAATTCGTCAAGAGAGAAATTCGCCGCGGAAATACATATAACGGCCTGATTCTTGATCCTCCGGCATACGGCCACGGGCCGGACGGGGAAAGATGGAAGCTAGACGAACTGCTGTTCGAGATGCTGGAAGAATGTTCAAAGATTGTGGCAAAGGAGCACTCGTTTGTAGTTCTGAACCTTTACTCCAACGGCTATTCCGCCTTATTGGCAGACACGCTTTTGAAAAAAGCCTTCGGAGACTATGCCGGCAGGGAATACACCTGCGGAGAGCTGGTGCTGGAAGACAAATTCAAGAAGGTGATTCCGCTGAGCGTTTTTGCAAGAATGTTTACAAAGTAGAATATGATAAATAGTTTATTGGCAATAAAGTGGGATGTGAGTCCCTATATTTTCTCGATAGGGAATGTTCAGCTTAGGTGGTACGGAGTGCTATTCGTTTCCGGATTCATTTTCGGCTACTGGCTGTTCTCAAAATTCTACAAGAGAGAGGGCCTGCCGTCAAAGCTTTTAGACCCGATGTTGTATATGCTCCTGATCTGCGCTCTTGTGGGAGCAAGGCTGGGCCACGTATTCTTCTACGACTGGGGCTATTACAGAGAAAATCTGGAAGAGATCTTCAAGGTATGGCACGGCGGACTTGCCAGCCACGGCGGAGCCTTTGCTATTCTGCTTGGAATATGGTGGTATGCCCATAAATACGGAAAGAAGTATAACATAGATTATGTCTGGATTTGCGACAGGCTAGCTCTTGCGATTCCTTTTGCCGGAATGGCAATCAGGCTTGGAAACCTGATGAACTCTGAAATTTACGGATTCGAAACCAGCCTTCCGTGGGGATTCATTTTTGTCCGCGACGGCCAGACAGTTCCGCATCATCCTACCCAGCTTTATGAGGCCCTGTCCTATCTGCTGATAGGCTTGATTCTGCTTTGGATCTATCGCAGACATAAAGACAACAAAAAAGCCCCGTACAGAGGCTTTTTGTTCGGTTTGTTCCTGGTGCTGCTTTTCGGAGCCAGATTTATTATTGAGTTCTGTAAGCTTCCTCAGGAAGGTTCAGACGCTGCCGCAACTGCCGCTGCTGCCGCTGCCGGAGGAGAGAGGCTTCTGAACAACGGTCAGCTTCTGAGCATCCCGTTTGTAGTGGCGGGCTTGCTGTTTATAATCTTCAGCTACAAGTTCAAAAAACCGATGCTCCGCCAGGAGTAATTAGTGCCACCAGGTAGACTGGTCGGCAGGGTTATAAACTCTGGTTACGGTGAAATCTCCTTCTCCGCTCGGGTAGATTATCTTAGGATAGCACCCTGTTACAATCGTGATCTTCTTTACAAACGGGGCAAGGGTAAGATCCAGAACCTCAAGCTTTTTCATATTCCTAAGGTCTAATTCTTCAACTGTGGTGTTTCCCGGGCTGAAATATTTCAGATTAGGGAAATACTTCAGGAAATCCAGATTAGATATAATGTTCTTCCTTCCGCCGTATCCCAGGAAAAGTGTGTCTGCGGCATTTGCCTCAGCGAATGTTACCAATCCGTCTTTATTGGCATCAACATTTCCAAAGCATTTGGAAAAAGGAGAATCCATAGTTATCGCGATGAAAACAGAATCAGCCTTTTCTGTTTTGACATTCTGCGCCCTTACTCCCAAGGAGCATAAAATCAGGGCTGTAAGGAATAGGACTTTTTTCATTTGAATAGATTTATTTTTTGATTTTCATTTTTCTCCATGCGTGAGGGCAGGCTTTTGTGTGTTTGTTGAGGCGGTCTATGACCTTAAGGAAATCATTGGCCTGAACTTCGCTGCCGTCATCCCAGTAAATCGGAATGTTGTTGAGGCTCCTTGCCGTATATTTATTGCCTTCTTTTGTTATGGCAACAGGCATAAGGTCTCCATCTGCATCGCGGATGTTCACAATGCCAATGTCATCATATTTAGGTTTTTTGGCAGATTCCGAATATGTGAAGCCAACGCCGAATTTTCCGTCTTTTTCTGTAATCACCAATTCTTTGGAGCTTCTTG
>JAEEQS010000025.1 GCA_016285455.1 Bacteroidales bacterium
TTACTGAAGCCCTGCGCCAAATGTACGACAAGGCTCAGCGAATCTGGAACAGCATAAAGGACAATAAAGACTTTAGTGAGGAAACAAGGCTTATTGCCAAATGCTTTCTTGGGTATGATTATCCGGAACTGCATCCAGTTCAAGGAGAAGACAGGCAGGATTTATGGTATGCCCTATGCGACAGCGGCTGGAATCCGTTGTATGAGAACGGTGTAACGCTGCCGGTATTGACTCTGCCAAACGAAAGAGAATCGTTTGAGAGCCTGATAGGTATGGACTGCCCGCCTCCGAACTGGAATGAAGGACTGGACCGTGAATTGACAAAAGACCTGAATCTTACCAGTGCTTTTCATAATCTTTTTGACCATATGGAATTTGCCATCACAGATTTCATATATGTACGAAAATTTGAGACAGAAATTATCATAGAAGACAATGCTTTTCTACTAAAATAAAACGAGTATATTTGGAATTGATATGAGAGATTTTGCGGCAATAGACTTTGAAACGGCTAATTTCGAGAGTACAAGCGTTTGCAGTGTGGGCGTTGTAATTGTCAGAAACGGAGAGATTTCGGATTCGTTTTATTCGCTTATTCAGCCCGAGCCAAATTACTACAACTGGTTCTGCACGCAAGTTCACGGGCTATGCCGTGAGGATACGGAAGATGCGCCTGTTTTTCCAAAAGTCTGGAAAAAGGTTGAGAAGAGGATCATCCTCAGCGATGAAGATGCAAAGAAACTCGGAAGCCCATTTCTGCCGCTTGTGGCCCACAACAAGTCGTTTGACGAAGGTTGCCTGAAGGCTGTATTTCAATGCTACCAAATGGACTATCCTGACTATGATTTCTATGATACTCTCTGGGCTTCAAGGATAGCTTTCCCAGATCTTGAAAACCATCAGCTGCAGACCGTTGCCGAGGCTTGCGGCTATTGCCTGAAGCATCACCATCACGCCCTGGCAGATGCAGAAGCCTGCGCAGCAATTGCAATGAAAATACTGTAAATCTATCGCTGAAGAATAATGTCTATTGCTGGATAGATTTCCTCCTCAGCTTTATATGGATGAATTTTGAAGTACTTGTCGCCTGTGAGCATGGCGGAAAGAGTGGTCCTTGTGCTGTTGTAGAAGATGTGCACCGGCTTCCCGAGCTTCTCGGCAAAGGCCAGCTCATACCCAACTCCCAGAGACGGAGTTGTGCACTCTGCAATCACCAGATCTGAATCGCTGAGCCAGCCGGTATCCTGAAGATAGATGGCAACATCCTTTTCTCCCTTTGAAAAACCTTTGGGAGTTGAGCCTTCCTTCTTGCTCAAACTCAGATCCCCCACGTGCTCCGTAAGAACAGTGTCCGTTTTCTGGATATACTCTATAATCCGCTTGTAGAGAGCAGCATCCGCCCTGCCACCACGGATTGAGCCTGCAAAATAAACCTTCAGTCCTGCCATAAGAAATATTTTTTGCAAAAATAATGAGTTTTTAGCGCAATAATTTGCTCTGCTACTTTTTGGCAGAGTGATTTCTTATATTTGCATCAGGAAAAACAAAGAAGATATGGCACAACATTACTTCAACCGTTACATTTGGCTTATAAGCACCATCAAGACTCTTGGCCCGATAACGCTCAAGGATCTTAACAGAAAGTGGAAAGATAGTCCGTTGAACGAAACTCGCGAGGATCTTTCTGAACGTACTTTTCACAACCACAGGATTGCCGTTGAAGATACTTTTGGCATAAAGATAAGCTACACCAGGCCAGACGGTTACTACATAGACACTAACGGTCTGGAAGACGGCAGTTTCAGGGAGTGGATGCTGGACTGTCTGCAGGTGAACAATCTTCTGGAAGAGAGTTCCGGCATTCACGACAAGATTCTTCTGGAGAGCATCCCTTCCGGCGGCAAGTGGCTGAATGTAATCATAGATGCCATCAAAGGCAAAAAGGCCCTTGAGATAACATACAAAAGTTTCTTCAAAGATTATTCGTCTTCGTTTACAGCACATCCGTATTGCCTGAAGCTATTTAAGCAGCGGTGGTATCTTCTGGCCAGAAGCCAAGACTGGGACTCTCCGAGAATCTATTCTCTGGACCGTATTCTAGAGTTAAGTATCAGTAAAATCAAGCTCCAGGTTTCGGATAGGTTCAAGGCAGAGGAGTATTTCTCCCAATACTTCGGAATCATTTCCGATAAAGACATAAAGCCTTGCTTCATAGAGATCTGGGCAGATTCAACTCAGGCCAAATACTTCAAGAGCCTGCCGCTGCACCATTCCCAGAAAGTCAAGGGAGAAGACGAGGATGGCACCACATTCCAGTACTTCCTTGCCCCTACCTATGACTTCAAGCAGGAGATCCTCCGCTACGGCTCCGGCGTGAAAGTCATCTCCCCCGCAAAATTAGTGGAAGAAATCAAGGCGGAGATAGACAATATGGCTCAGCTTTACAAGTAAATTGCTGATTTCTCGGCAACTTTTCGTAACTTTGGGAAAATGGCATAAAAGGCCATGCCTGAAGTTATGGTCAAAGTAAAGATCTACGAATACGATTCCCCGTGCGGCAAGCTCTATCTGGCCGCCAAGAAGGGAAACATCTGCCTCTGCGACTGGGCACTCAGCAAGAATCTTGCAGACACTTTGTCAAGGCTTTCCAAAGCGCTTGACGTTGAATTCATACTGCCGGAGGATTCTGCATTGAATCAAGCAGCGGACACATCACAGATTAACGCAATATCCCTTGAGCCGGCAAAAGCAAAAAAGCCTCGCCCGGAAAAGCCGTCAAAGGTAATTGTCTCTGCAAAGAAGCAGCTGGGGCAGTATTTCAGCGGAAGACGCAAGACCTTCAACATTCCTTATCAGATGGCCGGCACTCCATTCCAGCAAGCTGTATGGAAAAGTCTTATGGACATACCTTACGGAAAAAGCGTGTCGTACGCAGAGATAGCCGCAATGGCCGGTTACCCTAAAGCCGTAAGGGCAGCCGCTAACGCCTGCGGAGACAATGCCATCACTGTCATAATCCCTTGCCACAGAGTCATAGGATCCGACGACGGCCTGACCGGCTACGGCGGAGGACTGGGGGCAAAACGCTATCTGCTTGACCTTGAAAGCCCTCAGCAGCGTCTGCCCTTCAAGACCGTCACCAAGAAACCTGCTGTAAAAAAGACCGTAAAGAAAACCGCAAAGAAAACGGTAAAGAAAACCCCAGCCAAGAAACCTGCTGCAAAAAAGCAATAACATATATATCACCATCGCCGATGAAAAAACTCGCAATCATAGCAGCGCTATTGATTCTGGCAACGTCAGTATCATACGCTCAAGATGATAATACAGACAAGATTATGGATAACGTTGTACTTAAGGCATTAAAGTCAAGGAGAAGCGTCCGCAGCTACAAGAAGGAGCAGATTAAGGACGAGGAACTGAAAGCCGTGCTTGAAGCCGGAACATTCGCCCCTAACGGAATGGGCATCCAGGATTCCTGGATAGTGGCGGTGCAGAATCCGGAAATCAGAGAAGAACTCATGAAGATGAACGCCAAGATTCTCGGTACCTCATCAGACCCTTACTACGGAGCCCCTACCATTGTGCTGGTGTTCGGATCAGACCCCGAAAAATGGCGGAACTCTATCCAGGACGGAAGCCTGGTGCTGGGCAATATGATGAACGCCGCCTACGCCATAGGACTTGGCAGCTGCTGGATCAATCGCGAGATGGAG
The DNA here is from genome assembly GCA_016285455.1 of Bacteroidales bacterium. Taxonomy (GTDB): domain Bacteria; phylum Bacteroidota; class Bacteroidia; order Bacteroidales; family UBA932; genus Egerieousia. The sequence continues at coordinate 3,717 of JAEEQS010000025.1, forward strand.
ATGTTCGCAACGGAAGAAG
>JAEEQS010000004.1 GCA_016285455.1 Bacteroidales bacterium
AGATGCGGTCTGCAATCTGGAGGGTGAGTTCCAAATCGTGTGTCGAGAGGAATATTGTCTTTCCGTTTTCCTTTGCCAGCTTTTTCAGCAGCTGCATAGTCTCGATCTTTGAAGGGAAATCCAGAAAGGCTGTCGGCTCGTCCAGGCAGATAATAGGGGTCTGCTGTGCTATGGCCTTGGCTATCATTACTTTCTGCCTTTCTCCGTCGCTGAGATTCTGGATCATCCGGTCTTTGAGGCTGTCTATGCCTATAAGGGAAATTGACTCAGCGACAATTTTTTTGTCTTCCTCTTCCAGTCTTCCCCAGAAACCGGTGTATGGGCTTCTGCCTAGGGCTACCAGTTCTTTTACGGTCATGTTCTGGATCTGAGGCCTGTGAGTGAGGACCACTCCGATTTTCTTGGAAAGCTCTTTGTCAGGATAGGATTCCAGTTCTTTTCCGTCTATGAAGATGCTTCCTCCCAGTTTCTCCAGGAAGGCGCAGATAGTTCTGAGTAGGGTGGACTTTCCCACTCCGTTAGGGCCTATAAGGCAGGTGAGTTCACCGCTGAAGAGGCTGGAAGTGATGCCTTTGGCAACTTCCTTGACGCTGCTTTTGCCCTTGTAGCCGATGACCAGGTTCTCCAGCCTTACTGTCTGCTTATTCTCTAACATCGTCTTTCCTCCTCTTGAATATTACGTAGGCTATTACCGGAGCGCCGATCAGTGCGGTAACGGAATTGACAGGCAGCGCTCCCTCAAAGCCCGGCATTCTGGCAATCAGACTGCAGAGCAGTGCCAGGGCGGCTCCCGTTAGGATAGTTCCAGGAACAAGAATCCTATGGTCAGAAGTCTTGAACAAGGCCCTGCAAAGATGCGGAACGGCCAGTCCCACGAACATTATCGGACCGCAGTAGGCGGTAACTATGGCAACCAGCACTCCGGAATTCAGGATTACCAGAGTTCTGGATCTTGATACATTCAATCCCAGATTGCGGGCGTAGTCATCGCCGAGAAGCATCAGGTTCAAAGTCTTGACCAGAAGGAAACTAAGTGGCAGAAGCACCAGCATCATCGTCACAAAAAGCAGCATCTGGTCTCCTGAAACCCTGGCAAATGAGCCTAGGCCCCATACCACGAAAGCCTTGATGTCTTCCTCAGCGCTGAAGAACTTGAGGACTCCCACAATGGCAGTTACCAGATAGCCGATCATTACACCTATGATCAGCAGCGTAACGTTTCCCTTGACCTTCCTGGCAACCCATACAATCAGCGCCATAACGGCCAGCGAGCCGATAATTGCGGCAATGGAGATTGCAGCGTCTCCCGCATATCCCATACGGCTCAGCGATACTCCCGCAATGGAACTGGACATCATTACCACTATTGCCACTCCCAGGCTTGCTCCGCTAGAGATTCCCAGAACGGATGGGCCAGCCAGAGGGTTGCGGAAGACTGTCTGCATCTGAAGGCCGGAAACTGCCAGTCCCGCTCCCGCCATTATGGCCACCAGAGCCTGAGGAAGCCTGGATTTGAGTATGATGTTGGAGAATATCTCGTTGGACCTGTCGCCGAACAATATGCCAAGCGTATCTGCAAAAGGAATCTTCACGCTTCCCAGAAGTAGGTTCAGCGCCAGCAGCACCAGTATCAGAACCGCAATAATAACGAGTTTTCCGCTATTTTTGAACATCATTCAAAGATACAGCATATTTTTGAAAACTGTATGGTTTGCATTAACTTTGCGGCCATATTTTCTACTTATGAAACAACATTCTTACAGTAATCTTTTCATTATTCTGCTGTGCCTGTTTTTTGCGGTATCATGTTCCAAGCATGATAAAACTCAACCCATAGATGATATAGAAGCCCAACTCTCCTCAATGACTTTGAGAGAGAAAGTCGGTCAGATGTTTTTTGTCCGTCCAGAGTCTCTTGCTCCTTCTATCATATGGACAAAGTACACAGACTTGGTAGATTATTCTTTGCAGGAGGTTACTTCGGAGATGAGAAACATCAACAAAGACTACCCAGTTGGCGGAGTTATTCTCTTTGCCCACAATATCAAGGATGAGGCGCAATTATCCGTGTTCATCCCGCAGATCAAGACCTTGATGGGAAATCCTGTATTATGTGTGGATGAGGAGGGTGGACGTGTAGCCCGCATTGCCAATAACGGTAACTTCGATGTTGAGAAGTTTGAATCTATGGCAGCCATAGGCGCTACCGGCAATCCGGCCAATGCCCGCTACTGCGGCAAAACAATAGGTACATATCTTAGAAAATATGGCTTTGATATTGACTTTGCGCCGGTTGCAGATGTGAACACTAATCCGGATAATGTTGTAATAGGAAACCGTGCTTTCAGCGATGATCCTGCAGTGGCTGCACCTATGGTTACAAATTATTTGCAGGGACTTAGTGAAGCAGGCATAATTGGATGCGTAAAGCACTTTCCAGGTCACGGAGACGTAAGTGCAGATACTCATTACGGCTATGCACAGAGTATGAAGACCTGGAATGAGATGCTCAACTGCGAGATGGTGACTTTTAAAGCGGGAATTTCTTGTGGCTGCCGGCTGATTATGACGGCTCATATTGCCGCTCCTAAAGTGACAGGATCTGAGATTCCTTCCACAATGTCCAGCGTCATCCTTCAGGATAAACTGCGAAATGAGTTGGGTTACAAGAATTTAATTGTCACAGACGCTATGGATATGGGAGCGATTATGAACCAATATACCAACGAGGAGGCTGCAGTGGGCAGCATCAAAGCTGGAGTAGATGCCGTACTCTGTCCAAAGGATTTCATCAAAGCCTTTGATGCCGTGGTTGCTGCAGTTGAGAAGGGTGAAATAAGTGAAGAACGCATTAACCAGAGCGTCCGCCGTATACTTGAACTTAAAAAGTTGCTGTCTTTTAAACTCAGATAATCCTATTTCAGGATTTTATAGAATGTTGGCTCGTAGCCTTCTTCCACCAGTTCAGGATGGAAGATGGCTATGAAGTCTTTCAGCAGAAGGTCCGGATGCACAGGAGCCAGCTCGTAGTAAGGCGTCTGCTTCATGTTGCAATAGATGACCTTCTTGTTCTTGAAGGCGTCAAAGAGCGCGTTTCTTGGCTCGGACTTCTTGAGAGCATCGTATGAGAAGTCTCCGGAGAAGCTGTTAAGGATTCTCCAGTAGTCTGCTTTGGCGCAGGTTGCGTACACTTTCTCAAACTCTATGTTCACTCCGCCGGTGTTCTCATCGTTGATGAGATACTCGGCTCCGGCATCCCTGAATATCTGGGCCAGGTGATTCTTTCCGCCAACGGCGTACCAGTTTCCGGAATGCATCTCACCGCTGAATACAGTAGGGCGGGTTTGGGTATTCTCGGCCAGGGCCTTCATATCCAGATAATTTTTCTCAATCTGGGCAAAGGTTTCATTGGCAAACTTCTCTTTTCCTATGAACATTCCTATGAACTTAATCCATTCAGCCTGTCCCAGAGGAACCAGTTCCTTGTATCCCAGATGCGGAACCAGAGTGATTCCGGTTTCCTTGATGGCATCGTAACCGCCTTTTTTGAAAGGAGATATGAAGATCACTTCCGGATTTGCCGCCATAATCAGTTCCTGGTCAAATTCTCCTTCGTGCCCGATTTTAGGCAGGGTTCCGTCTTTTACCCTGGCTAAAATGTCCTTATTGAAAAGATTCTTGGTGCTGGTTATTGCAGACAGATAGTCCAGTGCGTCAAGGGCAGTGAAGTTAGACAGCTGGAGAAGAGTCATAGCAATGGTCTTCTGCACAGGAACTTTCACTACCGTATAACCTTCCGGAACAAACGGGGAGAAAACAGAAGAGTCCAGGCCCTTAGGAATCAGCGCAAACTGATAGCCCACCGGCATCTTGTCTTCCTCGTCTGCCTGCGGATCCTGTATGTCCACAAGACGTATTCCGTCTTCAAGATACTTTACCGTAAAACCCTTTGCGTAAGAAGGGGAAATCCGAGCCGCCGAGTCTGTGATTGCAGCAATGTCAGCCGCCGTTTCAGATGAAATCTTTGGACCTGTCTTGCAGCCTGCCAGACAGAAAGTTACAATACTCAGCGATAATAGTGTATTTCTAAGTCTCATTATTTTAATAATTCAAATATAATGTTTTTCCAGTGGCCCTGGAGGATGATGTGGTGGTTCCCGATAGGGTTCTGGAGGAAATACTTTGTTGCGTCTTTATCGGTGAATCGGATAAGCTGCTGGGTGCGGCAGAGGTTAGGGGCCTTGCCGTTTTCTATGAGCTCTCCTTCCTCGGCGAAGAATCTGGTCAGATCTCCTGATACTTTGAAGACAGTTACAGGGCCCTCCTTCATGAATCCCCTGATTCCCACGCCGATGCCTGACTCGAAGTGAGTGTCAAACTCATAGCGTTCCACCATATTTAGAGGTATAGTACAGTGGGCGAAGAGAACTTCTCCCTTCTCCACGTTTACTCTTGCAGGATTGGCCTGGAAGCCGGACTTGCCGGTGAGGCTTCTGGCGATAATCATAGAAACCATTGCAGGAGCGTCACCCTCGCAGCCTGCCACAATGCCTTCAGAGTTCAGCTTGGCAAGAGCCAGGCAGCCGGTGTTCTTCAGGCTGGAAAGAAGGTCAAAGCATCTGATGCTGAAGGCGTTGATCTGATGTTTGGTGACAACAGATTTTATGGCATTGTAGATGGTTATTGCACCATCTTCCTTTGGACCAACATTGCCGCAGATGTTTTCTACTTCTTCAATTGGAATGTATTCAATGTCAAAGCCGAGTTTTTCCTGAACGGCCTCTCTGTTTACATCGCTGGCAATCAGCCAGTCAGACGGTCTGCCTATGACGGCGGCCCTGGTGTTTTTGAGGGCTTTTCTTGCGGCCTCAAGCTTAACAAGCTCGCTGATTCTGGAAGAAATGTACTGGTGAGAGCCGTGAAGTATCTCTCCGCGGATTCCTCTCTGCTTTAGCCAAGAAAGAATCTCCATAGATGCAGCAAGGGAGTTGCTGCTGTAAGAGGCCAGCAGATAAACGCTCTTCTTGGCATCAAGCACGTCCATATATCTCTGCTTGAATAGGTTTTCCGTGCCGCCCGTCCTTACGAAGATAATGTCCAGGTCTGCCTTTCCGTATGTGGAGAAGTCCTCTCCCTTGTAGTCGAACTCAAAGTCCAGGCGGGAGAAAAACTCCTTGGTATAGGTTTCTATCGTCTGCTTGTCGTGAAGCGGGGAAGTAAGTGTAAAGACTGATATCTTCATTGATTATCTGCGTTTTGCGCTCAGGATTTTGCCTATGTAGATATGGTGAATCTTGGTCTGTGGGCGTTTGTCGTAGAACTCCTTGCCAGGGCCGGTCATGTTTTCTTTGTCGAACGGGGCCTTGTAGATGAGCTCGCATTCATAGACCTCGTAGGCTTCCTGGTAGTAAGGAGCTCCGTGCTCGGTGAACTGAATGTGGAGTCCGAGGGCCATGGCCTTGTCTTCATCCCTTCCGCTGTGGCTTCCCATATATTCGAGGATGTCTTTTCTGGACTCGTCGAAGGTCATCACGGTGAAGTACTTGCAGTTCTCCATCATCTGCTGGGTGTACCTGGATTCTGATACATAAACCGTCAAGGTATTAACGTCGTGGCCCCATAGGTTGCCCAGAGAGCCCCAGCCGATAGTCATAGCGTTGCTCTTTTCCTTGTCTCCCACTGCCAGCAGCAGGCCGTCTCCCTTGAACCAGAGGAACGGGTTGCCGGTGAAGTCGTCTGTGTAGTCGAAAGGCGAGAATACTGTATTTTCTGTCATCTTTTCCATATCTATAGTTTTTCCGTCTGCGCTGCCGTATCTGTTGTATGAAACGTTGGCAGGCTTCCATTTGTCCTTAGGGGTTGGATTCTGTGCCGGATAGCCGATTACAACCACATTCAGCGGGATTATGTTCTCAGGAAGAGCCAGAACCTCAGCGATTAGCTTGCATCTGTCCAGATCGGGATAAACACCTGTCCAGACTGCCCCCAGGCCCATAGCGTGTGCGGCAAGAAGGAGGTTCTGCGTTGCTGCGGAAGCATCCTGGATCCAGAAGTCACGTCCTCCGCCGTCCATTGCCTTGAGCATATCTCCGCAGACTGCAATGGCAAGAGGAGCCTTGGCCACCATTCCAGAATAAGGGCTGGTTTCGGACAGGGCCTTGAGCTGGTCCTTGTCTGTGACAACCACAAAGTGCCAAGGTTGCTTGTTCATAGCGGTAGGGGCAGCCATTGCGGCCTTGAGCATCTTCTCTATCTTGGCCTGTTCAACAGGGGCTTCTGTGTAAGCCCTTATGGATGTTCTGGTTGCAATATTCTCAAGCACAATGCTTTCCGCATCTACTTTGGTGCCTTTACGGGTAAGGAAAAGCAGAATGGCAAGAGCCAGAACTGCCAGGGCAAGGAGAATTTTTGTGGCTTTCATTATATGTCTTTTTTATTGGTGCAGAATTTTCATCAGGTTGGTTGCAAACAGCTTCACGCTCATTGCAAGAAGAATGATGCCGAAGAATTTCCTCAGCACATACACCGTGCTTTTGCCCAGAACTCTCTCTATCCAGGAAACTTTCCTCAGGACTATGAACACTATAATCATATTCAGGGCTATCGCGATGATAATGTTGAGTACAGAGTATTCCGCCCTGAGAGAGAGCATTGTGGTGAGGGCTCCGGCGCCTGCTATAAGCGGGAATATCAGAGGTACTATGGTTGGGCTTCCGCCAGGAGAGTCGTTGTAGCGGAAAATCTCTATTCCAAGAATCATTTCCAGAGCAAGAGCAAAGATAACCAGGGCTCCGGCTGTTGCAAACTCGTAGATTTCAACGCCGAACAGGGCCAGCATCCAGTTTCCGGCAAACAGGAAGAACATAAACAGTATGAATGCCCCGATAGCGGCCTTACCGGCCTCAATCTTCTTGCCCTTTGCCTGAAGGTCAAGAATGATAGGGGTGCTGCCGGTGATATCTATGATTGCGAACATCACCATAAAGGCGCTGGCTATTTCTCTGATGCTCAAATACAGTTCCATAGCTTAAAGTGGGAATGTTTCGCTGATTGGGAAGAGGCCGAACAGTCCGCCGGTGTGGATGAAGAGGATGTTGTCATCCGGACTGATTCTGGTTTCAGGATCGGCGTCTTTCTGGAGTTCGTTCCACAGGCCGTACATTGCCTTGCCGGTGTAGACAGGATCCAGAATGAGGCTTTCCAGACGGGCAATTTTGCGTATGAAATCCAGTTCCTCCGGCCTCGACAGAGCATAGCCTATGCCCACATACTTGTCGTTGATCTCAATATTACTACGCAGTAATGTTGCGTCGCTATAGTCTTTTGTGTCAAGAAACTCCTTTAGCAGTGGTTTGGCCTCGTTGGAAATTCTGTCTGCTATGTCGGTGAAGTACTGCACATCGTCGCATACAGCCATTCCAATGCACCTTTTGCCCAGATGGCCCAGTTCGTTGGCAAGGTGGAGGCCGGCAATAGTTCCGCCGCTTCCGGTTGCAACAACTATGGTGTTGAATTCAACTCCCATCTGCTTTTCCTGCTGGAGGATTTCCTGCATGCAAGTATAGTAGCCCAGTGTTCCGATGGCGTTAGACGCTCCTTCAGGAATGATGTAAGGGTTGAATCCAAGCTTGCGGTAGCCTTCCGCCATGTCTTCCATTATTTCTTGGCGGTGGCCACGGTATTCCTCTTGGCTGCAGAATCTCACGTCCGCACCCAATAGCCTGTCAAGGAAATAGTTGCCTCTTACAGGAGGTTCATCGCTGATCCTCAGAAGCACAGCTGATTTCATTCCCAGCTGGGTAGCGGCAGCAACAGTTGCGCGGCAGTGGTTAGACTGTATTCCCCCGCAGGTAATCAGAAGGTCACAGCCTTTCTCAATAGCGTCTGCGGTTTCAAATTCTAGTTTACGGACCTTGTTACCAGTAAGCTCGCTTCCGGTCTGGTCGTCTCTCTTAATCCAGATGTTTGCTCCAAGTTCTTTGGAGAGCCTTTCAAGGCGATAGATTTTTGTAGGCAGATTTGCCAGTCTTGTTCTTTTCATAAAGGCAAATTTAGTTAAATTTGTGGTTGCATAAAAAAGATTAAACAGTTTTCACGATATGCGTACAATGTTCTTATCAAGGCTGGCCTCAGTTATTGCCGCCGCACTTATCTTGCTCCCTTCACAGACGTTTGCCCAGGAGAACAATTATCCCGATGTTCTTCTGAAGAACAACAAACAGAGCGTGAAGTTCACAGACCTTAAATCTTTTGACAATGTTAACAATAAGGTAAGGAACTATCTAAGAACACTTTCCAACGGTGTCAAGGTTCCTGTAAAGGTAGAAGGCGCCTATACTTTCAAGAACAACGACTCTCTCTATCTGAATTTCAACCGCAACCTGGCGGATTTCCCAATCCGCGAAGACGGCGTCAAGATGATCTACGAGACAGTAAAGGCCAATCTTCCCTCATCGTTGAAAAACAAGAAAATAGCCATATTTTCAGCTGGCAGCAAGCTGGAGCAGCTGGTTACTCCTTTCTATAACACTACGGGCAAATACGCAAAGATCCAGAAAGACGGCGTAATCAAGGTGTCCTCCACTGCCAAGAGACTTAAGGAGCAGGAGGGCAAGCCTTACGCTATTACAAAAGGTTTGCAGGATAGGCATATCGCGATGCAGAACAGCCACGGTTGGTTCTACGAGCCGACTCTGGACCGCTGGGAGTTCCAGAGAGCCAGACTTTTTGGCGTGGTTGAAGATACTTATACTATGAGTTATGTGGAGCCGTTCCTGGTTCCAATGCTGGAGAATGCCGGAGCAGTGGTTCTGCTTCCTAAGGAAAGAGACTGGACCAAGGTTGAAGTGATTGTGGACAACGACACCCAGACAAACGGCTACAGCTCTTCAGACGGTTCCTACAACTGGACCAAGGGAGATGGTGAAGGCTTTGCGCATCCTAAGAAATCCTATGTATTTGGAGAGAATCCGTTCACGATGGGTTCTTATGTTCAGGTTGAAGGTCTTCTGGCAAAGGGCGAGAGCGAGCCTGCTGGAAGCCTGAACGAGAGCACAATAACCTGGACTCCTTCATTTGAGGAAGATGGTGACTATGCAGTTTATATTTCCTACAAAACTCTTCCGAGCAGCGCAGATAAAGTGTCCTACACCGTCAAATACAGCGGTGGAAAGGCAGAATTCTCCGTTAACCAGAAGATGGGCGGCGGAATGTGGATTTACCTTGGCACCTTCCATTTCAAGAAAGGAAATCAAGACCAGGGCGTATTCCTCACCAATAGAAATAGTTACGGCACCGTTACCGCAGACGCTTGCAAGTTTGGAGGCGGAATGGGCAACATTGCCAGGGGGGAAGGCGAGGGCTTTATAAGCGGAATGCCTAGGTTCCTTGAAGGCGCAAGGTACTACCTTCAGTGGAGCGGTTTTGCAGATACGGTTTATTCCGTATCTCACAACACTAACGACTATACCGATGACTATGTATCCAGAGGCAAGTTCGTAAATGCTATAGCAGGCCAGAGCAAGGCTCTGCCTAAATGGGGAGCTGAGAGCCGCCACATTCCTGTTGACTTGTCTTTCGCATTTCATACGGATGCCGGCAATTCCCTCGGCGACACCATTATAGGAACTCTCTCCATCTATACCAGAATCTGCAAGGACTTTGGCGGAGAAGACAAATATCCTAACGGAGACGACAGAATCCTGGGCCGTTATCTGGCAGACATTGTACAGACTCAGCTGGTTGACGATATTTCAGACAAATACGGCTTTGCCTGGAGCCGCCGACAGCTTTGGGACCGTTCTTACTCCGAGAGCCGTTCTCCTCAGGTTCCGGGTATGCTTCTGGAGTTCCTGTCTCACCACAATTATGCAGATATGAAGTTCGGCCTTGACCCTGATTTCCGCTTTACCGCTTCCAGGGCTATCTACAAGGGAATATTGAAATTCCTGTCGTGGAAAAACAAGGTTCCATACTCTGTGCAGCCTCTTCCTGTAAACAATATGGAGGTGGTTCTTGAGAATCCTTCCAAGAGGGAGGTTGAGACAGAGACTCATGTCAAGAGCGTAAAGAAGACCAAGAAAGGCAAAAAGACCGTCACCGAGGTCAAGAAGATGGTTATCAGGTATGATGCTGTCAGCGAGGGTGAAGTCCACGCATTGGTAACCTGGTCTCCTGTTGAAGATAAGCTTGAGCCGACTGCAGTTCCAACGGGTTACGTTGTTTACACAGCCAAAGATGACAATGGTTTCGATCTGGGAACCTATGTGCAGGAGCCTAAGTACAGGGTTAAGATTGACAAAGACCATATCTACCGCTTCAAGATTACAGCTGTGAATGAGGGAGGAGAAAGCTTCCCGTCTGAGGTTGTTGCAGTTGGCGTTCCAAGCCATAGAAAGTCAGACGACATTGTGCTTGTAGTCAACGCGTTCGATAGGGTGGGCGCTCCTAAGTGGATTCAGAGCAAGGATTCTACTGTAGCTGGATTCTTTGCAGATTATGACCACGGAGTTCCATACCTGAAGGACGCTTCCTACCTGGGCAAGATGTACGAGTACCGCAGAGAAGTTCCTTGGACAGATGACGACGCTCCTGGATTCGGTGCCTGCTACAACGACCAGGCAGGCAACATAATTGCCGGAAACACCTTTGATTACGCTTACGACCATGGTCTTGCCTTTATGCACAACGGCTACGCTTTCATTTCTTCTACCAGAAGCGCTGTAGAGAGCGGAAAGACAGATATGTCTAAGTACTCAATCTGCGACCTCATACTTGGAAAGCAGTGCCAGAGCAACGACGGAGCCCTTACCAAGCTAGTCAAGTACCACGCTTACACTCCTAAGCTCAAGGAGGCCATCAAGAATTACTGCTCCGGCGGCAGAAACCTCATAGTTTCAGGCGCGTATGTTGCTACTGACCTTGTAGATGCCTATGAAGTAGACAAGACTGAGGGCCCTAAGTTCCTCAGCGATGTATTCAGGATCAAGTGGATGACTCACTCCGCCGCAAAGGACGGAAAGGTTGCTGCCGTGATGAATTCCTACGGCTTCAACGGAAACTTCGAGTTCTACAGTGAGCTCAACGATAAGAAATATGTCTGCGAGGCACCAGATGCCTTTGTACCTGCTGACAAGGATTCCTACACCATATTCCGCTATCCTCAGACCAGCATCAGCGCCGCTGTTGCCTATCCTGGAAAAGACTACAAGACAACTGTTTTCGGCTTCCCGATCGAGACACTGAAGTCCCAGGAGCAGATAGACAGACTGATCGGCCAGACAATAGATTTCTTCAGCAAATGACAGTATGAATAAGAATTGTTTGTTCCCTTTAATTGTTTTATCGCTATTTCTGACGTCTTGTGGAGGCGGTGGAAAAGACGCTATTATACCTGATGTACCAACTCCGCCGGCTCCAGACAATAATATAGTTGTTTCGCTGATAACTCTTCCATATAGCACATTTACTGTTGAGACTGGAGAGTATCGCCAGATCATTGCTGATCTTTTTCCAGAAAACGCAACTGACAAAACTGTTACCTGGGAATCATCCAATACTTCTATAGCAACTGTGTCCAACTCCGGTGTGGTATATGGCAAAGTTCCCGGAACAGTTGATATTATTGTCAAGGCGGGCCGTGCATCCACAGTCTGCCATGCTATTGTCAAGGAATCTCATACTGACCTGTCCTTATACGACATTCAAGGCAATAAAACTTCTCAAAGAACAACCGCCAATTGCTATGTGGTATCAAAACCGGGCAAGTACAAAATCCCTGTTGTTTATGGCAATGCGATTACCGGGGGAAAGACAAATCGCAAGGCTTATCTTTATTCAGGTACCTACGCCACTTATGTAAATGTTTTGGAGCGTTTTGTCGATCACCTGAATCAGCCTGTTTATTCTGGGAATGATTCTTCTGACCCTTGGGTTTCCAATAAATACTCTTTGTCAAAATGCCAGCTGTTGTGGCAGGATTCCCAGAATCTTGTGACCGATGTCTATCTTTCTGGAGGTCAGGGCTACAAAGAAGAGAAGTTTCTTTGTTTTGAAGTAAAACCCGAGAACTTTAATCAAGGCAATGCTGTTTTAGCAGTTTACAGTGACAATATTGTTGCCTGGAGCTGGCATATTTGGGTTACAGATTCTGATTTGTCCCCTGTTGCTGTCAGGAATCAGGCAAACAAATTGTATTATGCTTTGCCCGTTAATCTTGGCTGGTGTGAGCCTCAATCTTCAAAGAGCAAAAATGGAGGTAAGTACGGTAACTGTCCTTATTATCAGTATGGGAGAAAAGATCCAATGCTGCCTTCAGACGGAAATGGTGATTTTGACAAAGCATATTACGGTAAATCTGGTGAGATGAATGACGGCACCTGGATGATCGTTACCTCTCCAGAAGAGTATATTGATGCGTATACTACTGTAGGGTATACGGTCAGAAATCCATTTGTCTTTTTATGCGGCGGTTCTTCCTATTCAAATCTCTGGAGTGCAGAAGAGAACAACTATTTTAGAAATGGTCAAGTTATCAAGACCATATATGATCCTTCTCCTTCTGGATATTGTGTACCGCCATACGATTTCGCTACTGGTTTTGTCCGGAATAATTATGCAGATTCGTTCAGTGACTGGAATTATGACGGAGTCTTCAATAATGGGTATTATTTTTATACTGATGGCTGGAAACAAGGAGAAAAACTGTTTCTTCCAGCAATAGGTGAGAGATTCTATAATGGTATACTGTGTGCGACTGGCGACTGTGGCTATTATCACTTGGCGGAGAATCTTGTTGAGTATCTGGGTTCACCTAGGTGTTTCTATTATATTGGATCCGTAGAATCATTCATTTTAAATTCAGGGATAGCCCGAGGAGAAGCCTTGCCTGTACGGTCTATAAAAGAGTATTAAATGACAAGGGACTGCAAATTTGCAGTCCCTTTATATTAAGGTACGGGTTAAGCCGGATTCTGTCCCCTTGCGGGTCTTTATCATTTATCTGGCGCAGCTTACCCCTCGGCAAAGGACGGGCAGCCCTTGAATGCCGATATACATAGCCTTGCAGGATGCGGTGGAGTACCCAATGAATGTTGCCATTCAATGTCGTGAGCTCTTGCCTCGCGTTTTCACCCTTACCTTTTTCCTTTCGGATAGGGGCGGTTGTTTTCTGTTACCCCAGTCATAAGCTTTCGCCTATCTGTGCTTTCCACAGCGCATTGCCCTTTCCTGTCCGGACTTTCCTCCGATTGCTCGGCGATAAAGTTTCCCGTACCGGCGGCAAAGATAGTGCAAGTCGAGAGAAAAGCAAACTTGTTTGCATTTTCCGAGACGCAGCCTATCTAGCGAGCGCAGCGAGAAAGATAGTGCAAGCTGAGCGAAATGCAAACTTCTTTGCATTTCTTATAATGAAACAATGTTGTTACATTTTTAGGGCTTTTCTAGTACTTTTATATATATTTGCACAGTCTAAATATAATCAAACGGTCTATGTTTAGTAATTATATTGGTTTTGAGAAGGTTGATCTATTCCTTAAGAAATACTACGAAAAGTGGACCCATCCAGACAAGGCGATGAAGAAGGTCATTCAGGCCTTAATTGTTGTTGCCTTGACTGTTTTTGTGTGGAATATGCCGTCTTCCTGGTTTGGAATGGAAGGGATAACCGTAGTTCAGCAAAGGCTTATCGCAATATTTGTGTTCGCGATGCTGATGTGGGTTATGGAAGTTGTGCCGGCCTGGGCTACATCGGTGGCTGTGATTGGCTTGCTGCTGCTGTTTACGTCGGATTCCGGAATAGGGCCGATGTGCGATGCTGAGAAAGTAGGGCAGCTGCTTAGCTACAAGGGAGTTATGGCAACCTTTGCGGATCCGGTGATAATGCTGTTCATAGGAGGATTCATCCTTGCGATTGCGGCAACCAAGACAGGACTGGACGCCCAGCTGGCAAGGGTTCTGCTTAAGCCGTTCGGAAAGAAGAGCGAGAACGTGCTGCTGGGATTCCTTCTTATTACTGGACTGTTCTCTATGTTTATAAGCAACACTGCAACTGCGGCTATGATGCTTACCTTTCTTACTCCTGTGTTCAAGCAGCTTCCTGCAAACGGAAAGGGAAGGATAGCTATGGCTCTGGCAATTCCGGTAGCGGCCAATCTTGGAGGTATGGGAACTCCAATTGGAACCCCTCCAAACACTATCGCGATGAAATACCTAAACGATCCAGAAGGCCTGAACCTTGGCATGGGATTCGGAGAGTGGATGATGTTCATGTTCCCTCTGGTGATAGTGCTTCTGCTCATCAGCTGGTTCATTATCAAGAAGATGTTCCCTTTCACCCAGAAGACAGTGGAACTGAAGATAGAAGGCAATATGCACAAGGGATGGCACACAACGGTGGTTATCATTACTTTCTGCGTTACAGTACTGCTGTGGCTCCTGGACTCTGTTACCGGAATCAACACTTATACCGTGGCACTCATTCCGTTTGTGGTGTTTGCCCTGACCGGAGTCATTCATCGCCGAGACCTTGAGGAAATCAACTGGTCTGTTATATGGATGGTGGCCGGCGGCTTTGCCCTGGGTTACGGACTGAACGCTTCCGGACTGGCAAACCTTGCTGTAAAGAGCATTCCGTTCGGAGACTTCTCCCCGATGCTGATTCTGATAATTTCCGGACTGATTTGCTACGCTCTTTCAAACTTCATATCCAACTCTGCCACAGCGGCTTTGCTGATGCCAATCTTGGCTGTTGTCTGCACTGCAATGGGAGACAGCCTGAATGTGATTGGAGGAACTTCAACCATTCTGATAGGCGTGGCGATTGCAGCTTCAAGCGCAATGATTCTCCCGATATCCACACCGCCAAACGCTCTGGCTTTTGCTACCAATCTGGTTCAGCAGAAAGATATGAGCAAGATAGGTATTATTGTGGGTGTAATAAGTATGGGCCTGGGTTACGGCCTGCTGTATCTGATGGGTTCTTTGCACCTGCTCTAGTAGGTGATTTTGTAGAGTTTAGGCCAGTATTTTCCGGTCACATATATGCTGCCGTCTGAAGGGTCACAGGCAATGCCGTTGAGCACGTCTGTGGCCTTTGTTTTAAGGTTTTCCGGAAGAAGTCCCTTGCAGTCTATAACATCTGTGACATATCCCGTTTCAGGATCGATGATTACTATGTCGTCTGTCAGATATACGTTGGCCCAGATTTTTCCTTTAACCCATTCCAGCTCGTTGAGGTAAATGAGAGGTTTGCCGTCTAAGGTGACTTTCAAAGTGGAATTGCAGTAGAAGGATGCTGGGTCGCGGAAATACAGAGAAGAAGATCCGTCGCTCATTATCAGCCTCTTGCCGTCTGTGGTAAGGCCCCAGCCCTCTGTAGGGTATGAAGCCCTTCCGATTTCCTTGAGCTTGTTCTGCGGATTCTTCAGGCTGAACACAAAGCAGGTGTGCTCTTCCCAGGTAAGGATGAAAAACCTGTCGTTGACAACGCAGCTTCCTTCAATGAAATAGCGGTCCTGGAACTTCCATTTTCTCTTCCACTTGCCGGTTTTGTAGTCCAGCATATTCAGACAGCTTTCTCCCTTCTGGCCGGTGGTTTCCCACAAATAGCCGTCGTAGAAGAAAAGCCCTTGAGTGTAGGATTTTGTGTCGTGCGGATATTCTGCTAGCACCTTTACCTTGTGGCGACGTGCTTTTGGGGCGCTTTTGTCCTGAGATAGAGCCGATAGCGGAGCAAGCAGCGCCACTGCCAGTATAGCGGTGAGAATTCTTTTGTCCATAATTCTACTTTGAAGAACGGTACTTAATAGCTGCCTTTACGAAGTTCACGAAGATAGGATGCGGTTTCATAACTGTGCTCTTGAGCTCTGGATGGAACTGTACTCCAATGAAGAATGGATGCATCTTTGCCGGAAGTTCAACGATTTCAACCAGTCCGGTGTCTGGATTCCTGCCGCTGAGGACAAGGCCAGCCTTTTCCATCTCTTCCTCGTACTTGCCGTTGAATTCGTAGCGGTGGCGATGCCTTTCGCTGATCTGCTTTTCTCCATAAATCTTTGCAGCAAGGGTTCCTTCTTTCAGTTTGCAGGCATAGGCTCCAAGCCTCATTGTTCCTCCCTTGGTTGTCAGAGTCTTCTGTTCTTCCATAAGGTCTATGACAGGGTTCTTGGTCTGCGGCCTGACTTCCGTAGAGCAGGCGTCTTTGAGCCTGAGAATGTCTCTAGCAAACTCAATAACAGCCATCTGCATTCCAAGGCAGATGCCGAAGAACGGTATCTTGTTTTCCCTGGCGTACTTGACTGCCAGTATCTTGCCCTCGATACCTCTTCCGCCGAATCCAGGAGCCACAAGAATGCCGTCCATTCCAGAGAGTTTTTCCTTAATGTTGGAAGCGTCCAGATATTCGCTGTGAACGGTGTGCACGTGAACCTTGCAGTTATTTACGGCTCCTGCGTGGACAAAAGATTCCTGGATGGACTTGTAGGCGTCCTGAAGCTCCACGTATTTGCCAACCAATGCAATGTCGCACTCGGTCTTAGGATTGTAGAGCTTTTTGAGGAAGTTCTCCCATTCTGAGAGGTCTGGCTGAGGTATGTTCTTGAATTTGAGTTTCTTGAGAACAACATCATCGAGCTTCTGGCTATGCAGCAGAACAGGCACTTGGTAGATGCTCTTTGCGTCCTGGTTCTCGAACACTGAGTCTGCCTTAACATTGCAGAACAGGGCTATCTTTTTCTTCATTCCTTCTGGAAGAGAGACCTCTGTACGGCATACGATGATGTCTGGCTTTATTCCTTCCTGCTGGAGCATCTTCACGGAGTGCTGGGTAGGCTTAGTCTTCAGCTCCTGAGCAGCGTGAAGGAACGGAACAAGAGTAAGGTGCAGCACAAGGCAGTCTCCTTCAGGCATTTCCCACTGAAGCTGACGAACGGCCTCCAGGAACGGGGTGCTTTCCATATCGCCCACGGTTCCGCCAATCTCGGTAATCACGATGTCGTATTTGCCGCTCTTTCCCAGAAGGGTCATCCTGCGCTTGATCTCGTCTGTGATATGCGGGATGATCTGCACTGTCTTTCCCAGGTAAAGGCCTTCTCTCTCGTTGTCTATCACCGTCTTGTAGATTCTTCCGGTGGTTACGTTATTGGCCTGTGATGTGGGCACGTTCAGGAACCTTTCGTAGTGGCCCAGGTCCAGGTCTGTCTCCGCTCCGTCATCGGTGACGTAGCATTCCCCGTGCTCATAAGGGTTCAGGGTTCCCGGATCCACGTTGATGTAAGGGTCAAATTTCTGGATAGTTACCCTGAGTCCTCTGCTCTGGAGAAGTTTTGCCAGTGACGCGGCGACGATGCCTTTTCCGAGTGATGAAACCACTCCGCCCGTTATGAATATATATTTCGTGTTCATCTGAAATAAATAAGGAATAAGTCTTAACGGGATACAAACTTAATCAAAAAAACTGACAAAAAAAGAATAAAAAACGTATATTTGCTGCCGCTTAGGGGTGCCGAAAGGCTGAGATCATACCCTTGAACCTGATGCGGGCAATTCCGCCGTAGGGAAAGTGAGGCTTCGTCATTCCTGGGCTTTGATATTTGTCTGGTTATGAGGAAGTTTTTTTTATACGCATTTTTGCCTGCAATATGTATTTGCTCAGCGACGTGGGCTAAAGCCCAGGATACCCTGAGCCAGAAGCGCCTTGACAGCATCATTGTTTCAACGTCCAGGGCCGGAGTGTATACTCCAGTGGCAAATACCACTTTAGGCCACGATGTGGTGGAGAGGGTTCCATCTACATATTCTCTGCCTATGATGTTGAATATGCTGCCTTCTGTGGTTGCCACTACTGAGGGGGGCCTGGCACTTGGCTACAGCAATATGAGAGTCAGGGGAAGCGACGCTTCAAGGACCAATGTCACCCTTAACGGCATTGCTATCAACGACGGTGAAAGCCAGGAGGTTATCTGGGCCAATATCCCGTCTCTGCCCAATTTCCTGGAGAGCGTTCAGCTCCAAAGGGGAGCGGGAACCAGCGTCAACGGTCCTGGGGCATTCGGGGCTACCCTGAATATGCAGACCAAGACTCCATCATCCAATCCTTACGCAAACGTGGATTTCTCTGCCGGAAGCTACAAGACATTTATGGAAAGCATAGCCGTTGGATCCGGTTCTATGGAAAGCATTGGCAAGGGCTATTTCAACGTGGATCTGGCCTACAACCACGCCCTCACCCGTGGCTATATCCGCAACGCCAAGGCCAACCTCAATTCCCTTATGGCTTCCGCATCCTGGAGGAACGAAAAAAGCAGCGTCAAGTTCATCTATATGCTTGGTTCACAGCATACGGGAATCACCTGGGAGGGCTGTCCGATAGACATCTACTACACCAACCGCAAGTATAACGTTGCGGGTGAGTATTACGACGACCAAGGAAACGTGCATTACTACGACAACGAGACCGACAACTACACCCAACACCATTTCCAGCTGCATTACGTTCATCAGTTCTCGCCCAAACTTACTCTTGCCTCAACTCTGCATTTTACCAAGGGAGACGGTTTTTACGAGAACTACAAATACAATGTCAAGTTCTCTAAGTACGGTCTTGATCCTCAGACAATAGGCGGCGTAACCTACAAGAAGACAGATGTGATCATCCGCCAGAGCATGGACAACAGTTATGTTGCCGGCGCATTAAATCTCAAATACAAGGCAAATGCTGTGGACTTTGCGGCTGGGGTAAACTATTCTTTCTACGACGGAGACCATTTCGGCAACATTCTCTGGAGCAAGTACAACCAGAACCTGGACTTGTCAAAGCCTTGGTACACAAACAACGGCAAAAAGGCAGACGCTAGCGCCTTTGCCAAGGCTGAGATCACAATCGCGAGGAATCTTACAGGCTTCATAGACCTCCAGTATCGCTTCATCAACTTCAAATTAAGCGGTATGGACAAAGATTTCGTGGGGCTTGACAACAAGAAGGATTATAACTTCTTCAATCCCAAGATCGGAATGAACTACTGCATCGGCAAAGACGGCAAGCTGTTCTATTCCATTTCAATTGCCCATCGCGAGCCTAGCCGCAGCGATATCAAAGAGTCCATCAAGGCCGGAAAGCAGGATCTCCTCAAGAGCGAGCGTATGCTGGACTATGAGCTTGGCTATCAGTTCAGAAGGCGTAACTCAGGCTTCCAGATCAACCTCTATTCAATGAATTACAGGAACCAGCTGGTTTCTACCGGCAGGCTCACCGAGACCGGTTATGTAATCCAGGAGAACATTCCTGACAGTTACAGAAGGGGAGTGGAGGTTTCTGGCCTTTATTCACCGATAGACCAAATGCTTTTCTTTGCCACCGCCACTTATTCCAAGAACAAGCTAAAGAACTACACTCTCTTTGTGGATGCTTACGATAACGCAGAGGACTGGAATCCGACTCCGCAGCATCAAGTATTCCTCAAGAAATCCAATCTCACTCTTTCTCCTGAGCTGATCGCTTCCGGCGGCTTTACCTTAACTCCGGAAAAGAACACCAACATTACTTTAACCGGCAAATATGTGGGCAAACAGTATATGGACAACTCCAGCCTGGAGGTAGCAAAGGTGCCTTCTTATTTCACGATGAGCTTGGATGCCGCCAAGACATTTGTCTTCAAGAACAATAGCAAACTGCGCATTTCATTTTGCGTAGATAATCTTCTGAACCGCAAATACTACTCCTACGGCTGGATTTACCGCGCTGTCTTTGATGACGGCTCGGATGACTACATAGAAAAAGGCGTTTACGCCCAGGCCACCATCCACTTCATAGGCAAAATCCAATTCACTTTCTAATGGAACAGACGCTTCAATACTTGCAGCAAAACTGGCTGGAGATTTTCTCTCTTGTAACCGGCCTGATCTTCCTGATTCTTGAGATCAGGCAGAAGAACGCAATGTGGGTGGTTTGCATATTCTCTTCGTCCGTTGCCGCCATTGTCTTCCTGAATGAAAAGCTCTACGCTTCAATGGCCCTCAACGTCTATTACGTAATAACTGCAATCTGGGGGCTATTCACCTGGATAAGAGATTCACGAAAACTCAGGACAGAATCTGTCGCTGAGGCAAGCAATAAAGACAAAATCCATCTGTCAAAGCTTACTTGCAAGATTGTTCTCATAAGCATTGTCTGCTTCATAATTCTCACTCCGGTTATTTACAAGATTCTGATATATCTCGGCGACAGCTCATCAATTCTTGATGCCATTGTTCTGGTAATGAGCATAATCGCTACAGTATGGCTGGTGAAATCCTATCCTCAGCAGTGGCTTGTCTGGATTGTTGCGGACATCCTTTCCACAACGCTTTGCCTGACTCAGGGAATGTACTGGATGGCAGCCCTCTACGCCTTCTACACTCTTTCCGCCGTTTACGGTTACATTCACTGGAAGAGGCGGGGAGTATACGTGTAAATTTATTCCTTTAGGAATAATTCGTATATTTGTACAATTTGTTTAGCGAGAAATAATAATTCAAAACATTATAAGATGATATTAGTAGCAGACAGCGGCTCAACCAAGGTGGATTGGGTTGCAATCAAGGAAGACGGAACAACCGTTTCTGTTAAGACCGCCGGTATCAATCCGGTTTTCATAACAAGAGAGAAGATAGTCGAAATACTCAGGACAAGCCTGGAATCAATACTTGGAGACAATGTTACCGAGGTTTATTTCTATGGGGCGGGAGTTGTGTCTGACTCTGTAGGAAGTGATCTGGAAGGCGCTTTCCAGGAAGTTTTCCCTGGAGTGAAGTGCTATGCAGCATCAGACATGCTGGCAGCTGCAAGGGCTCTTTGCGGAGACGGGAAAGGCATTGCCTGCATCATAGGAACCGGAGCCAATTCCTGCTTCTTTGACGGAGAGAAGATGGCTGAGCACGTGAATGCCGGAGGCTTTATCCTCGGCGACGAGGCCAGCGGCGGATACTTTGGAAAGAGGCTGATCTCAGACTTTATCAAGGGCCTGTTCCCTAAGGACATAGAGAAGGCTTTCATAGACAAGTATGACCTCGACTACCTGAAGATTGTAGACAGGGTTTACAAGCAGCCTTCTCCTAACAGGTTCCTGGCTCAGTTCTCTTATTTCATTGAAGAATTCCGCGAAACCGAATATATGCAGAACCTGCTGAAGTCTGGATTCAAGGATTTCATTACCAGAAACGTTTACGGATATAACTATCACGATTATCCAATGAACGTTGTAGGATCAATAGGCTTCATTTTCCGTCGCGAGCTGGAGGAAGTGGCAGCAGAGTGCGGAGTGAAGGTCGGCAAGATCCTCAAGAGCCCGATAGACGGACTGATTGATTACCATAAGAAGAAATATCTCGGAGAATAGAATATGAGCGTAAAGAAAATAACTGAACAGGCTTCCAATTATTCAGACCTGGACAAGATGACAACCGGGGAGCTTATCCGCGGAATGAATGCAGAAGACAAGACAGTGCCTTATGCAGTGGAGAAATGCCTCCCGCAAGTTGAGAAATTCATAGACCTGCTGGTTGAGAGAATGAAGAAGGGCGGAAGGCTCTTCTATCTTGGAGCAGGAACCAGCGGAAGGCTGGGCATATTGGATGCCAGCGAGATACCACCTACATACGGAGCTCCGTTCGACCTGGTTATCGGCCTGATAGCCGGAGGAGACGGCGCCATCCGCAAGGCAGTGGAGAATGCCGAGGACGATTACGATATGGGATGGGCAGACCTGCAGAAATTCAACATCGGCGGATATGATTCAGTAGTGGGAATAGCCGCCAGCGGATCTACTCCATACGTTGTGGGCGCCTGTGCAAAGGCTCGTGAAATGGGACTTCTGACCGGATGCATCACCTGCAACCCTGGCGCCAAGGTGGCAGAAGTTGTGGATATCCCTATGGTTGCCGTGGTAGGCCCTGAGTTTGTAACAGGCTCAACCAGAATGAAGAGCGGTACGGCCCAGAAGCTGATACTCAATATGATATCCACCTCGGCGATGATCAAGCTCGGCCACGTGAAGGGCAACAAGATGGTGGATATGCAGCTGTCCAACGCCAAGCTGGTAGACAGGGGTACCCGCATGATAATGGACGAGACCGGAATCAAGGAATATGAACTTGCCAAGGAGTATCTGCTCAAGTACGGCTCTGTCCGTAAGGGAGTAATTGCTTACAAGGAAGGAAAATAGACGATATGGGATATTCTTCCAAGCTGCTGGAGAAGGCGGTGGACCAGTTTTCCACCCTGCCCGGAATCGGGAAGAAGAGCGCCCTGAGGATGGCGCTCCATATGCTTAGGCAGCCGAAGGAGAATGTGGAATTGTTTGCCTCAGCGATTGTTGGAATGGCAAACAATGTCAAGCACTGCAAGGTGTGCAATATGGTCTGCGACGAGGAGCTGTGCCCAGTATGTTCAGACCCAAGGCGCAACCGCAGCCTGATTTGCGTGGTAGAGAGCGTCAGAGATGTACTCAGCATAGAGAACACGCAGATATACAACGGTCTGTACCACGTGCTTGACGGCATAATCAGCCCTATGGACGGCGTGGGGCCTGGTGACCTTCCCATCGCTGAGCTGGAAGAAAGAGTTTCCTCCGGCCAAGTGAAGGAAGTGGTGCTGGCGCTTTCCACTAGCATGGAAGGGGAGACAACCTCCTATTTCCTTTACAACAGGCTGAAAAAGTACGACATTAAGATTACAACAATTGCAAGGGGAGTGGCATTCGGAGACGACCTCGAGTACACCGACGAGCTCACGCTTGCAAAGAGCATAGAAAACAGACAATTATTTAAAATCTAGCAATATGAATTCAACAATACTGCTTGTAACGTTCCTGGTTTATACCGCTATACTGTTCCTGATAGCGTATCTGACAAGCCGCAAGGCAGACAACAGCTCTTATTTTACCGGAAACCGCAAGTCGAACTGGTTTGTGGTGGCATACGGAATGATAGGGGCGTCGCTGAGCGGCGTGAGCTTTATGAGCGTGCCTGGAAACGTGTATAACGAGAGATTCTGGTACCTGCCGATGCTTATAGGTTTCATTTTCGGATACCTGATCATAGCGCTGGTCCTGCTTCCGCTGTATTTCAAGATGAACCTTACATCCATCTATTCATATCTGGAGAAGAGGTTCGGAATATGCAGCTACAAGACCGGAGCTTCTTTCTTCATCATTTCCAGGTTCCTGGGAGCAACCGTCAGAACGTTCCTGGTAGTATTCGTGCTTTATAACTTTGTGCTGGTAAGGCCAGACGGAAGCCATCTGATGCCGTTCTGGGTAGCGGCTGCAATCTTTGTACTGATTGCAATCCTCTACACATTGAAAGGTGGAGTGAAGACCATAATCTGGACAGACACATTCCAGACAACCTTTATGATTGTGGCTGTGGTGCTGTCTCTGGTGTTCATCTGCAAGGAGCTCGGCTGGGGTTTCGGCGATATGCTCTCAAACGTGCATTCTGACCCGCACTCAGACATATTTGATACAGACTGGAGCCACGGAACTCACTGGCTGAAGAGGTTTATCAGCGGACTGGTTGTTCCTGTTGCAATGACGGGTCTGGACCAGAGCATGATCCAGAAGAGCCTCAGCTGCAAGAACTTGAAAGAGAGCCAGAAAAATATGATGACTTCTGTTGCGATGATGATTCCTGTGAATCTCCTGTTCCTGATAATCGGAGCAGTTCTGGCAATCTTCATGACCAATCATCCAGAGCTTCTGACATCAGTTACCAAGGCAGCCGGCGGAATTGAGGCAGACAAGATATTCCCTACAGTTGCACTCAGCCTGAGGCCTATAGTTGGAGTTGTATTCTTCATCGGACTGATATCAGCCGCCTATCCTTCCTGCGCCAACGCCATCACTTCCCTTACCACATCGGCGAGCATAGACCTGATAGGGATGGAGAAAAAAGACTGGGATGACAACAAGAAAAAGAATGTAAGGCAGAGAGTAAACATTCTCATCTCCATTCTGTTCGTGCTGATGATGGTGGCCTTCAACTACCTCAAGAGCGACTCAGTGATCAATATGGTATATGCCATAGCATCATATACTTACGGTCCTCTGCTGGGCCTGTTTATGTACGGCATCTTGACCAAGAAGGGCACTTGCGACAAGGCTGTTCCGTTCATCTGCGTGCTGGTCCCTGTTATCTGCTACTGCATCCAGAACAAGGTGTTCGGATGGGGCTACGATTTCGGATTCGCGCTGATAATCGTGATTGCCGCCCTTACATTCCTGGGAATGTTGCTGTTTGCAAAGAAAAAAAATTCTTAAATTTGTGCGATTAAGGATAATCCGCTATGTCTAACTCTATAATCATAAAGAAGGAGGCCGGAGTATGATTCAGGTGTTCTACAAATCTAAGGGGCAGATCCTTACTACCTCTGATGTAAAGGAATTGACAGAGAATTTGGGATTTGATGATGTCCTGTGGATAGATTTGTACGAACCCGACAGAGTTGAGACGCAAGCGGTTGAGGAATTCCTGGAAACCACTCTCCAGAGCAGGGCTCAGGCTGAGGAGATCGAGAGTTCATCTCGCTATTCAGAAACAGACAACGCAATCTTTGCAAATACAGACTTCATTTCCCCGGGGCCTGACAGCTACACCGAGGAAAGCGTTTCTTTTGTAATCAACGAGGGAGTTCTGGTTACTACCCGCCAGGCTCCTCTGCGTACCATTACCGAATTCCAGAAGAGGATGGGCTATTCTTACAAGCTCTATCCTACAGGCTATCATATCTTTGTGGCCATTATGGAGAATAGGGTGGACCTTGATGCCGATATGATTGAGGTGATGGCCAAGGAGATTGAGAAATTCGGCCGCAACGTCAATGTGGGAGCCAAGGTCAATGAAGACTTCCTTCTGGATATCAACCAGATGCAGGAGAATACGATGATGGTGAGGGAGAACATCGTGGATAAACAGCGTATTGTTACCGCCCTTACCCGAAGCGACAAGTTCCCAAGCGATATCCGCCCGAGGCTGGACGTTCTTGTAAACGATATCGCCTCCCTTCTGAACCACACCAACTTCAATTTCGAAAGGCTTGAATATTTGCAGAATACGGTGCTTGGTCTTATCAACCTTGAGCAGAACAAGATAATGAGGATCCTGACATACGTATCCCTTCTGTTCATGCCGCCGACTCTGATTTCCGGTATCTTCGGAATGAACGTCAGGCTTCCGATTTTCGGAGAGGAATTCGGCCTTAGAGACTTCAGTATCATAATGATGGTGATGCTGGTATCGGTATTTCTGGCATCGCTTCTTTTCAGGAAAAGAAAATCCAAATAGTAATGGCACTTTTAGGTATAGATCTGGGAGCCACCAAGATATCTGCCGCCATTTTCAACGATCAGGGAGATATCCTTGAAAGGCGCTACACCCTTCTGGAAGGCCGCGCAGGTGATGAAGCGGGCAGTCTTGTGGGTGAAACTATCAAATCGCTGATTAAAGAAACTGATATTTCGGGGGCGGGAATTTGCGTCCCCGGAATTGTTTATTCCAAGAAGGGTACGGTCTGGTGCCCGAATATCCCGGGCTGGGACGATTATCCTCTGGCCAAGACTTTGAAAAATGCTCTCGGCAATATAAGAATTGAGATTGAAAGCGACCGTACCTGCTACATACTCGGCGAGAAGTGGAGAGGAGCGGCTAAAGGATGCGACAATGCTATCTATCTGGCGGTGGGCAGCGGCATCGGAGCCGGCATTCTGCTGGACGGCAGGGTGATACACGGGGCGGACGATATAGTTGGAGCTACCGGCTGGATGGCTCTTGAATCTGATTACGACTCTGACTGGGACAAATGCGGATGTTTTGAGACTTACGCTTCCGGCAACGGAATAGGCTATCAGGCCAGCAAGCTCTACGGCCGTGAGGTTTCTTCCTACGAAGTGTTTGAAGGCTATGCCAAAGGCGATGAAACTGCAGTAAAGGTTATCCGCAAGGCAGTTCAGATGTGGGGCAAGGGAGCGGCAAACCTGGTGAGCCTATTCAATCCTGAAATCATAGTTTGGGGCGGCGGAGTCTTCTCCGGCCCAGCCAAGGAACTTATACCTGACATATACGCGGAAGCCCTGAAATGGGCTCAGCCGATTGCCATTCGCAAAACCCGGTTCTGTGCTTCAGAAGTTGGCTCAGATGCTGCTTTGCTTGGTGCCGGATATCTTGTAAGAAACAAATAATGATCAATATATGAAAAGATTAAGCATAATCGCGATGATAACTGCAACTGCTCTTATCTCTGGCTGCAATTCCCCTAAGGATGAGCCACAGGAATTCATCGGGAAGCAGGAAGTTTCCCTCACGTCTGACCTTATGACTCCGGAAGCCCTCTGGGCTATGGGCCGAATCGGCGGAGTCCAGCCTTCTCCGGACGGAAGCAAGATTCTCTACAATGTGTCTTACTACAGCGTAAAGGAAAACAAGAGCCATACTGTAATCTGCCTTATGAACGCAGATGGCTCTGACGTCAAGACTCTTACAAAATCTCCAAAGAGCCAGGGCGGCGCAGTCTGGATAGATGGCGGAAAGATGATAGCCTATCTGAGCGGAGAAGACGGGGTAAGCTCCGTTTGGGTTATGAGCGCAGACGGCGGAGATGCCAAAAAGATTGTTGCAAAGAACGGCAAGGGAGAGGAACTGGAGGTTGAAGACTTTCTCTTTTCTCCTGACAGCAAGAAAGTTATCCTGATTTCACAGATCCCTTACGAGGGCTCGGTAGTGCTTGGCAAGAACAAGTATGAAGACCTGCCAAAGACAACCGGAAGGATTGTCACCGATGTAATGCACAAGCATTGGGACGAGTGGGTTGAAAGCATTCCACATCCTTTCCTGGCAGACTTTGACGGCGCCAACTTCTCCAACATAAAGGACATTCTGGAGGGAGAATTGTACGAGTGCCCTTCAAAGCCTTTTGG
Source organism: Bacteroidales bacterium (assembly GCA_016285455.1). Taxonomy (GTDB): domain Bacteria; phylum Bacteroidota; class Bacteroidia; order Bacteroidales; family UBA932; genus Egerieousia. Next base: position 26,943 of record JAEEQS010000004.1, read on the forward strand.
CGGAAGCGAGCAGCTGGCCTTCAGCCCAGACAGCAAGAAAATAGCTTACTCTTGCAAGAAGATGACCGGTCTGGATTATGCAGTAAGCACAGATTCAGATATTTATGAATACGACATCGAGAGCGGCTCAACTCGCAACCTCTGCAAGCCTGAAGGTTACACAAGGCCTGAAGTCAAGTACGACGAGAGCCTGCAGAACCAATCGGTGAACAAGAACAAGGAAGACCTCAATATGGGCTATGACACCAACCCTGCCTACAGCCCGGACGGAAAGAAGGTTTCCTGGATGAGTATGGAAAGAGACGGCTACGAGAGTGACCGCACCCGCCTTTGCATAAAGGACCTTGAGACAGGAGAAAAGACTTACGTTACAGAAAAGTTTGAAAGCGGAGTTGACGATTACATTTGGGCTGATGACAACACCCTGTATTTCATTGGAGTATGGCACGGTACTACCCAGATTTACCGCACAGACCTCAACGGAGATTTATGCAAGCTGACAGACGGAATCCACGACTTCGGCAGCCTGGCTCTCTCTGGAGAAAAACTCATTGCCAAGAGGCATTCAATGATGCTTCCAGATGATATCTATTCAGTTGACCTTAAGTCCGGTGAGGCTACACAGCTGTCATTCGAGAACAAGCATATTCTTGACAAACTGGCTCTCGGTAACGTTGAGGAAAGATGGGTTAAGACCACAGATGGCAAGCAGATGCTCTGCTGGGTGGTTTATCCGCCTCATTTCGACCCTGCAAAGAAATATCCTACTCTTCTTTTCTGCGAGGGCGGCCCTCAGTCTCCTGTAAGTCAGTTCTGGAGCTACAGGTGGAATTTCCAGATAATGGCAGCAAACGGCTATATTATCATCGCTCCTAACCGCAGAGGCCTTCCTGGCTTCGGAATGGAGTGGCTGGAGCAGATCAGCGGAGACTATGCCGGACAGTGCATGAAAGACTATCTGTCTGCAATTGACGACATTGCAAAGGAACCATATGTAGACAAAGACCATCTGGGATGCGTAGGCGCAAGCTTCGGCGGCTTCTCTGTTTACTGGCTGGCAGGCAATCACGGCAAGCGTTTCAAGGCTTTCATTGCTCACGACGGAATCTTCAACGAGATGCAGCAGTATGTGGAGACAGAAGAGATGTGGTTTGCAAACTGGGATCTTGGTGGAGCCTTCTGGAGAAAGGACCTCAAGACCGCGCAGAACACTTTCTCTCATTCTCCTCATATGTATGTAGACAAGTGGGACACTCCAATCCTCTGCATCCACGGAGAAAAGGACTACAGAATCCTGGCTTCTCAGGGCGAGAGCGCTTTCAACGCGGCCAGAATGAGGGGAATAGACGCAGAGCTTCTGCTCTATCCTGATGAGAATCACTGGGTTTTGAAACCTCAGAACGGCATCCTCTGGCAGAGGACGTTCTTTGAGTGGCTCGACAAGTATCTTAAGAATTAAATAGTTCAGCGATGGGAAAAACTGAAAAGGGATATCCGAGGGCTCTGGTGGCAACTGCCGCCTGCCTGGGCTGCGCGTTCTTCGGAGTGACTATGTTCTTCTGGGGAGCGATGCTGCCTTCTCTCGGCGAAACCATCCAGGGTGTTCAGAATCTGCCTTGGATTCTGACTCTGGGCATCATAGCCGGAACCATTATCTGCGGTGCGGTGATGGACCGTTACGGCTACAAGGCTCTCCTGATTAGCGCATCTCTGGCTCTGGCCATAGGGCTTTGCGGCTTTATTTTCTGCCACGAGCTTTGGCAGCTGATTATCTCAGCCTTCCTGATCGGAGCCGGCGGCGGAGTCCTTAACAGCGAGACAATAGCCATTATATCAGATATCTACGGAGACAATCTCAGGGGCACTATGCTCAGCATACTGGGCGCTTCCTACTGCGTAGGCAGCCTGCTTTGGACAGTTATCTGCAGGGTTTGGTCATACGATCCAATGATTCCTATGAAATGGTCTGCTGCAGTGATCGGCATCCTGTCTCTGGCCTTCATATTCATTCCTTTCCCTAAGGCCAAGCTCACCAAGGAAGACAAGTTCTCTCTGATAGATTCAGTAAAGCTGTTCAAGTATCACATTCTTGCAGTTGCCGGAATCCTGTTCTTCTTCCAGGGTGTTCTGGAGGCCATCAGCGCCAACTATTCTACATCCTACTATGTAAGCGTGGAAAACGGAATAGGGCTTCCTGTTGCCCTCACATCGCTGATATTTATGACAGTAGGTATGGCAGTGGGAAGGTTCGCCCTTCCGGTTTGTCTTAAGACTGGCGGAAGGAAAGTGGCTATGTTCCTGTTTATGGCTATAGCATTCATTGGAGCATTGCTGCAGTTCCTGAGGCCTGCATCGCAAATAGGGGCATTCATCTCTATGACCTTGCTGGGATTCGGAATAGGGGTTACCGCTCCTGTGATTTTTGATTATCTGGGGCAGGTGTTCAAGAAGCATTCAGGCGCTGCAGTTAGCCTTTCCGTTGTGGTGGCTCAGATTGGTATGCTCATTGGCAACTTCCTGGTAGGCAAGATGTTCCTGCCTTCATCCGTTGAAGCCGGAGCTCCAAAGTACTTTCCGATTGTAATGTGCATTATGATACTTGCCGTTTGCATTGCCTTCCCGTTTGTGGCAAGGTCTGCAGACAAGACTAAAACTAAAAACCTAGACCTTTAATACCAAGCAATATGTCTAAAGGATATTCTACGGAAAAAGTGAACCTGGCTGCCTGTCTGGGCATTGCGTTTTTTGGAGTGGCTATGCTTTCACTGGGCGCCATTATGCCTCCTTTGGTAAAAGCCGTTCCACAGGCCATCGGACTTCCTATGTATATGTCTATAGGCATCATCATAGGAACAGTCATTTTCGGCCCGATTATGGACCGATACGGCTACAAGTGGCTTTTGGTCATAAGCAGCCTTATTATGCTGGCGGGCCTTCTGATTCTGGCCTATTCCACTGAAATGCCGCTTCTTATAGCTGGCATCTTCTGCGTGGGCCTGGGTGGTGGAGTGCTCAATGGAGAAACCAACGCTATAGTTTCAGACATCTACGACGAAGACAAGCGCGGTCGCAAGATGAGCATCCTGGGCGCGTGCTACTGCATCGGCGCTATGGTCTGGACTCTAGCTTGCTTCCTGATTCCTGACTACAAGATTCCGCTGATTGCCTGTGCCGCAGTAATGCTGCTTTGCGTATTTTTCTTCATCGCGATAAAATTCCCTAAAGCCAAGATTTCAGCATCATCCAAGCCTTCAGGCTCTGAATATCGAGGTATGCTCACTTCTGCCGCTCTTCTGCTTGTGGCCTTCGTGCTTTTCTTCCAGAGTGCGTTTGAGGGAACCAGCGGCAGCTACACCACATCTTTCCTGACCAAAATAGGGGGCATCGCTGAGAATGACGCTGTTCTGAGTCTGACTTTCTTCACGATAGGAATGATGGTAGGCAGGTTTGCCCTTGGCGCAATGATGAAAAAAGGCAAAGATCTGCTGGTACTTTTCATCTATATGTTCATTGCCCTGATTGGCGTGGCGTTGATGGGAGTAGGCAAGTCTTCTACATATATTTGCTGGATTGCGATGGCTCTGATCGGCTTTGGAGTCGGGGCCACTTATCCTGTTATGCTGGCCCGTCTTGGCGGAGTCTTCCGCAAGATGAGTGGCTCTGCTTTCTCCGCCGCAATCTTCATTGCCCTGTGCGGCCAGTTCCTGGGTAACTTCTTGATGGGCAAGCTCTTTGCCAGCGGGGGCGGCAACGCTTTCGCCTTCCTTCTTGCCGGCATGATCATAGCCATACTGATTCTGGCGCCGTTTGCCTGCCTTGCCTGCTCAAGAAGAAAGAATCTTGAAAACAAGAACAAGGAAACAATACGACCATAATACATATTTACTAAGACAAATAATTAAAACACAATAATTATGTTAGCTAACCAGTGGAAAAAGAACGCAATAAGCGTAATGGACCAGATTGAGTCCACACAGATGGAACAAATAAAGAAAGTTGCAGAAGTTATGGCAGATTGCCTTCAGGCCGGCCATCTGATTCATACTTTCGGATGCGGACACGCAAATCTTCCTATCGAGGAAATGTATCCAAGAATCGGCGGCTTTGTGGGCTTCCATCCTCTCTGCGAGCTTCCTCTCACATTCTTCACCCACATCAACGGGGAAATGGGAATCAACCAGTTCCTCTGGCTGGAAAGGGCTGAGGGCTACGGCAAGGCCATAATGAGCAGCTGGAACTTCCATAAGGACGATCTTGTATGGCTGTTCTCCCACACCGGAATCAACGCCGTTAACATAGATGTTGCCCTTGAGGCTCAGAGGCTTGGAATGAAGGTGATTGCCTACGGTTCAGCCGGCCAGACTGGTGCCAAGGTGCCTCGCCATAGCTGCGGCAAGAACCTCTTCCAGATTGCAGATTATGTTGTTGACAGCTGTTGCCCGCTCCAGGACGCTTCCGTTGACCTGAAGGATCATTTCGACAAGATAGGCCCTCTCTCAACAATGGCTTTCGTAACCACTGTATGGATGACTATCTGCACTGTTGCAGAGATACTTGCAGACCGCGGAGTTAAGCTCTACATCCATCCTTCCCATAATGTTCCTGGCGACACCACTGCCCACGAGAGGCTGGACGCCGCGCTTGCCGAGTACCGCAAGAGAGTAGCTGGAGTATAATTATGAATCATTACCGCTCATATCTTTTCTCAGCGATAGCTGCTGCCATCCTTTGCCTGTTTCCGAATTCAGCTCAATCTCAGCTCAGGCAGGACAAGGATTCCTTGCGCCACAAGGCCCAGGTTGAGGCGGCCCTTTCCAAGATGTCTGTGCGACAGAAGGTTGCGCAACTATTTATCGTTGAACTTAGCCGCAATCCAAGTCCGGCTACCAGAGCTTATCAGGATTCACTTGTAGGATATTACGGCTTGGGAAACGTCATTCTTATGGAAGGTTCTATAAAGCATTTCCTCCAGAGAATGGATGAGCTTCAGGCTATTGCCCAGATTCCGATTATGGTGGCTGTGGATGGAGAATGGGGGGCTGCTATGAGATTTCCGGAGTATCTGCCTTATCCGAGACAGGCTCAGTTGTCTAGAATAGAAAAAAACGGTGAGAAGCTGCTCTACAAGATGGGGCGCAATGTGGGCAAGGAGCTCAAGGACATCAACGTAATGGTCAATTATGCTCCCGTTGCAGATGTGAGCAAGCATTATATGGAAACAGGTGCGCTCAGGACCTTGAGTGACGATCCCCGTCAGGTTTCTCTTTGGATGACCGCATATATGAAGGGTATGCAGGATGCAGGAATCTATGCCTGCGGCAAACATTATCCGGGCCATGGCGGCACCACTGTGGACTCCCACTTTGCCTTGCCTGTGATAATGAACTCCAAGGCCTATATGGACACCGTAGATCTCTATCCTTTCAAAAACCTGATAGACAACGGCGTGGAAATGATGATGCTGGCTCATATATCAGTTCCTGCCATTGATCCGAGCGGTGTTCCTATGTCTATTTCTCCAATTCTTATCAACGATGTTCTCAGAGGAGAGCAAGGCTTCAAGGGCGTTGTAATTACCGATGCCATTGCAATGGCCGGCCTTACCAACGAGAGCCGCACTCCTGTTGAAGCTGTAATGGCTGTTTATAAGGCCGGTTCTGATATGCTGCTTATGCCTGACGAGCCGATCAAATGCATAGAGGCCCTTACCAAGGCTGTTGAATCCGGTGAACTTCCTATGGAAGAACTTGACAACAAAGTCCGCAAAGTCCTGATGCTCAAGGCCAGAGTAGGCTATCTAGAAGACGGCTACAGCTCTAAGGTCAAAAACCTTGACCACAAGATTGCCGCTGCCAGAAGGAGAGATTTCCGCCTTATCAAAAAGATGCGCCGCCTAATGAAACAGTCCACCAAGCCACACGCCGACCTCAAGCCTAGGGGACAGGACGTTACGCTGATATTTGATAAAGCCGGCAAATAAAATAAACCAGATATGTATTCAAAGTACGATATAACAATTGCAAGATATGGTGATATTAAAGACAAGCATTACCATCTTGCAATTCTGCCTTGGGGCAGCACAGAGCCTCACAATTTCCATCTTCCTTATTGCACGGATTTGCTTCACGCCCAGGCCGTTGCTTTTGAGGCAGCCGAGAAGGCCGCTAAAAACGGTGTCAACTGTATGGTTCTTCCGGGAATTCCTCTCGGCAGCCAGAATCCTGGGCAGATAGAGCTTCCTTTCTGCATCCACACATCGCAGAGCACCCAGATTGCAGTCCTGGAAGACATTGTAGCCTCATTAAAGAAGCAGGGCATTAACAAGCTTATTATAATGAACGGCCACGGCGGCAACAACTTCAAGGGGATGATCAGGGATGTTATGATAAAGAACCCCGGTTTCCTGATTACTGTAGTTGCCTGGTTCTCAATTCTTCCGCTTAAAGATTTCTTTGAAGAAAAGATCGACGACCACGGCGGAGAGCAGGAAACCTGCGTGATGCTGCATTACTATCCTGAACTTGTCAACCTGAGCCAGGCCGGAGACGGCCACCATAACGACTTCAAGATAGATGGCCTCAACGACAAAACCGCTTGGGCTCCACGCCATTGGGCTTACACTACAAAAGACACCGGAGTAGGTGATCCAAGGAAAGCCACTGCAGAAAAGGGAAGAAGATACATAGAGGCTGTAATGGAACGAATTGTGAAATTCGTCACCGATTTCGCCCTAAATGATTCTTTATATTGACTTTATTCGACTCTCCACATCTGGGACAGTTTCCTGGAGCAGCGGCCTAGACGGATATTGGAGCCGAATTCCCCATATTTTCCCTCAAACTCAATTACTAAATCCGTATTGAGAGCTGAACGTATGATAAATGCTTCATGATTCTCCTTCGGATTTCCGGGATTTGTATTGCATCTCTCCAAATACCATCTTTGTGACAAGGAGTTGTTGCGCTTGTACAGCTGAATGTTTGTACCGGCGGCAGCAACACCTTTCTTTACGTCCAGGACATAATTGCGATTAACTGCTGAGCATATATAGTAATAGTCATTTTCAGGCAGGAAATACCATTGTTGCTCATCTTCTAAAAACTTTCCGACAAGCTCGATATTGGTTCCATTGGCCATTGATTTATTTTTTGCCCCAATATATACACAAGCATTCTCAGCACAGGAAACATAATAGTTCCCCTTTGCAATCTTTGCCCATTTGCCCTTCTTGCTATTTGAACTTGAATTATTAGCGGATTTAACGCCTCCGCTGCTTTTGCTAACGCCACCGCTACTTTGGCCGGTTTGCGTGTAGGACATATAATCCGAACTTCCTATTACTTTATTTGTTGTTGCGTCGTAGGCAATTAGACGCACAAAGTACTTGTTAGTTCCCGATTTAGGGTGCAGCTTGGAATTGTATATGCCAATACTTCTGTTTTCTAGTCTGGCCTTATCGTATTTGTTGTTATATTCTTTTGACGTTCTGACGGATACGTTCTTTCCGTTATTATCAGAATAAGTATAAGTTTTCCCTTTTGGACATTCAACCTGCATCACAATTTTGATCTTGTGAGACTTCATATCAGTAAAGCGCGCAGTGTACTGGCATTGGAGCTGCTTTCCTTTATCCGTTACCACATTGTGCTTAAGCTGGCAGTTTGTAAATGTTGCCTTTTGTCCATAAGCGGTTCCCTGAAATACTGTCATTATTAAGACAAACAACGGAACCACTGCTGAGAAATATATTTTTTGCCTCATCGATAATAGTTTTTGTAAAGATAGAAATAATGCTGGATAGTAAATGTATTAGTTCTATTATTTAAACAATTCATTGACTGGCCGGCATAACTTGTGATCTTTACTTGCAATCCAGGATTCGCCTTATGAATTTGTCTTGCATCTCATAATAGAGGTAGTCATTGACATTAGCGTAGGTGTGGCGCTGGATAGCATTGTAGAAGGCCTCGAAGTTAGGGTCTTGTCTCCAGGTTTCTTTCTTGGCCGTTAGGTAATTGTAGAGTTGGCCGTAGGTGACAATCTTCCACTTGTCTTTCATCGGGCCTTCGATTTTGGGAGAGTTGTAATTAGGGGTGAGAACAATAGGGTAGATGGAGTTTCGTTCAGTTTCCTTCTGGTCCTTAAGCCAGTTGACATAGTTCCAGTATCTTTCCAGCTGGGCGCCCTCATCATCGCTTTCAATGCTGTTAATGTCTGATTTAATTTTGTTCTCGATGATTATGAAAGACCTTTTATCGCGAATAAGAAGATCTATTCTGCCACCGCTGTTAAGCTTTTTGTATTTAGGCATTTTGTCTTCTATAGTTGCTTGTTCCTCTCTTGAAACAGTATAGTTGTCAGTTAATTGTATATTGCAGCAGTCTTTGAAGAAATCCCGCCATAATGAGCGATACTCTGTCTGCAGCATAAAGTAGCTGAGGGCATTGGAAAAGGCTGTTTCACTGTTTTGGATCTGGCAGATGTCGAAAAGGGAGACTTTACGAGTATTGCTCAGTCTTTTAATTAGTTCAGCGGTAACCTTTACATTGGATTCCGCCCAAATTGTTTGATTTGAGACAATCGTTGAATAAAGTGTCTGATAGTCTTTCCGTTTTTCAGCGATGTCTTTGTCCTTTAATCCATTTGCACTGAAGGCCCCTTCGGGATAGATATATTGTTTTAGCGAGGCTTTTGCTTGCCTGTATCCTTCCAAATGAGCTACAATGCAGTCTTGAGTGCCGAATTCTGAGTCTTCCTTGTAATCTTGAGAGAAAACTATGTAAATGCGTTTCTCTTTAGGAATATAAACCTTATCGGCCCTATATGTTATGAATATGTTCTGCTGTTCAGCAGCGTTGAAGATATCTGATATAGACGCATCGTAGTATGAAATGCTTCCTTCTTGGGCTATGTACTTTTTCTGGTCTTCTATTATTTCCTTGTTGGCTTTGTAAATATCGGGAATCTTTATGCTTGCATTAAAGACATCGTGAAGGCCTGTGGCCATCCCAAGCACTTCTAGCACTCCCATCTTCACGAATTTCACAAGCAGCATGTATCCAATTCTTCCCTGATGCTCTTCAACGAAGTTTCCTGTTGCGTTCAGATACAAGTAGTTGCGCCCGTTGTCGGCCTGATAGAGGTTAATAACCTCGTGGCCTAAATTCGCTGACAGGTAGTCACCCACGAACATCCTGTTGAGTACGATTCCTTTCGCCTCTTTCATAATATACAATGAATTAACTAGAACTCTCTAGCAGACAGCGTATTTATCTGCAATTCGCTTGAGTTCTTCTTCAAATATACGGAATTTGTCCTCATAAGCAGAAACAGAAGTTAATTCTTTGCGAGTAGATTGTATACTTTTCTCAATCTTATCTGCTTCCATCTGGGTTTTGTTGAGTTCAATGGTGAGATTATCTATTCTTCCTTTTAATCGAGACCTTTCCGATATTTTAAAAATAGCTGTTTTCTCTAATTGTTTTGTACAGTCCGATAATTCCTCATTAATTCTGCTGATTCGATTATCCGTTTTTTCTTTCTTTTGTTCAAATTCAGACAGTTCTTCTTTTAAAATAATTGAGTTTTTCTTGAGAGGTGAATTATTATCAGCATCTTCAACCGAATTACTTGTTTTCTTATTTACAACATTCGTATGACCAGAAAGACTTCCCAATATCTTCATGTCATCAAGCAATCCTGTATCACTCGCTCCGCCAGATGAAAACAAATCTCCGATTCCGCTGATACCGCCGCCAGAATATACTGTATATGCTGTGGCTGCAACATTTACAACCTTATTTATTACTGCAGCACTCTTATTGTGATCCTTATTATCGTTATTCTTTGATTTAGATGGAAGTAAAGCTTCTTCTTTTCTGTAGTTGACGATAATTGGACGGTATCTTTCTAAAATTCCATATATTAAAATGTTTGGACCAATGAGAGGGAAGTATCGGTCAAATATGCGATACATATTTTCAAGACTCAGATAATACTCTTCTTTTTTACTTTGAAGATCTGATTTGTTTGTTATCCATGAAGTTAGTTTCTTGAAGAAACCATCTTTCTCTTGTGCGCTAAATATGTTATTACAAGTGACATTGGATATTGCTTCAACTCCTCCAGCAAGGAAGCCTACATTGATGATACTTTCAGAAAGAATATCTCCAGTATATGTTAGTATAGATATTGATTCTTCTTTTTTATTTTGTATAGTAAGGAGCATTCTTGCTTCTGTAATAAGCATAATGATTTGAGTCATTGAGCAGAACGAATCTCTAATCATCTCTCCTTCCTGATCATCTTTCTTCATTTTCAAAGACTTGTCAAGCAGAAAGATTAAATTTTCTATAGTTATGCCTGACATAGCAGGAGACTGAATAAAGGAAAGAACTTTTAGCTCAGCCTGAATGACTCTCAGAGCTGCTGGAGAAGCCTTTCCCTGAAGTTGCGTAAGCCACTTCTTAATGGCATCAATGGAATTCAAAACGCCTTGTTCCGAATTGTCGTTGGAATCAAATACATCAGCGGCCTTTTGTCCGATGTCACATGTTACAGAGGTAATGGTATTTTTAATTTTACTAAAACTGCTTCTTAATTTCCCTGCTGCTTCTGTGCTCTTGTTGATGATATTACCTAATTTCTTGAACATACTGCTATTTCGTTATTTTCTCAACCATCTAATTATTCTGAAAGGCAGTCCAACCGCGAGAATAACCAAGAAAAACGCTATTAGAAATCCTGGAGAGAGCCATTTGTCCTTATCGGTGACAAATAGGGCGCATAAGACTACTACTATTATTTCAATAAGGAAGATAATCCCGATAATCTTTAGAATCTTCCAGATGATGCTTTCGTTTTTCATATAGCTGTGGTTATCTCTTTTTTCGCAGGAGTGTTTTTATGATCTTGCCGCCGATTTTGCGCTCTAGACCTTGCTTGGTGGTAGGTATGCCGGTTTTATGAGCAAGCCTCAGTTTAAGACCGCTTATACCGATTGCTCGTTTCCATGAGAATGAAAGTCCTGGTATTCTTTTCATAGTAAGGTTATTAAGCGTAGCCTATATCTTTTTTCTCAAGTTGTTCGGCAATCTTGATTTCACGTTCTGGCTCAACAGAATTGTGAAATATATCAGCCAGAGTCTTTGCTATTTCAATTCTCTTTGAATCCCAGCAAATAACCTTAAAAGCCATGCGGAGATAAATTGCGTTGACAGAATCTGTATTCCTTGCTTTTCTTGCAAAAATCCTGTTGGTCGAGGATGAATAGTATTTTTGAAAATCTGTAAGATATCCGTATTTAGTTTCCATCTCGCCAGAAATACCTTTGCAAATTTTGTCAAGAGTAGGTATGTCTTTGACTGTAAGTGTTTGGGAATTGTATGTAAAGTCTCCTTTATCTCCGCCGGCGGTAATGTGGAACTGGGTAGGGTGGGCAGGCTGCGCTGAGCCGCTGCATGCCAATAGGGTTATTGACCATGCGTTATCTCTGCTAGTGAGTCTTTCATAATCTCTCATAAATTCAGGAAGATTCTCTTCATCAGTCTCTTTATCGAAGAGATAATATGACTTGTATGGATGGATTTTTCCCAGTTCTCGGCTTATGTAGTTGAAGTTGCCGAATAGAGCAACATAATACGCAAAATTTGACACGCTCGGGTCTGTCAGTCCGGAAGTGTTGACAATTGTCACTCTGGATCCTCTGTCTATGCAATAGCCGTACTTGGTGTTAATTGGAACGTGCTCAATAACCAAATCATCTACTGGATGCTCTTCCAAAGTCTGGGTGACAGCCAAGTTGACTATCCTGAGACTGTTTGTCTGGTTAATGGCATCTATTATGTCATCCATTTTCAGACCTTCTTGGGCTTGGAGATTTCCTATTTTAACATACTGAGGAACAACCTGGTATCCTGTTGGTCTGTCAAGCTGTCTTTCAAATGAATTCAAAATTTTCTCCCTGTTAGTCTTTATTACTTCTTCTTTGGCGTCTTCTTCAATTGCTTCTGTAAAACCAGAACCAATAAGTCCGGCTGGAACTGCAAAAATCGCAATCCCCAATATACCTATTATAAATGCAATAATATGGCCCGCCGTAGTTACCAGCGGCTCGTCAGCAACCTTTCCTGGATCTCCAATATACTTTGAAAAAGCCCATACAATTGAAGACCAGCCGTTGTCTATCATTTCAGGATTGTGCTGATGTTCAAAGAAGTAAAGCAGAAATGAAAGTATAATAGTAACAATTAGCAGAAACTGAACCGAAATGATCATCTCCGCCCTCTTAGACCTAATTGCTCTTGTCAAGATCCTGAAAGATTTCATGTACCTGAATATTCTCAGCAATCGGGCGATTCTGAAAAGACGGGCAATTCGGAAGGTCCTCAATGCTGATACAGGCATAGGAATAAGATAGTTGATCCAGAACGGATAGGTCGCCAGTATGTCTATAATTCCGTAGAAGGAGAAACAATATCTGACTCTGCCCCAGAATCCCTTGTATTTCGGGTTTATTTCACTTGCTGCCCAGATTCTCAGCGATACCTCTATGGTAAAGAATATCTGGACAATCCAGTCTATTATCAGCAGTATCTTTTCAAGCCTCTCCGAAATAGTGAAGGTTGAAATGAAAGTTTCTATGATGCTGACAAGAATAAAACCCATAATGACATAATCAAAGATATTATGCCATTTTTTGGTGTGAAGATTGTCGTCAAAGACTCTTGCCAGTTCTTTCTTGAACTTTGAGAGATTCATTTTAGGCTAATTAGTTTTCTGGGGTTCGGTAGGGTTAACTCCTTTTCATTGCATCCTTTGCGTATTCTATCTCACGCTTCCATTGCTCAATCTTGCGGTCGTGGTATGCAGCCTTGTCTATTTTTGATTTTCTGTAGTATGCCTTATTAGATGGAGTGTTGGTCCCCTTAATCATTTTAGCATAGTATTCATTGTCTCTCTTCTTGTCTTCTCTTTCCTTAGTAATAGACGTCCTGAGATCAATAATCTTTTTCTTATAATACTCTTTGCTCATTTATAATCGAGTTGTTATTTTTTGAAAAGCATTCTGTCAATAGGATCAAGTGTTATGCCGAAGCACAGATTGAGAATAATGTCTACAATAAGAAGAATAATCATGATTGCAATCGCAATCCTTGCCCATTTGGGCCTTCTATTTCGTCCCATACTTGATTTTGAAAAAAGACAGGCGGCATAACTAACTATTAATAATACCGCCTGTCATGGTAACAAAGCTCTAATACTATTACTTGCCTGAAGCTGTCAAAGTAAGCTTGTTGTCAACCAGTTTGGTGTCATCTGGTGTAGCAACCTGAACTCCAATGCCATAGAGTTCGCTGAGTTTGTTCTCAAAAGTTCCGACCTGAGTGTTGCCTCCAACTGAAAGTTTTCCTCCGGCTGCCTTAGGATCTCTAATGTCTGAGAGTGTTGCTTCATCATCTGCAAACTGCTTGCAAGCTTTAGTGGTATATACTCGAAGAGTAGAACCATAGGCCTTCTTGAAATTGGCTTTGAGGGTTTTAACCTTCATTCTGCCATCAATGTTAAAATCTGCCATAAGTGATAGTATTTAATGGTTAATAGTGTATTATTATTTAATCGAAACTGATTTCAAGTTCTGGCTCGGTCTTTACCAGATCAGCTACCATCAGCATAACGAACTGGTGCTCAACGTCAAGAGCATCTGCCATTGCGAGGAGATTTGTCATTTCGTCATAAGAGAGCTCATTGTCGCTGATGATAATCTGGAGAATGGCTTCCATAAGGATACCTACTTCTTCGTCATCAACTTTCTCTGCAGCTTCAACGATATATTCAGTAGCCTTTTCTGCAGAGTATTCCTTTATTTTAGCTATTTCGTCATCTACGCATTTAACGAATTCATCTTCTTTGAACTCAAGAGCTTCTGCAATTTCTTTAACGGCCTCTTTTTCAGCCTCTCTGTATTCTGCATCTGCCCATACGGCAGCTGCTATAAACGCTGCTATTGTTTTGATGTCTGTTTTCATACGCTTATCTGAAAAGTCTTTTTATTCTGTTCTTTAAACTGCCTTTCGCTCTTCTGGCTTTTGCCATTCTAGCTGCTATGGCCTTACCTTCTTTAGTTCTCTGGTCAACTTTTCCAGAAGCAGTTTTCTTGACTGCCGATTTTTTAGCTGCTGGCTTCTTGGTTGTTGTTTTCTTGGCTGCAGCTTTTTTTGTAGTGTTTTTTGTCGTAGCCATAATATAGATTTATTTGTTCTTACGTTTTAATGCTCTTCTGGCTTTTGCCATTCTTGCAATAATAGCCTTACCTTCCTTAGTTCTCTTGTCAACTGTTCCATCAGCGTTTTTCTTGACGGTCTTTGCGTTGACCTTCTTCTTCAGGAGAGTCTGGTTTCTTTTCATTGTTTTCTGAGCCTTTGCAACTCTTGCGGCAATGGCCTTGCCTGCTTTGGTACGCCTGTCAACGTGTCCTGAAGCGGTTTTCTTTGTCTTTTTTGTTGCCATATTATTGATATTAAACTATTTTATTCTATTACAATGAATTCAGTTCTTCTGTTCTCAGGCGCATTCGGATTATCAGGGTTCTTTAATTTCTGAAAACCGTAACCTGTATATTCAAGCCTGCTTGCGTCTATGCCTTCATTGTTGATCAAGAAATCTACAGCCGCTTTTGCTCTTGCAACTGAAAGATTCTGATTGAAGGCAGCATCTCCTTCTGCTGATGTATGTCCTTCGAGTTTCAGTTTCAGTTCAGGATTTTTGTTCAGTACTTTTGCAAGATCGTGAAGAACAAACTTTGCACTTTCGCTTAAATCGGCCTTGCCTGATACAAATTCTGCGGCATTGAAGTTCTTTTCAATTTCTTCTATTTGCTGCAGGTAGAGGGTATCGTGAACCACCACAACTTTTTCCACTTCCTTGACAACCTCCTTGCCCTTCCTTCCAAAGAGCAGGAAAAATATGAGAAGAAGTGCCAAAAGTCCGATTAGAGCCCAAACCCACCATGGGATACCTTTCTTCACTACAGGAGGGACATAGCCGTTCAGATACTCGAGCCAGAAGCCGCCTTTTTTCCCGAAGCCTTTCTCTGCTTCTTCAAAAGAAGCCACTTCAATACCATATCCTTTTGCATGTTCAACAAGTCTCTGGAAACTAGGTTTTGTCCACATAGAAACAACCGCAACTTTTTGGTTGTTTCCCATTGTAAGAAGTTCATCATCTTTCTGGAAGAATCCGTTCCAGTTGGCGTCTGTTCCTTTTTCACCTGCTTTAACGAAGTTCTTTTTTACTCCTGAATCAGGATTCAAGGAATCTGGAAATGCCTTCTGGAGGTCTTCCATCTTTGCATGCGGATACATTACCATATAGGCATGCATGATTCCTAAGGCAGTGCGGTTTTGAGCCTTGCCGTGAACTTTTACTTTGCTGACCATAGATAGTTACTTGTTGTTAATGAAATCGATGAGTTTGTTGCCTAGCTGTCTTGTGTTCCATTTAGGATCTATTTCAAATCCTTCTAACTCGGCAACCTCGCGAAGTGCCTGCTTTACGTTGTCGTAAACCTTGTAAACTGAAACGCTTCCGTTGTCATCAACTGAAATGGCATACTCGCCAGAAATAGCTGCTTTTTTCATAATTGTAATATTTAATTGGTTGTTGGTTCTAACATATGAAAAGCGTGGGTTGAAGCTGTTCTAAGATGAAGGCTCTGGTAAGCCGTGGACTAAAACAAGCAACAACCCACGCATTTGTATCTGTTGGGAACAGATTGCGTGAGAAGCGGCTTCTCCAGTCCTATAAAAATTTACCAGATTTTCATCTTGGAGACTCCGCGACGCTTTTCTTGCGTCTATGTTTGACAAATTTAGGAAAATAATTTTATACTTCCTTATGTTTTGTCAAGACTCTTTCTCACAGCGTGGGCGTTGCTTGAAGTCTTAGTTGTTTTATGTGATTATTGACAACATAACCTTGCTTTTCTTGCTGTTCTTTTCTGAAGCAAAGTTATGTTATTGAAAGACAGGAGATTTTGTCTTTTCTTGTCTTTTTTAGGAATGGGTTATCGTTTGTTAGCCTTGTCGAATTCGGCTTTGTCGTACGACTGGTCGTAGATTTTTTGAAAGGTGTCTTCTTGAATACGGTGATAACGAGAGCGGATTGCATCGCTGAAATAGGCTTTATCTTCTGGAGTGGTACCTTGTTGTTCAGTTATTGCCTTTGCTCTATCTGAAATCCTTTGCTCTCCTTCAACCCACAGAAGTCTCCAGCTTGTAATGCCGAAATCCTTTAACTCACCATGGAAAGTTTGCCAAGGGTGAAGTCCTTTGTTTACAAGTTCATACTCTTTGTTAATCTCCTTTATACAAGCACTGTAGAGTGTGTCAAAGTCTTGCTGGAGGATGGTTCCGATGGAGTCTATGATGCGGTTGCGGTTATCTATGGTTGAAATGGAGGCGTTTGCCGCTGCCAGCTTGTTGCGCTCTCTAAACAGGAGAATGGTTGGAAGAAGGATCAGAGCGATGAGTGTAGAAATTGCGGCTATGCGGTAGGGGAGATTGCGGTGATTGTAGGCGTGTCTAAGGGCTTCTATGTTAGAGTATCTGAGGTTGCGGTCGGCTTTGGTGCATCTGCTCTTTATGTGGCTGAGGGATGTAGGGAAAATGTCCTTCATCAACATTCCTATGGAGTAGATGTCGCTGCGGCTGTCGAGGTCCGACTTTGCCCTGAGTTCCGGAGAAGCGTAGCCCTGGGTTCCGCCAAGGTGGTTTTCCAGGTAGTTGGAGTCATCGTCGCTGAGGCCAAAGTCTATGAGCTTGAGGTCGTTGTCTTTGAGGGTAATGATGATGTTCTGCGGCTTGAGGTCGTTGTGGATGAGGCCTTTGCGGTGGATGTAGCCAACGGCGTCCAGAAGCTGGAGGAAGATGCGATTTCTGTCTTGCTTGCTTGGGTTTTCTTTGAGGAACTTGTCTAAAGTGCGGCCTTCTACGTATTCCATCACTATGGCTGGGCCGGCCGGAGTGTTTTCTTCAAAGGTAAAAGTGCTTACAATGTGAGGATGAGAAAGAGTTGCGTTAAGGCCATATTCTCTTTTGAGAAGGTTGCGGCTTCTGGCGGAGGTGACCTTGGCGGTCTTGAGTATGAAGAACTTGCCGGCCTTCTTGGCACGGAAGAGACCGTCGGAGAGCTTAGTTAGCTCCGAATAGGATCCGCTGATATCAGAATCTGATGGAGTATTAATGGGGGTAAAGGACTCGCTGATCATTAGTTCAAAGATAAGCAGATTTTGTCATCTGTGTAGGGTTTTGCTAATTTTGTGGCATTGTATAGTTGTCTTAATTATTTTAATCTTATGTCTATACCATCTGATATGCCGCAGATTGCCGCTCTGAGGGGCAAGATTGAAGAGGCTTTTGGAATTCATCCGGCCACTCACTCGGAATTTCTGGAACTGGTGTCTTCTATTGAGTCTGCTCTTAAGGAACACGTGTCTGAATCCACACTGGAGAGGCTGTGGGGATATTCCACGAGGAAGAACGAGAAGGGAACGGTGTCTATGAGGACGCTGAATGTCTTGTCTAGATATGCAGGATATGCAGGATGGGATGATTTCTGCCTGTGGCTCAAGAGGGAGAACCGTAAGGAATCCGAAATGTTTGAAGGAAATATGGTTTTGGTATCATCTCTGAAAGTGGGAAGCAGGCTGCGTTTGGGATGGCAGCCTGACCGTTTATGCGTGGTCAGATATCTGGGAGAGAACCTGTTTGTGGTTGAAAGTGCAGAGAATACATCGCTGAGTATAGGAGACAGTTTCAAGGCTATCCAGCTCCAGAAGGGCAGGCCGCTGTATATGGAGGAGTTCAAGGCTGCAGGAAGTGAGGTTTCGTCCGGATCCTATGCGGTTGGGCAGGAGCACGGGCTGACAACTCTGGCTTTTTTGGGGTGAAAGTGTTTGAAGATGGGGGATTTTTACTATATTCGCACGCTGAATTCAGCCGGTGGGCTGATCTACAAATAATGTTTAACTGCTAATTTGTTTTATTTATTATGAAAGAAGAAATTAAAAACATTGAAAACGAGGAAGTTATAGAAACTCCCGTTGTCAAGGAGACTGCAGAGTCATTCAAGGAGGAGGCTCCTGAGGTGGTAGCAGTTCCTAAGAAAAGAAGAAGCAACGCATCCATCGCTCCGGACAAATTCAACTGGGACGAATTAGAGAACAATGCTCCTGCATCCGAAAGCAAGGAGGAGCTTGAGAAGCTGTACAGCGAGAGCCTTTCAAAGATCGCTGAGAATGAAGTAATTGAAGGTACTGTAACCGGCCTGACCAGCAAAGAGGTTATTGTTAACGTTGGTTACAAGAGCGAGGGCGTTATCCAGAGAAATGAATTCAGATACAATCCTGACCTGAAGGTCGGCGACAAGGTAGACGTGCTTGTCGAGAATCCTGAAGACAAGAAAGGTCAGTTGATTCTTTCACATAAGAAGGCTTGCTCACTCAAGTCTTGGGACAGGGTGAACGAGGCTTTCGAGAAGAACGAAATCGTAAAGGGTTTCATCAAGGCTCGTACAAAGGGCGGTATGATCGTAGACGTATTCGGAATCGAGGCGTTCCTGCCAGGTTCTCAGATAGATGTTAAGCCTATCCGCGACTATGACGTATATGTAGAGAAGACTATGGAGTTCAAGGTTGTGAAGATCAACCAGGACTTCCGCAACGTGGTTCTTTCTCACAAGGCTCTCATCGAGGCAGAGCTCGAGGCTCAGAAGAGCGAGATCATCTCCAAGCTGGAGAAGGGACAGGTACTGGAAGGAACCGTAAAGAACATCACTTCTTACGGCGTATTCGTAGACCTGGGCGGCGTAGACGGTCTTATCCACATTACCGATTTGTCTTGGGGCCGCATCGGCAATCCTGAGGAAGTCGTTAAGCTGGACGAGAAGATCAACGTGGTTATCCTTGACTTTGACGAGGAGAAGAAGAGAATCGCTCTCGGTCTGAAGCAGCTCACTCCGCATCCTTGGGATGCTCTCAGCCCAGACCTTAAGGTGGGTGACACCGTTAAGGGTAAGGTTGTAGTGCTGACCGACTACGGCGCATTCGTTGAGATTCAGCCTGGTATCGAGGGACTTATCCACGTTTCAGAGATGAGCTGGTCATCTCACCTGAGAAGCGCTCAGGATTTCCTGAAGCTCGGACAGGAGGTAGAGGCACAGATCATTACTCTGGACCGCGACGAGCACAAGATGAGCCTGGGAATGAAGCAGCTTAAGGCTGATCCTTGGGCAACCATCAAGGAGAAGTATCCTGTTGGAAGCCGCCACACTGCTATCGTCCGCAACTTCACCAACTTTGGCGTATTCGTTGAACTTGAGGAAGGCGTAGACGGACTGGTACATGTTTCAGACCTGAGCTGGACCAAGAAGATCAAGCATCCTTCAGAGTTCACAGCTCTGGGAGAGAAGTTTGAGGTTATTGTCCTCGACATCGACGAGGAGAACCGCAGGCTTTCACTCGGCCACAAGCAGCTCGAAGACAATCCTTGGGATACCTTCGAGACCGTATTCACTCAGGGTTCTATCCACGAGGGTACAATCGTTTCCTTCAACGACAAGGGAGCTACCGTTGCTCTCCAGTACGGAATTGAGGGATTCGCTCCTACAAAGGGCCTTGTAAAGGAAGACGGCACTACTGCAAAGGCAGAAGAAAAACTTGACTTCAAGGTTGTCGAATTCAACAAGTCTAGCAAGAAGATCATCCTTTCACACACAAGGATAGCTGAAGACAAGAAGAGGGCTGAGGCCGGTGAAATTCTTAAAGAGAAGGAAGCTGAGGCTGAAAGCACCAAGAAGGCTATCAAGAAGGTGAAGGCAAGCGTTGAGAAGACCACTCTGGGCGACATCGACGCTCTTGCAGACCTGAAGAAGGAGATGGAAAAAGGGGAGAATAACTAAGTGGAATTCTCTCTGATGACATTGGGCAGCGCATCAGCTCGCCCTACATCTTCCAGATTTCCAAGCGCTCACTCACTGACCGTGGGTGGGCGTTTGTTCTTGATAGACTGCGGAGAAGGATGCCAGATGCAGATGGCAAGATTCAAGGTTCCGTTCTCCAGGCTGGACAACATCTTCATATCTCATCTGCACGGAGACCACGTGTTCGGGCTGTTCGGACTGATCTCCACACTAGATATGACTGGGAGGCTTTCTCCGCTTCACATATATGGTCCACAGGGCCTGGACGAACTTCTGAATACAATCTCCGGCTTCTTTGGAGAAGTCAAGTACGAGATAGTGCTTCATACCGTAAAATGCTCTGAGCCAACCCTTATTGCTGAGTTCAAGAACCTGGAGATATACTCTTTCCCGCTGCGCCACAGGATTGAGACTTATGGCTATCTTTTCAAAGAGAAGGAGCCTCTGCTAAATGTCATTAAGAGCGCCGTGTCTGAGCATAAGCTTACTCTTGAGGAAATAGCAACTCTTAAAAGGGGAGAGGATGTTCTCCGCGATGGCGTAACGTTGCAGTGCAAAGACCTTACATACAAGCCGTTTGAGCCTAGAAGCTTTGCCTATTGCAGCGACACGGCACCATTCCCGAAACTTCAGGAATGGATCAGTGGAACAGACCTTATATATCACGAAGCCACTTACGCTTCAGACCTTAGAGCCCTGTCTAGAACCACGGCTCATTCCACCAGCCAGGATGCCGCAAAAGTCGCTCTTGCATCAGGAGCCAAGAAACTGGTTCTTGGACACTTTTCTTCCAGATACCGCACCCTGGACCTTCTTCTGGACGAGGCCAGAGAGATTTTCCCTGAATCATATCTTGCAGAAGAAGGTATGATATTTGATGTTCCAGAAAAGACTTCTCCATTGAAGTCAATGTAATTGTATTCAAACTTGTTTCAATATGAATCTTAGATCCTTTGCCCTGGCTGCCATTGCTGTGCTGGTTTCTTTGCAAATAGCTGAAGCCCAAAGTTATCTGCCTCAGCCAAAAGTTAACCAGACAGTTGGCTTTAACAATACCCGCCTGAATATTGAATCCACAAAGTACAAGCAGATTCTTTATGTGCTTGCAAATGCCTACGTGGATACCTTAAGCATAGACAGGGTCAGCGAAGACGCAATGATTCACCTTATGCAGCAGCTCGATCCGCATTCAGTTTACGTATCTGCAAAAGACGTCAAGGATTTGGAAGAGCCTCTGCTGGGCAAGTTTGAGGGCATAGGCATTGAGTATGCTCTAATCCGCGATACCCTTACTGTTCAGAGCGTTATTCCTGGCGGACCTTCAGAGAAGGTTGGACTCAGGGCTGGTGACAAGATCAATTCCGTAGATGGAGAAATCATCAGCGGAACCAAGCTGACCCAGATGAGAGTCCTCAAGTATCTCAGGGGCGACAAGGGTACCAAGGTCAGGGTAGGGGTTATCCGTCGCGGAGAAAAAGAAAGAGAACTTGTTATAACACGAGATAAAATTCCTTTGAATACCGTCTCTTCCGCCTACGAGATCAGGCCAGGAATTATGTATATCCGTGTAAGCAGCTTTGGCGCAAATACTTACGATGAGTTTATGACTCCGCTTCAAGGTCAGGACCTCAAGGGCTTGATAATTGACCTCAGGGGTAATGGCGGCGGATATCTGCATACGGCTCTCAGGCTAGTGAACGAGTTCCTTGAGAAGGGCCAGCTGATTCTGTTCTCTGAAGGCCGTGCAGTTCCGCGTACAGACGACTATGCAGACGGAACCGGAAAATTGCAAAATGTTCAAGTAGCTGTTTTGATAGACGAGAATTCCGCATCGGCGAGCGAGATTCTTGCCGGAGCAATCCAGGATTGGGACCGTGGCATTCTGATTGGCCGCCGCTCGTTTGGCAAAGGCCTTGTACAGCAGGAATATCCGCTTCATGACGGATCACGCATAAGGGTTACCGTTGCCCGCTACCACACGCCGAGCGGCAGGGTTATCCAGACACCTTACAAGATGGGGAAGGCAGAGGAATATTACCGCAAATTATATGACAGGTATACTTCAGGAGAAAGCTTCAACCAGGACAGCATCAAGATCAACGACTCTCTTGTTTTCAAAACCCTGAAGCAGGGGCGTACTGTTTATGGCGGAGGCGGAATAATACCTGACATTTACATTCCGATAGACACATCCTACTACTCCAAACCATATCTGGCAGTTGTCAACAAGGGTATTCTCAGCGATTTTGTAGGTATCTATGCCGATAGCCACCGCAAGGATTTTGAGAGGAAATACGGCACTTTCTCCGCTTCACAGAATGAAGAGGCCAACAACAGGACCTACAGCAATTTTGTAAATGGTTTCAATGTCAGCGATAGTTACCTTAAAGAGTTCCTTGCTTACGCAAAAGAAAAGGGAGCCGAGTTCACTGAAGAAGATCTCAAGAGATCCGGCAATCATCTGAAGAACTATCTCAAAGGCCTGATTGTCCGCAATCTCTACGGGTTAGACTATTATATCCGTTACGACAACCTTACTGACGATGAAGTCAGAATGGCCATTGACAGCCTGGAATCTCCAGATAATCTGGAATAATATTTACAGGCTTTTGATCCAGATTGAGATATCGCTGAGCACTTCCTCGGCGATATCTTCTTTTATAATGGCATATTCAGTAGGGTAACCGGTGGTGCATTTCTGGAAGAGGTGGTTGAGGCCTTCATAGCTCTTTACCAGATTCTTTGGCGATTCAGGAAGATGCTTTTTGATACTGCCCAAATTCTCCTCGCAGTCCACCTGGAAGTCTTTGGTGCCGTTTAACGCCATCACCGGGCAAGTGATTTTGCTGATCGCCTCCGCCGGGTTCAGTGCAAGAAAATATTTGAACCATTTGCCGTTTGCATCGCTTCCGAGCTGCATTGCAAGAGTCTGTGCAATCTCCGGATTCTCGCTTTCTGCGGCTATTTTCTGGAGCGTTTGACTCATAGGCTCGTCTAGCGGGCTGGCAATTATCTTGTTGAACACATCTTCCACAGCATCAACTACTTCGCCAACCTGATCGGAAGGAATTCCTTGGGCCTTCAAGGCATTGTAGTTTTGAGTGAGTATGGTTTCTTTTCCCTGTACTCCTCCGCCTGCCAGACTTACAATGAAATCGGTCTTGCCGTCAGCGGCTATCAGAAAAGCAATGGTTCCGCCTTCGCTATGGCCCAAAACTCCAACTTTCGAGAATTTGCCTGCAGATTTCAGATAGTCTACTCCGGCCTGTGCATCCTGCTTGAAAGTTTCGGTCGTAACTCCATCCAGACTGCCGGTGGACTTGCCAAAGCCGCGGTCGTCATATCTAAGAGAAGCAATTCCTCTTTCAGCCAGATACTCAGCGATAACCTTGAACGGCTTGTGCCCTAAGATCTCCTCGTCTCTGTTCTGCTGGCCGCTTCCCGTAACCATCAGCACCACAGGCGGATTCTCCACGTCTTTTGGCGTGAGCAATGTTCCGGATAGAGTAGCGTCTCCATTGGTAAACTCAACTTCTTCCGATTTGTAGTTCTGGGCTCCGAGTGCAATCGTAAGCATCAGAGCAATAACGAGTAGAAACGTTCTTTTCATATTCTATTCTTTTATTGGGCCGCTGCCAAGCATTTCTCCGTCTTCTGCATACCAGGCGGCAAACTGGCCAGGCGTAATTCCTCTTTGCGGTTCGTCAAATAGGATGTACATACCGTCATCTCTCATCTTGAGAGTAGCCTTCTGAAGCGGCTGGCGGTAGCGGATTCTGACAAGATACGGCCTTTCCTCTTCAGGCTGCATCTTCAGATCTTCTCTGATCCAATGAACTTCTTCTGCATTAACCTTAAGGCCTTTGCGGAACAGGCCCGGATGGTCTTTGCCTTCTCCTACATAGATTGTGTTGGTGGCTGTGTCTGTGGCGATTATAAATATGCTGCCCTGGTGACCGCCTATGTTAAGGCCGTGCCTCTGGCCAATCGTGTAGTACTGAACGCCTATGTGTTTTCCTATGATCTTCCCATCTTCAGGCTTATAATGAATAGGTGTAAATTCATCGGGATTCTCGCGCTTGAAAATCTTTTCATAATCTTTTCTGAAGATTTCCACCACGTTGCCGTCCTTTGGCTTGAGAACCTGCTGGAGAAACACCGGAAGGTCCACCTTGCCTACAAAGCAAATTCCCTGACTGTCTTTCTTTTCCGCGGATGGAAGTCCTGCCTGGCGAGCAATCTCCCTAACCTGCGGCTTGGTCAGATGGCCGATAGGGAAGAGGGCCTTGGAAAGCTGCTGCTGGCTGAGCTGGCAGAGGAAGTAGCTCTGGTCTTTGTTGGGATCGTCTCCGGCAATGATGCGGTAGATTTCCTTTCCGCCAACATTGATAGTTTCTTTCTTGCAGTAATGGCCCGTAGCCACGAAGTCTCCGCCCAGTTCTTCCACCTTTTCCAGGAATGAGGCGAACTTTATCTTGCTGTTGCACAGGACGTCTGGGTTAGGGGTTCTTCCGGCGGCGTATTCGCTGAACATATAGTCCACCACCTGCTTTCTGTAGTCATCGCTGAGATCCACGAAATGGAAAGGAATGCCGATTTTTCTTGCTACCATCTCCGCCACTACCTTTTCTTCTTCCCACTCGCATTCTCCGTGAAGCGTGCCGGTTACATCGTGCCAGTTCTGCATATACATAGCTTCCACGTCATATCCCTGCTGCTTGAGCAGATATGCCGCAACGCTTGAGTCCACGCCTCCGCTGAGTCCTACAATAATCTTCATAATAAGCAGATACAAGAAAGGGGCAAGCTACATATATCGCACCGCTACAACCTCATACCCTTGCTACCTTCCGATCCTGGGGGAGTTTTGAGGGAGCTGGTCGTATATGACTTACCCCACCGCAAATGTACACTTTTTTTTTGAAAAGTGTACATTTGCAAAAGCTCACCCCCTGCACCCCCTCAAGGGGGATCACGGCCTGCTCGGCCGGTCGCTGATGCGACTTTTTACATTTCTAATGGGATTCGGCGGCGGCACGGGCTGCTTTGGCCCGGGTCAGAGAATCTAGCCCCTGGCGGTATGCCCTGGCATTGGCGAAATGCTCTCTTTCGTTTCTTGCAAAACGGTGAGTTCCATTGAACTTAGGACTGGCACAGAAGAACATGTAGTCTGTATTCTCTGCGTTCAGGACACCATCCAGGCAGTCTTTTGTAGGGGCCATGATAGGGCCTGGAGGAAGGCCGTAAACTTTGTAGGTGTTGTACGGAGAGTCGGTTTCCAGATGCTTCTTGAGTACTCTATTGATAGTGAAATCTCCGGTTGCGTAGATAACGGTAGGGTCTGCGCCGAGTTTCCAGCCTTTACGAAGGCGGTTGAGATAGACGCTGGCAATCTTTGGGTATTCTGGAACGTGATTGCTCTCCCCGTATACGATAGATGCCAGGATTGAAACATCTTTCTGGCTAAGGTTCAGCTTCTTGGCCTTTTGCTTGCGCTCGTCTGTCCAGAACTTGTCGTATTCCTTTTTCATTCTTTCCAGGAATTCTTTTGGCGTCACTGTCCAGTAGAACTCGTAGCTGTCAGGAATAATGAGGTTGAGGACGTTGGCGGTGTCTGTGCCCAGAGTCTGGAGGTAGTCATTATCTGTGAACGCTTCCATAAACTGAGATGAGTCTGCCATCAGCCTCTTTCCAAGCCTTGCGGCAAGGTTCTTTGCGTGGCGTATCCTTCCGGATATAGGGACCATGAGCGGAGACTGGTATCCGTACTTTATGTTTCTGACTACCTGTATGTTGGTGGCAAGAGAATCCAGAACATAGCGGCCGGGGTGGATGTGAGACGGCAGCTGTTCTCGGTTGGCAACCTTCACAAAAGACTTGAGATCTGTAAGATGCCTCTCCAGAGAGTCCATCAGGGTTGTGAAGTCTGTGCCTGGTCTCACATAAAGAACAGTCTTGTGGGCAATGTTCTTCCTGTTCTGCTGAAGAAACCTGTAAAGTCCTATGCAAACGGGAATTGCCAGTATTGCGGCAATTAGAAGCAGCCATTTCTTCCAGGCGGATTTCCTAGAGTTTTTTCCGGATTTCTTTGTTGATGTCTTTGACATAAAGGAAAGATATTTTACAAGTAGGACAAATTTACTTAAATTTGCAGTAAAGCAGTTCTATATGAAGAAAAAAATAGTCATAGAATACCAGGAGTTTCCATCTGCCGACAAACTTCCAAAGGCAGACGCCGAACTTCTTAAGGAAGCCATAAGCGCAACAGAGCTGTCTTACTCTCCGTTCTCGAAATTCAGGGTAGGAGCTGCCGTAAGGATGGCAAATGGCCAAATACTCAAGGCTTCCAATCAGGAAAGCGAGGCTTTCCCTTCTGGACTTTGTGCGGAAAGGTCTGTGCTCTTCTATGCCTTTTCCAAGTATCCTGGAGTTGCTGTGGAGGCTCTAGCCATAGCCGCAAAGAAAGGCAAGAAACTGACTCAACTTCCTACACGCCCTTGCGGAGCATGCATCCAAGTGATGCTGGACGCGCAGAAAAGGGGCGGAAAGCCGATGAAGGTGATTTTGGGTTCACAGGAAAAGATAGAAGTTATTTCTTCTGTCAATGACCTGATTCCTTTCTCCTTTGATAATTTTTGATTTAGATTGCTTAGAGAAATAGTCAAAACAAGACTTTCAGGCCGTCATAGGCTATGAAAATACCAGAGGGCATCTCTTCCGACAATGCGGAATGGGTGCCCTTGATGTTTTTGTCGTCTTCTGCCATCTGGTGTGAAAGATGGGTTATGAAAGTCTTCTTGGCGCCAATTCTCTTTCCGAGCGCAACTGCCTCTTCCAGAGAGAAATGGGATATGTGTTTTCCTCTCCTGACAGAATTCAGGACCATTATTTCCAGTCCTTTGAGCTTTTCCAGTTCTTCCTCGGCGATGTAGTTTGCGTCTGTAAGATAGCAGAGGCCTCCCATCCTGAAGCCAAGAACAGGGAGCTTGTAGTGCATAGCTCTTACCGGGATTATTTCCTGGCCCTGAATCTGGAACGGCTTTTCATCTATGATATGGATGTCTAGCTTGGGAACTCCAGGATAAGGATGATCTGAAAAAGCGTAGGAATACTCCATTTTCAGGCCTTCAAGGACCCTGTTTTCGCAGTAGATTGTGGTTGGCTTGCTGTTTATGTAGTTGAGGGCCCTAACGTCATCCAGGCCACCAGTATGGTCTTTATGCTGATGGGTGAAGAGTATGGCGTCCAGGTCTTCAATCCCGTTTGAAAGTGCCTGGGCGCGGAAATCAGGCCCGCAATCTATCAGAAGCCTCAGTCCGTTGTAGTGTATGAAGGCAGATGTCCTCAGGCGCTTGTCCCGTGGATCTGTACTGCTGCAAACCGAGCAGTGGCAGCCTATCATCGGAACACCGGTGGATGTTCCCGTTCCCAAAAACGTTATAGAGTTTTCCATAAGTCTGATGTCGTTATGCAAATTTAGCAAATCGCTCACTATTATTTTCATTTTAAGTTATCTTTGTGGGGATTATGGCAAACGGGAAATTATATCTGATTCCGTCTCCGCTGGGAGAAGGGGCCGTGGCAGACGCACTGCCGCCAAGAAACATATATATAATAGAGTCTCTGAAGCATTTTGTTGTGGAAGAGGTAACTACGGCAAGACGGTTCCTGTCTAGATGCGGCCTGAAGGGCAAAATTGAGACGCTAAATTTCTACGAGCTGAACGAGCATACAGATCCTAAAGTCGGGGCTGGCTATGTGTCTCTGCTTCAGGAAGGAAATGATGTGGGACTGATTTCCGAGGCTGGTCTTCCGGCAGTGGCAGATCCCGGAAACGTGCTGGTGGCTGCTGCGCACCGGGCAGGCATTCAGGTTGTTCCACTAGTTGGACCCTCATCGCTGATGATGGCTCTGATGGCAAGCGGACTGCAGGGGCAGAACTTTGCTTTCAACGGTTATCTTCCCGTCAAGGAAGAGGCACGCAAGTCCAAGCTGAAATTCTATGAGGCTCACTCCAGGAAGATGAATCAGAGCCAGATTTTCATCGAAACCCCTTACAGGAACGATTCTCTGATGTCTTCAATTATGGAGGTTTGCTCCCCTTCAACGATGCTGACTGTTGCCGCTGACATTTCACTTCCTGCGGAATATATCAAGACAATGCCCGTAGGACTGTGGCGCAAATCAGGAATCAAGATAGGAAAGCGGCCTTGCGTGTTTATAATTCTTGGATAAGAATATGAATAAGATAGAACTGAAAGATATGGAATTCTTCTCAAAGCACGGATGCTTTGAAGAGGAGAGGATAATCGGGAACCGTTTTGTTGTGAATCTAGCGGTTTACGGAGATTTCTCCGCCGCCGCGGAATCTGACAGCATTGAAGATGCTGTCAACTACCAGACGCTGTACGATATAGTGAGAGAAGAAATGGATATTCCATCTCATCTGCTTGAGAATGTAGCTCAGCGAATAGCCTCTCACGTAAAGAAGCAATTCCCTGCGCTTGAGAAGATTACCGTTACTATAGACAAGATTAATCCTCCTCTTGGAGGAAAACTCTACGCTTCAAGCGTGACTTTTGAAATCTAAATGATACTCTGATGGGAGACTTTGCGGGAAAGAAGATTGCTGTTGCAACGCTGGGATGCAAACTTAATTTTGCAGAAAGCTCAGCGATTGCGCAACAGTTTGTGCGCAACGGCTTTGCAGAGGTCTCTCCATATTCTTCCGGCGTGGATGTCTGCGTTGTTAACACCTGCACCGTAACCGAACATTCTGACAAGAAATGCAGGAACATCATCCGCAGAATACATAAGCTCAATCCAGATGCCATCATTATTGTTACCGGTTGTTACGCTACTCTGAAAAAGGCTGAGATCGAGGCTATTGAAGGCGTCTCTCTTGTGTTGGAACAAGACCGCAAAGGCAGTGTCTATTCCAGATGCATAGAACTTCTTGATGGTTCTCCGTGCAGCATTTCCGCTGCCGAGCATATTTTTCCTGCTTGTTCTTATGGCGAGAGGACAAGGTCTTTCCTGAAGGTTCAGGATGGATGTAATTATTTCTGCACATACTGCGCAATACCTTATGCCAGAGGCAGAAGCCGAAGTGTTCCAGTTGATGTGTTGGTTAGCCAGGCAAAAGAAATTGCCGAGAAAGGGGTTAAGGAAATAGTTTTGACAGGTGTCAATATCGGTGACTATGAAGGAGGACTTCTTCCTGTTCTTCAGGTGCTTGAAAAGGTGGATGGCATTGCCCGCTACAGGATTTCTTCCATTGAGCCTAACCTTCTGACAGACCAGATGATAGACTGGATTGCATCGGGGACAAAATTCCAGCCGCATTTTCATATTCCGCTGCAGAGCGGATGCGATTCTGTTCTCAAGCGAATGCACAGAAAATACGATACAGCCTTTTTTGCTTCCAAGATAGATTATATTCGCAAGAAGATGGGGGATGTTTTCTTTGGGATAGACGTTATTGCTGGTTTTCCGGGAGAAACTGAAGAAGAGTTTGAGAGTGTGCTTTCATTTCTGAGGGGAATTAGCCCTGCGTTCCTGCATATCTTCCCTTACTCCAGGAGAAAAGGGACTCTGGCAGACAAGATGGAAGGTCATCTGCCGGAAAACGTTAAGACAGAAAGAGTCAAGATTCTGGAGAAACTATCGGACCATCTGCATGAAGATTATCGCAGGCGTTTTATTGGAACCAGTCAGGAGGTACTGTTTGAAGGCAGGGTAAAAGGTGGGCTAATGGGCGGATACACCGGCAATTATCTTAGAGTGGAAAGGCCTTACGTTGCTGAGCAGATAGGACAGATCGTGCCTGTCATTTTCTAGAGTTTTTCTCTTCTCTCCTGGCTTTCTTCTTTTCTTCCCTGTCGGCTTTTCTTTCTTCCCGCTCTTTGATTTTCCGCATTTTATCGTACTCTTTCTGGGCTGCGCTCCTCTTTCTGAAGAGGTCTCTGAAGGAGTTGAACTCATGCTGGTAAGCAACGCCGATACCTGTTCTCTGGCTCATGTCAAGGTAGTTAGAATAAGCGTCTGTGGCGTGGGAGAAGAAGGTCATTCGAATCTTGCCCTGCCGATCCATCTTGACTTCTATGTCTATGTTGCCTTTTACGTCTCTTCCCGTAGATGATGAGTAAGGGTCGTTGCCCATACTGCCGTTGATAATCACGCGGTTATTGAACAGCTGGGTGGAAACGGCCACCTCAAACGCGTCTGAGGCGCTCCTGTCTCCTTGCTGGTAGTTGAATCCCAGGTCCAAAGGAATGTCCAGCTGCATAAACAGGTTGTTCAGCTGACCCACAAGAACGCTGGTAGCATTGGAGTAGATGGCGTTTCCGCTGGATGTAATTCCGGATTCGGTTTCAGGAGTGAAGTTTCCGAAGGCAAGCAGAGAAGCAAACTGTTTCTGAACCTTGTCTTCAGAATTGAGTGCGCTTTCTACCTTGACCTTTGTGTTAGGGTCTAGATCAGGAACGTCTATGCCGAATTTGATCTGAGGATTGTCCAGCTTGCCGGTAACCTTTATGCTTGCATTCACAAGCCTGGAGGTGTTTACCGATGTGGTATCTGAAATCAGGCGGTTGATGGCTGCCTTGGTGGAATAGAGGGCTGTTATGTCCAGAGCAGTGTTGCCGACTTTTCCGTTGAAGGCAACGTTGCTGCCTGGAACTACAGTAAAGTCTCTGGAAGCTAGTCCCATAAGAACAAAGTGATAGCTTCCCTGGCTAATGGAATAGTTACCGGATAGCTTGAAGATATCTTTCTTAGGATTTATGTTAATGCCTATGCGGCCCTGGCCATTAGCCTTGAGTATGTCTCCTGTGGACTTGTCTATCTCCAGCCAGAGATTTGCGTCTGGAGTGGCTGTAACGTTGAGATTTACGGCAATCTCCATAGGATCCGATGTAGCAATGCTCTTTGAGAAATATAGAGTGTCATACGGGTCTATTTCTACCGGAACCTCTTCCTGACGGAATGTCAGGATATTGGAGGAACTGGCGCTTGAAGCTCCGCTCATAGGAATGTGGAAGAATGTCTTGCGCTCTGTCCTGGCAGTGATGTCAAGAGTAAGCTTGCTCAGGTCACCCTTAATTCCCACGTTTCCGGTAGCGAACACTGTACCGTAGAAGTCTTCGTTGTCTTTTTCAGAGGTATTGAGGCCCTGCATATTATTCATAGATATGCGGACGTCTATTCCTATGTCCTTGAAGCGGTTCCAGCTGACTCCGCCGTTTACTCTTCCGCTGCCGCCGTTAAAATCTTCCAGAAGATTGTTGTGGATGACAACGCCCTTGTCGTTAACATCAAACTTGCCGTTAAGAAGATAAGGAACATTAAGATAATCAACAGTAAATCCGAATTTGTCGAACCTGCATCCGCTGCTGGTTATGGAAATATCGTTAAGTGGCCCGGCCAAGGTAATGTTTCCTGAAAGCGATCCGGAAGTGTGAGATACAACATCGCTGAGAATAGGCTCAAAATAGGCCATAGACAAGTCATCCAGATTGGAAACCATATTGATGTACGATCCTTCTGGGCGGTAGTACCCGTTTATGTCGAGCTTCTTCTTTCCATCCTGTACGGTATTGACGCTCAGATCGTAATGTTTTTCCTCGCTGTTCCATTTTCCATCCACGTGAAGCGTGCCTACAGGAGCGTGGTTAACATACATAGAGTCTCCAGTGAACGATCCGTAGAATTTTCCCCTCTGGTTCAACGACAGCAGAGCCCTTCCTGAAAGAAGGCCTTCAATGTTCATCTTCTTTTCAAAGAATTGATCGAAAATGGCAATGTCGAATTTCTCCATCCTGATGCCGAGAGAATCAGGATAATGCTCGGAGAGAGTACCGCCTGCCGAGAGCATCTGGCTTCCGTTGTAAATCTTCATTCCGTCTAGGGTAATCAGGGAATCCGAATAAATCATTTCAGATTTGCGGATGTTCCATCTCTGCCCCTTGAGGGTTATATCTGAAGGACTTACGTTTATGCAGATAGGGGAAGACAGGGTTCTCTGCACACCATTTACATCGATGGAAGTATCTCTGAGGAAGGAGACTTTTGCGTTGAGGTTGGTGTTGTTAAGTCCGGTGCTGTCGTTGCGGAACCGAAGCGAGAAATTGATGCTGTTGTCTGAAGCATTGGCTATCAGTCTGGTACTGTCTACCGTAAATCCGGCAACGGCTATATCTCTGGAGAATATAGACGCGGCTATGCTGGAGTCTCTGTCCAGAACCGTGAGCCTTACGTTTTTGAGGTAATTGCTTCCGTGGGCTAGCCTTCCGCTGTTAAGCAACACTCTGTAATGGTCGTCATCTGTGACTCTAACCCTGAGGGAAGTTCCCTGCTGGATATAGAGGCCAGGATCTATGAATGCGCAGATTCCCTGAGTATTGAGAGTCTGAAGCGTGAGGCTGTAATTCTGGTTGTAGCTCTTCTGGATTTCTTTCTGCTCGGACTGAGGAACCAGGTTGCTGAAATGGCGGCGCAGAACTTGGTTGTTGAACTGTTCCAGGAAACTGTCTATCATCCTTGTTCCTTCATATCTTGCTTTGGCAAAGTCTGATACGAGGTTTATGACATATTTGCCGTCTTCGTACAGAGAGGTAGCGTCCAAGTCTCCTATTCTCCATTTTCCGTGGGAGTTCGTATAGACGATATCGTCCATCTTCAGGTACCCGAAGAAGTCATAGCCGTCAAAATTCTGGAGGTCAGCGCTTATGAAGGTTGAAATTATGGCTGTGGAATCTCTCTTGTCCAGATTGAGCTTGTAAAGGTCTGCGTAAGGGATGTTTGCGTAGAAGTTATAGATATTGCCTGGAGAAGAAGATGTTCCTATCGTACCCTGGAACATTAAGTCCAGAGCCGGATCGTGGCAGATGACCTTTCCGTCGAATATCTCGTCTTGGTATCTTCCCTTGCCTATGATTCCGGTGAGGTTATAGCCGTTGATTCCAAGCTTGCGCACGTTGAGACTGTCTATAATGACAGCCATTCCTTCCGTTGCAGTTCCGCTCAGCACCCTGACTTTGCCTCTTCCGCTGAAAAGACCAAGCGCCTTGCTGCCGGTAAGAGTGTAAAGGTCTAAGTCCGTAGCATTTACGTTGGTTGCAAACAATGGTGCTGTATTGTCTCTGGCAGCGTTGACTGCCGCATTGACCGCCACGCTGCTTCCGCCAGAAGACAACACGCCGTTTGTCATTATGTGACCTATTGTTCCGCTGACATTGCCGGTATATTTCCAAACCTGCATCGGCGGCATCTGTTCAAGGAAGTCAACTCTGGTACCTCCGCTCAGACCTGCTATGATATGTGAGAGGTCTTTTCCGGTTGTGGTCAGATTGTTGACCTTGCCTTCTATCTTGGTGTGGAAGGTATCTGTAAGGCCTTTCATCCTCACGTCTGAAAGTGAAACGCTAGTCAGCCCGCCCTTGGACGTGGCGGAAATACTCTTGGCATAGAGGTTGCTGACCGTTCCTTCCACAAGTCCGCTGATAGTGAATTCCAGATCGGAATTAAGGAAATCCGGAGCGAACCTGCCGATAGTCTTCATCGCTAGGGTACTGTTATTCAGCCTGGAAGAAAGCCTGACCTTTCGTATGAAATCCTTGAAGTCTTTAGGGCTGCTAAAGCCAAAATTCAGGTAATCTCCCTTGAATCGGCTTCCGTCTGCCAGAACATCCGGATTGAAAAGAGTTGCTCCTTCGTCATTCAGGAGAAAGTCTCCCTTGAGATTGTCCAGAACGAAACCGCAGCTCTCTTTGGCGTTCAGGCCGGCTATCTTGGCAGTAACCCCGTCAGGACCGTATTTTATGTCTGAAGCCTCCAGATTTATGTTGCTTACGCTCAGATTGCTGAAATCCATCTGTCCTTTTACCATAGGACGTATGTCATAAGGATTCTTGAGGTTGAAACGGAAGTTGTTAACCTCAAGGGAGGAAAGCGCGATTTCAAAATTGCTCTTTCCCTTATCTTCCTTCTTCTCTGTGACTGGGAAAATCCGGTCTATGTTAAGAGTGGAGTCAGTCTCATAAATAAGATTGAAGACTCCGTCGCTGACCTTGAGAGAATTGACTGTCTTGTTTTTGTCCAGAAGACCTCTCAGCGAGATTCCTGCTTCCAGTTCCCTGGCGCTCAGCAGGGTGTCTTTGGATACTATGGAAAAGTCCTTGACAACAACCTTGTTGAAGAAGCGGATATTGACTTCTCCGATGTTAACATCTGCGTTAATGTCTTTAGTAAGGGACTTTACAACGCTTTGGGTTATCTTGGTCTGGACATAAGGAATCTGAAGCGCAAGATACGCCACCATCAGGATGCAAAGCAGAACCAGAAGGATCCATCCCAGATATTTGACTGCCTTAATCATCAGATTCCTTGCCGAATATTAGTCTTAACCTACAAATTTAAGCAAAAACTCATTAGATTTGCATATTGCAATTATGAACAGACAGAAAGCAGATATAATATTAGGTATAGAATCATCTTGTGACGACACTTCTGCCGCCGTGCTCAGAGATGAATATTTGCTGAGCAGCGTCATAGCCAGCCAGAAGGTTCACGAAAAATGGGGCGGCGTTGTTCCTGAACTGGCTTCCAGGGCTCACCTGATGAATATAGTTCCTGTTGTGGACCAGGCTCTTAGCCAGGCAGGTGTTACGATGGATGAAGTTTCTGCCATAGCCTTTACCCGGGGGCCGGGGCTTCTTGGATCTCTTCTGGTTGGAACAAGCTACGCAAAGGGGCTGGCTATAGCAACCGGAAAGCCACTCGTGGAAGTTAATCATCTTCAGGGACATATACTTTCCTGCCTAGTTAAGGAAGAAGGCAGGGAGAACATTGTTCCCCAATTCCCGTTCCTGACTCTTTTGGTTTCCGGAGGCCATACCCAGATTGTGAAAGTCTGCGGGCATTTTGAGTTTGAGATTCTGGGACAGACCATAGACGATGCTGTGGGTGAAGCTTTTGACAAGTGTTCAAAAATGATGGGCCTGGGCTATCCTGGAGGCCCGATAGTGGATCGCTTGGCAAAAGAGGGAGATGAAAACCGTTTCAGGTTCAATCTGCCGCATATCCAAGGGCTGGACTACAGTTTCAGCGGAATAAAGACATCTCTTCTTTATTTCCTCCGCGATCAGCTTAAGGAGAACCCGAATTTTATAGAAGAAAACAAGGCCGATATCTGCGCCAGTTTCCAGAAAGCCCTGATAGATATACTGATGAAAAAACTCATACTGGCTGTCAAGCAAACCGGTATCCGTCAAGTTGCCATAGGCGGCGGAGTAAGCGCCAATTCAGGCCTGAGAAACCGCATCGCCGAGGAAGGAAAGAAAAGGGGATGGCAGACTTTTATTCCGGAATTCAGGTTTACAACAGATAATGCGGCGATGATAGCCATCAGCGGCCTTTACAAATATCGCAGAGGAGAATTCTGCACACTCGACAAGCCTTCTGTTCCAAGGGCTTCACAAATGCTTTAGAAGATGAAAGAGACGGACATTTCCTTTTCGGTTTCTGAAAGGCAGGACCAGAATTCCATAAGGGAAAAGGCCGCGCGCGCCTGCGGCGTGTCCAAAGACAGGGTTGTTCACGTGGAGACTCTCAGGCGAAGCCTTGATGCCCGAGGGGGAAAGATTTCATTCAAGCTCAGAGTTCAGGTTTTCCTTAAAGGAGACAAGCCTTTCCAGAGGTTTTCTATGCCGCCATATCTGGATTGCACTAAAGGAGAGAAGGTTATAATCATAGGTGCTGGTCCTGCCGGACTGTTTGCCGCCCTGACTTTACTTCAGAGAGGAAAGTGTCCGGTAATTCTGGAGAGGGGCAAGGATGTCCACGCCAGAAAGAGAGACACTGCGCGCCTTATGCTTGAGCAGATTGTGGATCCGGACTCCAATTACTGCTTTGGAGAAGGCGGAGCAGGCTGTTTTTCAGACGGAAAGCTATTCACCCGTTCCACAAAGAAAGGAGACATTAGAGAAGTACTTTATCCGCTGGTTGACTTTGGAGCTGACCCTTCAATCCTCGTGGACGCCCATCCTCATATAGGAAGCAACCGCCTTCCGCAGATAATGGAGAATATCAGGAATTGCATTCTTTCCCACGGCGGTCAGGTGCATTTCAACACCAGGGTAACGGATTTGCTTCCTCCTCAGTCTGAGAAAGATATGTGGAAGGTTAAGTGTGTTCAAAGGCAGGAAGAGGGCATGAAGGAAACGGAATTCCTTTCTAGAAAAGTGATTCTTGCTACAGGCCATTCCGCTAAAGACATCTACAGTCTGTTCTATGAAAAAGGCTGGGACCTTCAGGCTAAGGGATTTGCCCTGGGAGTAAGGGCCGAGCATCCGCAAAGCCTTATTAACGATATCC
The DNA here is from genome assembly GCA_016285455.1 of Bacteroidales bacterium. Taxonomy (GTDB): domain Bacteria; phylum Bacteroidota; class Bacteroidia; order Bacteroidales; family UBA932; genus Egerieousia. The sequence continues at coordinate 63,294 of JAEEQS010000004.1, forward strand.
AGTACCACGGAAAATACCAGAAGAGCCTTCCGGCCGCTGAGTACAGCCTTGTGGGACAGGTGGAAGGAAGGGGAGTTTTCTCTTTCTGCATGTGCCCCGGCGGCATTCTTCTGCCATCTTCCACTTCTCCGGGAGAGGTTCTGCTTAACGGAATGAGCAATTCAGAAAGGAATTCTCCTTGGGCCAATGCCGGAATCGTTACCAGCATCGAGCCAGAAGACATATCTGAATTTGAAGAGTGGGGGCCGTTAAAACTACTGAAATTCCAGGAGAGTGTGGAAAAGGGAATCTTTGCCCATAACGGCGGCACATTGAAGGCTCCAGCCCAGAGAATGGATGACTTCTGCCGCGGGAAACTCTCTGCAGATCTTCCCGCAACCTCCTATAAGATAGGGGCTTATTCTGCCCTGCTCAGCGATGTTCTTCCGGATAGCGTATATCAGAGGCTCAGGCGTGCATTCCCGCTGTTCGACAAAAAAATGAGAGGCTATTACACCTCTCAATCTCTTCTTCTGGCTACCGAAAGCAGGACTTCGTCTCCTGTTAGGATTCCAAGGGATCCGGAAAGCCTGCAGCACGTATCGCTGAGAAATCTTTACCCTTGCGGAGAAGGAGCCGGCTATTCCGGCGGAATAGTTTCATCCGCGTTGGACGGAATCAACGTTGCCCGCAAGATCTAGTGGCAGTGAGAGCATCCCCCGCCGCAGCTAGAGCAGTTCTCGTCTGAGCAATTGTGCTGTACCTTTTCTCCGTAAAGACCTTCGTCAAGCTCTTTCTGGGTTGCGTCTCTTACACCTTCCACCTTGCCTGAGAAATGGAGTTTTTCTCCTGCCAGAGGATGGTTGAAGTCCATCGTGACCTTGTTCTCTATTGCCTTGACTTCCTTTACGATGCCGTTCATTCTATGGCCTTGCTTGTCCTGCATAGGGAGGATATTTCCGGCCTTGATTACCTCAAAGTCTATCTTTCCGTCAATCTTGAACATATCCAGTGGGAGGTCTACGATCATCTGAGGGTTAACCTGTCCGTAAGCGTCCTCTGCCTCAAGTTCAAACTCAAACGGATCTCCAACTTCCTTGTCCAGTACATTTGCTTCGAACTTAGGCAGAAGCATTCCGCTTCCGAATATGAAAGTCAGAGGCTCCTCTGCCACAACTTTCTCTATTTCACGTCCTTGCACCTTGAGTATGTAACTCAGGCTCACTACTTTGTCTTTTGCGATTCTCATATCTGAAGTATTATAGTTTATCTTATTCTTTTTCCCCACCGGAATATCTTGTATCCGATTGCCGCTACAAATATAGAAAACAGCGGGGATATATAGTTGAATAGGCAGTACGGAGCATAGACCAGCGTTGGCACTCCCAGCACTCCAGCCTGCATTGCTCCGCAGGTGTTCCAAGGTATCAGAACTGATGTAACTGTCGCCGAGTCTTCAATTGAACGGCTGAGAAGTCTTCCTTCGTAGCCTTTGTCTTGATACAGTTTCTTTAGCATGTTTCCAGGAACTATGATTGCCATATACTGCTCGCTGAGAGCTACATTGCAGAATACGCAGGTTGCCATTGTGGTGGTTACCAGAGAAACAGTGTTGCGCATCAGTTTCTCCAGCTTCTCCGTAATTGTCTGGATGAATCCGCCGGCTTCCAGCATTCCGCCAAAGATGGTTACGCTTATAATCAGCCATACCGTGTTGAGCATTCCTGCAATTCCGTTTGTGGATGCCAGCTTGCCAAGCATTTCATTAGGGGCCGTTATGTCTACGTGAGAGCTCATCAGCTTGATAGGGGCGTAGAAGAATGTCTGCCAGCTCATTTCTCCGTAAGGGCTGATCTGCGATATTATCTGCGGCTGCACTATGCAGGCTATCAGAGAGGCGAACAGCGCGCTCAGAAGAAGAGTCAGGATAGGGGATATCTTCTTTACCATCAGGAAGATGGTGAATGCCGGTATCAGAAGCAGCCACGGAGATACATTGTAGGTGGAAGCAATGTCTTCCATCTGGCCGTGCACATCCAGATTCGCGTCAGAGGCTGCGGACGCTCCAACTATCGCGAATATGATTCCTGTAATGATCACAGACGGGACGTTGGTTATCAGCATATACTTCACGTGGTCATAGAGCTTTACTCCCGATATGCTGGCGGCCAGGTTTGTGGTATCTGAAAGCGGAGAAATCTTGTCACCGAAATAGGAGCCTGAGATTATTGCTCCGGCCAGCCATCCCGGATGCAGGCCCAGTATGCTGCCCGCGCTCATCATAGCCACGCCGATTGTTCCGATTGTGGTCCAGGAGCTTCCGATCAGCAATGAAATCAGCGCAGTAAACACAAAGATAACAATCAGGAATACAGACGGATGCACAACCTGAAGCCCATAGTACACCAGAGAAGGCACTACTCCGCTCTGAACCCAGGAGGCGGTCAGGGCTCCAATCATCAGCAGAATGAAAATGGCGGAGCCTGCGTTCTTGAGGTTGGTTACCATAGCCTCTTCAATCTTCTCCCACGGGACTTTCAGGTAGAAGATTGCTATCAGAGATCCCACCGCCGCCGCAAATACCAATGCAGTCTGGGCCGGCCCGGATGTCAGGTCTCCCCCGAACAGAGACGAGCTCAGTATAATTATGCCTACAAGTATCGCGACAGGCAACAGAGAAAGTATCAGTCCTGGCTTTTTCATTTATCGTCGGTTTTTACAAGAAGCAGGGAGCCAGCCGTTTGGCCTTCATTCAGCTGGATGGTGATATTCATAGTGCCGTCGTTGCTCTGGGTGTAGTCAGAGAGCTTTTCCCAGCAATTGGAGCCTTCCGGATTGGCCTTGACTTTCTCTCCCACTTTCCAGCGGTAAACTTCGTAGGTTCCGGCAGGGAGATTCTTGTGCTTGTAGGTTACCCTGGCTCCATCTTTTTCTGCAATGTAGTAACAGTCACCGGTATAGATATGGTCAAGGTCTTCTGCCTTCTGGCAGTGAGATGCCTTGTGCGGCTCTACCACGATTCTTCCGGCCTGGGCTATTCCCAGATAATCGGAGACTGCCCAGAGGGTTTTCTTTCCCATCCACTTCAGGTTCTCTATGGTTACAAGCGTTCCGTCCTCGTTCCTGTCGTAGAAACTGTAAGGAGTTTCGTGAGTGAGCGCAAGAGTATGTTCAGCGGCATTGTTCCAGAAATAGCCTTCTATGTATCGCGGAGCCATCATTGAGAAACTAAGCATATCCGGCCCGAAAATAGGGTTGTCCGCAATCGTAAGAGACGTAAGTGTCTGTTCCTTCTTGAAATAGAGCGGAGATGTGCTTTCTTCCGTGTGTACCCAATAAGTCATATGCGGGGCAATCTGGGAGTGGAAGTTCAGGAAAAGGTCCAGATAATTTCCGCCGTAAGTGGTGGTGTTCACAAAGTTCTTGATGTTCTTTACTTCAGGCCTTGTGAGGGAATCAGGGCGGTCATAGTTGATTTCCATATTCACTCCAATTGCATCGCATCTTGAATGTCCCAAAGCAACTCCGTCCGGGTTGTTGAACGGAAGTATGTAGAATATGGCGTTGTCTCTGAGGCTTCTGGCAAACGGGCTGGAAGACAGAAGCTCCTCAATCAGACCTTCCAGGCACCAGGAGCAAGGGGTTTCGCTCGGATGCACTCTGGCGTGGATGTAGATTCTCTTCTTGCCCTTGTCCGGCAGGTTGTGGTTGGTTACCATCATCATACGCATATCCCTGCCCTGATAGCTCTTTCCAATAGAGTATATCCTTACGCCATCGCGGTACTGCCACTCGTCCATCATTTCATCCAGATGAGTGTTTGTATATGGAATGCAATAGGCTACCCAAACGGAATCCCTGTCATATTTCTTTTTAGCCACAAACTTTCCAACCATCTCTTTCTTAGGCTCATACCTTATCCACTCCTTGTTGTCGTAGCTGTAGAAAGGGGCCCACGGGTCTGTGTCTATGAACTTCAGGGTAATGGTTCTTCCCTTGACTCCTGTCATCAGGAAGTAGAACCATCTGGAACTCGGCTCAAGCAATGTATCCACCGGATTATCCGGATCCTTTGCACTGGTGATATTATACACCAGATTTGGCCTGTATATATTGGAACTGTCTGTAAGTTCCGCTTTGCCCAGCCTTCCGCATTCAAAATTCGAAAAGAACTTAACCTGAGCGTTGGATACGCTTGGAAAAACTGCCAACAGGCTCAGTGCAAGGATAATGGAGATTCTGCTTTTCATATTTTTTTATTTATATTCCTAACACGTTTTCTGGCAGTGCTAAATAACCCTTGTTCTCTATCCAGACGGAACCTTTATCAGGAGAGTTTTTTAACACATATACCATAATTGTATCACCGATATTTAATCTGTCAAAATCATTTTTATCCACCTCATTTCTTCCCTCATAACTTTTACCTTCATATAAATACTGAAATGTAATTGTATAATTAGTTATACCCTTTCCGCCAACACCTTTGTGCTTATTAATGATAATAGCATTCTCTACTATAGAGTCATTAAGGATTGCCTTTCTTTGATAAATAGTGGATATAATTCCAATGATTAGCACCGCAGCACATAAGCATATCGCAATTATGCTAGACACTTTTTTATCCTTATTGTATTTAGTATCTGTATTACTCATTTATCACTCTTTCGCTTCTTTTGCTCGGCGACAGGATAGGCGAATAGCGCAAAGTCGCCGAGGCAAGGGTCTTCCGGGAAGCATTCCTTCAGAAACTCAGTGATTTCCAAGGCGGTCTTTATATCTGTCCCGTTCCTCTCGGTTATGCCCAGCGCCAGAGCAGTCTGATGCACGTGCACATCCAGCGGAATTATTAGCTCCTTCGGACTGATGCTCTTCCACACTCCCAGATCCACGATTCCGTCATTCCTTACCATCCATCGCCTAAGCATATGAATCTTCTTGTTTGCGCAGTTTTTGTCCTCCTTTTGAGAGAATATGTGCACTCTCATCTGCTGCGGAGATAGACATTCCAGACTCTCGTTATGAGAGTAGAACTCTTTCAGGTTGGTGCAAATCGTTGCAAACTCGCTCCATCTGACCGTCCTGTGAAGGCTTTCAGGACCGCATCTGTATTCTCCTTTCATCACATACCAGTAGGGCTTCCACTTCATCTCATCCATTGCCCTGCCGATATCCCGCACAATCATATTCCTTCTGCCCCAGGCCAGATGAGCCGCTATAACCGCCGCAATCTCAACATCCTTGAATGCTGGGACATAGTCTTTTGCAATAGGATATCCGTCATCAGGATAAATCCCGTTGGCAAGCATATTGAAATGCCTTGGAAAGGCTATCGGATCCTCAACAAAGTGCTCAGGATTATTGTACTCTTTGGCAATCTTTCGGATATTGCTGATGACTTGCTGCCGGTTTTGCATAACAAGCCAAAGTTAGGAAAAATAGGGTAAACTTTTACTGGCCCACAGAATGCCTGTAGTCCAGAATGGCCATCTGGTATTCGGAGAAGGCGTCTGTGTATCTGTCCAGAGTCTGCTGATGGAGAAGCTGGGCCTGGAGAAGGTCTGCCATATTGGTAAGGCCGGCCTTGTAGTAATCTCTCTGGATCCTGAGGTTTTCTTCAGCCTGTTCTATGCTGCGCTTTGCTATGAGGAGCTGCTGATAAGACTCTTCTACTTTGTTCCAGGAGTTCTGCATCCTGATCTGGAGCATAGCGGCCTTGTCTTGCTGCTGCTCAACGGCTTTGCTGATTTCCAGTTCTTTGCGCTTGATCTGGTAGGATCCTCCCCACCAGTCAGTTATAGGAATGCTTACGGTGGCCATAACCATACCGAAACTGCGGTCGTTTTTGAGAAGGTTATGGTAATTGTAGGAAGCTCCGACAGCAATGGTTGGAAGATACTGGCCCACGGCGAGTTTCTTCTGGAGCCTGGCTGCTTCAACGCTCTTTTCCAGAAGCTGGTATTCTTTGGTTTGATAGAGAGCCTGGATGTGGTCTTGCTTTTGCGGAATATTTTCCGGATTTGCGCTGTCGAATAGTATACTGAAATACGTATTGTTAAGTCCGCAGAACTGGCCTATGAGCATTTTCATCAGGCTGATGCCGTTCAGGACCTTGAGCTTCTGGCTTTCGAGCTCATTTTGCCTTAATTGTACCTGGAGCAAATCGTTCTTGGTGGCTACGCCGGCTTTGACTGCAACGCTTACATCTTTGTTGATGTCTGAAACATAGGACATTGCAGTTTCTATGGTCTTGAGCTTTTCCTGAAGCGATGCCAGTTGCCAGAAGTATTGTTCCGTGGTTTTCTCCACTTCATTTTCTGCCAGGTTGAGCTGCAGACGGCTAGCCTGCCTGCCAACTTCGGCAAGGCGGTTACCGTTTATTATCTGCCCGCCTGCAAATATCGGCTGCATAGCTATGACACTTCCGATTGTACCTTTTTTCATCATCGATATGGTTATCGGATTGTTCAATGAGGCAAGAACCTCGGGAGGAAGAATGCTGGCCAGAAAGGCAGCCAAATCGGGAGATATCATTTCCGATGGCTTGATGGTTTTGTTAAGCATTCCCTTGTCTGCCCTGAAAGTAACGCCGGTAGCGCTCACGCTAGGAAAGTATTTGGTTAATGCTTCATCTTTCTGAAGATCAGAGGCCTGTATATCATAGCGTGCTGTGCGGATTGATATGTTGCTTGCCAAGGCGGAGTCTCTTAGCTGTGAGAGAGTGTAGGAAGGCTGTGCGGCGCAAACTGCACAAATCGCTGAGAAAAATATGATAGAAACTAATCTTTTCATCTTACTTCAGATTTACTTTCCAGTAGATTACAGGCAGCATCGTAACAACCATTATAAGAGAGCCGATTCCACCTGCAAAAATAGTGACTCCTACAGGCATCCAGAAAGATGAGCCTGCGATTATCATTGGTACAACACCAACGGCGGTTGTGGCAGTTGTTAGGAAGATTGGAACCATCCTTCTCTTGCCGGCATCATAGGCGGCTTGCTTTACGGCCTGATTGTAGGTGGCCTTGTCTTTTCTCCAGTCTGGATGCTCTTCTGCATATTTGGCTACCAGGGAGTTGGCGTGTTCGTATATGAGAATCTGGTTTCTCATTATCATTCCCATAAGTGTGATAACTCCAAGTATGGAAGTCAGGCCAAGCAAGCGGTTAAGAAGAGCCAGACCTATCAAGGTTCCAGGGATCATCAGAGCCAGTGCGGCTATGCAGACCGAGGTAATGCCGAATTTCTTGAAGTTGAACAGCAGGAAGAAAAAGATAATGATCATCGCGATAAGAACTCCTCCAACTATCTGTGGAAGAGCCTCGTTGTCATATTCCAGTTCGCCTCCGGTTTCTGTTCTGACTCCCTGGGGAACGCTGATTTCCTTTTCCATAATCCTTCTCAGTTTCTTCTCTACAGGGCCAGCATACGTACCCTGTGCGAACTGGGCGGTTACAGTCATGCATCTTTCTCCCTGGCGGTGGTTGATGCGGGAGTGGCTCCATTTTGGTTCCACCTTGGCTATCTGGCGGAGGGGAACTGTGCTGTTTGAGCCTGTGGATACTCCAGAGAGCATAGTAGGCAGCGTGGAGATGCCGATATCGCCGAGACCTGAAATGGTAAGGGCTGAAGCGTCTTTTATGATAACGGGCACTTGGTAGTCATCTTCCCATATTTCTCCGGCCTGAATATCTGAAGTGTTGGCAGCCAGTTCTATAGAGGCCACGGTGCGGTTGATTCCTGCAAGTGAAGAGGCAACTGGATCAAGCGTTATGTTAGCCACAGGATAAGGCTGAAAATAATCGGTATGTACCCATTCAAGCTCCGGCATCTGGCGCATCCTGTCCATAAGCTGCTCTGCAGCAGTCTGAAGCGAGTCTATGTCTTCTCCGTAGAACCTGTATTCCAGTTCCTGAACTTCAAGGTAATCCAGGCGTTTGAATCTGATATAAGCCTGTGGAAAAGCTTCTGAAAACGCATTCTGATATTTATTGAGAAGCTCAATCGTGGCTTTGTCAGATTTGGTGTTAACTATGAGCTGGGCAAAGTTTCTTCCCGCCATTTGAGGGGCATAGCAGATCATGAACCTTGGAGACGAGCAGCCTATGAAACTGGTTATGCATTTCACCTTCTCGTCTTTCTGGAGGGCTTTCCTCAGCGAATCGGCAACAAAGCGGGTGTCTTCCAGCCCCTTGCCCTCAGGAAGGAAAATCTCTACGGCGAACTGGTCTCTGTCTGCAAACGGGAACATCCTGATTTTCAGCTTAGGAATCAGCAGACAGCTTAGCAGGATAATGGCAATTCCGCCGATAATTGTAACGTAAGGCATCCGGAATGTAAACCCCAAGACTTTCTCGTATAGGCTTTGAACTGTCTTGGTTACGGCGTTTCCTTTGGTGGATATCTTGTCCGGAGTCATTATCTTTGTTTCAAGGAACGGGATCAGCAATACCGCCAGGAACAAAGACACCATAAGATTAATGGTAATTGTCACAGGAAAATCTTCAAGGGCATCGTGGAAGGCTCCTGTCATAGTAATAAGCAGCGGATAGAAAATCACGCAGATGCAAAGCGTGGCAAGCATCATAGGCATAAAATACTGCTTTACTGAAGACAGGGCCGCTTCTTTTGGACTCTGGCCGTTCCCAATGTATTCCAGATAACCGTCAATTACTACTATGGAATTGTCCACAACCATTCCCATTACCACGATCAGAGCGGCAAGAGTGACAATATTCAGCTCAATCCCAGCCAAATACATTATGGCAACCGATATGAATGTGCTCAGCGGAATTGTAATGGCTGCCACAATTGCTGAACGAAGCGGGAAGAGAACCATCATCACCAGAATGATAACCGCCATTGAAATGAGCAGGTCTCTGAGGAAATCCCTCACGCTTTTGCCAACAACTTTAGGCTGGTCTGCGATTCTGGTTATTATTACATCTTCAGGCAATTCCTCATTGCGGAAATCGGAGATTACCTTGTCAACTTCTTTCCCATATTCAACGATGTTGTTGCCAAGATTCATCTCCATAGAGAGCAATATGCACGGATGCCCGTCCTGGCTGATGTAGCTAGAGTTATTGTCATACTCTCTGACTACCCTTGCAATGTCGCTGACTCTGACCGTCTTGCCTGTTGAAGGGTCGCTGAAGACAATGAGTTCTTCAATTTCCTTCTCACTGTTTTCTGAAGGTTCTATATGAATAGGGGTTACCTGGGATGTTCCGGTAATGCTTCCGCTGACAGTTGTGAGATTCTGAGTCTTGAGGGCATTCAGGAGCATCTGCTGGCCTATGCCGTATGCCTGAAGTCTCTGGCGGTCAACATAAACGCTTAACTGTTCCTGCTGCTGGCCGAAAGTTCTCACGTTGGCAACTGACGGTATTCTGCGAAGATTGTCAGAGAGCTTGTCTGTATATTCCTGAAGTTCGCGATAGCTTCTTTGGCTGCTTTCAACTGAAATGAGCAGAGCGGAAGTGTTGCCGAAATCGTCGTTTGTCACCAGTGCCAGCACTCCTGATGGAAGACTTTGCTTGAATGCCTGAAGCCCGTGCTTGATTTTGCTCCAGACTTCGTCTTTATTGTTCACGTCGTCTTTTAGCCTGACCATCACAATGCACATTCCATTCTGGGAAGTTGAAGTGGTCTTGGCTCTGAGTACTTCCTTGAAAGTGAACAGATAGCGTTCCAGTGGCTTTGCCACTTGCACTTCCACTTCTTCCGATGTGGCTCCCGGATAAACGGCAGCTACAACTCCTTGGCGTATAGTGGCAGCAGGGAATTCGTCTTTAGGCATCTGCCGCATTCCGTAAATGCCAAGAATAAACAGAATGGCAATTATCAGAAGCGAGATAGGGTAATGCTCCAAAGGCCACTTGAACCAGTTTGTCTTCTTGTCTTCCATAGCTAGTAAATAACCTTTGTGCCTTCTCCGAGTTTTTGATATCCTTCAGTTACGATTATGCTGCCTTCGCTGAGCCCGTCTTCAATTAAAATGTCATTGCCTGATACTGAGCCGATTTTGATGTTGGTGCGGTGAGCTGTGCTGTCCCCTCTGATGGTCCAGACAAAAGCGCTTCCGTCTGTTCTTTTCTGCACGGCTGACACCGGAACGCTCAAAAGACCGCCCTGGCTTTGGCTGTTGAAATTGACGCTTGCCACCATTCCTGGCAGGAGTTTTCCTCCCGGATTCTGCACGTTTATCCTTATGTCGTATGTGCGGGTGAGCATATCGGCCTGCACTCCCTTTTCAATCCTTCCTCCATCAAATACCATATCTATTGCATCAACTTTAACTGAAGTAGGAGTATTCTCAGCGATGGACGATATCTCTGTATCAGGAACCGATACTTTCACCTTTACCTTGCTGATATCCAGGATAGTGACAACAGTCTGGGAAGGCAGGGCTGTTTCGCCTGCATTAATAATTTTCTTTCCGATGATGCCGCTAACAGGGGCGGTTAGGGAACAATCTGCAAGGTTCTTTCTTGCAATCTCGAGCTGGGACTTTGCCTGAGCGACCTTGCTTTGTACTTCAACCCACTTAACCTCCGGCAGAGATCCGTTTTCGTGAAGCATTCCATATCGCTGAAGAGCGTCATTTGCCTGCTGCATTCCTGCTTCAGCTCCGCTCAGAAAGTTTCTGGCCTGAGTATCGTCCATTACGGCTAACAGCTGTCCTCTCCTGACCGGCTGTCCTTCAGTAACATACACCCTGGTAACCATTCCCATAGAAGTGAAACTTACAGCAGTGGACTGATTCTCCTCCACAGTACCAACATAAGTTTTCTGGAAACTGTTTCCAGCAGGAGACAATAACTCAGCCTTGACTCTAATAGGATGAGCTTTCTTTTGTTTGCCGTTTTCAGAACAACCGCACAAGAGGGCGGCTGTCAGTATTACTGCGATATACCTTTTCATATATTTTCTATAAACTTTGTAAAGTTAAAAGAAAAATAGGTTAAATAAAAAGAGGGAGATGGTTTTCCATCTCCCCCTAAATTTACCTTGATTCCATTACTTTTTCTTGTAACGGCTGTAGAACTTGTCAACACGGCCGGCTGTATCAACGAGCTTCATCTTGCCAGTGTAGAACGGGTGAGATGAGCTGGAGATTTCTACCTTTACCAAAGGGTAGGTCTGGCCGTCTATTTCAATTGTCTCCTTGGTAGCCTCACAGCTGCGTGTGATGAATACCTCATCGTTAGACATATCCTTGAAAGCTACAAGTCGGTAGGTTTCGGGATGTATAGACTTTTTCATTTGCAAATGTTTTAAAATCGGGGTGCAAAGATACTGATTTTGGCGAAATAACAAAATTTTAGGGCTAATTTCTGCTTTGAATCCTGGAAAGAAGCCTCAGAATCTCAAGATAAAGCCATACCAGAGTAACCATAAGGCCGAATGCGGCATACCATTCCATATACTTTGGAGCGCCCATCTGGCTGCCCTTGACTATGAGGTCGAAGTCCTGCATAAGTGAGAAGGCGGCAATGCCAACGATAACCAGGTTAATCACGATGGCAAGGATGCTGTTGCCGAAGAAAAGGCTGTAGAACTGGCCGTCTCTTCCGCCGAACAAGGCTACGCAAATACCTATTGCGTAGAATACTAGGACTGATATCAGGGCAACCTTAAGTATCTTGTTGAATTTATCGTTGACTTTGATCGCGCCAGTTCGGTATAGAGTCAGCATCACGAATGTCGTGATAACAGTAAGCAGGATGGCTCCGGTAATCAGGCTGCTGATTCCATTAGGATCAACGGCAGTGCCTTTGGCTTCTGCGGCCTGAATTGCATAACTGTTGTAAACAGCTGAAATGCAGCCGAGAGCAAATCCTTCCGCAACAGCGTATATTGGAGACAGGTATGGAGCTGTCTTAGGCTTGAAGGTGATAATCATAGCCAGAATAAATCCTACAATAACACCACCCATCAGATACCACATCGGCGATGAAGGGTTAATAGAATTGTAGGAAACCATCCAGCTATAAGCCGCAGCAACGAGAAGCATAACCAGAAGCAAGGCTGTCTTGACTATGGAGCCTTTGATTGTCATGCACTCGCCGTCCTGCACAATTACCTGTCCTTCAGGCAGCTCAAATTTCTTTTCCTGTAAAATAGGGTTCATTTGAATGGTAAATTTGGTTTCTATTTTATTCTGAAGAGCGGCTCTTCCGGATAAAGGAGATCTTTTCTGGTCTTCTTGATCCATTTCTGCTCTTCCAGCTTTATATGCTCTTTGGTTTCTTCCCAATTAGTCTTGCCCTGGATAAAGTCAAGGAGTTCCTTGTCTCCCACAAGCATTTCAATCAGGCTGTTGTCGTCTCCGGGACTTTTATCCAGGAAGCGGAAAGAAGGGCATAAATCTTTCACGCAGCGGATAAGACGCAAGGAATGTGCCAAAGAATTGTACTGATTTTCAGGTGTCAGAAGAAGCTGATATCCATAGCATCTCTCGTGTGAATAACGTCCGCCAAGCGGAGTGAAGGAAGCCCAGCGGGCAAATACACCGTTGTCGTGGAACAGTGGATTCTCTTCAAGGCTAACTCCTTCCAGGAACGGAGCGCCAAAGAACTCGTAAGGGCGGGTAGTTCCTATTCCAGGAGTAACGTTGGTTCCTCTCCACAGATACTGGCCGCTGCAGAAGGATTCCGTAAAGAATCCGCCGAAGTCTTCGCTAAGCGGAATGGTCCAGCCCATTACAAGCTTTCCAACAGGAGAAACGTTGCAGGAAATAATATGGAGCGGGAACTTTGAGTTTAGCTTTCCGTATATCCAATAAGCAAGTTCACCGATGGTCAGGCCGTAGCGGTGAGGAATGCCCTCGATTCCGATATGGGAACGGTAGCCTGCCCTCAGAGCTGTGCCTTCCACCTGTCTTCCAGCAGGATTTGGCCTGTCGACAATATAAACAGGGATTGTGGCATCCGTGTCTGTCAGGAATGAAAACAGGTCATAGATCAGGTTGGGAGATGAAAAGTAGCGGCAACCTCCATCCTGAAGTTCAATTACTATAGCATCCGTGCTGGCAAAATCGTCTTTGGAGAATTGGAGGGCGCCGCCTTCAGCCCTGGAAATAGCGTTAAACGGAATATGGGCGCTCAGGGGATGGTCTGCAAGGCCTTCTCCCGGGGGAACCATAACGCAGGAAAGATTGCCCCTTTCAAAGAAACCCTCAAAAACATATTTTCTTTCTATAGGATTCCAGGAAGACTGGTTGCAAATAGTCATCACCCTCCCTTTGTGGAGGACGAGATCTTCTTGCTTGAATATGTCTGAGGTCCTGAAAGAGAACATTTTGCTATCCGTTTAAAATGCCTGTGGCTATTGATTTGATCCTTGAGGCTAGTTCTTCCGCCTGGCTCTGGGTAGGAGCTTCGCAATAAAGGCGTATTATAGGTTCGGTGTTGGACTTGCGCATTTGGGCCCAGCTGCGTTCGGCGTCAAAGTTTATCTTTACTCCGTCTATTGTAATAGGATTGAAGTCTGAGAATGCGTTTGAAACTTTTTCAAGAATCTTGTCTACAACGCCAGGATCAGATACTTCTATCCTGTTCTTAGATATGAAATACTGAGGATAAGAATCTCTGAGTTCGGTCATCTTCAGCTTCTTGTGAGCAAGATTGCTTAGGAACAAAGCCACTCCCATATATGCGTCTCTTCCGTGGTGAAGTGCAGGATATATGACTCCGCCGTTGCCTTCTCCGCCTATTACGGCTCCCACTTCGTGCATCTTGGTGGTAACGTTAACTTCACCGACTGCTGCCGGATAATAATTCTGTCCTGCGGCTTCTGTAACATCTCTAAGAGCCCTGGTGGAAGAAAGGTTGGAAACGGTAGGGCCTGGGTTCTTTTCAAGAACGTATGATGCCACGCTAACAAGTGTGTATTCTTCTCCGAACGGAGTCCCGTCTTGGCAGATGAAGGCAAGGCGGTCAACGTCTGGATCTACGGAGATTCCAAGATCGGCATTGTTGTCCTTTACGGCATTTGAAAGATCCACCAGGTTTGCAGGCAGAGGTTCTGGATTGTGGGCAAAGTCTCCAGTAGGCTCACAGTTGAGCTTTATGCACTCTACTCCAAGTTTTTCCAGAAGGATAGGCATTGTTACTCCGCCTACAGAATTTATTGCGTCAAGAACCGCCTTGAAACCGGCATTCTTGATTGCATCCTTGTCAACAAGCGGATCGGCCAGAACTGCGTCTATATGGGCAATGGTGAAATCTTTCTCGCAGATTTTTCCAAGGCTGTCTACATCGGCGAACGCAAAATCTTCCTTTTGAGCAAATTCCAGCAATTTAGCACCGTCTTCAGCGGTAAGGAATTCACCCTTTTCGTTCAGAAGCTTGAGAGCGTTCCACTGCCTTGGGTTATGAGATGCGGTCAGTATTATTCCTCCATCTGCCTTTTCCAGAATTACAGCCATTTCCGTAGTAGGGGTGGAAGCCAGTCCGGCATCTACCACATCCACTCCGCAGGCGGAGAGAGTTCCGCAAACTACATTGCGCAGCATTGTTCCGCTCAGGCGGGCGTCTCTGCCAACTACGACTTTGCATCTTTTGCCAGGATATAGATTCCTCAGGCGGGTGCAGTAGGCAGCGGTAAACTTTACGGCATCTATCGGAGTAAGGGCATCACCGGGATTTCCCCCGATGGTGCCCCTGATTCCAGAAATTGACTTTATCAGTGTCATATCTAGCCGAGCATAAGGGCGCCTACAAGTCCCAGAATTGCGTAGAATTCAGGTAGAGCGGCGTAGATAAGAGTGTTGGTGAAAACATCGTGACCCTGGGAAATGCCTACAATACCGTTTGCGCAGACCTTGCCCTGGCGGATTGCAGACAGCAGACATACGATTCCAACGCTGATGCCCACTCCAAAGAGCATAGCACCGTCTTTTGCAAAATCCCTTGACAGCCAAACAAGGAAAGCCACGAATCCGTAGATACCCTGGGTTGCAGGAAGTGCAGAAAGCACCATATAGTTTCCGGATTTTTCCGGATTGACTTTCAGCGCGCCTTCGGCTGCGTTTCCGGCAATCGTTGTTCCGATGCTGCTTCCGACTCCGGCCAGTCCAAGCATGAGTCCGAGTCCGAGATAACCAAGAATTTCGTTCATAAAAATTATTTTAACAGTTATTATTTATTATTGTTTATCAATGGTTTATATGTCTTGCCACTGCCTTCGTAGCCGCTATTCTTGAAGAACTCCAGGAAGTTGAGCCTGAGAGGATGCACAAATGCTCCCAGGCAGCACATAGCCAGGTTCAGAACGTGACCGAAGACAACTATCAGTATAAAGAAAATCCACATAACGCTGAATCCGCCGCCTTCCGGAAGAAGCATTCCGCCAAGCTGGTTAAAAGCGGCGCCAAGCATTCCGCCGGCAAGTCCCAGAGCATAGAGCCTAATGTAGCTGAGCACATCGCCGAGCAGTCCGGTAACAGTGTTGTATGTCTCCCAAAGTCCGCTTCCAATGTTCTTGAGAGGGTTGCGGTGAAGGTCGTTGAGAAGGAATATGCCTATCGCTGAGACTATTCCCAATACTATTACAATGATCTTGACAAGAGATTTGTCCAGATTCATTCCAAGAGCAATGGCGCCAACTATCACTCCGCCAACTATGAGAAGAGTCCAGCCGATTGTACCCAGGGAGTTTGCAAAGCCGTTTTTCTTGACTGCATACACAGCCTTGACTATCATCGCTATGCAGATATGGAGCACTCCGATTGCAAGAGAGAGCACCATTTGGGCGTCATATCCGGCAATCTTGCCGGTTATCATAAATTTCTTTGCGCCGTTTGGAATCCAGCTCACCTGGGAAATGTCTATTCCAAAGAATGTGTGGAGAATGAATCCCACAACAAAAGTGGCGATTCCAAGCGTCAGGACCAATGGGGCGAATTTTGCTGCTCCCTTTGATTTACGGAGCAGCAGAGCAATGATGATAAGAAGGATACCGTATCCTGCGTCTCCCATACACATTGCAAAGAATAGCAGGAAGAATACTGAAATGTATGGGGTAGGGTCGAATTCGTTATAAGCTGGCCTTCCGTACATATCGGTAAGTACTGAGAACATTCTTGTGAACCAGTTGTTCTTGAGGGCGATAGGAGGATTATCCTCAACCTTTGCAGGCTCTGCTGTCCAGTAAAATCCTTCTGAATGACTGTCTAGAGCCAATGCTATTTCAGAGTCGCTTTCCATTGGAGCAAATCCGGTAAAGACATCTATAGTGTTCTCTGCAGCCTTGATTACGCTTTCTTTGGCAAGAAGAACTTCCGCGTCGCACTTAAGCTCTTCTATTTTTTTTGAAACCGCAGCAATGCCTGGAACAAGAGCCTCAAGCTCAGAGCTTTTCTCGTCAAGCAATGCTTCTTTCTCAGCGATGCGATTATGTATTGATTCTGCAGATTCTTTAGGCGGATCAACAGTCTTGAACTTGCCTTTAAGTCTTTCTCCAGGAGGAAGAAGGATGACCATATTGACCTTGTCAGAGGTCTGGGAAATAATTTCCAGAGCATACTTTTCTCTCAAGGAATCGGTAAATTTCTTTGCCGGAAGGCTTACAAAGCAAGGAGTCAGACCAAGTGCCCTGATTCTGGAGATGGCGTCTGAAGAGAAGGCACCCCAAGGAAGAGCGGCATTGTATTCGTCGTTAAGATGGAGTAGTTCAGACTTTATTCCTTTGCATTCTTCAGATAGGGCGTGGCAGCGGGCAACTACCTGTTCCGCATCATCAATGCCGGTTTCTGGAAGTTCAGACTCTTTGCTTATGTTTTTCAGCTGCTTGAGAGCGGAAGAATAGCTGTGTATCTTGTCAAACAAATTCTTGGAATCTTCTGTGGCAGGTTTGGATGAACGGGTTATGTCCATCAGTCCCAGGCCCTTCAGAGTCTCAAGAAACGCTGGAGTGTCTTCGTGGAAAATCACGAAGTTGTATTTTGTCATCTGCTTAATCATTCTCTTCCTCCTCCATTGCGTGACGTTGTTTGACTATCTTCTGAGAAGCTTTGGAAAGGTTTTCCTCGTCTTCCATATACCTCTTGATCTTGCGGATGGCTTCCATATAGCCAGGAATCTGCACTTTTTCGTAGAGGTTAACCTTTTGGGTGGTCTTTTTCCTGGAATAGTCCAGGATCATCATCTTCTCCCTGTAAACCTCGGATTCTATTCCAAGAGTGGCTATTTTCTTCAGGATGGCTACACCATCTGAATACCACATAGGCTTGTTGAAGAGGTCGAACTCCTTGATGTCGAATATGATATCATCTATTGCGGGAGTCTTTATGCCGGCCACCTTCACGCTTTTCAGCAGAACGTCCTTAACGGAAATCAGGCCGCCATCAAACTCGTTCCACAAAGGGGCAACGTAGTCGTAAGAGCGTAAGGTCTTTTCAAGTTCGCTGTCCAGCTGTTCGCTTTTGGCCTTGGCGTTCTTAACCTCCATACGGAGAGCGCTCTCCTTGTTTTTTAGGGTAGGGAGAGCATTCCGCCTAACCTTCAGCTGCTTGTTGAGGTTGTTCAGGGATGTCTTGTTATATTGAAACTTAATTGCCATTATTGTTTAGGGCAAACAGTTATCTGTTCCAGTATTTGTCTACCAGCGCCTGCTTTATTCCTAGTTCTTCAGGCTTGAAATATTTGCGGAACAGGCTCCAGCCGGTATCCAGCATTTCGTCAATCTTTATATTAACGTCTATTGAGAGAAGCCTGTTGGAGTATTCCTTGGCGTATTCCAGGCATCTGAGGTCGTAATCGCTGAGATCAAATCCATTCTCCAGCTTGGTCTTTGCATTTGCGGCATCGGCGAAAAGCCTTACGCCTGTATTCATTACCTGGCTGTGATCTTCTCTGGTTTTCTTATTGATTACCAGCTGCTTCAGACGGGAAAGGCTTCTGAATGGATCCACGATGATTTTTCCGGTATCCGTGTCTTTTCTCAGATAGAGCTGACCTTCAGTGATGTATCCGGTGTTGTCCGGAATGGCGTGGGTGATATCTCCATCGTTTAGGGTTGTAACCGCAATGATAGTGATTGAACCTCCGTCCGGAAGCTGCACGGCTTTCTCGTAGATCTTTGCAAGGTCTGAATACAGAGAGCCAGGCATTGAGTCCTTTGAAGGAATCTGGTCCATACGGTTGGACACAATGCTGAGCGCGTCTGCATAAAGCGTCATATCTGTCAGAAGCACAAGCACTTTCTCGTTCTTGTCTACAGCAAAATATTCAGCGGCAGTAAGAGCCATATCAGGAATCAGAAGGCGCTCAACAGGCGGCTGCTCCGTGGTGTTTATGAAACAGATGATCTTGTCCAGTGCGCCGGCATCCTCGAATTTCTGGCGGAAATACAGGTAATCGTCGTTTGACAGGCCCATTCCGCCGAGGATGATCTTATCCACGTCTGCCCTTAGGGCCACGTCTGCCATTACCTGGTTGTAAGGCTGGTCAGGATCGGCGAAGAAAGGAATCTTCTGGCCGGATACCAGCGTGTTGTTCAGGTCTATTCCGGCAATTCCCGTAGGAATCAGCTCGCTAGGCTGCTTTCTCTTGTAAGGGTTTACGCTAGGGCCGCCGATATATCTTCTCTCTCCCTCGATCTTTGGACCGCCGTCGATCGGTTCTCCGTAGGCGTTGAGGAATCTACCGCTGAGCTGCTCTCCCACATTGAGTGCAGGCGGTTCGCCAAAGAACTCTACCTGGGCGTTTGTAGGAATGCCCTCGGTTCCGGCGAATACCTGAAGCGTCACAAGGTCCTTCTTGATCTTGACCACCTGGGCAAGCCTTCCGGCCACCATTGCCAATTCATCGTTGGATACGTCTGTAGCCCTGAGGGTTACAGTTGCCTTTGTAATGGCTTCCAACTTGGTGTATATTCTTTGAAAAACGTTAGAGGACATTATCTACTGTGTTAAAGAGTTGCTGTTGATATTTATTGAACTGCTCGCTCTTGAACTGCGAGAAGTTCATCTGTCTCATAATGTTGATCAGGTTCTTGAAGAAGGAAACGCATTTTTCGAACCTTTCAAATTTGTAATCCCTGCTGCAGATATCCAGGACGAGGTCCAGCATATACTGTTGCCTGTCCAGAGGAGTCTGGCAGTCTATGGCGTCAAAGGCATCCTGCTGGAGGAGAATGAAGTCCACCAGTTCGCTCTTCCAATAGCGGAGGTGGTATTCCATAGGAACGCCGTCGTCACCGAGGATGTTTATCTGGTCGTAGGCTTCCTTGCCCCTGAGAGTTATGTTCTTGGCCTTGAGCACTTTCTCCACCCATCCTTTTTCCATCTTCTGGTTGAAGAATTCTTCCATTTCAGGATATTCCAGATACTTAGAGTATGAGTCTATAGGGTCTATAGCAGGGTAGCGTTTGCTGTCTGCTCGGTTCTGGCTAAGAGCGTAAAAACATCTTGCGCACTTCTTTGTAGACTCCGTTACAGGCTCCTTGAGGTTTCCGCCGGCAGGGGAAACGGTTCCCAGGAAGGTTACTGAACCTGTCTGGCCGTTGTTCAACACTACGATTCCAGCCCTGGAGTAGAAGTTGGATATGATGGATGAAAGGTCAACAGGGAAAGCGTCTGCTCCAGGAAGCTCCTCCATACGGTTGCTCATCTCCCTGAGCGCCTGTGCCCATCTGGAAGTGGAGTCTGCGAGCAGCAGGACTTTGAGTCCCATTGCCCTGTAGTATTCACCGATGGTCATTGCCGTGTAAACGGAAGCCTCTCGGGCAGCTACAGGCATATTGGAAGTGTTGCAGATGATGGTTGTTCTCTCTATAAGCTTTCTTCCTGTTCTGGAATCGATGAGTTCAGGGAATTCCTTGAAGATTTCCACCACCTCGTTGGCTCTCTCTCCGCAGGCTGCCATAATAATCACGTCTGCTTCGGCCTGCTTTGCAATGGCGTGCTGGATAACGGTTTTGCCGCATCCGAAAGGGCCAGGGATAAAGCCGGTTCCGCCTTCTGCAATAGGGTTGAAGGTGTCTATGGCCCTTACTCCGGTTTCCATAATCCTGTAAGGGCGAGGCTTTTCCTTGAATCCTCCGATTGCTACCTTCACCGGCCATTTCTGCTGCATCGTGACTTTTACATCATCGCCTTTTGCATCGCAGAGAATGGCTATGGTGTCTTCTACTGTGTAGCTTCCCTCTGGAACAATTTCTTTGACCGTATAGGTTCCCTTGAATGAGAACGGCACCATTATCTTGTGAGGCAGCCAGCTTTCCTTGACTTCTCCCAGCCAGTCTGCCGCAATTACCTTGTCTCCAGGCTTTGCGATAGGGGTGAATTCCCATTTCTTTGAAGAATCCAGCGCCGGAGTGTATTCTCCTCTTTGAAGGAAGACCTCCTGCATTGTGGCAAGATTGTCCTGCAAGCCGTCGTAATTGCTTGAAAGAAGGCCAGGTCCCAGAGTCACTTCCAGCATTTTGCCCTCGAATTCCACATTGCATCCGACCTTGAGGCCGCGAGTGCTTTCATATACCTGTACCGAGGCGTTTGCTCCGTTTACCTTGATAACTTCCGCCATCAGCTTTACCCCGTTCAGGTCTATGAAGCACAGTTCGTTCTGCGCAACAGGACCGTCTACTTCTACGGTCACCAGGTTGGAAACAATGCCCGTTACTTTACCCGTTGTTCTCATCTATGGTGTATTTCAATTTTTGTTTGTCAAATGTTCCTCTTACTTCTGCAACCAGTTTGCGGAAAAGGTGCTTTCCTTCTCCGGCGTCCAGCTTCAGCCACCGGTCTACCAGATGCCCCTTTGCCAGAAAAGCCAGTATGCAGTCTATGTTGAAAAAGTCCAGTGTGGTGAATGCGTTTATCTTGTCCCACTTGTATTCGTCCAGATGCTTTTCCTTTGCAACTATGTTTTCCTCCGCAAACAGAGAAGATAGCGCCTGGCGGTCTGATGCCAATAAATCTGCTTCTGTATCAGAAGGTTCAACATAATCTCCATAAGGGTCTGGTTCAAGTTCAATCTGATACCTTTTGGCAAGTTCTTCAGCCTTCTGAGGAGGATAAAGCCTTTGTGAAGCGGAAGAGACCATAAGATTCCTTACCTGGCGGTCCAGCTTGCTGTAGAGCCTTGTAAGGCGGCTGGAGCTAGACTGCGCTTTCTGGTAATATTCCTTATCCAGATTGCCTCCGTCAAAAATCCGGCAGAAGAAATCTATGGCCTCAATGTCTTTTTGGGAACACTGTGCCTTGATCTCTTCCTTAATCTTGGCAAGGTTGAAAGAACGGTCTTCTCCTCCTTTGGAAAGAACTGGAAGAGACGCAATTATATAGTGATAATTATTCACCGAAAATAAGTTTTCTGGTTTTTGGCCTTATATACTCAGCGATGATTTTCTCGAATGAGTCATTGCTGAAATCGATGAAATAACCGCTGCCCTTCTGGCTAACCTTGAAGCCTGCTCCAAGGTCTTTGGAGAAACTTACGTCCAGGCCTTTGGAGAAAGAAGAAGCAATCTCGGAACTAAGGAAACCAGACAATTTCTCCTTCATTGACTCAGGAAGCACCAGGTCAAGCCCAGTAGCTTCTTTGTCTGCGCCAAAGGCGGAAACAACCGTCTTTATCAGGCTCTGCATAAACTCTGATGAAGAAAGAGCCTCTTTTACCGGAGCGGAAACTGCCTGCATCCTTACTGCTCCCTCAATGTCCTGCTTGATCTGGGAAAGAGCCTGGCGTGAAGCGGTCTTGATGTCTCCTTCTGCCTTGGCCTTGAGATCAGAACATTCCTTCTGGGTTTTCTCCTTTAGAAGCCTGCATTCTTCCTTTGCATCGGCGAGCATCTTTTCAGACTCTTCCTTTGCGCTTTTGAGCAAAGCCTCAGCCTCCTGCTTACCCTTTGCAAGCCCCTCGTTATAGAGCTTTTCGGTAAGTTGTTGCAATTTATCCTGCATATAGATAAGTATATTAGCTGTTAAAGCAACAAATTTAATAAATATCGCCTTAATTTGAAAGCATATAAACACAAAAACGGAAGCCTTTGACCTCCGTTTTTGCATATTTCAATATGTCAGCCGGTTAGCTTAGGAATCCGAGAAGGATACCGGCAGCTACGGCACTTCCGATTACGCCGGCCACGTTAGGGCCCATAGCGTGCATCAGAAGGAAGTTTGTAGGGTCGTATTTCAGGCCCTGAACATAAGATACCCTTGCTGAGTCAGGAACTGCAGAAACGCCTGAATTGCCAATCAGAGGATTCAGCTTCTTGCCTTCCTTGAGGAAGAGGTTCAGGATCTTGCAGAAGAGTACTCCAGCGAAAGTAGCAACCACGAACGAAGCAGCTCCGAGGGCGAAAATCAGGATAGATGAGCCCTGGAGGAACTTGTCTGCCTGGGTGGAGCATCCTACGGTAACACCGATCAGGATAACCACGATATCGTTCAGAGGACCTCTTGCGGTCTCGGCAAGGCGTCTGGTTACTCCACTCTCCTTGAGCAGGTTGCCGAAGAACAGCATACCGAGCAGAGGAATGCCTGAAGGAACGATGAACGCTGTAATCAGGAAGCCCACGATAGGGAAGACTATCTTCTCCTGCTGGGAAACTGGCCTTGGAGCAGCCATTCTGATAAGCCTCTCCTTCTTGGTGGTCAGAAGCCTCATAATAGGCGGCTGGATGACAGGCACGAGGGCCATATAAGAATAGGCCGATACGGAGATAGCTCCAATCAGGTCCGGTGCAAGCTTTCCGGAGAGGAAGATAGCGGTAGGGCCGTCTGCGCCTCCGATAATGCCGATTGCGCCTGCTTCAGCCGGAGTGAATCCCAGTGCCAGAGCGCCGGCGTATGCGGCAAAGATACCGAACTGTGCGGCAGCGCCTACAAGCAAGAGCTTAGGGTTGGAAATCAAGGCGGAGAAGTCCGTCATAGCGCCAATGCCAAGGAAGATAAGAGGAGGATAGAAGCCTCTTCTTACACCCTGGTAGAGAATGTTCAGAACGGAACCGTCTTCATAGATTCCAACCTGCATTCCCGGGAAGAGAGGGATGTTGCCGATAATCATGCCGAATCCGATAGGAATCAGCAGGAGCGGCTCCCAGTCTTTCTTGATTGCCAGGTAAATGAAAACCAGACCTATCAGTATCATCACAATGTGTCCGAAAGTCGCGTTGGCGAATCCGGTATACTGGACGAACTGCTTGAGGTTGGCTACAAGATTAGATTCCAGAATCATAATCAGACAATTAACCGATTACTACAAGTACGTCTCCCTCGAGAACTGAGTCGGTCTTCTTGACCTTTATTTCCTTGATAACTCCGTCTGCGGTAGCCTCGATTACGTTCTCCATCTTCATGGCCTCGAGAACTATTACCTTGTCGCCCTTCTTGACTGCGTCGCCTTCCTTAACTGCAACGTCCAGGATAACACCAGGAAGAGGGGAAGTGACTTTAGTTCCGCCTGCAGATGCAGGTGCTGAAGGAGCGGATGCAGGTTTTGGTCCGGCTGCCGGAGCTGCAGAAGGTGCAGGAGCTGCGCTAACGCTGGTTACGGTTCCGCCAACTTCTTCGATTTCAACTTTGTACTCGTTTCCGTTTACTTTGATCTTATATTCTTTCATGATCGTATGATTTGCTGATTGTTAGATTATTTTCCGGGATCTTGTTTAAGTGTCAGGCTTCTGGCGCCCCAAGGAGAGTTGCGCAGAAGATCCTGGTTAAAGGTAAGGACATTGCTTTCCACATCGTGAATACCGCTGTCTACACCGTTCTGATACATATGGCAGGCTATCGCTATAGCGGCAATTATTTCCTCGTTAATAGCTCCGTCTGCAGGAATCTTTGCAGCTGAGGCTGCAGGTGCAGCAGGAGCATTCTTTGCCGCTTTTTCCTCGGCCTGCTTCTTGATGGCGCGCTTTCCTATCTGCCTGAAACACAGGTAGAGGATAATAAGACAGAGGAATACAGTACCCATTGCTGTAACAGCTAGAATGCCGCCCCAAGGGTCCATATCTTTCATCTTCTCGCTCTTGGTCTCGACTCTGGTTGTAACATTGGTGCTGCCAGGAGTAGGGTGGTTAAGAATAGAGAAACCTCCATCCTCAGCGATTTTCTTGTCCACAGAATTTTTGCGGGCAGACTGCTTGCTCCAATTTATTGGCTCGTGCTTTCCCTCTCCGTCTACATATCTTCCATAGGACTGGTCAGCTCCCATCTGAGGAAGCTCAATCTCGTCCAGAAGAGTCGTTCCGTCTGTAGAATAGAGGTAGAGGTTCTTGACACCGTCGAGAGTGAAATTCATATGGAAGACTCCCTTGTTAGGCTGGCCGTCCGCATACAATATAAAGTATTTTCTAAGCGGAACCTGGGTAGCGGTGTTGCCCTTAGGAATCATGTACTTGGTAGGATTGGCCTTGTCGTCAGTCAGATAGAACCCTGCCACGTCTACCATTCCGTAGGCCGTGTTGAAGAGTTCCACCCAGCCGCACCTGTCTCCGTTCTCATCCTGGAGACCTGAGACGTTGGATACCTGAACCTCGTTGATCCTGATATCCACCGGACTCTGGGCCTTGGCAAAAGAAGAAGCCAGAAGCAGACAGGCCAATGTGAATACTGATAATATCTTCTTCATCACCTTATTCTTTAGAGTGGAAGGTTATCGTGTTTCTTGGCAGGGTTTGTCAGCCTCTTGTTCTCGAGCTGGTGAAGGGCGCGGATAACTCTGAAGCGAGTGTTTCTTGGCTCAATCACATCGTCGATATAACCATACTTGGCTGCGTTGTAAGGGTTTGCGAATGCATCCCTGTATTCTTTCTCCTTCTCTGCCTTGAAAGCGTTCACGTCCTGAGCCTCTTTCATTTCCTTACCGTAGAGGATCTCGATAGCTCCGCTAGGACCCATAACGGCGATCTCTGCATTAGGCCAAGCGTAGTTGATGTCTCCTCTCAGATGCTTGGAGCTCATAACGCAGTATGCTCCGCCGTATGCCTTTCTCAGTACCACGGTGATCTTTGGAACGGTAGCCTCTCCGAAAGCGTACAGAAGCTTTGCTCCGTGGAGAATAATACCGTTGTATTCCTGCTGGGTTCCAGGGAGGAAGCCTGGCACGTCCTCAAGGGTGAGGATAGGGATGTTGAATGCGTCGCAGAAGCGTACGAACCTTGCTCCCTTGCGGCTGGAGTTGGAATCGAGCACGCCGGCCAGAACAGACGGTTGGTTGGCAACGATACCAACTGCAATACCGTCGAACCTTGCAAATCCCACGATGAGGCTCTTTGCGTAATCCTTGTGAACTTCAAGGAATTTGCCGTCATCAACAATATGATGAATGACATCATACATATTGTAAGGCTTGTTAGGATTGTCTGGAATAATCTCGTTAAGGGCGTCATCCATACGGTTGATAGGGTCGTTGGTAGGAACCAGAGGAGTCTTCTCCAGGTTGTTCTGAGGAAGATATGAAAGCAGATCCTTAATGGTCTGGATTCCTATTTCCTCGTTGTCAACTGCAAAGTGGGCTACACCGGACTTGCTTGCGTGAACGCTTGCACCGCCAAGGGTTTCCTGGGTAACGTCTTCTCCGAGAACGCTCTTAACAACCTTAGGACCAGTAAGGAACATATAGCTGCCTTTGGACATAATGTTGAAGTCCGTAAGTGCCGGGGAATAAACGGCGCCACCAGCACAAGGGCCGAAAATAGCAGAAATCTGAGGGATTACGCCGCTGGCCAGAATGTTCCTCTGGAAAATATCTGTATATCCTGCAAGGGCGTTTACGCCTTCCTGGATACGTGCTCCGCCGGAGTCGTTGATTCCGATAACAGGAGCGCCAACCTTCATAGCGATATCCATCACCTTGCAAATCTTCTGGGCGAATGTTTCGCTGAGAGAACCTCCCAATACGGTGAAATCCTGGGCGAAAACATACACGAGCCTGCCGCCGATGGTACCGTATCCGGTTACAACTCCATCGCCGAGAACGTGATTCTTCTCCATTCCGAAGTTGGTGCAGCGGTGGGTTACGAACATATCGAATTCCTCAAAGCTGCCCTCGTCAAGAAGCATTGCGATTCTTTCTCTGGCCGTGTATTTTCCTTTTTCGTGCTGAGAGTCGATCCTTTTCTGACCGCCGCCCATACGCGCTTTTTCCCTTAGGGATATCAACGCTTTAACTTGTTCGAGCTGCTGACTCATAACTGTCTATAGATTTGTTTGATTATTTCTTGTTAGGATCCTCGCAGATCTCAGTGAGAACACCGTGAGTTGATTTTGGATGAAGGAATGCTATATTCAGACCTTCTGCGCCCTTTCTAGGAGTCTTGTCGATCAGCCTTACGCCCTTGCCTTCAAGTTCTGTAAGGCAGGTCTGTACAGATGGAGTGGAGAAGGCAATGTGATGGATGCCCTCGCCTCTTTTCTCTATGAACTTGGCGATAGTTCCCTCAGGATCTGTGCTTTCCAGAAGCTCAAGCTTTGTCTGGCCAATCTTGAAGAAGGCAGTCTTAACCTTCTGGTCCTTTACTTCCTCGATTGAGTAGCATTTCAGACCGAGCATTTCTTCATAATAAGGGATAGCCTCTTCCAGGGAATTAACGGCAATCCCAAGATGTTCTATATGAGTAAGTTCCATAATTTATGATTTTTAAAGTAACATATTTCCAATAAACTGAAAAAGCCCGCTTGGGGCTTTCTCGGGGGCATTATCCCTTATTCAGAAAGGTCTAGAGTATGATAGACGTTCTGAACGTCGTCGTCATTCTCTATTCTCTCTATCAGTTTCTCGTTTTCCAGCCGCTGTTCCTCAGGAAGTTTCTTCAGATCCACGGTAGGGATTCTTTCAAATCCTCCGCTTACTATTGTATATCCCTTTTCCTCTATGTATTTCTGGATATCGCCAAAGGATTTGTAAGCTCCATAGATTATTACAGTCTTGTTCCCGTCATCGTCCTCTTCGCTGAAGACCTCGTCTGCGCCATAGTCTATAAGCTCTAGTTCGAGTTCATCCAAATCAATCGGATCCTTCTCGCTCTTAATCTTGAAGACGCATTTGTGCTCGAACATAAACTCTACGCTGCCGCTGGTTCCAAGGGTTCCGTTGTACTTGTTGAAGTAGCTGCGGATGTTGGCCACGGTACGTGTATGATTGTCTGTAGCGGTTTCTATAAGGTAGGCGATTCCGCCAGGGCCGTATCCTTCGTAAACTATTTCCTGGAAATCGCTCTGGTCCTTTTCTACGGCTCTCTTTATTGCCCTGTCTATATTCTCCTTAGGCATATTTTCGCTCTTTGCCGTCTGGATAATGGTTCTCAGGGTAGGGTTGTAGTCCGGATCTGGACCTCCGTTCTTTGCTGCAATCGTGATTTCTTTTCCGAGGCGGGTAAAGACGCGGGCCATATTGCCCCATCTCTTGAATTTCCTCTCTTTCCTGAATTCAAACGCTCTTCCCATAGTCCGGATTATTTGGCGCCAAGAGCTTCTGCCCTTGCAATGTACTTGTCAATTTCCTGTCCTTCAGGAGACTGGGCATACTCATTCTTGATTTTGTCGTAAGCGGCAAGAGCCTTTCCGTATTCTCCGAGTTCCTCGTAGCAGATGCCGGCCTTCAGAAGATATCCTGCGCTGAAGATGTTGTTGCTCAGCTGAGCTGCTTCCTCAAACCAGGAAACGGCTCCTTTGATGTCGTCTTTGCCAACCAGAGCGTCTCCGATGCAGCATTTTGCTTTTGCGGCCAGAATCCTGTCTTTGCTGGAGTACTTCTTCAGGTATTCTATTGCCTGGTCATATTCTCCAAGGCGGAGGCAGCAGACACCGGCGTCGAAATAAGCGGCCATACCAGCGTTCTTGCCGTATTTTTCTATGATCTGCTTCAGACCGAGAGCGTTTCCGTCTCCGTTGAGAGCCAGGTTGAAGGAATCAGTCTTGAAATAACGCTCAGCCACGAAAAGCTGGTTAACTGCCTCCTTCTGCTTAGGGATCATTATGTAGTTGCGGTAAACGAAAATAAGGGCTGCCAGAATGATCAATCCTCCCGCCACATATCCAATGGTCTTCTTGTTTTTCTCGAAGAACATTTCCGTCTTTGATAGGGCCTCGGCCACATTTGCCTTAGGCTCAGAGCTTTCTTTGTAGTTTTTAGCCATTTTTGTTAAGATTTTTTGCGAAGTGCAAATTTACGGATAAAAATTCTAATTTTGCAATAGTTTTCAACGATATGTTTTTAAGCAGGATTCTCATAACCGATTTCAAGAACATCGCCGAGGCCGAC
Organism: Bacteroidales bacterium; assembly: GCA_016285455.1. Classification (GTDB taxonomy): domain Bacteria; phylum Bacteroidota; class Bacteroidia; order Bacteroidales; family UBA932; genus Egerieousia. The sequence continues at coordinate 91,490 of JAEEQS010000004.1, forward strand.
CTTGAATTTGCCCCCGGGCTGAACTGCATTTCTGGCAGCAACGGGGCAGGCAAGACCAACCTTCTGGATGCCGTCTACAGCCTTTCCATGGCAAAGAGTTTCTTCAATTTCCAGGACTCTTTCTCTATCAGAGACGGAAAGGAAAGCGCCGCTCTGGCCGGCTATTACCCGATGGATGACGGTTCGGTGAGCAAAATAGGGCTTGCAGTCTATGGCGGAAGCAAAGAAGGCAAAATTCTCAAATGCAACGACAAGGCCTACAAGCGGCTTGCAGACCACATAGGGTTACTTCCTGTAGTTATGGTATCTCCTTCTGACTCCAATCTTATTAACCTATCTGCAGAGGAAAGAAGAAGATTCTTGAACGCTCTTCTGAGCCAGATGGACCGCCAGTATCTTGAAAAGCTCCAGAGATATAACAAGACCTTGGCCCAGAGAAACCGTCTGCTTAAAGACGAAAATCCTTCCAGAGAGCTCATAGGCGTACTTGACGCCCAGCTTTGCGAAAACGCGGAATATGTATTCCAGGCAAGGCAGAAACTGTGCTCAGACCTGCAAGAAAGCGTTCAGAAACACTATACGGCTCTAAGCGGCGGAAGCGAGACTGTCCGCCTGACCTACGAGTCCGAACTCCAGAAGCGTTCTCTGGAGGAAATCTTGGAGAAGAATTTTGAAAGGGACAAGATAATGGGCTTTACCATAGGCGGCATCCACAGAGACGATGTGGCCTTTGAGATGAAGAGCCCTGCTCAGGACTTCAGCCTGCTCAAGCGGTGCGCCAGCCAAGGCCAGCAGAAATGCTTTCAGGTTGCCCTCAAGATGGCCCAGTTTGGCATAATGAGAAACGCCGGGCAAATGCGCACTCCTATACTTTTGCTGGATGACGTATTTGACAAACTAGATATGGCCAGAGTCCAAAACCTTCTCCAGATGGTCTCCGGAGAGGATTTTGGCCAGATATTCATAACAGACAGCAACAAGGTCAGGATGGACTCCCTGGTAGAAAAGGTGGGCGGAAGCGGCCGCAATTTTGAAGTTTCCAACGGAATAATTTCCAGAATATGAAAAAGCAGAGCAGCAGAAAACTGGGGGATCTTCTCCGTGAGTATTTCAACGATATGGGGCGCAACCAGGGTCTGCTGGGTGCCAGAGTTGTACGCTGCTGGGACGAAAAGATGGACCAGAACATTGTCAAGGCCACATCTTCCCGCTTTTTCAAAGACGGTATTCTGTATGTTAACATCCAGTCTTCCATTATAAGAAGCACTCTATACAACCGTAGAAGACAGCTGCTATATATTCTCAACAGCAATCTCGGAGGCACTTTTGTCAAAAACATAATACTCAGGTAATATGATTGCCATTGTAGATAATGCCATTCCCTATATTAAAGGCGTGCTGGAGCCATATGCCGAGGTTGTATACGTCAAAGGAGAAGACTTTGCAACAGCACTTGAAAAGGCGAAAGGGGAGTCTGTATGCCTTTTTATTAGGACCAGAACCAAGTGCGGAAGATCTCTTCTGGAAGGCCACAGCGTAAGATTCATTGCCTCTGCGACAATAGGCAAAGACCATATAGATGAGGATTTTTGCCGCGCAAAATCAATTTGCGTAGCAAATGCCCCTGGATGCAACAGTTCTGCCGTTATGCAGTGGGTTGCAACAGCCATTGCCCAAACTGGACTACTTCCAGAAAGCAGAGCGGAAAGGCAGAAACTGACTCTTGGGATAATCGGGGCCGGTAATGTAGGGGAGAAGGTAGCCCGCCTTGCAGAGAAACTTGGTTTTAAAGTTCTGAGAAACGATCCCCCAAAGAAACTTGAACAGAAAAACGGCCTTCACCTGGGAATTGAATACCATAGCCTGGAAGAGGTTCTTAATGAATCCGATATTGTCACTCTTCATACTCCGCTAGACAAAACCACAAAAGGGTTGGCTGGAAAGGACTTTTTCTCACAGATGAAAAAAGGAGCGCATCTGCTAAATGCCTCAAGGGGCGGAGTGGTGGATGATAATGCTCTTCTGGAATCGGAGAATATTGGGCTTTTCCTCTGCGATGTATGGAACAATGAACCAAAAATCTCCCTGAATATGCTTGACAGGGCTGCACTTGCAACTCCCCATATAGCAGGCTATTCTGTTGAGGGCAAGCAGAATGCAACGGATGCTGTAGTAAGATGCTTTGCGGAATTCGCAAATATTGATTCCCTCAAAGATTTCTCCTGCAAAGAGAAAGACGAAAAGCATCATCTGGACCTTAACGAAAACATTAAGGCTCAGCTTAAAAGATTCTTCCCTATAGAAGAGATGGACAATGCTTTAAGGCTCCATCCGGAAAACTTTGAAAAACTTAGAAGAGAATATATCTATCGCCATGAGTTTGATTATTGAAAAAGCCGCGTCCATAGCCGATGGTTCCATAAAGAGGCTGACAGACAAAGAGATATCCGAGGCATTAGCAGAAGCTGAAGCCTTCGGTGGCACTTTGTGCAAGTTCACTCCGGCAAGCGGAGCCGCTTCCAGAATGTTCAAGCCTCTCTTCGAGACGGGGCCTGATGCTGAAAAGACAAAGGAGATGCTTAAGGCTCGCACTCCAATAGATTTCACCATCCCTAAAGAAACTTTGGCCGCTACTCCCAAAGGCCTTCTGCCTTTCCACAAATACGAGATGTTTTCCAGGACACCGTTGGAAGAGCATCTTGCGGAAGGAGCATATTACGCCAAAGACATAAACAAAAAAGTCAAACTGTATTTCACTGTCTCTGGGGAATATCTGATAGATTTTGCGCATCTCTACGCCAAATTCGCTGATGGTTACTCCAACCGTTACAATTGCCGTTTTGCTGCTACGTTCACCACACAAGACCACTCTACAGACGTTACAGCATATGCAGAAGACGGCAAGCCATTCATAAAGGCAGACGGCACAATTCTCACCCGTCCCGCAGGACACGGGGCGCTTCTCAATAACCTGAACCTCTGCACAGAAGACTTCATCTTCATCAAGAACATAGACAATGTTGTCAAGGAGCCTTTCCTCAGCGATACGGTCAAATGGAAGAAGATTCTCCTTGGCCGCGCTGTAAGACTGAGAAAAAGAATCGCGGAGCTTTCTGAAAGCGAGATAGAATCTTTTCTGAAAGAAGAGTTCTGCATCTCCTTTGCCCAGAAGCCAGATAGGGAAACACTCCTCAATTATCTCAACCGCCCGCTCAGAGTCTGCGGAATGGTAAAGAACGAAGGGGAGCCTGGCGGCGGACCATTCGTATGCAGGGAAAAAGACGGCTCAACTTCTCTCCAAATTCTTGAGAGTGTGCAGATTGAAGACAAATCCCTGATGAAGGAAAGCACTCACTTCAACCCTGTTGACATTGTCTGCTGCATCAAAGACCAAAACGGAAATGTCTTTGACCTTCAGAAGTTTGTGGATAATGAAACAGGCCTTAAAGTGGAGAAGAGCTTTGAAGGCAGAGTGGCAAAATACAGAGAACTTCCGGGACTGTGGAACGGCTCGATGAGCCGCTGGAACACGCAGTTTGTGGAAGTTCCCCTGTCAACTTTCAATCCTGTGAAAACTGTCACCGATTTATTGAGGCCAAGTCATCAGTGAAGCCTTAAAAAGCTGTAGCCGAAGCGCTTGCAGGCGGCTTTCTCCAGTTCTTCACGTGCTGAAGGATGAGCAATGGCAATCAGGGCTTTAGCTCTCTGTGCTATGTCCTTGTTTCTCAGATAGGCGATGCCGTATTCAGTAGCAATGTACTGAGCCTGGAATCTGGTTGTAACTACGCCGGCGCCAGGAGTAAGGGTAGGGACAATCTTGCTCTTTCCCTTGTTTGTTGCGGAAGGCAGGGCTATGAATGTCTTGCCGCCTTCAGAAAGCGCTCCGCCGTACATGAAATCGTGCTGTCCGCCTACGCTGGAGAAAATCTTCTCACCGATGCTGTCTGCGCATATCTGGCCGGTAAGGTCTATCTCCAGAGCGGAATTGATGGCCATAACCTTAGGGTTCTGGCGGATTACCTGAGGATCGTTGGTAAGTGCTACATCGTAGAACTCCGCATCTTTGTTGTAGTGCAGGAATTCATACATATGCTTGCTTCCCAGAGCCAGCGAACCAACGCTCTTCCCAGGGCGGAATTTCTTAAGGGAATTGTCTATAACTCCTTCTTCCATAAGCCTTACCACGCCGTCTGTCATGGCCTCTGTATGAAGTCCCAGATGCTTGTGGTGCTTGATGGCGTTGAGAACGGCGTTTGGTATGCCGCCCACGCCAATCTGGAGAGTGGCACCGTCAGGGATCTCGGATGCTATGTTGTTTCCGATAGCCCTTTCAATTTCCGTTGGCTCTCCGAATTCCATTGCAACCGGAGGAATGTCACACTCAACGGCTGCGTGGATCTTGGATATATGAATCAAAGCACCTCCGTACAGGTAAGGAATGCTCTTGTTTATCTGAGCAACAACATAATCTGCGCTCTCTACCGCAGATACGGCTAGATCCGCGGAAATGCCGTAGCTGCAGAATCCGTTTTCATCTGGAAGGGAGCAGTTTATGAAAGCCACATTGACAGGGAGTTGCTTTGAGCGGAAGAGGAAAGGAATCTCTCCCAGAAAAGCCGGAATAACGCTTCCGTTCCCGTCTGCCACCCACTGCCTTTGATCTGCGCAAAGGAAAAGGCTTCTTACGATGAATGAGTCTCTGTACTCTTCCTTGCAGAAAGGAGCAACGCCCCTTGGAATGCAGAATGCGCTGTAAACCTTTACATCGCGGAGTTCCTGCCATCTGTCCGCCAAGGCTTGCTGAAGAATTTCTGGAACTGCAGTACTTCCTTGGAAATATACTCCGTCTCCGCTTTTTACGCACTGAACGGCTTGAGCCGGGCTAACATATTTGATGTCTGGCATATCGTCAAGCTTTCTTTTCTTTCTGTATCTGTTCAAACATGCCAAGTCTCTTATCCATTTCCTCAAAGTGCTCGTCAGAACTCAGTCTTGAAACACAGGCTCTTATGCCGTTCTGGCAGCTTCCGGTGGAATTAAGGGAAATGGCAGTAATGCCGCAACGTGTAAGGTCGAACATAAGTTCAGAGCAACTCATGTCCTGGTATCCGATTGTGTAGAAGAAACCGTCGCCGACCTTGCGGTCAAGGTCTTTGTCATAAACAATGTGGAATCCGTGCTTTTCAAATATTTCTTTAGAGCGGTGGGCCCTCTGTCCGTATTTTGCCATTTCGGAAATGAAGTCTATCTTGCCGTCAGCAGCTCCGCCTAGCAATGCGGCGTACGCGTACTGCGCTGAGTGTGAAACTCCTGTAGATGCCGCATACAAATAGGTGAGCACAAAGTTGTCTCCCATTCTGCCAAGGCCATACATTTGCCTAAGAGCAGGGTATTCGCGATAATAAAGCTTAGGAGAGAAGCAAGCAACGCCTATTCTTTCTCCGGCGTAGCTGAATATCTTGGAAGAAGACATCATTATGACATAGTTGTCTGTATATCTGGCAACTGTAGGCTGGAACGGCGGCTCGTAAGGCTTGGAGAAGTCCTGACGGAAATCCATGCAGAAGTATGCTAGATCTTCAAGAACCACAATATCGTATTTGGTGGCAAGTTCTCCGATGGTCTTAAGCTCGTCTTCAGTAAGGCACATCCAGGTAGGATTGTTAGGGTTTGAATAAAGGACTGCGGCAATGTTGCCCTTGCTCATGTGCTCTTCCAGTTTTCCGCGGAGCTTCTCTGCGCGGAATTCATAGATGTCAAATGCCTCCCGCTTGATTCCCTGGATTTTAGCCTGAAGCATATTAGGGGAGAAGCCCGGATTGATGTACAAAATGGTGTCCTTCTTAGGATCGAGCTGAGAGCATTCCAGAATGAGGTTCATGCTGCTTTGCATGGAACCAACAGTAGGAACTATGCATTCAGGTTCAATGTTCACGTCCGCAAAAGCCTTGAGGAATTTGGATGCGTTTTGCTTGAGAATCGGAATTCCGCCCATAGGCGGGTATTCGTGAGCAATGTTGCTGTCTAGAGCCTTCTTCTGGGCCTCAAGGCCAACAGGGCAGGCAAGAATACCAGGAACGCCGATTTCCAGATGGATAAATCGCATGTTGTTAATTTCTTCAAGCTTGTTTGCCACGGCCTGGCACTGACGGATGGAGGCTTGAGCTATGTCTGATATGTCCATTTTTGCCAAAACGTCGTTTACGACGCTAGCTGCGATAGGTTTTTCCATAATTCTACTTTTTGCTTGCTATTTCATAACCGGCTTCAAAAGCCTTGATATTGTCTTCTACGATTTTATCACCCTTACGGGCAAAAACATTCCGGATGCCGTCTTTAAGATTATCCACATCCAGTATCTCGATATACTTGGCGGCAGCGCCTAAAAGTACCATATTGGATGAGCGTGGCGCTCCGCAGTCCTTTGCAATCTGGTCAGAGTCAAAGGAAATAACATTTGCATCGCGATGAAGGTCAGCGTCTATTGCTGATGTTTCAGGATAAGAAGGAATGTTCACGAAAGGGGCGCTGTTGGTGATTATCCAGCCTCCCTTCTTCAGATAAGGAAGATATCGCAGAGCTTCCATTGGCTCCATAGATATGATGATTTCACATTCTCCCTTAGGTATCAGATCGCTGAAAATAGGATCGGAAGAAAGCCTTAGATTACTCTGGACGTCTCCACCTCTCTGGCTCATTCCGTGAACCTCCGCCTGTTTCAGGTAGAGAGAGTTCTTTATTGCGGCCCAGCCGATTACAGTGGCAATGGAAAGGATTCCCTGGCCTCCGACACCTGACAAAATAATATCTTTTTTCATGATCTACTGCTTTTTAAGATGACGCTTGGCTGTCTGTATGCACTCTCTGCGGCATACTACAACAGATACTCCGCGATAATCTATTTCTTCTTTGATGACACGCTCCATCTCCTCGTAATTCTTTGGAAGAGGAACGATCAGCCTGATATGTTCCTTTGGAACACCTATGCCCAGGCAGATATTCTCAATCCTGCCGAATGCCGCGCTGTCCTGGCCGCCGGTCATTCCGGTAGTCAGATTGTCTGATATGCAGACTGTTATGTTGGCGTTCATGTTAACTGCATCGAGAAGACCGGTCATTCCGCTGTGGGTGAAGGTGGAGTCACCGATAACTGCGATTGATGGATGCACTCCGCTTTCTGAAGCGCCGATTGCCATAGTGATAGAAGCGCCCATATCTACGCAACTGTTAATTGCGTGGAAAGGAGCAAGATAGCCCAAGGTGTAACAGCCAATATCGCTGAATACCCTTGCCGTAGGATAATTCTTGACAACTCTGTTGAGAGCAGTGTAGAAGTCTCTGTGGCCGCATCCCATGCAGAGTGCCGGGGGACGCGGAACGGCAACATCGCTCTTTGCGCAAGCCTCTTTCTCTGGCATTCCCAGGGCTTTGCGAAGAACATCAGGAGTAAGTTCACCTGTTCTTGGAAGGGTTCCGTCGAGCCTTCCCTTGATTTCAGTTTCAGTTGGGAGATATCCCTTGAGAGCCTTTTCCAGAAGCGGCTGGCCTTCTTCAACAACAATTATGCTTTCGCACATCGAGGCCAGGAGCCTTACCTGCTTCTTTGAAACCGGATAACGGGTAACTTTCAGGGTAGGGAAGTCAGGCTTGGAAGAGAAATTCTCCATCAGGTAATTCCATCCGATTCCGCAGGCTATGACTCCAGTTTTAGCCTTGCCTTCAGAGAGGATATTGCCCTTTGACGAATCTTCTTCATATTCTGCATACTGCTTGATTATCTGCTCGTTTCTAAGCCTTGCAACTGCCGGAAGAAGAACCCAACGCTTCTGGTCTTCTGGATAGCGGAGAGGGTTTTCTTCTCTCATTTCAGATGTCTTTACCACAGCTCTTGAGTGTGCCATTCTGGTTGTGAGCCTCATAAGAACAGGAGTGTGGTAGGTTTCTGAATAGTCAAATGCCAGCCTTACCATATCATAGGCCTCCTGCTGGCTACTCGGCTCAAAGCAAGGAACCATCGCAAACTCGGCGTAGAATCTGGAATCCTGCTCATTCTGGGAAGAATGCATAGAAGGATCGTCGCAGGCAACCACTACCAGTCCGCCGCTGGCTCCAGTCATTCCGGAGTTGACAAAGGCGTCTGCACACACGTTCATTCCAACGTGCTTCATGCAAACCATTGCCCTTTTGCCGGCGTAGGATGCTCCCAGAGCCGCTTCCATAGCGGTTTTCTCGTTGCAGCTCCACTGGCAGTGGACATTTCTTCCTTTGGCCAGAGGGCTGCCCTGGATATACTCCGTTATTTCAGTAGAAGGAGTGCCGGGATAGGCATAAACGCCAGAGAGCCCCGCATGCAGGGCTCCCAATGCCAGAGCCTCGTCTCCCAGCAATAAAGTTTTTTCAGACATATCTGTAAATTCAAATAATTAATTCAATTCTTGAGCTACGAATTTACATAATTATTCTGAATTCTCAAAACTTTATCTCAAAAAAGAAGAAAGAGGTTTTATTATGTTATAAAATGTAAGTACGGCGATTATTTTGCCAGGGCTTCATCGTACATCTTGCGGTGAGAATAGAAGACACCTTCATATTCCTCCTCGATATCGTCAATCTGCCAGTCGTCTCCGTCATACTTAAGCGTTAGCCTTACAAGAGTCGGCTTTTCCTGGTCGTCAAACGCCTTGACATTTACATATGCCTTGGCTGAATGAGGATTGATTTCTTCTGCCTTAACGAACTCAAAACTCGGATTCTGGCAGTCCTGACCCATTACCCAGTGATCGTGGTCTATGTAAAACTCATCACCCTCTGACTGTTTCTTCATGACTTTTTCCTGAAGATCATAGAAATCGGGAGTAAAGAATTTCTTGTCAGCGTCATCCATTTCCGTGGTAAACGCATAATTGTAAATGTCAGAAATGCGGCCCTCTATATACTCTTGAGTCTGAATTGTCTGCGGAGCTTCAAATTCTTCGGCCGGATTTGCTGGTTCAGGGTTGTCTTTTTTATTGTCGCGGCAAGATGACAGAGAAATCACTGCAAAAGCGGCAAAAAACAATAAGATTCTTTTCATTGTACTATTCTAATAAGGTAAAAGGTTACCAGCCAAGTATGTGGGCAAACATCAGAGGAGCAACAATGGTAGCGTCGCTCTCAACGATGAACTTAGGGCATTCAGGAGAGAGCTTGCCCCAGGTAATCTTCTCGTTTGGTACGGCTCCGGAATAAGATCCGTAAGAAGTGGTGGAGTCTGAGATCTGGCAGAAATACTGCCACAGCATTGTGCCGTGCCACTGAAGATCCTGCTCCATCATAGGAACGCAGCAGATAGGGAAGTCTCCTGCGGTGCCGCCTCCAATCTGGAAGAAGCCGGTTCCGCGATCGATTCCAGGACGGTTGTTGGCTTTGTACCAGTCTACAAGGTGCATCATAGTCTCGATTCCGCCCTTTACCAGATGAACGTCAAATTCGCCTCTGATACAGTGAGCTGTGAAGATATTTCCTGTAGTGGAATCTTCCCAGGCAGGAACTATAATAGGTATATTCTTCTCGCAGGCAGCCAGAACCCAGCTGTCCTTCGGGTCAATCTCGTAGTACTGCTCTAGAACGCCGCTGCGGATAACCTTGTACATAAACTCGTAAGGGAAAAGCCTTTCTCCCTTTGCCGCAGAGTCTTTCCAGGCGTCTACCAGATGGTCTTCCAGTCTTCTGAAAGCCTCTTCTTCTGGAATGCAGGTATCGGTGACACGATTCAGATGATGATCCAGAAGATCCTGTTCCATCTCCGGGGTCAAATCTCTGTAGTTAGGCACTCTCTTGTAGTGGGAGTGAGCTACCAGATTCATTATGTCTTCTTCCAGGTTGTTCGCTGAGCAGCAAACTATTGCAAACTTGTCCTGACGGATCATCTCTGCCAGAGAGAGACCGAGTTCAGCCGTACTCATTGCGCCGGCCATTGCAAGCATCATCTTTCCTCCTTCTGCCAGAAGCTGCTCGTAAGCCTTGATGGCGTCTACCATAGCGGCAGAGTTGAAGTGACGGTAATGATGATCAATGAACTGAGTGATAGGTCCTTTTGCCATAATTGTCAGATTTTGATAAAACTTAATAATGCACAAATTTAATGAAAAATGATTAGATTTGCACTCATTCAAAAATGAACTGAAATGATCACCAAACAGGCAATAGAGGCTTTCGGAAGCATCAGTACACCTTTCTACTATTATGACATGGCTCTCCTGAAGGAGACATTGGACATTTATACGTCCTACACAAAGAAATTCGGCTACAACGCCCATTACGCAATCAAGGCCAACGCAGAGCCAAAGATACTCCAGACTATCTGCAAGGCAGGTCTGGGAGCAGACTGCGTGAGCGGAAACGAGGTCAAGATAGCCCTCAAGAACGGTTTTGCCCCATCAAAGATCGTTTACGCCGGAGTGGGCAAGAGCGACAGGGAAATCAAGACCGCCCTTAAGGCCGGAATCTTCTCTTTCAACTGCGAGAGCGTGCCAGAGATACAGATTATCAACGATCTGGCTGCTGGAATGGGAGTAAAGGCAAGGATATCGCTGAGAGTAAATCCAGATATTGACGCACACACTCATAAATATATATCTACAGGAAGAAAGGAAGACAAGTTCGGCATAAGCCCGTGGGAATTCCAGGCAGTGGCTGACCTTCTGAAGGGCCTGAAAAACGTAAAGCTTATCGGACTGCATTTCCACGTTGGAAGCCAGATTCTGGATATGAGCGTGTTCCCGCTTCTGTGCCGTATGGTTGAGCAGCTTCAGAGCTGGTTCATAGAGAGAAACATCAAGATAGAGAACCTGAACCTCGGCGGCGGACTGGGAGTTGACTACCAGAATCCTAACCAGAATCCGATTGCCAATTTCAAGGATTATTTTGAACTGATTCACAAGAATCTGATAGTAAGGCCAGGCCAGAAGGTTCACTTTGAACCGGGAAGGGCGATTGTTGCCCAGTGCGGCCATCTTATTTCCAGAGTGCTGTACGTGAAGATTGGCCAGAAGATGAAGTTTGTTATCCTGGATGCCGGAATGAACGACCTCATCCGTCCGGCTCTCTACCAGGCTCATCACGACATTGAGAACCTGGTTTCAACCGGAAAGAAAACCAAATACGATGTAGTAGGTCCTGTATGCGAGAGCAGCGACAAGTTCGCCCACAATATCTGGCTGCCAGAAACCAAGAGGGGAGACCTAGTGGCATTGCATACCGCCGGCGCCTACGGCCAGGTTATGGCTATGCGCTACAACCAGAAAGACCTTGCAAAGGCCTACTATTCAGACGAAATTGTGAAGTAATATGTTCGATAACCTAATTGACAGACTAGACAAGTCGTTCCGCCTGCTGAAAGGACAGGGCAGAATTACCGAAGTAAATATATCCGAAACCCTCAAAGACATCCGCAGGGCCCTGATTGAGGCCGACGTGAGCTACAAGGTAGCTAAGACTTTCTGCGATGATGTAAAGAAAGTGGCTATTGGTCAGGATGTTATCAAGAGCGTCAAGCCAGGTCAGATGATGGTTAAGATAGTCCATGACGAGCTTGCCCGCCTGATGGGAAGCAGCGCCACGGACATCAGTCTCAAGGGCAATCCTGCCATTATTCTGGTAGCGGGTCTCCAGGGTTCCGGTAAAACCACATTCTCCGGGAAACTTGCCAACCAGCTGAAAAACAAGAGGGGAAAGAGGGTTATGCTTGTGGCCGGAGACGTTTACCGCCCTGCTGCTATAGACCAGTTGAAGGTGCTGGCAGAGTCAATTGATGTTCCGGTATATACAGAGGAAGGAGTCAAGAATCCCGTCAAGATCGCCGAGAATGCGGTAAAGGAGGCTAAGGCCAAGCAGTACGATGTGCTGATAGTGGATACAGCCGGACGACTTGCCGTGGACCAGGAGATGATGACCGAAATCGGCAACCTCAAGAAAGCCCTGAACCCGAGCGAGATACTATTTGTAGTAGACTCGATGACAGGCCAGGATGCAGTTGAGACCGCCAAGGCATTCAACGATGTCCTGGACTTTGACGGAGTGGTTCTGACCAAGCTCGACGGCGATACCAGGGGCGGTGCCGCTCTTTCAATAAAGGCCGTTGTAAACAAGCCTATCAAGTTCATATCCTCCGGCGAGAAGCTGGACACTCTGGATGTCTTCCATCCTGAAAGAATTGCAGACCGAATCCTGGGAATGGGAGACGTTGTCACCCTGGTTGAAAAGGCTCAGGAACAGATAAATGAAGAGGAAGCCCGCAGGCTGAAGAAGAAACTCATCAAGAGCCAATTTGATTTCAACGATTTCTATCAGCAGATCCAGCAGATCAAGAAAATGGGCAATATCAAGGATCTGGCAAGCATGATACCGGGTGTAGGCAAAGCCATCAAAGACGTGGATATGGACAACAATTCATTCAAGAACGTGGAAGCCATAATCCAGTCTATGACTCCTTTTGAAAAGGAGCATCCGGAAGTCATAAATGGCAGCAGAAGAAACCGCATAGCAAATGGCAGCGGCACTTCCATCGCTGAGGTAAACCGCCTCATTAAGCAGTTTGAGCAGACAAAGAAAGTGATGAAAAACGTAGCTGGCGGCGGCCTTAGAAACCGTATGGCTCAGATGCGCAACCTTCAGAAAATGAGATAATTTAAATGCAATGGAATATAAGCTTCTAGACGGAAAGGCGGAAAGCGCAGCTATTAGGTCCGAGATCAAAGCTGAGGTAGAAGAAATAGTAAAGAAAGGCGGCAGACGGCCTTCTCTTACGGCAATTCTGGTAGGTGACAATCCTGCCAGCAAAACCTATGTGGCAAACAAGGAAAAGGCTTGCGCAGATGCCGGTTTCACTTCTGAGGTAAAGCGTCTTCCGGCTGAAACTACAGAAGAAGAGCTTCTCGGTTTGATACGCAATCTCAATGCGGATCCAAATGTGGACGGCTTTATAGTTCAGCTTCCGCTTCCAAAGCATATAGATGAAAACAAGGTGATTGCAGCCATTGACCCGAGCAAGGACGTGGATGGTTTCCATCCTGTTTCCGCTGGAAAGATGATGCTTGGTCAGGATACTTTCCTCCCTGCTACTCCTATGGGAATTATGACTCTTCTGGAACGCAATAAGATAGAAACCAAGGGGAAAAGCTGCGTTGTGCTTGGGAGAAGCAACATAGTTGGCCGCCCGATGGCAAACCTGCTTTCAAGGAAAGGCTATCCAGGAGACTGCACTGTTACAATGTGCCATAGCCGCACCAAAGACATTGAAAAATACACCAAAGAGGCGGACATAATTGTTGCAGCTATTGGTATTCCTTTCTTCGTGAAGAAAGAAATGGTAAAGGAAGGAGCTGTAGTCATCGATGTGGGTATCAACTCAATAGAAGACAATACCAGAAAGAGCGGCTATCGTCTGGTAGGGGATGTTGACTTTGAAAAGGTTGCTCCTAAATGCAGCTATATAACTCCTGTCCCTGGCGGCGTTGGCCCTATGACTATAGCATCTCTTCTTCAGAACACCCTAAAAGCTTACAAAAATCACAAATAATTAATATTATGAGAACTATCAAAGTCCTTTCTGCTTTGGCACTGAGCGCATTAGTTTGCTTTGCCTGCAAATCCAACAACAATTCTCAAGACCCTAAAGATTCTTCTGAAACCGCTCTGACAGCTGAGGCTGCTCCAGAGGCTGTTATCATAGACTCTGCAAAGATTGCAGCCGGAGTAGCATTCCTGGAAGAGTTTTACAAAGTTTATGATCAAGACATTTTGAATTACGAGTATATAAAGAGCAAGATTACTCCTAATCTTAAGCAGTTTCTGATAGACGAATACGAATATGAATGCGATGGCGAATGCCTTGCTACCTGGCTGTTCTGCTACAATGCCGGCGCAGATACCGGTACTCTTAAAGAACGCATTATCAAGCCTGAGGGTAATGCATATCTAGTATCCTGCACTCACGACCAAGGTACTTGTGATTATAACTATAGCGTAAAACTTACTCTCGTCCAGGACGGAGATTCTTTCAAGATTGATTCTCTGGAAGTAATTGAAGACTTTAGCCCAGAAGCGCCATAGGCCGCTACATCAGTTTCTTGTTGTTGGTCCTGTCCCAGATTTCCCATCCTTTAGGGTTTTCCGGACATACTCTTAGACAACGGCCGCAACCAATGCACAGGTCCTCATTGAGCTTAGGCTCCTTGAGGACTTTGTTTCCTTTTATCTCAACTGCAGATATGCATTTTTTAGGGCAGGCTTCTACACAGAGATTGCACTGCTCAGGATTCTTTGTCTTTGCAGCTATCTGCTTGTGAATTTTGCAGTTACCTGGAACATAAACTGCTTTTCTGATTATTCTTGGCTTTTGCTGTTCAGCCTCAGCGATGGCAGTAACAGCGCCCAGCTTGTTAACTATGCTTGAACCCACGACTGCAGCCACGAACAGGCCGGCAGTCTTCAGGGCATCTCTTCTTCCTCTATCGATAGCTTCCTTTTTCATTTCTCTAATCTCATAAATTCGTTTGGCAAATATAACGCAATCTTGCTTCAAAAACCAAGCCGCAAACAATATCGTTTCCCTTGAAAAACAATCAGATTTTTATTAAATTTGTCCTAATATAGCTTTTAAGACTCCTTTTAATATGAAAAAGTTATTGGAATTTGGATTATTGTCATTATTCGCTTTATCATTTGCGGGCGGATGCAGCAAGAACGATAATGCATTGCCAGAGGATAATGACGTTCCCAAATACCGTCTTTCTGTAAAAGCTGACAAAGGCTCAAATGACCCTTCTACAAAAGCTCTTTCATTAGAAAACAGAAACGGGAAACACTATCTTGCAGCCTATTGGGAAACCAGCGATGCTATTTATGTTCATAACGGCCGTGAAGGCGGCCAATTAGGAATACTTCATCCTAGGGATAATGGTGCTAATGTCTATCTCGACGGAGAGATTTCCGGAAATCTTAAAGCAGGCGATTATCTTTGTTTTTCCTATCCTGTTTTTTCTTTTGACTGTAACTATACAGGCCAGGACGGAACACTTGAGAAGATTGCCAAAAGCTATGATTACGCCTTTGCAGACGCTTACATCACATCTATAAACGGTTCAAATATAACATTAGATCAGCTGAGGTTCTTTTCTCAGCAGGCAATAGTTAAATTCACTCTCGTTGATGCAGGTGGCAATCCTATATATCCCACAAAATTGACGTTAACTGCAAAAGATGCCCAAAACGCAGATCTTCTAATTTTATCAGGAGGGAATACAGGAAATCTTGAAATAAACATAGACCAGAAGGTTCCTCACAACGAAATTTTTGTTGCCCTGAGTCTAATGGGAACCTCAACCGCTGCGTCTTTCAAGCTAGTGGCTTCTGTCGGTGAGCAAATTACCTATGTTTACGAGAGAAGTGCTGAAACCACTTTTGAGACTGAAAGGTACTACGAGATCAAGGTTAAGCTCAGCGATATGACCGTTAATCCTTCAATCGGTATCAATGACATAAAATTCAACTTCGATTTTACGGAGAACGGCTCTGCGTGGACGAAAGAAGGACCTATTTTCGTATTCTTTGATGACGTTACAACCGGCTATTATTTAATTATTCGCGATGCAGATGGCTGGCAGCCTGGGGAGTTCGTTGACCTTGGTGGTACACAGGCATCCGATTTGCTTAAAAACGGCACTGCTACAGCCGTTTTCCTGGACTGGGGAGACAAGCTGGATGTAACTCCAGTAACTTATTCCAATGGGAAATGGAAATTCCTTAGAGGAGGCAGCGCAACTGAGGGATGGAAATATTTGAGCGCAAATAAAGTTCCTTGTACGGTTTCTGCCGTCAGCGTTGGAGGCACTGAGACTATCTCTCTGAATTCTTCCATATCAATGACTGAACCGTCGGGCAATGCCATTGCTATTGACCCTGGCCTTTATGGAACATACTTTACCAAGTTTGCCTGCAACAACCTGATTCCTGCAGGACTGGCTTCAATTTCTTCAGACGGAACGGTAAACGATGTAGACGGAACTGCCGGCCAGTGGTGTAATGTGATTTCATATTATGCGTGCGCAAAGCTGGTTCCTTCTCCTGACGATGTATATTATTACGCTCTTCACGCCAACAATCCGTCTGTAGACGATCCTGATTTTTATTACCACATTTTCGACGAAAGCAACACGCGCCTTGCCCTTGTTGGTTCTTCTTACCCTCACGCGGTAATTTCCAGCACAGGAGCGGACTGGCTCCAGGTTGGCAGAGACCATTATGTTACCATAAGGGACAAAACCTGGTGGTCAACAAATCTTTCAAGCGACAAGGTGATGCCATTGCCTAATCCTTGGACATCAGCAGAGTTCCCTTGGACTACAGAAAACCAATGGAATCCTACACGCTATCTAGCCAGTTTGAGTGAAGCTATGTTCTACGACGGTTCTGTTCTGCCTGATCCATTTAACTGGTACAATGATAATTACTATATCCATCATTTTGTCAACATATTTGACATAAAAGGACTTATACTGGCAGACAAGAATGATGTTACAAAATTCATTTTCCTCCCTCTTCTGGTTAACAATCACGACGATTTCATTTTCTACGCTGGAGTAGGCCAGAGCGCCGAAGACCAGCTTATGTACCATTCCAATTGGCATTATTGGGCAAAAGGCTTCGCGTATGATTTATACATTCACGCTCATTATGACGATGGAAGAGATGACAGATATTGGGGCTACCATAGGACTTCCACAATCCATATTCCTTCTTACGGCAGCAGTTTTTATCCTTGCTATAATGGCGCGGATTTGTGGAATAATGTGTTTATACCGGATTACGGAGTGGTTTCAACCAACAATATTGAAAATGTTCAATTGCAATTCCCTGTTCGTCCGGTAAAGCCTTAAGACATCACTGAGAAAACATAATAACTTATTTGATTATTTTTTTAGACAATTACAATATGACAAAGCAATATCAAACCCCAGAGACTAAAGAATATCTGATTCAGACAGAGAATTCTTTGCTTGACAACATCAGCGCAAAGCGCGGCGGCAGCAATGGCGATGGCTATGGAGCAGCAGAAGAAGATTATTGGCCATAATCACTATTATCATTTTTGCAGAGTATGAAAAAATTATTGACGCTCATACTGTTTTCAGCTTTGGCCGTTTTGTATTCGGGCTGCAGCAAGGCTGAGAATGTTTTTTTTGATTTAAACACTTAATACAATGAAAAGAATCAATTTGATTTGGGCAGCAATTATCTGCCTGTTTGTTGGTTCAGCCTGCATGGCCCACGACAAAATTATTCCTGTAACTCAGCTTCCAGCCGAGGCTCAGACGTTCATCAAGACATATTTTGCAGACAAGACTGTAGCTTACTGCAAGAAAGATTATGAAGGAATGAGCTACAAATTTGAAGTCAAGTTCAACGACGGAACTGAGGTAGATTTTGACAAGAAAGGTGTTTGGGACAAGGTAGACTGCAAGTTTGCTGCCGTGCCAGCAGCGCTGGTGCCTGAGATGATAGCAAACTATGTGACTTCAAGTTATCCCGGAGCATCTATTGTAAAGATAGACAAGGAACGCTACGGCTATGAGATTGAGCTTTCCAATGACCTGGAACTCAAGTTCGACAGAAACGGCAATCTCTTTGACATAGACGACTAGACCTGCCTTGAACATCTTTAGAAGGGTATATGACTTTTATCTTTCCGGCTTCCGCAATATGGAAGTCGGAAAGACCCTTTGGATAATAATCCTGATAAAGCTCGTAGTCATATTCCTGATTCTGAGGATATTTTTCTTTAAGCCCGAACTCTCTTCCTACGATTCTGACGAGCAGAAGGCATCTCACGTTATTGAAAACCTGACTAAACTACCTTGATATGTTACTGTCTTCATTAGTAGACGCTTCTCGATTGCAGTTCGCGCTCACGGCTATGTATCACTGGCTGTTTGTTCCGTTAACTCTTGGGCTGGGAATCCTGATAGCGATCTTTGAAACAAAATATTACAGGAGCGGCGATGAATCCTGGAAAAAGCTGACTCAGTTCTGGAGCAGAATTTTTGCCGTGAACTTTGCCTGTGGAGTGGCAACGGGAATAATCCTGGAATTTGAATTCGGAACGAACTGGAGTAACTACTCCTGGTTTGTGGGAGACATATTCGGAGCGCCGCTGGCAATAGAAGGAATATTTGCCTTCTTCCTGGAAAGTACTTTCTTTGCCGTAATGTACTTTGGCTGGAACAAGGTAAGCAAGGGTTTCCACCTGTTGAGCACTTGGCTAACTGCAATAGGGGCAAACATTTCCGCTTATTGGATCCTTACCGCCAACGGATGGATGCAGAACCCTGTAGGAGTGGCATTCAATCCGGCAACAGCCCGTAACGAGATGACCGATTTCTGGGGAATAGTATTCTCTTCCACGACTTTATCTAAATTCTCCCACAGCGTAATGAGCGGCTTTTTGGTTGCCGCAATCGTGGTAATCGCGATTTCCTGCTGGTACCTTAAGAAAAAGAGAAACAAGGAATTCTCAATGCGCAGCATAAAGTACGCAGGTTTCTTCGGGCTTTTCGCGATTGTAATGCTGATGGTTACAGGCCACAGCTCAGCTGTTACAGTGGCAAAGACTCAGCCTATGAAGCTAGCCGCAATGGAAGGCCTCTATCGCGGAGAAAACGGTACTCCTCTTGTAGGGGTGGGGCTTCTGAACCCAAAGAAAGAATGGAACAATGATGAAGACCCGTATCTTTTCCATATCTCCATTCCAAAAGGACTTTCTTTCCTTGCCAATATGGATTTTGACAGTTATGTCCCAGGCATAAACGACATCATAGAAGGCGGTTACAAATATGTGGACAAGAATGGGGAGGAAAAGACGGCCATTTCTTTCCAGGAAAAAGTGGAAAGGGGAAATATGGCAAGAAGGGCGCTTGCTCTCTATGGCCAGCACAAAGACAATCCGGATACTTTGGTAAAGAATCAGGTTCTTTCTCAGGCCCAGCAGTATCTGGACGAGAACTTTGAGTATTTCGGATACGGATTTCTCAAGGATCCTAAGGAAAGCATACCGAACGTTCCGGTAACTTTCTATTCGTTCAGGATTATGGTAATGCTGGGAGGATATTTCATACTCTTCCTTCTTGTGTGCCTGTGGATGTGGAAGAAGAAAATAATAGAGAATAAGAAGTGGTTCATTTTCATCGCGATAGTATCCGTTCCACTCGTTTATATCTGTGCCGAGGCCGGGTGGATTGTAGCTGAAGTGGGAAGGCAGCCTTGGACAATACAGGATCTGCTGCCAGTACAGGCTTCTGTTTCAGGTGTCTCTTCCGGAAACGTTTGGACTACATTCATAATCTTTGCGGTTCTGTTTACAACGCTTCTGATCGCTGAGCTGAAGATTGCATTCAACCAGATTAAGAAGGGCCCTGAAGGTATTAAATGGAATTAATCGTCTGACTTTAAACTGAATATATTATGGCAACATATCATTTTCTTCAACTTTACTGGTGGGCGATAGTATCCATTTTGGGAGCAGCGCTTGTGTTTCTGATGTTTGTCCAGGGAGGGCAGACTCTTCTTGGCGGAGTGGCTAAAACAGAAGAGGAAAAAAAGCTTCTCCTGGGCCTTCTGGGGCATAAATGGGAACTCACATTCACTACGCTGGTAACTTTTGGCGGAGCGGCTTTCGCTTCGTTCCCGCTGTTCTATTCAACAAGTTTCGGCGGAGCCTATTGGCTGTGGATAATTATTCTTCTGAGCTTTGTGGTGCAAGCTTTCTCTTACGAATTCAGAAGCAATGAGAAGAATCTTCTGGGAAAGGGTACATATGAGATCTTCCTTAAACTGAATGGATTGCTGGGAACATTATTGGTGGGAGTTGCAGTTGCAACATTCATATCTGGCGGAAACTATGCTATGGACAAGTTGAGCGTAACCGTTCCGTCTGCTAACATAGTATCTTACTGGACAAACGATTACAGAGGCCTTGAACTTATCTTCAAGCCTTTTAACCTGCTGCTGGGCATTGTGGTATTCCTTGCCGCAAGAACTCTGGGAATGCTCTATGTGTTTGGCCAGTGTTCAAAAATGGAAGGGGACACAGCATCTGATATTGCTTCAAGATGCCAGAGCAAGCTAATAGTTACGGCAATAGGATTTGTGCTTTTCTTTGTAGCCTTTGTGGTTTGCATGTTTCTTTCTACTGGCTACAGGGTGGATACTTCATCAGCGTTGTTCAATGGAGTAGACGGCCCTATCGTTGAAGAAAAATATGCTTATCTGCATAATATGCTGCATTTCTGGTGGATAGCCGCTATCTTCCTGATAGGGGTTGTGATTGTGCTCATAGGACTTGGAAGGACTCTGCTGAAGGGCAAGCCATCTTTTTACCTGACCGGACTGGGAGTTTTCCTGGCTGTTCTTGGAATCCTTTTGAACATAGGCTTCGGCGATATGGCATACTTCCATTCCCTGAACGATGTGCAGAATTCACTGACTCTCTACAACAGCTCATCTAGCCTCTACACTCTCAAAACAATGGCCTGGGTATCTCTGGCAGTGCCATTTGTGATACTTTACATTGGATATGTCTGGAAGAAGATGACGGCGGTAAAATAGGGGTTTATGGAACAGGAAAAGAAAAGATTCAAGTTCGGGCTTCTGCCCAGAGTTCTGGTTGCAATAGCATTGGGTATAGTATGTTCTCTATTCTTCCCGATGTGGGCTGCAAGAGCCGTTGCCACTTTCAACTCACTATTCGGAAATTTCCTGGCTTTCATTATTCCACTACTTATACTTGGACTTGTGGCACCAGGCATCGCA
This sequence comes from Bacteroidales bacterium, assembly GCA_016285455.1. Taxonomy (GTDB): domain Bacteria; phylum Bacteroidota; class Bacteroidia; order Bacteroidales; family UBA932; genus Egerieousia. The sequence continues at coordinate 112,334 of JAEEQS010000004.1, forward strand.
GAGATGGGAAAAAGCGCTGGAAAACTGCTACTAATAACGGTTGCTCTGGCTTATACTTCCACATTGCTGGCTGGCTACTTTTCCTATTTCACCTGTAAATTAGCTTATCCTCTCATTCTTGTCAGGGACCCGTCTTTCGCGCTGGCCTCAATTAGCGAATCATCTTCAATCCAGCCTTTTTTCACGATAGATATGGCTCCTGCATTCGGCGTGATGACAGCTCTTGTGCTGGCTTTCGTTCTGGGATTAGGTGCAGCCTACACAAATAGCGAGACACTTGTAAAAGTGCTGGGAGAATTCCGTAACATCATCAACCTTACAATAAAGAACGTTTTCATCCCGCTGCTTCCGTTCTTCATTTTCGGAATCTTCCTGATTCTGGGAATGGACGGGCAGGTGGCACCGGTTCTGAAACTCTTCCTGAAGGTAATCCTGGTGATATTCGCCATTCACGTGGTATTCCTTATCCTTCAGTTCCTTGTGGCAGGGGCAATCAGCGGAAAGAATCCGTTCAAGGCTCTTTGGACTATGATGCCGGCCTATGTTACTGCTCTTGGTACCCAGTCATCCGCTGCTACCATCCCGGTTACTCTTGCTCAGGCTAGAAAGAACGGCGTTGACAACGGAGTGAGTTCATTTACGGTTCCTCTATGCGCCACAATACATCTGGCTGGCAGCACGCTGAAGATAGTTGCCTGCGCATACGCCATAATGTATATGATGGGGCTGCCGTGCGGAATAGGGCTTTACACGGGCTTTATCTTTATGCTTGGAGTCACTATGGTTGCGGCTCCGGGAGTTCCGGGCGGAGCCATTATGGCCGCACTTGCCGTGCTGGAGTCTGTTCTGGGATTCGATGCCACACTCCAGGCGCTTATGATAGCGCTCTACATTACAATGGATAGTTTCGGTACCGCCTGCAACGTTACCGGAGACGGTGCCATTGCCTTGATAGTAAATACTATTTGGCGAAAGCGACAGAGCGGGACTCGCGGATAACGGTGATCTTCACCTGTCCCGGATAGGTCATCTCGTTCTGGATACGCTTTGCGATTTCTGCAGACAAGGTCTCGATATCCTTATCTGAAACCTGCTCGCTTCCAACGATAACCCTTAGTTCCCTTCCTGCCTGGATCGCGTAAGTCTTGGTCACTCCCGGATAGCTCAGAGCAATGTCTTCCATATCCTTCAGACGCTTGATATAGCTCTCGATAACCTCTCTTCTGGCACCTGGCCTTGCGCCTGAAATAGCATCGGCGACCATAACAAGAGGGGAAATGAGGCTTGTCATCTCGATTTCCTCGTGATGGGCTCCAATGGCATTGCAAACGTCTGGTTTTTCCTTGTACTTTTCAGCCATCCTCATTCCAAGCATTGCGTGAGGAAGTTCAGGATCTTCTTCGCATACCTTTCCGATATCGTGGAGAAGGCCGGCTCTCTTGGCTACCTTTGCGTTCAGGCCGAGCTCGGAAGCCATAGTTGCGCAGATGTTGGCAACTTCTCTGGAGTGCTGCAGAAGATTCTGGCCGTAGGATGAACGGTATTTCATTCTTCCTACAAGCTTTACAAGCTCTATGTTAAGGCCGTGGATGCCAAGGTCTATGCAAGTGCGCTTTCCGGTTTCAAGAATCTCGTCTTCAAGCTGTTTCTTGACTTTGTCCACAACCTCTTCTATTCTTGCAGGATGGATCCTTCCATCTGCCACCAGTTGATGGAGAGCAAGTCTTGCAACCTCTCTCCTTACAGGATCGAATGCGGAAAGAAGAATGGCCTCAGGAGTATCGTCAACCACGATTTCAACGCCAGTGGCTGCTTCCAGGGCGCGGATGTTCCTTCCTTCACGGCCGATAATCCTTCCCTTGATTTCGTCGTTGTCTATATTGAAGACGGTAACTGCATTTTCTATGGCAACTTCAGGAGCAGTCCTCTGGATAGTGTTGATGACAATTCTCTTGGCTTCCTTGGATGCGCTCAGGCGAGCCTCGTCCATAACATCGTTGATATAGGACTGGGCATCTGTCCTGGCCTCTGCCTTCATTGCCTCCATAAGATGCTTCTTTGCTTCTTCCGCACTCATTCCGGCAATGTTCTCAATCTTGATGATCTCCTGTTGGCGGAGTTTCTCGTATTCCTCGCTTTTCTTGGCAACTATATCTGCCTGAAGGCGGAGGTTGTTGCGAATGGCCTCAATTTCCTTTTCCCTCTTGCCCATCTCGGAGGCCTGCTGATTAATCTGAAGCTCTTTCTGCTTTACACGGTTTTCGGTCTCCCTTAAAGCGTTGTTCTTGTTGTTTATGTACTGTTCATGCTCGGTTTTGAGCTGAAGGAATTTCTCCTTGGCCTGGAATATCTTTTCTTTCTTGATATCCTCGCCTTCTTTTTCAGCCTCCAGAAGGATCTTGGATTTCTTTCCCTTGAGGACGATCGGGCGGGCAATGAGGAAACCGATGACGAGTCCCGCGATCAAGGCTGCAATTGGTATCAGTATGTTTTCCATAATGGTATATATATATTAAAAAGCCGGTGGGAGGACTGTTTTCGAAAAAATCTTATATGATAAGATTTGGGCCCTGTTTCAGACGCTGGCTTCCAACGTCCCGCATGCGGAATCCCCCTAAAGGTAACCTAGGCCTGTCATTGTCTGACCTTATAGAGCCCGGGATTGTTTTAGTGTTGATTTTCGCAAAGAGCCTCCCGCCGGCTAAGCGTTCATTTTTGAGAGGCGGAGGTATTCCGCAAGCTGAGAATTGATTTCCTTGAGTGAAGACACGGCGTCTTCAGCATCGCTTTCTTTCCTGAGTATTTCCATAACAAACTTCATCATCAGCGATATAAGCATCTTGTTGTAGTCTGGGGAGCGGTAGGTGTTACGGAAAGTTTCAATCTCTTTGTTTATAAGTTCCTCTGCTTTCTGGAGGAGTTCGGCTTCAGATGGCGTGGTATTGTAGGTAAGATCTATACCGTCAATACTTACAGTAACCTGTATGTTGCTTTTCTTGAGTGCCATAACTAATCGTTAAGCAGAGCGATGCACTTATCAATTTCCTTGACAATCTTTCCGATTTTCTTCTTTGCCTTCTTGTCAGACCCGTCTACGGAAAGGAATGCCTGCTTGAGTTCATAATGCTCCAGTCTCTTCTCCTGTTCTCCTATCTTGTTTTTAACGTTTTGTAATTCAGTTTTAGTTTTGTTAAGCTCAGCCAGGAGGTCTGAACGGTCTCTTTCGGCAACCTCGTACCTGCGGACCAGCTCCTGTATTAATTTCTCAAGCTGCTCCAAAGTCTTTTCCGTTTCGTTCCTCGTGGCCATATTCTATCGTGCAAATTTAATCAAAAAAGGCTAATCTGCGCCTCCTCCATAATAATTGAAACCTTTTCTGATTCCGCCCACAACATAATCCCATCTGAAAATTATGCCGATTAGGCAAATCAATCCTATGATAATCAGCCCCTTCATAGAAGGATCAAGGCTTTTCCACCACTCAGCGATTTTTTTCATGTTGTTTTACTTTTCAATCTTTATCCTGGCACCCACAACAGTAACTGTCCTTTCGTTTCCGAAAAGAGGGTTGAGTTCAATCTCGGCGATTTGAGGAAAAGCCATACTCAGGGCCGATACCCTTCTTATAACTTCGTTGAACTTTAATTGGCTTACTCCCTCCTGCTCCCTGTAGCCTTTGATAATAGGAAAGGCCTTCAGCGATTCTATCATCTTGTCTGCCTCCTGTGAAGAAACCGGAGCCAGGCAGTAACTGATGTCTTCCATAGCATCGGCGAATATTCCGCCAAGCGAGCAGGAAACCAAAGGGGCAAAGGAAGGATGACGTACAGCCGTAACCTGAAGTTCGGTAACGTTGTCATCCAGCATTGGCTGCAGAATAAAGCCGGTAACACCTTCTATATTGCTCATTCGGCGGTATTCTGAAACCAAGGTGTGCTCGTCTGTTATGTTCAGCGACACGCCGTCTACCTCTGTCTTGTGCAGCGGTCCCACAATTTTCATAACAACAGGATAGCCTATGGCAACGGCAGCGCTTACGGCCTCATCTTCCGTAAGTGCTACAGACTGCCTTACCCGGTTGATTCCGGCCGCATCTAGCATCTGCTCAACCATAAAAGGATGCATCCATCCGTTTTGGCTCTCATCTATTATCCTGCGCACCAAATATTTGTCTATAGCCGGAGATGGACCTTCCTCTTCCAGTGGCGGGCAGGTGAGCACCTTTGCAAGAGATTTGCCTAAGGTAACAGCATTGCGGAAAGTTATTCCTCCCTGCCTATGGAATTCCTTTATGTATTCTCTATATGACGAAACAGATGAGAAAAGCAGATAGATAGGCTTTGCCGTATTACGGACCTTTCTGAAGATAACATTGGACACCTCCGAGGAATCGCTCATCTCCTTCTGCCCGAATATGACCACCATACTGTCTGTATTGGGGTCTTTGTCATATTTGTCTATCAAAGACGATATCTGTCCGGCGGTTTTTCCAAAACTGTAGTCTTCAAAAAACATAGAAGATACTTCTACACCATTCTGCCTAAGAACATCGCCGAGCATTACTGCGGGTCCCCCTGCCTGAGTAAGGATAGCAACCTTATTGCCTTTCGGACGGCCTTTAGAAAGAATTGCCGAAATATTCATCAGCTCGTCTATGTCAAATGCCCTGATGATGCCGCATTTAGCAAACAGGGCGGAAACTACCTTAGTAGGAGAGGAGAGAACTCCGACTATTTCCACTCCCTTGGATATCAGGCTTCGGCAGTGGCGCATCATAGCCTGGGAATCTGTAATCTTCTCTATGTAGATGGCAATAACCTTGACCGAAGAATGGATTTCCCAATTCTCGTCCATGCTAGCGAGCAAATCTTCTACAGAGGTCAGGGGAGAATAGCCCACAGACACGATCCCTGAAATATCGAGCCCGTATTTAGGAGCCGCTTCAACAAAATGTGATATCATAGTGCGGGAAGAGGAAATGATTTCCACCTTTCCGCCCTCCTTTATGGCAGCATTGGTGTAAATGCCACAGTAATTGCTGTTTGCAACTCCAGCTGAGTTTGGGCCAATAAGAGTAACGCCAAAAGTCATACAAAGTTCTCTGGTCTTTTCCTCAACTTCTTTGGCGCTCAGGCTGGAGGAAGATATCCTGTCTGGGAATACAACAACAGCCTTGCAGCTTTTCTTTCCGCATAAAGTCTCTATGGCGGAAAAACAGTCTCCGTCATCCTCGGCGATAAAGGCGAGATCCACATCCGGAATGTCTTCAATGACAGAATAAGTATTCAAGCCCTGAACAATTGGCGAGGCTTTGGATACCGGGAAAATGTTGCCTTGATAATTACTCATTATCAGATTCTTTACAAGACTTCCCCCTGGAGTCAGAAGATCATTTGAGGCGCCGATTACGGCTATGCTGCGGGGTTTTATGAGTTCGCTTGAAATCATGTCAAAGGTTCGTTATAAGAACAAATTTAGCAAAACCGCAATTATTTTCGTAAATTGTGCCACAAAAGAAGCACAAACTGTATTCAGATGGGACGCATACTGATCAAGGATATATATCTAGACGGCAAACAATCAGACATACTGATAGAGGGTAACCGCATATCCAAGATAGCAGACAAAATAGAAGACAAATTCACAGACGCAACGATTATAGACGGCAAGGGAAAGGCCGCCATTCCGGGCTTTGCCAATATGCATACTCACGCTGCTATGACAATGATGAGGGGCGGCAAGGAGGATGAAAAGCTCCAGCGGTGGCTTTCTGCCATATGGTCTATGGAGAAACATCTGGACGATGAAATAGTCTATTGGGGAACACGCCTGGCCTGCCTGGAGATGATCAAGACTGGAACCACTCTTTTCAACGACCAGTATTTCTACATAGATTCCGCTGTTAAGGCAGCTTCTGAAATGGGGGTCAGGGGTGTGCATTCATATGTATTTCTGGACCTGAATAACAAGGAAATGATTGAGCCCCAGAGGGAAAAATGCATTCAGGAATACGAGAATTCAAAATCTTGGGGAGATATGAATTCGTTTGCGGTAGGTGTTCACGCCCTTTATTCCGTAAGCGAGGAAAACATAGTCTGGGCCTTTGAGTTTGCAAAAAAGCACGGTCTGAAAGTGCATATACATCTGGCGGAAACCTATCAGGAGCTGATGGAGTGCAAGGGAAAGAACAAATGCACTCCTGTTGAATATTTCAACTCTCTTGGGGTTATCTCCCCGGACCTTATAGCTGCCCATTGCGTATGGCTAAGCCCTAACGACATAGAAATCCTGGGGCGCAACGGAGTGAACATAGCCCACAATATAAAATCCAATCTCAAGCTGGCTTCCGGCCTGAATTTCAAGTTCAAGGAGCTTTCAGACGCCGGCGCTAACGTGTGCCTTGGAACAGACGGCACCGCCTCCAACAACAATCTGGATATGCTAGACACTATGCAGATAACTGCTTTGGTCCAGAAAGCCTGGAGAAACGATCCTGCCGCAATTCCTCTTCCTGAACTTATGCGCAGCGCCACATACAATGGCTACAAGGCCCTAGGTCTTGACGGCGGACGCATAAAGGAGGGAGCTTTGGCCGATCTTTCAATAATTGACATAGACAATTATAAGTTTACGCCGAACATCAATTTTGCGGCAAACCTGGTTTATTCCGCTAATTCATACTGCATTAAGACTGTTATTTGCAACGGACGCATCGTAATGAAAGACAGATATGTGGAAGGAGAAGACGAGATTGTTGCCCAAGTACGCAAGCTTTACAAAAAGCTTCTTGTTTAATTATGAATAATCAATAAAAACAATGATGATATGATACCAAGAGAAGAAAAAATTTTCCAGGCAGCAGACTATCTCAAGATGAGAATCGGAGACAGAAAGCCGATTGCCGGAATTATCCTCGGAAGCGGACTGGGTTCGCTGGCAGACAGAATCGAGAAACCGCTGGTAATTCATTACAGCGAAATACCTAATTTTCCTGTATCCACAGCCGTAGGCCATAAGGGAAACCTTATATTCGGCGAACTTGGCGGCAAGCAAGTAATGTGCATGCAAGGCAGGTTCCATTACTATGAGGGTTACACTATGGATCAGGTAACAATCTGTATCAGAGTGATGAAACTGCTGGGCGTGGAATATCTTCTTGCTTCTTGCGCCTGCGGCGGACTGAATCCTTCTTTTAGGGTGGGAGACATTATGGCTATCGTTGACCATATTAATCTTCTTCCTAACCCGCTGATTGGCGCTAATATGGAGTCATTCGGAACTCGTTTCCCGGATATGAGCCATCCATACGATCTGGATCTTGTTGAAAGGGGAAAGAAGATTGCAATGGAGAATGGATTCACTCTTATGACAGGAGTATATGTTGCCGGCAGCGGTCCATCTTACGAAACCAAAGCCGAATACAGGTATATGAGGCTCATAGGAGGAGATGCTGTTGCAATGAGCACCGTTCCTGAGGTAATCGTTGCCCGACATTGCGGAATCAAGGTATTCGGAGTATCAATAATCACCAATGCTTCAGGCGATACTGAAAAGGCAGATTTCGTTAACGACGAGCAGGAAGTAATCAAGGCTGCAGATGCGGCAGTTGCCAAGATGACAGCCTTGTTCACTGGCCTGATCAAGACTCTGTAATGATCCGCTTCCTGTCGCTATCCAGCGGAAGCAGCGGAAACTGCTATTTCTTCACAAACGGAACAGTCTCATTCCTGATAGATGCGGGAGTGGGGCCTAGAACTTGTGCAAAGAAACTGTCTGAGAATGGTTTCAGTCTCAGCGATGTGGATTTCATTCTAGTTACCCACGACCATACAGACCACATAAAAGCCTTAGGCATAATATCTTCCAAGTACTGCAAACCCGTTTACACTACAGCTCCACTTAAGGAAGCCCTGCTCGGGAATCATTGCACGGCGGGAAAGCTCAAGGGCAACATTCACATCGTTGAACCAGATGTTCCCTGCGAGATTTGCGGAATAAAGGTTACAGCCTTCAGAGTTCCTCACGATGCCACAGACGCTGTGGGCTTCCACATATTGCTAGACGGGAAAAACATTGTACTTGTTACGGATTGCGGAGAGTTTTCAGACTCAATTATGGAATATGCCATCCAGGCAGACACTCTAATTCTGGAAAGCAATTATGACGAGAGGATGCTGGAAGAAGGGGACTATCCATCAATTCTCAAGCACAGGATAAGAAGCGGAACAGGACATCTTGGAAACAGGGAATCGTCTCTTGCCCTCCAGACAATATACAAGAGACGCAAAGGTTCTCTGCAACAGGTTTTTCTATGCCATATAAGTGACAACAACAATACTCCCGCCCTTGCCCTCGATGCCGCCGTCAAAGCATTAGGTGAGGTAGGGGTGAAGCCTGAAGATATATTTCTGAATACACTTCCACGGGGAAAAGCCTCTCCCCTGTATTCCATTTAGGATAATTTTTGATTATATTTGCAATAGAAGAAAACATAGTCACACTTAAATCTACAGTCAAATGAAAAAGTATTTAGCAGAAATGTTCGGCACAATGGTGCTGGTTCTGATGGGCTGCGGCGTTGCCGTTAGCCTGCCTTGCTCTCTAGACAACCCTGCTGCAGTAGTTGGAACAGCTCTGGCTTTTGGTCTGGCGGTTGTAGCTATGGCTTACACCATCGGCGGAATTAGCGGATGCCACATCAATCCTGCAATTACGCTGGGCGTATTCCTCAGCGGCAGAATGAACGCCAAGGATATGGTGCTGTACATTGTATTCCAGTGCATCGGAGCTTTCATCGGTTCAGCTCTTCTCTATTTGCTGACCACCAATTCCGGCCTGACTGGAACGGGCGCAAACGATCTGCAGCCTGGCGTTGAAATGCTTGGCGGATTGCTGGCCGAGATTATCTTCACCTGTGTATTTGTTCTGGTGGTTCTCGGCGCTACATCTAAGACCAACGGCGCAACCAACAACTTTGCAGGTCTTGCTATCGGTCTGTCACTTGTTCTGGTTCACCTGGTTTGCATCCGCTACACGGGAACATCAGTTAACCCTGCACGTTCATTGGCTCCAGCAGTATTCCAGAGCGGAACCGCGCTTTCCAACCTGTGGATCTTCATCGTTGGACCTTTCGTTGGAGCAATTCTGGCTGCTGGCATCTGGGGAATCCTCGGCTGCAGCTGCTGCAAGAAGGAAGAGAAGTAAAAAATCTTTTATTCCATTGTAGAAAAACGAAGCCGGCTCAAAAGAGTCGGCTTCATTTCTTGCAAATCTTGCAAACAAGTTATTTGGCCACAGCCATATATCTTGAGAAATCAAAGAAAACAGTATTGACCTTGCCGGAAGAATCCTTAAAAGAAACCTTGTCTACAAAATCAGGACTCAGCTCCTTGCTCACAATACTGACGGCCCTGAAATAGGTGCTGAGTATCTGGATTTCATCCGTAACCTGGTTAACCTTGATAGCGTTTTCAGCGCTGAGCCCGTCTCCGCAAGCCAGGAAAATGGCTTTTACAAGATTTAGGTAATTATTCTGATAAACAGCACTTTCCTTCTCCTTGCCAAGCACATCGGCCATATTCATAAGGTCAAAAAGAGTCTGAAGAGATGTAGGATCTCTCTTGAGTTCAGACTGGAGCGCATTGTATGCGTCTTCATACTTTTTCAGATTGATAAGGGAATCTGCCTTGTGGCTGACATAGTCCGGATTGTATGCATCTGTAAATGTGTAGCCGTAGTAAAGCATTGTGTACTCGTCTGGAGAGAGATTCTCGCCGGCAAAATAAGAGGAGACAATTTTGTCGTATTCAGAACGGTTATCGGCCATAAAGCCCTTTACTTCTGAATAGAAGGCATCCGTCTGCGCATAAATGTTGCCGCAAGCAAAGACAGCTAATAAAGCAACCAGAGTTTTCAGTTTATTCATATATCAATCTGTTAATAATCAGTCTAAAACGTCATCTTTTCACGTCTCCCCTAGAAGAAACGGCTCTATAACCTATATCGGCGAGCATAGCCTTGATACTCTCTACTGCCTGCGCGCTTTCAAGAGAAGATGACAGTTTCCGATTGTAAATTTCGTATTTTTTCCGGACTTTCAAAGGGGTAAGGTTAGGCATTATCACATTTGCACCGGAAATCAGCGCTTTTTTCCTGTTTTCCTCAGCGATGGTGGCAAGAGAAGTGGTGGCGGGAATCAGAGCATAGGGGAAAAGAAGTCTCAAAATGGAAATCAGCCGGATAGTCAAATCTGCAGAGCCACACGAGAAACTCCCGAAAGGAGTATTACGATGAGGTATGAAAGGCCCGATGCCAATCATATCCGGGGAAAGTTCCTGCAGAAACCGAATGTCTGAGACAATGTTCTCAACTGTCTGATAAGGAGATCCTACCATAAATCCGCTGCCAACCTGATAGCCGATTTCCTTCAGGGCAAAAAGACATTCCTTTCTATTTTGCAAACTCATCGATTCTGGATGGAGTTTTCTGTAATGGGCATCGTCTGCCGTCTCGTGCCTTAGAAGATATCTATCGGCTCCAGCATCAAATAAAGCCTTGTAGGAAGAATACTCTCTCTCTCCAATTGAAAGAGTAACGGCGCAATCTGGATAAAGTCTCTTGATAGAAGAAACCACATCGCAGATGAAACTATCTGAAAAATAAGGATCTTCACCGCCCTGCAGCACGAATGTCCTGAATCCCAGCTCGCAACCTTCTTTGCAAGCCGTAAGTATCTCATCCTTAGATAGTCTGTAGCGCAAGGCTTTTGCGTTACCGGCTCTCAGACCGCAGTAAAAGCAGTTATTGCGGCAGTAAGATGATATCTCTATCAAGCCTCTGAGATAGACTTCGTCTGAATATACTTTCCTCCTGACAGAGTCTGCGCAAGATGCCAGTTCACCGTCATAATCAGACGATGAAACAATGGCTGCAAGAGCCGAATCACAAGGATTCTTTCCTGCAGCCATCGATTTGATTGCTTCTGATATTTCAGAATTAGATAACATTCTACAACTGTGGTCCGGCAGCTACCAGAGCCTTGCCTTCATCGTTGGTGGTGAACTTGGTGAAGTTCTTGATGAAGCGGCTTGCCAGATCCTTTGCCTTCTCCTCCCACTGGCAAGAGCAAGCGTAGGTATCTCTTGGATCCAGAATGTTGGTTGCAACTCCCGGAAGCTCGGTAGGCACCTCAAAGTTGAAGTAAGGAATCTTCTTGGTAGGAGCCTTGTCAATTGAACCGTCAAGGATAGCGTTGATTATTCCTCTAGTATCCTTGATGGAGATTCTCTTGCCTGTGCCATTCCAACCAGTATTTACCAGATAAGCCTTTGCTCCAACGCTTTCCATTCTCTTTACCAGCTCCTGTCCGTACTTTGTAGGATGGAGTGAAAGGAATGCCGCTCCAAAGCAGGCTGAGAAGGTAGGGGTTGGCTCGGTGATGCCTCTTTCAGTTCCGGCCAGCTTTGCGGTGAATCCAGACAGGAAGTAGTACTTGGTCTGCTCTGGAGTAAGGATTGAAACTGGAGGAAGCACTCCGAATGCGTCTGCACTAAGGAAGATTACCTTCTTTGCTGCAGGGGCCTTGGAGATAGGCTTTACGATGTTGCTGATGTGGTAGATAGGGTAGGATACTCTGGTGTTCTCGGTAACGCTCTTATCGGAGAAGTCTATCATTCCCTTCTCGTCTACTGTAACGTTCTCAAGCAGAGCATCTCTCTTGATTGCTCCATAGATCTCAGGCTCTGCGTTGCGGTCCAGGTTGATAACCTTTGCGTAGCAGCCGCCCTCAAAGTTGAAGATTCCGTCGTCGTCCCAGCCGTGCTCGTCATCGCCGATCAGAGCCCTTCTCTCGTCGGTTGAAAGGGTAGTCTTTCCGGTTCCTGAAAGTCCGAAGAAGATTGCGGTCTCGCCTTTCTCGTTGGTGTTGGCTGAGCAGTGCATTGCTGCAATGCCCTGGAGAGGAAGCAGATAGTTCATATATGAGAACATTCCCTTCTTCATCTCGCCACCGTACCAGGTGTTCAGGATAACCTGCATTTTCTCGGTGATATTGAATACAACAGCTGTTTCTGAGTTCAGTCCCAGTTCCTTGTAGTTCTCAACCTTTGCCTTTGAAGCGGTAAGCACAACAAAATCAGGCTCGCCAAAGTTCTCAAGCTCCTCTGCCGTAGGGCGGATGAACATATTGCGCACGAAGTGTGCCTGCCAGGCAACTTCCATAATGAACCTCACCTTGATTCTGGTGTTGGCGTTTGCTCCGCAGAAACCATCTACAACATAGAGTTTCTTGTTGGAAAGCTCCTCTCTTGCCAGCTTCTTCAGCTCTTCCCAAGTTTCCTGGCTGCAAGGCTTGTTGTCGTTCTTGTATTCGTCAGATGTCCACCAGATGGTGTCCTTGCTCTTCTCGTCCATTACCCAGAATTTGTCCTTAGGGCTTCTTCCGGTGTAAACTCCTGTCATAACGTTTACTGCTCCGAGCTCGGTGAGCTGACCCTTATCGTAACCGGTAAGTCCAGGCTGCATCTCTTCCTTGAAAAGAACATCATAAGGAGGGTTGTAGATGATTTCCCTGACTCCAGTAATTCCATACTTGCTAAGATCAATCTGTGCCATATCTATAACATTAAAACTTAAAAAAATTGCTTTCTTTTTTGCCGCTGCAAAGATAAACTTTATTCTGTCTTTATGAACTTTTCTCCGTTCCATTTGTAGGTGTTTTTGTCTGGCCTGGCCCGCATTTCATAAAACTGCTCCAGCCAGTTGTAATGGCCATTTTCATCCGGCTCTACATCTCTGCCCCAGGAAAGAGGGTGAAGATATGCCTGGATTTTATTTTCCTCAGGATAGAATTCATAGGCTACAAAGTCTCCCGGACGGGATTTGAACAGATTTTCAAGGCGGGCAACCATATCTTCCTGCAGAGGAGCGTCCTCAGAATCGCTGAGCAAATCGGCAAATTCCGGAATAGGGAGAGGGTTCTCTATCTTGGTCAGGACACCGTCCTTGAAGTTGTAGAAGGTGTACTCGAATTCTCCGCCCTGGCCTTCTGCAGCCTCCACGTGTGAGTGTACAGTAAATAATCCACCATCTTTGTAAGGATAGCAGGATACAAGGTCATCGATCATATACCCTTCAGCGCCTTCATCATTCTCTGCTTCAACTGCATATCTTACAGTGCTGTTCTCGGGGCAGATGTATTTGCCTTCCAGTCCGTGAGACTTGGCTATTTCCAGCCAGGCCTGGTATGCCACAGGCTCAGTGATTTCAGGAAGTTTCACTTCGTTAGTATTTTGGTTTTGATTCTGATTGCCGCAGCTGGCCAGAATTGCCAGTGACGCAAATAAAAGAAAGAACTGTTTCATGACTCATGTATTTTATCTTAACAAATTTAACAAAGTTTTTGTCTTGCAATATTTTTTTTTGAGGGTGGGGGCATTAAATTTGCATCAGTTAACAGGCATAATCGCGATTAATATGAAAAAGATATTCAGATCTATTATAAGAAGCCTTTTGGCAGGTTTTCTGGCATTTTTGGGTATTTCATGCGGCAAGAATGAAGAAGAATTGCTGGTTATGTATGGCACCCCTAATGCAAATATCGAAGTAAAGGCCAGGATAGTGGATCAGAAAGGCCGTCCTGTAAAAGGGGCAAAGCTTTATGTACGTTATACTGAGCCCGGTTCTTATATGGGCCAGTTCAATCCGGGATATATTTCTTCTGTATGGAACCCATCAGACCACAGCATTTCTCTTTCAGATGATTCCGGAGGACTAAAAGGAATGTCTTCTTCATACAGTGTACCTAGAGACAAGTGCACATATCTGGTTTTTCATAAATCAATGAATGGCGGCAGCGACGGCCTTTCAGACAAATACGAGAATGATTCCATTTTGGTGTCTCCTAAAAAGATCGAGAGCGGAGACGGCGGATGGTATCTCGGAAAATACCTTCTCGAGGGAACACTCACCCTTAAAGAAAAATCAACTGACATTTCCGATTAATCCCGATGGAAGTGATGGAAAAATACAGAGAGATATTAAGGCAGTACTGGGGGTACGAGTCTTTTAGGAGCGCGCAGGAGAAGGTCCTTGAGAGCGTTGCTCAGAAGAAAGACACTCTGGCCCTTATGCCTACGGGCGGCGGAAAGTCTATCTGCTTCCAGGTACCGGCTATGGCTGAAGATGGGATTTGCCTTGTGGTAAGTCCTCTGATTGCGCTGATGAAAGACCAGGTGGAAACCCTCAGGGCTAAGGGAATAGGGGCGCTGGCTGTTCATTCGGCAATGGACCACAGAACTATTGGAATAACTCTTGACAATGCTATTTACGGCAACTACAAATTCCTGTATGTTTCTCCTGAAAGGCTCTCAACCGCCCTTTTCAAGAGCAAGGTTGCCCAGATGAACATATCCTATCTGGTTGTGGATGAGGCGCATTGCATATCGCAATGGGGCTATGACTTCAGGCCGGCATATCTGCAGATTAAGGAAGTCAGTGAGATTATCGGGAAGAAAGTGCCGGTAGTGGCCCTAACCGCAACAGCCACAAAGGAAGTGGCGGATGACATAATGGAGAAGCTGGAATTTTCTTCTCCAAATGTAATCGCGACAGATTTTTCCAGGAAAAACATTGCATACATTGCCCGTGAGTGCGAAGACAAACTAGGAAGCCTGATTGCGGTATGCTCGTCATACAAAGAAAAGCTCGGATCAGGCTCTGCCATAGTCTATTGCAGGGAAAGGAAGAAGTGCTCTGAAATTGCGGCTTTGCTGAAATCTTCAGGCCTTTCTGCAGATTTTTACCACGCCGGGCTGGGCAAGGAAGAGAGAAATAGAAAGCAGGAAGAGTGGAAGAAAGGCAAGTCAGAGATCATAGTTTCCACTAACGCCTTTGGAATGGGCATAGACAAGGCGGATGTTAGGATGGTGGCGCATATAGATATGCCTGATTCCATAGAAGCTTATTTCCAGGAAGCCGGAAGGGCCGGGCGCGACGGAAAGCCTTCCTGGGCCGTTTTGCTGTGGAATTCCTCAGACTCCAAGAAGCTGCGCCAGCTGGTCAGCGTCAACTACCCGCCAATTGAGTATATGGCACAGGTCTATCAGTATGTATTCAACTACCTTCAGATAGCATACGGAGACGGCTTGTATTCAGTCAGGAAATTCAATCTGGCTGAATTTGCCAGAAACTATAGGCTCAATGCTGTAAGCGCTTACTATGCAATTAAATACCTTGAACAGGAAGAATACTGGGAACTTACAGACGAAATAGACAACCCGTCCAGGATAATGTTCATTGTAGGCAGAGATGACCTTTACTCCATCCAGCTGGAAAACAGCGTGATGGATGAATTCGTAAAATCCCTGATGAGAACATACACCGGCCTTTTCTCCCAGATGGTGAGGATAGACGAAGAGTACATTGCCAGAATCACGATGGACACTGTGGAAAACGTCAAGGCCAAGCTCCAGTCTCTCTCCAGAAGGAAAATCATCAAGTACATCCCTCAGATCCGCACTCCAATGATGATATTCAAGTGCGAAAGGCTCAAGGAAAACAACCTCTACATAAGCCCTAAGCGCTATGAGCAACGCAAGGAGCAGATGAAAAAGAGAGTGGAGGCGATGATAGGCTACGCATCCCAGAAAGACAAATGCCGCAGCCGCTATATGATTGAATACTTCTCCCAGCCAGTTGAATCAGACTGCGGAGTCTGCGATGTCTGCATAGCAAAAAAGAATAAATCAGCAAATCATCTTACAGACAGGCAGATAGAGAACAGCATTTTATCGCTGATAAAGAACTCAAAAAACAATAGAATCAGTTTCTTCGATCTGAAGAAACTAGCCACTCCGCAATATCAGGACAGATTTATCGAGGTTCTCCGCGATATGGCAGACCGCGGTATTGTTGTCTTAGGTGACGACGGAATCAGAATTTCATAAGGGCCTTGTAGAGTTTCTGGACAGGAAGGCCGATTACAGTATAGACGCTGCCGTTGATTTTTGGGATATTGGATAGGCCTATCCATTCCTGGATGGCATAGCCGCCGGCCTTGTCGTAAGGCTTGAATTCGTCTACGTAATATTCTATGTCCTCATCGCTGAGTATATCAAAGGTTACCTCGCAAGTATCTGAAATTGTTACTGTTTTGGCAGTTGACCTTAGGCAGAGGCCGGTTACCACGTGATGGGTTTTGCCGGAAAGTTCCTTCAGCATTTTTAAGGCATCTTCTCTATTATGCGGCTTGCCGAGTATGTCTCCGTCTATGGCAACAATTGTGTCTGAAGTTATGAGGATATCACTTGGCTCTAAGGTGCCGTTGAAGTGTTTTGATTTCTGCTCAGCGATGTAGGCAGGAATCTCATCATATTGAAGGGTGTGTGGGTAGGTCTCGTCGTAGTCTTTAATTTGGCCTATTATGAACTCTAAGCCAAGTTCCCCAAGGAGTTGCTGTCTCCTTGGGGAACCGGATGCCAGAATCAATCTTCTACCTTCAAGACGCTTTGAAAGGGGAGACTGCATAACTATTTCTTGTAGAGTTTGTTGTATTCTTCTTCAATTGCGTGGCGCCAGTCCTGGTAGGCGGCAGGATCCAGAGTCCATTTGCCCTGGGCCTTCATGACCTGCTCGATAAGGTCTCTGACGCAGCCCCTTCCGCCAGGATAGGCAGAAACAAAGTCGCATACAGCTTTCACTTCAGCAACGGCATCAGAAGGGCAGACAGCCAGTCCGCATTTCTGGAGCACTGGGATATCAGGCAGATCGTCTCCTACATAAGCCACTTCTTCAGGCTTGAAATTGTGCCTTTTGCAGAAGTCTTCGAATACGGGGAGCTTATGCTGGGCATTCTGGATAACCTCGTGTGCCAGAACAGGATAGAACCTCTTGAGAATGGAATCGCTCTGGCCGCCAGTAATGACAGCCAGAGTATATCCGCTCATATAGGCCAGCCTCATTCCAAGGCCGTCCTTTGCGTTGAAAGTGCGTACCAGGTCTCCTGTATCAGGCATGCAGATTATGCTGCCGTCTGTGAAGACGCCGTCTACGTCAAAGGCAAAGGCCTTGATATTCTTGAGTTTTACCTTATAGTTTGTCATTAGTCCTGGTATACGGAGTCGAGATCTCCCTTTACTTTCTGGCAAAGAGGAAGGATGCTCTCGCTGTCGCAGTTATAAATGTAGGAATGACGCTCGTTGTTCCAGGCCTGGGCTCTCTCTGAGAATACCTCTGCGGAATCGATGAATCTCTCGCAGCGGAGAGAATCCAGAAGCAGCAGGTAGCTCTCAATGATGAAAGCGGCCATCTCGCACATCTTCCTTGCCTGGAAATCAATGTATTCAACCGGTTTACCTTCCATCAGGGCAACGGTCTTCTCGTACTGGTCTGTCATAGCAACCAGACGAGCCTTTACCTTCTCGAGCCTAGCCTGAGCATCCGGGCAAGCTTCTGCAACTGCATCGCTGACCTTGATTTCGCGGGTCTCGTACTCGTTTCTGATCATATCCAGATATGAGCCGTTGGTCACATAACGGATAGCGGCAACTGTCTGGAGTTGAGAAGTTCCTTCGTAGATAGTGGTGATACGGGCGTCGCGGTAGAGCCTTTCAACAGGATACTCCTTCATAAAGCCGCTGCCGCCGTGAACCTGGATGGCATCGTAAGCGTTCTGGTTGCAGAACTCAGAAGAAGTCATCTTAAGAAGAGGGGTGAGCATATCTGCATAGCGGGAGTATTTCTTGTTCTCCTTCCTTTCTTCCGGAGTAAGCTTCCTCTCAGGAGTTACCAGGGCATTGAGAGCCTTGTAAACATCTACGCAACGTGAAGTCTCATAGAGGATTGCGCGGCTAGCCTGGAGCTTTGCCTTCATAACGGCAAGCATCTCGTAAACAGCAGGGAACTCAATGATCTTCTTGCCGAACTGCTCTCTCTCGTTGGCATACTTGAGAGCCTCGCGGTAAGCGGCTTCGCTGATGCCAACGCTCTGTGCGCCAACACCCAGGCGAGCGCCATTCATCAGGCTCATCACATATTTTATAAGACCCATCTTGCGGTCACCGACGATCTTGGCAGGAGCATTGCGGAAGACAAGCTCGCAGGTAGGGGAACCGTGGATTCCGAGCTTGTTCTCGATTCTTCGTACGGTAACTCCGCCCCATTTCTTGTCGTGTACAAAGTATGAAAGTCCGCGGGCGTCTGCGGTGCCTTCCTCGCTTCTTGCAAGAACCAGCTTTATGTCAGCGTCTCCGTTGGTGATGAAACGCTTTACGCCGTTGAGCATCCACATCTGCTTTTCCTCATCCCAGGTAGCCTTAAGCATAACTGCCTGAAGATCAGAACCTGCATCCGGCTCAGTTAGGTCCATTGAACAGGTTTCGCCCTTGTTGATTCTTGGAAGGAATTCTGCCTTGATCTCCTCTGAAGCAAACTCAGCGATGGTCTCGGCGCAGTCCTGAAGTCCCCAGATGTTGGCATAACCAGCATCAGCCCTTCCGACAAGTTCGGCAGCCATAACATACGGAACCATAGAGAAATTGAGTCCGTCATATTTTCTAGGAAGTGCTATTCCGTAAACGCCGGCCTTGGTGAGAGCCTCCTGGTTCTTGGTTGTGCCTGCAGCATAGGTAACTCTTCCGTCTTTGCATACAGGACCGTCTATGTCAACCTGCTCAGCATTCGGAGCTATGATGTCTCCGCATATCTGGCCCACTATATCCATAACCTTATCGTATGAATCGAGAGCGTCTTTCAGGTCTTTTGGAGCATAGTCGTATTTACCGTAATCGGCGTAATTATTTTCTTTCAGTTCAACGATTCTCTCCATCAAAGGGTTGGAAAGCTGGAACTTGAGGTCTTGGTTATCTTTGTAAAAATTTGCCATTTTCTGTCCTCCTATTTGCTCTGCTTCTTGTATGAAGCAATCATCTTTGGTACAACTTCGTTAAGGTCTCCGATGATGGAGTAGTCCGCAATCTTGTGGATAGGGGCTGCCGGGTCGTTGTTTATCGCGATGATAATCTTGCTCTGGTCCATTCCGGCAGTGTGCTGGATGGCTCCGCTGACACCCACGCAGATAATCAGTTTAGGCCTTACGGTAACGCCTGTCTGGCCGATCTGCCTTGCGTTCTCCACAAAGCCGGCGTCAACCGCAGCGCGGGATGCGCCAACCTGTGCTCCAAGAGTCTTGGCAAGGTCGAAAATCAGGGAGAAATTCTCCTTGCTGCCCACTCCGTAACCGCCGTCGACGATTATCTGGGCACCCTTGATGTCAATCTTTCTCTCCTCGATTTCCCTCTTGATGATTTCAACGGCAAAGTCGCTGTCAACCAGAATGGTGGAAACATCGATGCGGTTGATTCTGCCCTTTACAGGCTCTGCAAGCGGCTCTTTCTTCATAACGCCCTCGCGTACGGTTGCCATCTGAGGCCTGTGCTCAGGATTAACGATGGTGGCGATGATGTTTCCTCCGAACGCCGGACGGATCTGGTAGAGAAGATCTGTGTAGTGCTTTCCTGTCTTGGCATCATCGTGGTCACCGATTTCAAGGCTGGTGCAGTCTGCTGTAAGTCCGCTCTTGAGTGCGCTGGAAACTCTTGGAGCCAGGTCTCTTCCCACTGTTGTTGCTCCAAAGAGGGCAATCTGAGGCTTTTCTGTATTGAAAACCCTGAGAGTGATGGCTGCATAAGGAAGAGTGCGGAAGAATTCTAGACAAGGATCGTCGGCAAGATGCACAACCTTTGCGCCGTAAGCGTAAAGCTCATCTGCAAGCTTTTCCACATTGCTGCCGATCAGAAGGGCCTCGACATCAACGCCGAGCCTTTCGGCAAGACCTCTGGCCTTGGTCAGAAGTTCCAGAGAAACATCGCAGATCTTTCCGGAATCGGTCTCTGCGTAAACTATAATATTGTTCATAACGATAATATTCTAAGTGTTAACCAATTTCGTGATTTGCCATAAGCTCTCCGATTAGGGAGTCGATATCTGCGTCGCTACCGGAAAGCACCTTGCTTTCCTTAGCCTTGAAGACTATGTTCTCAACCTTCTTAACCTTGGTAGGAGAACCTGCGAAGCCGTAGCTGTTCTCGTCTCCGCCAACATCATCAACTGTCCATTCCTGGATTCTGAGATAAGGCTTTTCTTCTGTAGAGATTGCATACTTGCCTTCGTTGGCAGGATCCTTTTCCTCGTTTATGGTTCTTGCATACTTGTACTTGAGCAGCATCTTGGCGTTTCTCGGGCGGCAAGGAGCGGCTGTAGCGTGAACGGTTACAAGGCAAGGAAGGGTAGACTTCACGATCTCGATACCTCTTTCCAGACGGCGAAGAACCATCACGTTCTTTTCAGTAATGTCCATAATCTCCTCAGCGTAAGTAACCTGAGGAATTCCCATCTTCTCTGCAACCTGAGGACCAACCTGAGCGGTATCTCCGTCGATTGCCTGCCTTCCGGCTACTATGATATCCGGATTGAGTTTCTTGACTGCCTGGGAAATGGCGTATGAAGTTGCCAGGGTGTCAGCTCCGGCAAAACGGCGGTCTGTAAGGAGGATTCCTCCGTCTGTTCCGCGGAATAGACCTTCGCGGATAACCTCTGCAGCTCTGAAAGGCCCCATAGTGAGAACCAGCACCTTGGATCCAGGGAATTTGTCCTTGATTCTGAGCGCCTGCTCCAGAGCGTTCATGTCTTCAGGGTTGAAAATAGCTGGAAGGGCGGCCCTGTTCACAGTCCCTTCCGGCGTCATCGCATCCTTGCCCACATTCCTGGTATCAGGAACCTGCTTGGCAAGGACCACAATTGTGAATTCTTTGCTCATATTATTAAAATCTAACTATTTACGATTTGTTGGAAGACGGGTTGAACCTGATTGGCATTTCCGGTTCCGGATTGTGGAGTGTAATTTCCCCAAAATGGGCCTCGAACTTGCCCACATTGTCTGCAAGAGCATCGCGGAGCCTCTTTGCATTCTCAGGTGTCATTATTATCCTTTCTGTTACCACGGCCTTTGGAAAACCGGGCAAAATCTTCAGGAAATCCAGCACGAACTCGTTGGGAGAGTGGGTGATTATACTCAGGTTGCAGTAAGAGCCTTTAGCCACCTCGCTGCCGAGTTCTATATCCAGCTGCTTGTTGTCTGCCATACTTATAATATTGATATAACCTATTAGGGGGCAAATATACTTAAAATTATTAACTTTGCCACCCGAAGAATGATACGGAAAGTTTTCCGCGATAATAATTTTTAGAGAAAATGGACATTCCTGCAAAGTACGATCCTTCCCTTACGGAAGACAAATGGTATTCATACTGGTTAGAACACAAGATATTTCATTCCGAGCCCGATGAAAGGGAGCCTTATTCCATAGTAATTCCGCCGCCTAACGTGACCGGAGTCCTCCATATGGGGCATATGATGAACAACACTATCCAGGACGTTCTCATCAGAAGAGCGCGAATGACCGGCAAGAACGCCTGCTGGGTTCCGGGAACGGACCACGCGTCCATTGCAACAGAGGCTAAAGTCGTTGCCAGGCTAAAGGAAAAGGGCATAGAAAAGTCTTCTCTGACCAGGGAGCAGTTCCTGGAAGAGGCCTGGAAATGGAAGGAAGAGCACGGCGGAATAATCCTCAAGCAGCTTAGAAAACTGGGAGCCTCATGCGACTGGGACCGTACCCGCTTTACTATGGAACCTGCTCTGAGCAAGGCTGTTATCAACACTTTCGTGTATTTCTACAAGAAAGGAATGATCTATCGCGGAGTAAGAATGGTAAACTGGGATCCTGTCGGAAAGACCGCCGTAAGCGACGAGGAGGTGATCCACAAGGAGACCAAGAGCAAGCTCTATTATCTCAGGTATTTCATCAGCGATGGGGGAAAGGCCACAGACAAGTACATTGTAATTGCCACCACCCGTCCTGAAACCATAATGGCCGATGCCGCAGTCTGCATCAACCCTAACGATGAGAGATATCACTGGCTGCGGGGCAAGAAAATTCTCATTCCTCTGATTAACAAGGAGATTCCTATTATTGAGGATGATTATGTTACGATGGATTTCGGAACCGGATGCCTCAAGGTTACACCGGCTCATGATATCAATGACTACGAGATAGGCCTCAGGCACCATCTTCCTGTGCTTGACATAATAGACGATGACGGATGCCTGAACTCCAAGGCCCAGATACTTGTAGGGCAGGAAAGGTTCCAGGCTAGAAAGAACATCGTCAAGATGCTGGAAGAGTCCGGAAACCTGGAAAAGACAGAAGACTACATATCTCCAGTGGGACATTCAGAAAGAACCGATGCAGTAATTGAGCCTAAACTCTCCCTGCAGTGGTTCCTGAAGATGGATGAACTGGCAAAGAAGGCTCTAAAGAGCGTTGTAGACGGAAAGGTAAAACTCATTCCGGACAGGTTCACAAACACTTACCGCCACTGGATGGAAACAGTAAGGGACTGGTGCATTTCACGCCAGCTTTGGTGGGGCCAGCAGATTCCGGCTTACTACACTCCAGACGGTGAATGCTTTGTAGCCGCCACAAAAGAAGAGGCCTATAAAGAAGCGCTTGCAAAATACCCGTATCTTAAGATAGAGGAACTGACTCAGGACGAAGACGTTCTGGATACCTGGTTCTCTTCTTGGCTGTGGCCGATTTCAGTATTTGATCCTGAAAAGCCTGGTTTCCCAGACAGGGAACCTAATAAGGAACTTGCATACTATTTCCCGACAAATGACCTGATTACTGCTCCTGACATCCTCTTCTTCTGGGTTGCCAGAATGATTATGGCCGCAGACGAGTTTGAGGGCAAGGAACCATTCAGCAACGTTTACCTGACAGGAATCGTTAGAGACAAGCTGGGAAGAAAGATGAGCAAGACTCTGGGCAACTCCCCTGATCCTCTGGTGCTCATCAAGCAGTATGGTGCAGATGCCGTAAGAATAGGAATGCTTCTTTGCTCAAGTGCCGGAAACGACATATTCTACGATGAGTCACAGGTTGAGCAGGGAAGAAATTTCTGCAACAAGATATGGAACGCATTCCGTCTGATAAAGGGCTGGGAGATAGACGAAAACGCCAAGCCTACAGATGCATGCACCAAGGCAGTTGAGTGGTTTGACAGCTTGCTTTCAAAGTCTATTGAAACAATCGCTGATCATTTTTCAAAGTTCAGGGTTTCCGATGCCACGATGACCATCTACAAGCTCTTCTGGGACGAGTTCTGCGCCTGGTATCTGGAGGCGGTGAAACCTGCATTCGGGCAAAAGATAGACAGATGCACCTATGACATTAGCCTGTACTTCTTTGACAGTCTTCTGAAACTCCTGCATCCGTTTATGCCTTTCATCACAGAGGAACTTTGGCAGAATCTTGCAGAAAGGAAAGATGGAGAAACCATTATGCTCCAGCCTATGCCTAAGGCGGGAGAGATTGACGAGAAAGCCATCGCGGACTTTGAAATTGCAAGAGGCTGCGTTGTCAATATCAGGAATATTCGCCAGAGCAAGCAGATTTCTCCTAAAGAAGCAGTAGAGCTTTATGTGAAGAAACCATTTGCCTCATCAGCAGCACCGCTGGTTTCCAAGCTCGCAAATGTTTCAAAAATAGAGGAATGTACAGATTTCCCTGGCACTACAGGAGTCAACTTTATGGTTGGCACAACTGAATTCTTTGTTCCAGTCCAGGTAGACGCAGCTGCAGAAATAGCCAAGATTGAGGCAGAAATCAAACGCTATGAAGGCTTCCTTGCCGGAGTTAAGAAGAAACTCTCAAACGAGAGATTCGTCTCCAGCGCACCTCAGGCAGTCGTTGACCTTGAACGCAAGAAAGAGAGCGATGCCACGGAAAAACTCAAGGCCCTGAATGAACTCCTTCAAAGGCTTAAATAGCAAGCAGGTAGAAGAAAACCGGCTAAAATACGGTTCCAATGCCCTTACTCCACCAAAGAGAGAGCATTGGATTCTGATTTTTCTGGGCAAATTCAAGGATCCTCTCATTATCATCCTCAGCATCGCCGCTGCCATATCTCTGACAATAACCATAGTTTTCGGCAAAGGCTCTCTTCTGGAAAGCGCTGGCATCATTATCGCTATAATTCTTGCCACCCTTGTTTCCTTCCTTAATGAATACAAGGCAGGTAAGGAGTTTGACATTCTCAACAGTATCAACGACAATTCCGGAGTAAAAGTAATACGTCAGGCTGAAAATGGAGAATCCTCAGTCACCGTTATACCTAAGACTGAAATAGTTGCAGGGGATTATGTTGTACTCGGCAGCGGAGACGAAATTCCGGCCGACGGCACTGTTGTGTATGCCGTAAATCTCTATGCAGACGAGTCAAGCCTTAATGGAGAAAGTAAACCATCCGGTAAGAAGGCAGAAATAGTAACTGACTATAAAACTGCATATTCTCCTAACAAACTCTATCGCGGAACTGCCATTGTGGAAGGTGAGGGAGTTATGCTGGTTGAAACTGTGGGAGACCGCACTGAAATTGGAAAGACGGCAAGGGCTGCAAGCGAAAGCACAGATATTCAGACTCCGCTTTCCAGACAGCTGGCAAAGCTTGGAAAGCAGATAGGATGGGTTGGCATTACTGTCTCCGTTTTAGTGTTCGTGGCTTTGCTGGTTTATGAGTGGCATCACGGACTGAATCTCGGAAGCGCAGACGGAATCAATCATCTTATAACGATGTTTATGCTCGCCGTTACCCTTATTGTAATGGCTGTGCCTGAGGGGCTTCCAATGAGCATATCGCTGTCTTTGGCCTATAGTATGCGCAAAATGACTGCGCAGAATGCGCTGGTCAGGAAAATGCACGCCTGCGAGACTATGGGAGCCGCAACCGTCATCTGTACAGACAAGACCGGAACACTCACAAAAAACAAGATGAGTGTAGCGTACTGCTCTCTGGAAAACGGGATGAAAACAGCCAAAGCCATCAGCCTCAATTCCGCAGCATTTCTTGACAAAGAGAAGTTCATAGGCAGTCCAACCGAGGGCGCTATGCTCCTTCACATACGCAATCAAGGTTACGACTATCTGAAAATCAGAGAAGAAAACAATATACTGGAAAGAATTCCGTTTGCATCTTTCCTCAAATATATGGCCACTCTGGTGGAAAACGGCACTGGTTGCGAATTGTTTGTCAAAGGCTCTCCTGAAGTAATTATTCCTATTTCAACGATGGACAAGGCCGCCCAAGAAAAAGAGCTGAAGACAATAGCTTCTTTCCAGAAAAGGGGAATGCGATGCATATCATTTGCCAGCAAGGTATTTGACGCTAAACCGGAATCCGGTCTTGCAAACCTCATAGAGAATCTGGAATACGACGGCTTTGCAGCTATTGAAGATCCAGTAAGAGAAGATGTTCCTCAGGCAATAGCAAAGTGTGAAACAGCTGGCATAGAAATCAAGGTAGTGACAGGTGACAATTCTCTTACTGCCATTGAGATAGCCAGGCAGGCAACTCTTTGGAAAGAGTCAGATACGGTTGAAAGAAACTCCATTACAGGAGCAGAATTCGCTCTGCTTACAGACAAGGAGGCAAAAGAGAGGATCCCCGATATCAAGGTAATGTCCAGGGCAAGGCCGGAAGACAAGATGAGACTTGTAAGACTGCTGGAAGATATGGGAGAGGTGGTTGCTGTAACTGGAGACGGAACAAACGATGCTCCTGCCCTTAACTACGCCAACGTTGGCCTTAGTATGGGAAGCGGCACTTCCGTTGCCAAGGAAAGCAGCGACATTATAATCCTTGACGATTCGATTTCTACAGTAGTTACAGCCGTGGAGTGGGGGCGCAGCATTTATCATAATATCCAGAGATTCATATTCTTCCAGCTTAGCGTAAACGTGGCCGCGCTGCTTACCGCCATAGCCGGCCCTTTATTCCTCAACGAAGAATATCCGCTAACCATTACTCAAATACTCTGGATTAACCTGATTATGGATACTCTTGCCGCCATTGCCCTGGCATCCGAGCCAAAGGATCCTGCAGTTATGACGGAAAAGCCGAGGGGGCTCAACGATTCCATAATCACAAAAAAAATATGGAGCAGGATAATGATTGCCGGAATAGGAATGTTTGCCGCCGCTTTCCTGTATATGCTGTTCGACAAACACGAGCCAGGAACCTCAGGGTATGCAGTGTTCCTTTCTGCATTCTTTACCGGATTTGTCCTGATGCAGGCTTGGAATCTTCTTAATGCCAGAGTGCTTGGAACAAACAGGGGAGCATTCTCCAAGATCTGTTCAAACAGAAACTTTATAGGCGTGCTTGCCCTTATTCTAATCCTTCAGTTTATTATAGTGCAGCTTGTTCCTGGAGATGTGTTCAGGACAATTAGGCTAGACGGCTTAACCTGGTTAATTTTGGCGGGCGCAACCTCTCTCGTCCTTTGGATTGGCCAATTGTTGAAAATCAAAAAATAACAGATATGTACACCTCAGAAATCAAACTGGACGTAAGATACTATGAATGTGACCAGATGGGTATCGTCCACCATTCCAATTACGTGAGGTTCTTTGAGTGCGGAAGGAACCAGATGATGAAAGAACTCGGCATTCCAATCGAGAAGATGGAAGAAGAGAACATAATGTTCCCGGTGGTTAGCGTGGATATTCACTTTAAGCTCCCGTCCAGGATGGGGGATACTCTAAGAGTGGTAACAACGCTGAAGAAAAAACCTCAGGCAAAACTGTACTTCGACCAGAAGGTTTATAACCAGAAAGATGAACTGATTTGCTATGGAGAAGTGATTGTCGGCTTTATCAGCGCAGACCGAAGAATGCCTGTCAGGGCCCCTCAGAACTTTCTGGATAAAATAGCGGCATACTATCCAGAAGATTGAGAAGTGGGAAAAAATCATTAAATTTGTCCGGATTGGAAAATTATAAAAACATCATATTATGAAGAATCTGCTATTATTCGGTTCATTCGGCTGGGGAGAAATCCTCATCATCGCCTTTGTTATCCTCCTTCTTTTCGGCGGCAGGAAAATTCCTGAGCTTATGAGAGGCATTGGCAAGGGAGTCAAGAGCTTCAAAGACGGAATGAAAGGCGTTGAGGATGAAATCAAAGACGACGAGGTAAAAGACACCATCAAGGATATCAAGAAAGATATCGAGAACTAAACATTCTTCCCCTTGGCTGAGAAGAGC
This sequence comes from Bacteroidales bacterium, assembly GCA_016285455.1. GTDB lineage: Bacteria > Bacteroidota > Bacteroidia > Bacteroidales > UBA932 > Egerieousia. Next base: position 139,492 of record JAEEQS010000004.1, read on the forward strand.
ATGACATTCTGGGAACATTTGGATGAGCTGAGGAAGGTTCTCTTCCGTTCAGCTCTTATCCTTTTAGGGGCAGCCATAGTGTTCTTCATCTTCAAGGATTTCATGTTCAAGATAGTGTTCGCCCCAACGGACGACCACTTTGTGCTCTACAGGTTCGTTGACAAGATCCTGGCGCTCTTCCATCAGGATCCGCTAGGACCTTTCAAGCTGAAAATCATAAATATAGACCTGCCAGCCCAGTTTTTCATCCACATCAGCACTTCTTTCTATTTCGCGATAGTTGTTTGCACTCCGATAGTGCTGTACCAGCTATGGACTTTTGTAAGCCCGGCTCTCTATCCAAAAGAAAAGACTGCGGCAATTAGAGCTTTTTCTTTTGCGGCTGTATTCTTCTATCTGGGCGTACTCATTGGCTATTTCGTGCTTTTCCCGCTGACTCTCAGATTCCTGGGAACATATCAGGTTATGGAGGAAGTGGCTAACCAGATATCTTTGAAATCTTACATTTCCACTTTCTTTTCCTTGATTCTGATTCTGGGAGCCGTGTTTGAGTTGCCAACTGTTGCAGCGTTGCTGTCCAAGTTCGGACTCATTTATAAGCATACCCTCAAGAAATACCGCAGACATGCTTTTGTGATACTGCTTATTATTGCAGCTATTATTACTCCTACTGGAGACCCGTTCACGCTGATGGCTGTTGGACTCCCGCTTTACGGCCTGTATGAAGTCAGCATAATGATGTGCCGGAAAAAGCCTGAAGAATGATAACTGTCAACGATCTTACGCTATCCTGGGGAGCTTTTACACTCCTGGATCACATCAATATACATATCGGAGACAACGAAAAGATTGGCCTTGTAGGAAAGAACGGGGCGGGCAAATCCACGCTGCTGAAACTAATACTCGGCGAAGTGTCTCCTACATCTGGTTCTGTTACCAAGACAAGAGGGGAGAGGATTGGCTACCTGCCCCAGATGATGGAACACTCAAAGGATAAGACCGTGATGGAGGAGACTATGACGGCCTTTGACAATCTCTTTGCCCTTCACGAAAGAATAGACAGCATTACCGCAGAGCTTTCTGAAAGAACCGATTATCAGTCAAATTCATACAACAACCTCATCGTTGAACTGAACAATATACAGGACAGGGTGGCAATGATGGAAAGCGAGCCTCCTGCAAGCCAGGCTGAAAAAGTGCTTTCCGGCCTGGGATTCAAGCCGGAAGAATTCAACAGGCCGACAAGAGAACTCAGCCAGGGATGGAATATGAGAATCGAGCTGGCCAAGATACTGCTTTCAAAGCCAGACAGTCTTCTTCTGGACGAGCCTACAAACCATCTCGACATTGAATCTATCCAATGGTTTGAAGACTATCTGAAATCGTTCAAGGGTTCCGTTCTGCTGATCTCGCACGACCGCAAATTCCTGGACAGCACAACAAGCCGAACAATCGAGATAATGCTCTCCAAAATACACGATTACAAAGTATCTTATTCTAAGTACAAGATACTGAGAAAAGAGAGGATGGAGCAGCAGAGAGCCGCCTACGAAAACCAGCAGAGGATGATAGAGAAGACGGAGGAGTTCATTGAAAGGTTCCGCTACAAAGCCACAAAGAGCAATCAGGTCCAGAGTAGAATCAAGGCGCTCGACAAACTGGAAAGAATTGAAATAGACCTTGAAGACAAAGCCGCTCTGACTGTAAAGTTCCCGCCGGCTCCAAGAAGCGGGCAGGTGGTTTTCCGCTCAGAAGACTTGGCTATAGGTTATGGGAGCCGTGTTGTGGCCTCCAAAATCAATATGACGATAGAAAGGGGAGAGAAAGTGGCGTTTGTGGGAAGGAACGGAGAAGGCAAGACCACAATGATGAGAGTCTTGATAGGGGAACTGGCTACTTTGGCTGGAAAGGCCGAGCACGGTTATAATGTTGCATTGGGCTATTACGCGCAGAATCAAGAAGATATACTAGACAAGAACGAGACTGTCTATTCCACTCTGGAAAGCGCGGCACCGGGCGAATACCGCCAGAGGCTCCGCGATCTTTTGGGAGCGTTCCTTTTCAAGGGAGAAGACGTGGACAAGAAAGTAGCGGTTCTGAGCGGCGGAGAAAGGGCAAGACTGGCTATGGCAAAGCTCATCCTCAAGCCTTACAACCTGCTGGCGCTCGACGAGCCTACCAACCATATGGATATCCAGAGCAAGGAGATTCTTAAGCAGGCCCTTCAGAAATATGATGGCACTCTGGTTATTGTCTCTCACGACAGAGACTTTCTCAACGGCCTGGTAGACAAGGCGTACGAGTTCCGCGACGGCAAAGTTAAAGAACATTTGGGCGGTATAGAACCATATCTGGAGCATCTGAAGAAAGACCTAATTGCCCAGACACTCCCTGCAAAGAAAGAAGAAAAGAAGCCAGAAGAAAAGCCTGTCCAGATAAAAGACTCGCAGCAGGCAAGGGCTGAAAGCAAAGAAGAAAGGCGGAAGAGGAAGGAAATCGAGAAGCTGGAAAACGAAATCGCTGAGCTGGACTACAAGATTTCAGACATAGAGCAAAGGCTGTCATCTCCAGTCAGCGCAGAAGATGTTGAAAAACTCTCCAGTGAATACTCCCGCCTTAAGGAAGAGAGAGATTCAAAGCTAGACAAGTGGATGGAAATTTCAGGATAGGGGTTACCTTGCCCTAATTAGAGAAAGTATTGCTGCACAAGCAGTTGCTACATTCAAAGACTCAGACCCATGGCCGCCTTCTCTTATCTTTCCAGCCTTGTCAAAAGACGGAATAAGTATATGCTTTTCCTTTGGTATAATGGCGGAAATATCCTCCGAAATACCGAACGATTCACTTCCCAGAACAACAATGCCTCCGCCTTCAATTCCGCTGTAAAAATCATCGCTTAAAGGCTTTCCGTCCAGGAAGGTCCCAAATACAGGAATACCTCCTGCTTCCGCTTTGGATATAACATCTGCAAGATTGCAGTAAACTACAGGCACTCTGAATATTGCGCCCATTGTTGCCTGGATTGTCTTGGGATTGTAAAGTTCCACGCTGTCTGGGCTGCAGAACACTGCGCTTACACCAAACCAGTCTGCCAGACGGATTATGGTTCCAAGGTTTCCGGGGTCTTTCACTCCGTCCAGCATCAAGTAAAGACGGCCTTTTTCAAGACGGATATCGCTGAGCAGAATCTTTTTCTGCCTTACTACTGCAAGAACAGGTGAGGGGGATGAGAGAGAAGAAATCCTTGCCATTGCCGCTGGGCTGATTTCATCTCTTTTCCAGAGAGATTCAATCTCATAGCCGGAATGCAAAGCTTCTGCCACAAGCTTCTCTCCCTCAACCACAAACAGAGAAGTATCTGCACGGAATTTCTTCTGTTGCAGAGAACGGATCCTCTTGATCTGTGCTGCGGAAATTGACTTGTTCATACTAATATCCCAGAATCTTGAGCATACTCTTGTAAGACTGCTCCTTGCTGAATAGCTTGGTGGTATAGTCTCCTGTTGCGTCCTTGTCTATGATGACGTGCTTTGGAGCTGGAATCAGGCAGTGCTGGATTCCGCCGTAGCCGGCAATGGATTCCTGGTACGCGCCTGTGTGGAAGAATCCTATGTAGAGCGGCTCTTCCTCTCTTCTGCCTTGTGTAATTGGCAGGAAGATAGCGTTGGAATGAGCTTCAGCATTATAGTAATCTTCTGAGTCACAGGTAAGTCCGCCAAGGAACACTCTCTGGTACTGCTCTTCCCACTTGTTGATTGGAAGCATAATGAATCTCTTCTTGATTCCCCAGATGTCAGGAAGGGTAGTCATAAACGAGCTGTCTATCATATACCATCTTTCACGGTCGTTCTGCTGCTTTACGTCCAGAACCTGAAATATGGTGGCGCCGCTTTCTCCAACAGTGAAACTGCCAAACTCAGAGAAAATCTGAGGCTCAGCGACTCCTCTTTGGTTGCAGATTGTCTTGATCTGTGAAATGACTTCTTCTGTCATGTACTCGTAATCATAATCCTCTACCAAAGATGATTTGATAGGAAAACCACCGCCAATGTTCAGAGAATCCAAATCTGGGCAAACTGCCTTCAAGTCGCAATAAACGTTAACGCACTTTGAAAGTTCATTCCAATAGTAGGCGTTGTCCTTTATGCCTGTATTGATGAAAAAATGCAGCATTTTAAGAGAAAACTTGCTGCTTTTGGCAATCTTGGTCTTGTAAAAAGGAACAATATCTGAATATCTTATTCCCAGCCTTGAAGTGTAGAACTCGAACTTCGGCTCTTCCTCTGAAGCAATGCGTATTCCGATGTTGGTCTTGGCAGTGACGGACTTGTCCAGATCATCAAATTCGCTCATATTATCTAGAATCGGAATAATGTTCTTCCATCCGTCGTTGCACTTGGCAGCAATGTTTTCTATATATGTATCTCTCTTGTAGCCGTTGCACACGATTACAATGTTCTTGTCTATAAGTCCCTCATCATAAAGGGAATCCACAAGATTGAAATCAAATGCCGATGATGTTTCCAGATGAATGTCATTCTTGAGGGCTTCCTGCAAAACAAAGGCGAAATGGGAACTTTTGGTGCAGTAGCAATAGTGGTAGCTGCCTTTGTAGTCTACCTTGGCCATAGCCACGTTGAACATTCTCTTGGCCCTTTGAATCTGGCTTGAAATCTTTGGAAGATAGGTTATCTTGAGCGGTGTTCCGTACTGGTCTATCACATCCATCATAGGAATATCGTGGAAGAAAAGATTGCCGTCTTCTACCTTAAATTCAGCCTGCGGCCAGTCGAAAGTCTGCTCAACCAAATTGATGTACTTGTTCTTCATATTGCCAATCCAAGTAAGTTAGTTATTCATTTTTGGAGCAATCCAAGTGAGATGGATTGTCTATTTCAGTGCAAATATATTCATTATTGGCATTATTTGCAGGTTTTTGAGTAATTTTGAAGTCAAATATGAAAGCCAAAGCCCTGATATCATTCTTGGCGCTGAGCGCGCTACTTTCATCCTGCAGCATGACAAAAGTCATTCCTGAAGGCCAAAGTATGCTCACAGCCAATGAGATAGTCTACACAAAAGACAAGCCTGAAGAACTTAGCGACCTGTCCAAGTACATTAAACAGACGCCTAAAAGCGGCATCTTTGGTTTTCAGTTCAGCGTAGCGCTCTACAATACAGGCAAAGGAACAGGCAGGGGATGGGACAAAATCGCCGAGAAAATGGGCACAGCTCCTCTCATTTTTGATGAAGACCTTGTGGAGAGTTCCATCAAAAATATGCTGAACCATATGAAATTCAAGGGATTTTACGATTCCAAGATCACTGCCTCTGTAAATACTGACAAGAAAAAGACAAAAGTCACCTACACGGTTACTCCGGGAAACAGATATGTAATTGACACTATTACTTATACCATTCCGGATGTTGATATGTACGACATAATGGCTGAAAATAGAGGTGGGAGTCTAGTGAAGGTTGGAGACTGGCTGAGCGAAGATATTCTGGAGCAGGAGTCTGAGAGAGTGGCTGACATTTTCAGGAACAAGGGTTATTTCGGGTTCGATAAAGGTTTCCTTTTCTTTACCGGAGATACTTTAGCCCATAACGGGAAGAGCCATCTGGACATAGAGATAAAGGATTACCTTAGAAGCGGAAGCCCTAAAGACGCCAGGCCGCACAAGGTTTTCACCTTCTCAGACGTTCTGGTTTCAACAAGAAGGAATTTCCAGCAGAACCGCACAATCAGAACAGAAATGGACAGTGCGGCAACTGTCCGCAGAGATTCACTTCTGAGCGTATGGAGGACACAGATTGACACTATCCCGTACAAGAACATAAAAGTTGTAAGTTTCTCGCAGTCAGGTAATCTGGTTAGAAAGAAAGTCCTTAATCGCCTCAACCTGATTAAACCAGGAGATCCTTACGACGAGGATATAGTTGAGTCTACTTATTCAAGGTTCTCAAGCCTGAACCTTTTCTCCAGCGTCAATATCCAGCAGCAGGAGGTTGATTCATCCAAAGTCCTGACTTCCATAACACTTCAGGCTACAAACGTCCAGGGCTTCAAGGTGGATCTTCAGGGAAGCACAAACGCCAACGGGCTTCTGGGTATTTCTCCTGCCATTTCCTATTTCCACAAAAACGTATTCAGAGGCGCTGAAGTCCTTACTGTTGGACTGATGGGAGATTTCCAATTCAAGCTGCACAGCAATGTGCATTCCACTGAAATTGGAATTAACACATCGTTGGACATTCCTAGATTCTTGTTCGCCCCCGGCAGGTGGTTCCGTTCCCGCGCTCTGCCTCATACGGAAATCAACACTTCCTTCAGTTACCAGACTCGCCCTGAGTATACGCGCAACATCTTGTCTGCCAGCTATAATTACAGCTGGAACATTAAGCGCAAGCTCTTCTGGAAGTTTACGCCAATTCAGACTAATATTGTAAGGATATTCAATCTCGATTCCACCTTCTATCGCAAGATTAGCGATCCTTATCTGAAAAACAGCTACAGCAACCACTTTGACCTTGGAATAGGGGCAAGCGTCTATTATATCTCTGATCCTGCAGTAAAGCCAGTAAAAAACTTCTGGTATGTAAGATACGGCCTAGACCTCAGCGGAAATGTCCTGAGCCTTTTCAACTCCAGCATGAAGAAAAACGACAGGGGAGAAAGACTGGTCTGGAAATCTCCTTACTCCCAGTATTTCAGAATGGAACTCTCCGGAGTCTATACTATCAAGTTCGGAGGAAATCCGAATCATATGCTCGCTTTCAGGGCTTTGGGAGGAGTTGGAAAAGGCTATGGAAATTCAACGATACTGCCTCTTGAAAAGATGTTCTGGGGCGGAGGCGCCTACGATATGAGAGGCTGGCAGCCAAGAACTCTTGGCCCTGGATACGCCCCTAGAGACAGCGCATTCAGGATTCCTAACCAGACCGGAGACATCAAGCTGGAAGCCAATATGGAATACCGATTCCCGATAATCTCCATATTGAACGGTGCCGTATTCTCAGACCTTGGAAACATATGGACATTCGACCGCAAAAACAAAGCAACCGGAGAAGAGGCAGATCCTAGGGGAGTTTTCCGCACAAAAGACTTCTACAAGCATCTGGCTTTGGATTTTGGACTGGGCCTGAGGCTAGACTTGGACTTTGCAGTTATCCGCCTGGATCTCGGATTCAAAACATATAATCCGGCCACATCTGAATGGACGGGACCGGATAAATGGCTCAAGAAAGATAACTTTGAATTTAGTTTCGGTATCGGATATCCTTTCTAAATCTATTCAAATTCAAAATACCCGAAGAATTCCGGACGGTGATAATCAGGTCTTTCGGTTCCTACCGGATTCCAGGTAAGGTAATGGCGGTTCTGCATATCGTCTCCGCATTTGAAAACATTTCCCTTAACAGTCTGACCTCTGAGGTACTCTACGCTTCGACCCTGAAGAATCAGATCCAGCGGAATGACAATTATCATAGACCAGCAAATAGGCTCCGTTGAAACCCTGTCGCCGAAGGCCTCACTGCCTAAAGTGGAAAAACGCCTGATACATTCCATTTGGTCTTGATCAAAATGTCCTCTGTCTTTCTTGCCAACTCCATAGCCTACAATCCCGTGTCCGGTACAGTTCATCTCAATGTTATAGTACACGCCGGTCTCAGCGATAGGGGCTATGAAAAGCTCCATACAGTCGTCGGTCCAAGGCTTGGAGCCCGAATCCTCCCCAAAAGTTGAGCATATCTCGTTTTCTTTTACCTGATAACGTATGTAAAGATCATTGTCTGAATACATTATCTTGAAAGAGGCCTCAGGAGAATAAGAGCCGTTTCTATCTGGCCAGTTTACAATGTCTATATTGTTGGACTCGAGAGAAGCAAACTTTTCTTCCACGTCAGCCATATCTGGAACATCTCTCTCAAAAACTACATAAGCAACCTTTGCTATCTTGATTTTTTCCATCTTGTGAACCTTTTGTCCAAAAGCAAAAAAACCTGTCCAACTCAGCATCAGACAGAGCAGGACAGGATACTTTATCAATTTTATTCCTTTCATTAGAACTTGTATTTTACAAATAGTTCTATAGCCTGGTATTCAGCCATACCGAGTTTGTCAAAGATGACAGCTGTATTGTGGTTTCTCTCCTCGGCCCTCAGCCAGAACTCTCTGGAGTCTGAACCAGGGAACAGAGGGTAGTCCTTCTGTGACTGGTGGCGGAAGATAGCGCTTCTCTTTATCTTCACTTCCTCAGGGCTCAGAGGAACAGCCATTTCAGCCTCGGCGACATCCCACTCCTGCCAAGCGCCTCTGTACATCCAGATTCTGCAGTCCTTGAACCAAGGCTCGTCTTTCAGTTCTTCGCAGGCGCTGATTATTGACTGGAAGCAAACTCTGTGGGTTCCGTGAGGGTCAGACAGATCTCCGGCAGCAAAAATCTGATGCGGCTTGATTCTCTGGAGAAGTTTCTTTACAATATCTATATCCTTGCGTCCCAGCGGTTTCTTCTTAACTCCACCTGTCTCGTAGAACGGAAGAGAAAGGAAGTTCACGTGGTCATCCGGAATACCCAGGAAACGGCAGGCGCTGCGTGCCTCTCCGCGGCGGATATAAGTCTTGATTCTGCGCACGATCAGAGGATCTGCCTGGCCAGGATGCTTCTTGGAGAGTTCTTTCTCAATCTTCTTGAAAAGAGCGTCTGCGTTCTTAGGGTCAATGTCAAAGATGTCTGCGCTCTCTCTGATGAAATCCAGATATCTTATAACATCGTGGTCAAACACTGCAATGTTTCCGCTGGTCTGATAAGCAACGTGGATATCGTGCCCGTGCTCGGCAAGACGCGCCAATGTTCCTCCCATTGAGATAACGTCATCATCCGGGTGAGGGGAGAATACCACAACTCTCTTCGGATATGGAAGAGCTCTTTCAGGACGGGTTGAGTCATCTGTGTTAGGCTTTCCTCCCGGCCATCCGCTGATTATGTGCTGAAGATCGTTGAAGACCTTTATATTTATCTGGCTTGCAGGACCTTTCTCGGTTACAAGGTCACTCATTCCGTTGTCGTTGTAATCTCTATCGGTGAGCTTGAGAATAGGCTTGTCCAGTTTGCGGCAAAGCCAGAAAACAGATTTGCGGATAAGATATGGAGTCCAGGTAACTTTGTCTGTAAGCCAAGGGGTCTCGATTCTTGTTAGATTTACAGCTGCGGCCCTGTCAATGATAATTTGAGCGTTTCCGTGTTCCTGAAGGTAGGATGCAGGTACCATCTTGGTAACTTCTCCCTCTACGATCTTCTTGATTTTTGGAGCACATCCCTCTCCCCAAGCCAGATAATATATCTTTCTGGCTTCCAGAATAGTGGCAATACCCATTGTTACAGCGTAGTAAGGAACGTCGTCAACCCCAAAGAACTCGCTAGCAGCGCTAACCCTTGTGGTGAAGTTGAGGTTAATCTTTCTTGTTCTGGAGTTGTATGGAGAACCTGGCTCGTTCATTGCCATATTGCCGGTGATAACAATATCCAGTCCGCCAGCTTCCGCTATCTCCTTTTCATAGCTCTGGCAGTATTCCTCCATTTTATCTCTCTTGGAACTGTCAATGAAGTGGACATTCTTTGCAGGTATGTCTATTTCGTCAAGAAGACATTCCTTGAGGAATCTGTAATGGCTCTGAAGCTCGTTGCGGTCCAGCGGATAGTAGTCATCCATTCCGAACACTTCAATATTCTTGAAACTCAGTTTCTTTTCCTTTACTGCAGCGATAAAGTCGTCATAAACCTGAAGACAGGATGAAGACGCTGCCAATGCCAGCACCAGGTTCTTTCCCTCAGCTGCTTTCTTCTTGGCCTGAACCATCACATCTCTAACGATGACCTTGGAGGCCTCTTTCTGCTCATTGAAAATCTTTACAGGAAGTTTCTCGTACCTTTTGGAAAAATCAGATGTCAAAAACATATCTTATTTGAATTAAATCTTTGTTATTGCGTTCATTGTCTTGCGTAGTTCAACCAGCTGAGCCAAAAGGCCGTCCATAAGTCCCAGGTTCAGCATATTGGCTCCGTCGCTCTTGGCGTTGGCCGGATCTGGATGGGTTTCCATAAACAAGCCATCTGCTCCAGCGGCCAAGGCTGCACGGGCTATATGAGGAATAAGCTCAGGCTCTCCGCCAGTTACTCCAGAAAGCTGATTAGGCTTCTGGAGAGAGTGGGTGACATCCATCACAACAGGACAGCCAAATTTCTGCATCTTTGGTATGCTTCGGAAGTCAACCACAAGATCACCATATCCAAACTGGCTTCCTCTTTCTGTAAGCATCACATTAGGGTTTCCGCTGTCGCGAACCTTCTGAACTGCAAATGTCATAGCTTCAGGAGAGAGGAATTGTCCCTTCTTGATATTCACCCACTTGCCAGTAGCGGCCGCCGCCTGAAGAAGTTCAGTCTGACGGCAGAGAAAAGCAGGAATCTGGAGTATGTCTATGTCATAAGATGCAGCAAGTGCAGCCTCTTCCACGCTATGAATATCGGTGACAATAGCAACCCCCAGTTCCTTTCTAATGCTCTGAAGCAGAGCAAGGCCCTCTTTGTCACCGATGCCGGTGAAGGAAGTTATCTTGGAACGGTTGGCTTTCTTGTATGAGGCCTTGAAAATGAAAGGGATTTTATGCTTGGATGTCTGTTCCTTGAGAGTCTTTGCTATGGAAAACGTAATTTCCTCGCCCTCAATCACGCAAGGGCCAGCCATCAGGAAAAACATCCCGTTGTTATAATCTGTAACCAGCTGCAAATTTTTCATCTTGCAAAAGTATAAAAAATGCTGAAGAAAAAGACATCTTCAGCACCATATTCTTACAATCAGTAGTTATATTTCTCCCATAGAATTTTCAGACGGCGGCGTATTTCCTCTTCTGCCTTGTTGTTTGAAGGTTCGTACAGCTTAGTTCCTGAAGCTTCCTCAGGCAGGAATTCGAGATCGGCAAAGTTTCCTTCGTAATCGTGAGCGTATTTATAGCCCTGGTGATAGCCCAGTTCCTTCATCAACTTGGTAGGGGCGTTCCTAAGGTGAAGTGGAACAGACAGGTCTCCCTGCTGCTCAACCATAGAAAGGGCAACATCTATAGCCATTATGGAAGAATTGCTCTTTGGACTGGAAGCCAAGTAGATAGCACACTCAGAAAGCGGAATTCTGCCTTCAGGCATTCCTATCTGCTGGACCGCAGCAAATGTACTCTGGGCCAAAAGCAATGCATTCGGATTAGCTAGACCAATGTCTTCCGCAGCAAGGATAACCATACGGCGGGCAATGAATAGGGGATCCTCTCCGCCCTTAATCATACGCGCAAGCCAGTAAACGGCCGCATTAGGATCAGAACCCCTCAGGCTCTTTATGAAAGCGGAAATAATATCGTAATGCTGCTCTCCATTCTTGTCATAGAGAGCCATATTCTCCTGCAATCGATTCTTTACCAGATCGTTCGTAATAACTACAGGCTCACCTTCAGGAATGCTGGAGACTACAATTTCAAGCACATTAAGAAGTTTTCTGGCATCTCCGCCACTGTAGCGCATAAGAGCTTCTTTCTCGGCGACAGTTATATTCCTTGAAGACAGATAGGGGTCCTTTTCAAGAGCGCGAGTCAGGAGAACATCCAAATCTTCCACGCTAAGTTCCTTTAGCACAAATACCTGGCACCTGGAAAGAAGCGGGCTTATTACCTCGAATGAAGGATTTTCGGTGGTTGCTCCAATAAGTATTATTGTTCCGTCTTCAACAGCGCCGAGAAGGGCATCCTGCTGGCCTTTGTTGAAACGGTGAATCTCGTCGATGAATAAAATAGGGGTCTTGGAATTGAAAAGATTCTTGTCCTTGGCCTTTGAGATTACTTCCCTAACATCCTTAACTCCTGAACTAACGGCACTCAAAGTGTAAAAGCTGCGGTCTAGCTGTTTTGAGATGATGTTTGCTAGAGTAGTCTTGCCAACGCCTGGAGGCCCCCAGAGAATGAAGGAAGACAGATTGCCGCTTTCAATCATATTCCTCAGAACGCTTCCCTTGCCCACAAGATGCTCCTGCCCAACATATTCATCCAAAGAAGATGGGCGTATCCTTTCTGCCAACGGTATCTTAACGTCTGTATTCATTCCAGTTTCCTTTCAAGGCACAAATTTAAGCAAAAAGACTATCTTTGTGAAAATGGCATATAAAAAATGGAAGAGAGGAAAAGCATACGTTCGGAGTTCAGAAAATACTTCTCGATGAGAGGATTTTTGACGGACAAGAGCGATGTCGTAAGCAGAATCAACGACGGCATTACTTTCCGAGGGCCATATCTGTGGGTACTGGTCTTTGCCATTTTGCTCGCTTCTTTGGGCCTGAATGTTAACTCAACAGCAGTCATCATTGGCGCCATGCTCATATCTCCTCTTATGGGACCTATAATAGGTATGGGCTTCTCCGTGGGAACCAACGACTTTGAACTGCTAAAAACCAGCCTCAAGAACTATGCTGTAGCAACTATCATCAGTCTTGTTACCGCTACTGTATATTTTGCCCTAACTCCTTATCACGGAGCACAAAGCGAGCTTCTGGCAAGAACTTCTCCAACTCTCTACGATGTGCTCATAGCCTTGCTAGGCGGCGCGGCAGGCATAGTGGCTATCGCTTCCAAAGACAAGGGAAACATTCTCCCGGGAGTGGCTATAGCAACGGCATTGATGCCGCCGCTCTGCACTGCCGGATTCGGTATAGCGAGCCTGAATCTCAAATATTTCCTCGGAGCGTTCTTCCTGTATTTCATTAACACTGTATTCATTGCATTGGCAACATACCTGGGAGTCCGGGCAATGAAATTCCGTCCTGTGACAACTCCAAATGACGGTAGTTTCCGTAGAGTCAGGGGCTATCTGATAGCCATTGTGGTTGCTACTATGGTTCCGGCTGCTATTCTTACTGTCAATATTATAAGAGAGAGCTTCTTTGCATCTGATCTACAGCACTTTATCAAAAATGAAATGAGCTACGGAGGAAGCCAGATTATTTCCCAGAACATAGACAAGGATGAAAAGATTCTGACGCTTGCTGCAGTGGGCAGGGATATTCCTGATACCAAAATCGCTGAGGCAAAAGAAAAAATGCCTCTGTACGGGTTAGGGGACTATACACTTAATATCATTCAGGGCAATTTGACAGACAGCATATTGTCTCTGAAAGGATCCATATCATCTTTCAATACCACAAAAGACGAGCTTAACGCCACAATCACTCACCAAAGCGCTGAAATTGCTGGGCTACAGGACAGAATTGCACAATTTACAAGATACGAAAAAGTTGCTAAGCAGATGATAGATGAGCTTCAGACTCTATATCCTCAAGTTCTGACTCTAAGCCTTTCACCAACGACAGAAACAGGAAAAGACACTAACGATGTAGATATTTATGTTACCGCTCAGCTAGTCCTTAAGGATCAAACCTATATTCCTGTAGATGAAATTTCACGTCTTACTGAATTCCTAAAGAAGAGAGTCGATGCTGATTCTCTTGTTCTGATACTGAGATAGGTGTAGTCTCCAATTTACAAAGATATTTCTATTTAACATAATATAAATTGTATGACATTAACACTCATAACTATTATGAAGATATTGGCATACGTTTTGATAATATTTACGCGAATTTCACTAATTTTATAGTTGAAATTGAAATTCACTTTTTTACAAACCTCATAAACTGTATTTGAAATGGCAAAGACTACTGCTAAAGTTTCAAAGAAGGCCGCCCTTAAACTGGACAAGCCTGCAATTCTGGTTGTTGACATGCTCAACGATTTTGTTACCGGCGCTCTCGGATGCGACCGCGCCCGTGCTATCGTTCCTGCTTCGGCTAAACTGCTTGACGCAGCCCGCAAAGCCGGCGTTCCTGTTATTTTCTGCAACGACTGTCACCTGAAGGGCATCGACCTGGAGCTCAAGCTTTGGGGAGACCACGCAATCAAGGGAACCAAGGGCGCCGAGGTTATTCCTGAACTCAAGCTTTGCAGCAAAGACTATGTAGTTCCAAAGAGACGCTACAGCGGATTCTTCCAGACCGATCTTGATATTCTTCTCAAGGAGCTTGGCGTTAAGACTGTTATAATGACCGGATTACACGCTCATATGTGCGTAAGGCACACTTCTGCAGATGCTTACTGCCTGGGATACAATGTCGTTGTAGCAAAGGAGGCAACCGATTCCTTCACAGAAGAAGACTACAAGATTGGTATCGCCTACCTGAAGACCTGCTACGGAGCAGACGCCTACAGCAACAAGGAGCTCATAGCAGCCTTCAAGAAATAATATGAGCCGGAAAAGAAACAAAGAAAGGCAAATCATTGAAAATGTGAGCATAGAGGCCGTTGCCGCAGAAGGCAATGGCCTTGCTCATATAGATGGAAAGGTCCTTTTTGTCCCAAAATGCGTTCCTGGGGATGTTGTTGATGTTGTTTTAACCAGAAGCCGCAAGGGCTTTATGCAGGGAAGCGTTCTGAAATTGGTTAAAGAATCCCCTATGCGCCAGAAACCTTTCTGCCCTCACTACGGAATATGCGGTGGTTGCACCTGGCAGGCACTTCCTTACGACAAGCAGCTGGAATTCAAGCAGCAGCAGGTAATTGACCAGCTGACCAGAATAGGGCACCTTACTCTCCCCCCTATCTCCCCCATTTTAGGCTCAGAACGCATCATAGACTACCGCAACAAGCTGGAATTCACTTTCTCAGACCGCCGATGGCTTTTCGCTGAGGAAAGGCTTAATCCAGACGGAACAGAAAGGCAATTTACCCGAGAAGAGCTTCTCGGCCTCGGGTTCCATATCCCGCAGATGTTTAGCAAGGTGTTGGATATCAAGGAATGCCGTCTTCAGAAAGAACCATCCAACGCCATCAGGCTGTTTGCCAGAAAATATGCTGTTGAACACAAGCTGGAATTCTTTGACCTTTACAATCATACAGGACTGCTCCGCAATTTGGTAATACGCTCAACAGAAGAAGGAAAATTCGGCATCAACCTGGTTGTTGGAAAACAAATGCAGGAAGCTGAAGATATGGTAAAGGCTATATGCCGCGAATTCCCTCAGATCTCTTCAGCATATCTTACTGTAAACAGCAAGGTCAACGACAGTTACGATGGTTGTCCCCTATTCCACATATATGGAGACAAGTATCTGGTAGAGAAAATGGAAGATATCACCTTCCGCATAGGTCCAAAGTCTTTCTACCAGACTAACTCGCTTCAGGCATACAGGCTCTACTGCGTAGCCCGTGATTTTGCCGCCCTCAAGGGAGATGAAATCCTCTACGATCTTTACACCGGAACCGGTACAATAGCCCTGTTCCTTGCGCGCAACGCAAAGAAAGTCATAGGAATAGAATATGTAGAGGAAGCTGTCGCCGATGCAAGGGTAAATGCAAGAGACAATGGCATTTCTAACGCTGAGTTCTTTGCTGGAGATATGAAAGATGTCTTGAGCAGAGATTTTGTGAAAAAACACGGAATGCCAGACACAATCATCCTCGATCCGCCTCGGGCCGGTATTCATCCTTCTGTGGCACAAGTAATTCTGGATGCGGCTCCAAAGAAGATTGTCTATGTGAGCTGCAATCCTGCCAGCCAGGCAAGAGACCTGGAAATCCTCTGCCAAAGCTATAAGATAACCAGAGTTCAACCTGTTGATATGTTTCCGCATACCCAGCACGTGGAAAATGTAGTGCTGCTTGAAAGGAACTAATTCATTTTTTCATTAAATTTGTGAAAACACACTCTTAAAACCAATACTATGTCTTTAATCAGCGATTTGATTTCTAAGCAGGTTAATTCTGCAGCCGGAGGAATCGAAATTCCTTCTAACATCAAGAACCAGGTTCTCGGAGGCCTCGGCGAATCCATCCTCGGCAGTCTTACCCAGACAGCTGCAAAACAGGGAGGTACAGACCTCATCACAGACCTTCTCACAGGAAAGACAAGCGCTGCCAGCAGCCCTATCACTGCATTGGCAGGCAACCTTTTCTCCACCAACATTCTAAGCAAGCTGAATCTTGGCGGAGGACTGGCAAAATCCCTCACAGGACTGATTCCTAATATTCTGGGAGGCCTCAAGGGCTTCATCAAAGATCAGGATGGAGATGGTGACATAGACCTGAAGGACATCATGCTCTCCATTACCGGCGGCGGAAACTCCGGCGGAGCAGGACTGGGCAGCATCATCGGAGCTGCAACCAGCATTCTCGGAGGCCTGATGGGAGGCGACAAGAAATAAGTATTCCTTGTTTTCACTGATTTTTAAGGGGATGACCAAGGGGCATCCCCTTTTTGCGATAATTGATTATCTTTACTGAACAAACTAATTGATATGGCTGACGAAAAGATAATATTCTCGATGAACGGCGTGGGCAAGATTCTTCCACACAACAACAAAGTAATTCTCAAGGACATATACCTGTCATTCTTCTACGGCGCAAAGATCGGTATCATAGGCCTTAACGGAAGCGGAAAGTCTACTCTGCTGAAGATCATTGCCGGAGTGGAAAAGAACTACCAGGGAGAGGTTGTATGGGCTCCCGGCTATTCCGTGGGATATCTGGAGCAGGAGCCTCAGATGGATCCGGAAAAGACTGTTATTGAGGTGGTTCAGGAAGGTGTCCAGGAAGTTATGGACCTTCTCAACGAGTTCAACGAGATATCCGCCAAGTTCTGCGAGCCTATGGACGACGACCAGATGAACCGCCTTATGGAAAGGCAGGGAGAGCTAACCGAGAAGATAGACCACGTTGGCGGATGGGAGATAGACTCCAAGCTGGAAAGAGCTATGGACGCCCTACAGTGCCCGCCTTCAGACGCCAAGATATCTACCCTATCCGGAGGAGAAAGAAGAAGAGTGGCCCTGTGCCGTTTGCTTCTCCGACAGCCGGATGTCCTGCTGCTGGACGAGCCTACCAACCATCTTGACACTGAGAGTATTCTCTGGCTGGAAGCCCATCTGAGGCAGTACAAGGGAACTGTCATAGCCGTAACTCACGACCGTTACTTCCTGGACAACGTGGCCGGATGGATTCTGGAACTGGACCGCGGAGAAGGCATTCCGTGGAAAGGCAACTATTCTTCCTGGCTAGACCAGAAGACCAAGCGCCTGGAGATGGAGGAAAAGACCGAGAGCAAACGCAGAAAGACTCTCCAGAGAGAATTGGAATGGGTGCGTATGGCTCCTAAAGCCCGCCAGGCCAAGCAGAAAGCCCGTCTGGGAGCATACGAGAAACTGGCATCGGCAGACCAGAAGGAAAAGGAAGCTAACCTGGAAATCTACATACCTAACGGACCGCATCTGGGAAACAAGGTAATTGAGTTCCACGATGTGAGCAAGGCATACGGCAACAAGCTGCTTTTCGAGCATCTTACGTTTGTTCTGCCGCCTGCCGGCATAGTTGGTGTCATTGGCCCTAACGGAGCCGGGAAAACCACTCTTTTCCGCCTGATTATGGGCATTGAGAAGCCTGACAGCGGAACCATAGAAATCGGTGACACCGTAAAAATTTCCTACGTTGACCAGCAGCACAAGAGCATAGATCCGGACAAGACTGTGTATGAGACCATTGCCGGAGATTCCGAATGGGTTCGCCTAGGCAACCGCGACATTAACGCCAGAGGCTGGGTTTCGCGCTTCAACTTCAGCGGAGCTGACCAGGAAAAACTCTGCGGCATTCTTTCCGGTGGCGAGAGAAACCGCCTGCACCTGGCCCTGACTCTTAAGGACGAAGGCAATGTGCTCTTGCTTGACGAGCCTACCAACGACGTGGATGTGAACACGATACGAGCATTGGAGGAAGGCCTGGACAACTTTGCCGGCTGCGCCGTAGTTGTCAGCCACGACCGCTGGTTCCTGGACCGCATAGCCACCCATATTCTGGCTTTCGAGGGCGACAGCCAGGTGGTGTTCTTCGAGGGCAACTACCAGGAATACGAGGAAAACCGCAAGATGAGAATGGGCAACACCGAGCCTAAGAGATTCAAGTACAAGAAGCTGATGGAATAATGGACCATAATCTGGACAACATCATAGCGCCCGCCACTCCAGTTGGAGCTGGAGCCGTTGGCATAATCCGCCTTAGCGGAAGCGATGTCATAACCATAGCAGACACCGTTTTCTCCCCTGCCGCCAACGCCAGAAAGAAATCTGCAAACCTCAAGGCCACAGATTCATACAAGATGGTATTCGGCAAAATTCAGGAGAATTCTCATCTGATTGACGAGTGCCTTGCCGCCGTGTTCCGGGCCCCTAATTCCTACACCGGAGAAAACTGTGTGGAGTTCTACACTCACGCCTCCTCCTATATTATGGAAAAGGTGCAGATGATGCTCATCGATTCCGCCGCCAAGCTCTTCAAGTCAAAGAAGATTTCCGCCAAGCTCCGCATCGCCGAGCCTGGTGAATTCACCCAGAGGGCCTTCCTCAACGGCAAGATGGACCTGGCCCAGGCTGAAGCCGTGGCAGACCTGATCGCATCTGAAACAGAGAGTTCCCACGACATTGCCATCAACCAGCTAAGGGGAGATTTCTCCAAGGAACTGAGAGACGTCCGCTCTTCTCTTCTTAGCCTTTGTTCTCTGATTGAACTGGAACTGGATTTCAACGAGGAAGACGTGGAGTTCGCAGACCGCAAGAAACTCTCCAACCTCCTGTCTGCCACCTATGTAAAGATTAAAGACCTGGCCGATTCCTTCGCCCTTGGCAATGTCATCAAAAACGGCATTCCGGTTGCCATTGTCGGTGCCGTAAACACCGGCAAAAGCACCCTATTGAACCTAATCCTCGGCGAGGAAAGAGCCATCGTCTCCCCTATCCAGGGCACTACCAGAGACACTATTGAAGACAACCTGAACATCGGCGGCACAATGTTTCGCTTCATAGACACTGCCGGCATAAGAAACACCACCCAGACCATCGAGATCATGGGCATCGAGCGCACCTGGCAGAAGCTCAAGGAAAGCTCTGTCATCATCCTTATGCTGGATTCCACCAGGGAGGAGTCTTTCCTTCCATCCATCACAACAATCGCCGATAGATTTGACAAAAAGCGCCAGAGGCTCATCATAGTTGCCAACAAGCAAGACAAGTCCAAAGCTGATCCAAAAGAAACAGAAACAACAATAAAAGCCATCTGCAAGAAGCTGAAACTCAGCGATGTCAAGATACTAGCCACATCGCTGAAAAAAGACAGGCAATCAGCAAAGCAAACGATAGAATCCCATCTTGCAGACATCGGAAAGTCCTTTGCCAAGAATCTCCAGGGCAAGACTTACGTTACCAACCTCCGCCATTACCAAGCCTTGAAAATGGCTCAGGAATCCATCGAACGAGTCTTTGACGGAATAGATTCCAACCTCCCTACCGACCTTCTTGCCCAAGACCTGCGCCAAGCCACAGACGACCTCGGAAGCATCATCGGAGAAATCTCCAGCCAGGACATCCTCTCCAACATCTTCTCCCACTTCTGCATCGGGAAATAAAAGTCTGGTATTCAACTAGTTATATCTTAATTGAAAACTTGAATTGATATCCTCAAACTAGCTGAACCCAATTCTCTTCAGAGTTTACTTCGACTATTTCAAAGGTTTCGCGATTATGTTTGGATTTCTTTGATTTTAGTCAGTTTTGTCACAGTGTTTGTCACAAAATCACCTTCTGTGACAAAATTTTGTCACACTTGACCGAAAAAGTTACCGAAACTGCAGTTTTATGAAATGTTTCTGGAGTTTTCACACGAATAAGTAGTGATTTTAAAATGGTACTACCCTATCATATCTTTGTTTGTGGTTGTATCGTAGCCGTAAACATGTTTAAAATACAATACAAGTACCATTGTTTTGTCCAGTTTTGCCAGATCATCTACCGTTTATTTTAGGTTTAACCCTAGAATTGTCACATGTCACAAATGGCAAATATGTACTTTCCAACTTGAAAAGTACATATTTGCCTATTCACATTTCATCAAGGGTGATTAGGTATTATCATTATATCCTTCAACCTTACTGGAATAGCGGTGTGAAGCAGATTAGTATTGCTTGATTCCGACAGTTCTTGGAAGGATTGTCCAGGAACAGGATAGCATCGACCGCTGGCTAACACTGAAAACTGAACCGATATTGAAGACACCATCGGCCCGCAGGAGGACTGGATTGACATCTACGAGGCGCGGCGGATGATTTCCGACGACCTCAAGATGACCAGGTCCGCAGTTGGCTGTATCTCCACGACATCCCCCACTATAAGTACGACAGGACGGCACTCTTCCGCAGTCCGGGAATTGAGGACTGAACAGAGCGTTCGCAGAAGTATGGTCACGGTGACTTCATTTCTTTTTTAGTGGGAAGGGAGCGGAAGACCGAGTGGGAATAATCCAGCCGTAGGCTCGCCTTTTTCAATTCTTGGTTTAGCGAAAAAGCGCTATCTTTGTAAAACACAACTAATTCAAGCCATGCCGTTATCAAGTGACATTCTCATCGTTCCTGCTCCCGATAAAGATCCATTCAACGGGACCACTACTATGACGATGCTAATCCTCAAGAGTCCAGCATCTCTAATAAATTCCACTATGAAGTTTTGCGTTGAATGGCATCCTGGAAATCAAAATTCAGCATTATACATTAACCCTGTTGCTGTTGGCAATGACCATGATGGCCAAGGGGCACTGCTTCTCAGCGCTTCAGTTTTGGATGGCCCGTGTAAGTTCTCTGTTTTGTTTGACGATGGATGTATTCTTACGAAAGAACTTGAGGGTGACTCTGATAGTTCATCCTATTTATGGGAGTTAACGGAAAATGACTGTGAGGCTTTTTTGTTGAAGAAAATCCGTATTATTCGAGCCGAGACAAATTCAAAAAGATTCGATTATAGCTTCGAGGATCAAGCCGGTTATCTACAAGGTCTGGCAGACATTTTCCCCGTACTTGTTGAGCGTTTCCTTGAAGAGGCAGCAGAGCATGTCAATTGGGTCCCTGTACGCGCAGAGACGACATCCATAGACAATTCATCGCAAATGCAATCAACTCCAGAGGCCTCATTTGAGGAATCAGCAGATTATTGCTATGTGTATCTCATGAATGATACCACTACGGGCTATTATAAAATCGGGATGTCGAATAATCCTGAGTATCGGGAATCCACCCTTCAGAGTGAGAAACCAACCATTGTCAAGGTATGCCATAAGAAGTATCCGAGCAGAAGGGTTGCTCGTGGAATTGAGGCTGCACTTCACCGTATTTTCGATGGTAAACGCATCCGAGGGGAGTGGTTTAGGCTTAATGAGAGGGACATCTGGGAAATAAAACAAACACTACTATAACCATGGAATTCAATTTTACTCCTGAGGAGATTATTAACTCGAAAATGGCTTTCGCATCTGCATATAAGGTTTATAAACAGATGTTGAGCGTCTATGATGACATTATGGCCAACAAGGAAGTCTGCAAGGTCATAAACAAAGAGATACGTATGCCTCAGCCTAATGGGAAAGATGTTGATATGCAGTACAAGGTTGTCCTTGTCTTCTTCATTGATCTGATCAAGTGTTATCAAAACATGGGGCACGAAATAAACTTTGATAATCGAGACTGCTTCCTTCTACCGATGACCACAAACATCAAGTTCCGTCAGGATATGACTACGGATATTGAGTTCAAGTACTTCATGTCTCTTGATGAAGTCAAGTTTCTCTACACGAATTTATTGCGGTCATTTGAGGGCTGGGCAAGACAAGACGGACCAGAGTTTTTGTTTACTCGGTTCGCAGAAGATGCAGATAAGGAGATCTGCAGAGAATATCTCGAGCTAATGATTAACTCCTCCGGGTATATCAAGGCGGCGAAACCAACAAATATACGTATGGAGTATAAATGGACATTCGATCTAAAAGCAATCAAGTTTTAGTTATACAATTTGGCCGCAGGGATGCGGCCATTTTTCTTTTACCCTCTCTTTCTAATATAACGAATATGCATTTGAGATGGTTCCGGGTCTGGCAGGTCGGATCGCGGGATTGCTGGACAGTATCGAGCAGAAGCAGGACAAGGTGAATGTTGCTCCGATTCCTACGGATGACACGCCGGAGCTGATGAATGTCAAGGATCTGGGCAGGTATCTGCCGTCGCATCCTGCTCCATCGACCGTGTACAGTTGGGTCAATGACAATACCATCCCCTACTACAAGCAGGGCAAGACGTTGATGTTCAAGAAGTCGGAGATTGACAAGTGGCTGCTACGCACCCGCGTGAAAGACAACACTGAGTTGATGGAGGAGGCGCAACGGTATTGTGCCACGCATCCCTTAGGCGGCAGAAGGAGGTAGCCGGTATAGAGCAGATCAATGTGGCCATGATTCCTGCAGTTCTGGCCGGCATCGTCAAGTTCAAGGTCCTGCTTCTGTTACTCTTATAATTTATCAAGTCATTAAACTGGTACTAAATTCTAGGCTAAGTGCAGCCCTACGTAAAAGTTAAGGTCGTATCAGTTCCTTCACATCCTCGTACAACTGTTTCAAATATAGGATAGAAATATCCACTAGCGGCTCGAACATGAAATTGTTCATGTGAATATTTTCCGAAGTAAGCATCAACACCTTGTTCATCAGCAAGCACTGATCCTCCATATCATCATGGTGATATCTCTTCAGGATTGTTACTAATTCCGCCGTGCGGT
>JAEEQS010000021.1 GCA_016285455.1 Bacteroidales bacterium
GAAAAATGGCGGAACTCTATCCAGGACGGAAGCCTGGTGCTGGGCAATATGATGAACGCCGCCTACGCCATAGGACTTGGCAGCTGCTGGATCAATCGCGAGATGGAGATGTTCGCAACGGAAGAAGGCAAGGCCCTTATGCGCAAGATGGGCATTCCGGAAGAACTTATCCAGAAAGGACTTACAGGCATAGGAGCCCTAGCTCTCGGCTATCCTGAAGGCGAACCGAGGCCAGCCAAACCTCGCAAGGAAAACTACTATAGAATTATCAAATAAGTTACCGCAATATGAAAAGATTACATCTGATGGAAGAGGCAGAGAGATGTCTGCTCTGCGAAAATGCTCCATGCAGCACCGCCTGCAAGAATGCCGATCCGGCAAGGGCCGTAAGAGCCGTGAGGTTTGACAATGCGACAAATGCCTGGAAGTGGATCAAAAACGCTTCCGAGGAGGAGTTGGCTGCCGCCGAGAATGCCTGCATTCACTACGACAGACCTATCAGAATCAGAGAGATAGCAAAGATCATCGCTGAGCAGTATCCTGAAACCATCGCAGAGAAAGACAAAAAAACTCCTGAGCCTTCTCTTGAGATTGAGTTCTGCGGGCTGAAGTGCGAAAATCCGTTCTTTTTGGCTTCTTCTGCAATCTGCACCAACTATGAGATGGTGGCAGCGGCCTTTGAAGCAGGATGGGCCGGAGTATTTTACAAGACCATCTGCCTTGAAGAAATAAAAGAAGTTTCTCCGCGATTTGATGTAGTCAAGAATCCAGATGGAAGCTTTGCAGGATTCCGCAATATGGAACAGCTGTCAGAAAATCCTGCAGACGTTGATTTCCAGATACTGAGTAGCCTAAAGCGCAACTATCCAAGCAAGATTGTGGTGGCTTCCATTATGGGCAATACCGAGCAGCAGTGGATAGACTTGGCAATTATGGCTGAAGAGGCGGGAGTGGATGCCATTGAGCTCAACTTCTCCTGCCCGCAGATGAAACTGTCCGGAATGGGAAGCGACGTTGGGCAGAATCCTGAACTTGTAGCCATCTACACTTCATATGTCAAGAAAGCTGTTAAGATTCCTGTTATTCCTAAAATGACTCCTAACGTGGATTCTATGGGCAGATTTGCCCTGGCATCTCACTTTGGCGGAGCAGATGGTATTTCCGCCATCAATACCATAAAGTCTGTAACAATGTCTACCGGCTCACAAATAGACGGAAAGAGAATCGTATCCGGCTATTCCGGAAAAGCTGTCAAGCCTATCGCTCTGAGGTTCATACTTGAAATGGCACAAAATCATCTGATCAAGAACCCTCAGCTTTCCGGAATCGGCGGAATAGCCACCTGGCGAGACGCTCTGGAATTCATCCAGTTAGGATGCCGCAACACCCAGGTCTGCACGGCGGTTATGGAGTACGGCTACAGGATAATCGATGACCTGAAGGAAGGCCTTCTCACCTATATGAAGCAAAGAGGCATATCCCGTCTTGACGAGATTGTAGGAGAAGAGATTGGAACATTTGCAACCACCGCACAAGTGGATAGAGACACCAAGGTGTTCCCGACTGTTGACCGCACAGTCTGCATCGGCTGCGGAAGATGTTACGTCTCTTGCCGCGACGGAGGACACCAGGCAATCTCATTCGGAGAAGATCGCCAGCCCAAGATAATCGGCCAGAAATGCGTAGGCTGCCACCTCTGCCGTATGGTCTGCCCTACCGGCGCCATCGGCATGGCAAAGCGTATTCCAAAGAGGTAATGTTTCGGCGCTGCCCTATTCGTAGTACCAGATGCCGCGGATTGTCTTGAGGTTCTTCCAGTAGTTCTTGACAACATTGTCTTTGCAGTCTTCCAAGCCCTTGACATAGAGCTTTTGGGCTGCACCTGTACCGCAATAGCCCGACAGGTATTTGAGCCCTGGAACCAGAGCCGTTATCAGCACACTCTCCTTCTTGTTGGCTGTAGTCCAGGCCATAAACTCCTGCTGACGGCTGATGTAAAGCTTGAGGATGTCTCTGTCTATCCTTTCGCGGAAAAGATCTTTGCCCTTGGTCTTCTTTACAAAGGCATTCCACTTTTTGATGGCATTCTTGTCGCTGAGAGGAAGAGTTTCAAGATCATAAAGTTCCTCGGCGATCTTGTTTACTTCTGGCTTTCCTTTTTGAACTCGTGAAGCCTGGGTAAAGAAGCCTTCATCTGAGATGTTGATTACGGTTGTGTCAAACCACTGGTCGCTTTTATCGTCTGGAGTCTTGAAGTAGTAATAGTCTGTCTTTGTGAGGGTTTTGTTGTCTTCAGAGAACTGCATGCTTCCTCCTCCAAAGTTTTCTCTTGGGCTATAGTTGCCGTGCGGCTCAGCCTTGAGAATCTCGTTCATCCACTCTCCGTGGCCGGCATAGAAAGCGTCTATCAGATTGCCTTTATGGTCGAATGTTGCATAATAATGGTTTACTTGCTCATAGCCGTCTGTTCCCCATCCCCATACTCGGTAAGCCACAATACATCCGAAATCTGTTGGGATAACTCCGTATTTGAGAATCTGCCCGGCAGTGGATATATGCATATTATCCTCGTTGCTCATATATTCTCCCGTAATTCTTGGAAAGACAGCTTCTTCCTCCTGGCATAGACTGAGTTTCGGCTCATAATGCCAATCTCTTCCGAAATTATAGTAACGGCGGTTGTAGGCAAGGCCGTCGTTCATGCAGATGCCTGCTCCCATAACCCTTTCCTCGTCTCTTTCGTTATTAGGACGCGTAAAGACAGGATTGTCGTTCATAGGATCTATATTGTAACGCTTGAGCCAGGTACGGCCCTCATCCTGAGCCTTCAACATCCCGAAGAAGGCCAACGATAACAAAATGCTCATAAGAATCCTTTTCATAACAAAACGTTTTTTCAATGCTTAAAGTTAAGAAAAAATAATTTCTTCCAAGTACGATTAGTTTTGTGCTAGCCACTGGCCAAAGAAACGGTCATAGACTATATAGCCATCGTCTTCCTGATAAATAATCTCATCGTCCAGCAAACGCTCCAATGCGCTCTTGACACTGCTGGCTGCAGTCAAATCATATTTTGCTATGAATGCTCCCGAAGTAATCTCCTTGACCTTCTTCTCCTGAGCTATAGCCTTTAATAGCTTGCCTCGCCCGTTGCTGTACATTTTAAGAAGCATCTGATAGTAATACTCGTTTTCCTTAAGTATTTCAGCTATTGCATCATAAACAAGATTGGAATTGACTTCCCGTCCTGCCTTGCCGTACATTTGGTTAAGCACCTTCTGCACATACCAGGTATAACCCTCGTATGTTTCATAAATCAAGTGAAACACATCTTCGGGAAGCTCCCTACCCTGCTCTTTGAAGAAAGAAGCCGCAAAATTCCAGTATTCTTTCTCAGCGATAACCCCTATAGACATTGAAGAAGCGCTCTGGTAAAAAGGGCGCTTTGGCGACAGGAACATTTCGCTGAGCATATGCTTCCTGCTGCCGGAAAATATGAAATGCACATTGTGAATATTCTGGATATAAGTCCTCAGCAGAGCCTCCACATTCTTTTCCGGATACTGCGCCACCTGCTGAAACTCGTCAAAAGCTATATAACATTCCTTGCCGGATTCTTTCAGATACTTGAAAACCTCCTCTATGGTACGGTCTTCCGTTCCCTGTACAATATCCAGCCCCAGCTTAGGCTGCCCTGTAATCTCATCCACAGTCATATTCGGGCGTATCCATTTGAATGCGGAGACCACTTTTTTGAACAACTTAACAGGATTTGAGTCCAGTTGCCCCAGAACTGAGTCTGCAAACAACTTTGCAAAATCTGAGAGGCTACTGGTAGGAAACAGGTCTATGTATATTGTCATTGTGCCCTTCTTCTGCTTTTTCAGAAGATGGAACAAATGCAGAATCAGCCCCGTTTTTCCTATTCTTCTCGGCGATGTAAGGGTGACATTCCTGCCGTTGCGCAATGCTTCCAGGATGCCTTCAGTCTCCTTTTTCCTGTCACAAAAATACTCTGGAGCCTCATAGCCCGCAATGATAAATGGGTTGCTGATATATCCTGCCATAACACAAACTATTAAATAACCATCTGATTATCCATCAAATATACATTACGAAAAATGCGTTACGAAAAGTTCGTAACGAAATTCTCGTAACGCAAATATCGTAAAATTTTTCTCAACCAGCACTCTACACCATCATTTTTTCTCACTGATTTGCTCCCAAAGCGCCTTACAGCCAACTATCAGATCCTGATAAGTCTTCTCAAAGTCCCCCGTGTACCACGGATCAGCCACATCCCTGTTAACTCCCGCAAACGACATCATCAGCCTTATCTTCCCAAAAGGATCTGAAGATATGATTCTCTTCAGCAGCCTTACATTCCACTCATCCATACACACGATCAGGTCAAACCTGTCATAATCCGCAGCCACCACCTGCCTTGCTGTCTTTCCAGAATCAAATGGCACCCCGTGCCCCGAAAGGCATCTCTTTGCCGGCGGATATATCGGATTCCCAATCTCCTCTCTGGACACAGCCGCACTCTCCACATACAACGATACAGGAGAATCAGGCCCTTTGACACTCACTCCTTCATCCTTACCACTTTTCTCAGCCTCAGCGACTGCCTTCCTGACCATATCCTTCAGAATGAATTCCGCCATTGGGCTCCTGCATATATTCCCATGGCATACAAACAGCACATTGAATCTATTATCTTTTCCTTGACTATTCATCTTTACACATCTTTCACACATCAATTATAAACATTTTCCGTCAAACCGCCCTCAATTAATCAACCCTGTTTCAAGACAACGGCATAGCATTTTCCTAGACAACCTCAGCCCGTCCTCAATTTGAGCTGATTTTGAGTTCGCGAAAACCAAACTATTTGCCGAATTTTGTGTAAATGCAATAAAAAGCAAGCCCTCTGAAAATATTGTTAACTAAAACTCAGCGATTTATGGCACTATTCATCATAACGACCAAACGCAGGAAAATCTGCAACGGAGTTGTCATTGAACCCGGAATGACAGTTCAGGTAGCCTCCATCTACAACAACCCCGTCATAGCAAACCGAGGCCAGGAAGTGGAAGATGCCTTCATGCGATTGTTCGGAATCTCCCTCCGCAAAGCCAATGCCCTGAATATGTCTGACTTGGATGTAAAAAAGAAATAGACAAATGGTGACTTCAAAAACTTATTATAATGAATACGATTCTTACTTTCACAGAATTTTGGTGTACAACACTGAAACCTATTTGTGCCTGGGCTCTTGTAGTTTGGGCTGCCATTAAAATCTTTGACATTATTTTGGAAATGATTATTGAACGAGTAGATCCTTCAGATATTTCCTGGTGGATATGCAGACCTATAAGTTTTAGGAGTTTTGAAGGAATTCGATTCCCTATGCCAGTAGGTGCTATCGTTTGGATAGGTCTTATTGTCGGAGCGGTATGGAGCGTCAGGTTTCTTTTCATGTCGTAATTTTAATGCATTAAATGCTGTAAGTTAATAGCTCAACAACACCCTGTTAAAACAAATCACAATTATGTCTAATAGCATCAAGTACAATAGTTTAGATATAGATTCCTTAAGAGAGCAAATAGGGCAATTCTTTGAGGAAGAAAAGTGTTCGGAAGGTATCAACTTCATAGAAGAATTGTTGTCTGACAACCAGACTGAAATGAGTCTAGATCATAAATTGTTATGCTACATAGGATTGATTGGTTTAAAAATGCATATTTATGAGTCAGATGGAGAAAAAGGAGATTTCGATTCATTGGCAGCTCACTATTGCGATTACCTTGATAGTTTGCTTGAAACGATAGATCTTTACAATTATATGAACGATAATACTGATGAAGACTTATCAGATTTCGCAGATGATATAGACATACATAAAACTGAATTAAAAAAGTGGACAATTAATTTAATTGAGGCATTTAATAATTATAAAAAGTGGCCAATTAGGCCAATTAGTTTAATTGAGGCATTTAATAATTATCAAGAAGAACTTGACGAAGAAGGAGTTCTTAAAATTTTAAAAATATGTAGAAAAGTATCAAGAGCACTTATTAATCTGAAAGAATATGAAGATGCTATGAGTTTCTTAGATTATGGTAGAGGTATTATCGTTGAATTTGAAAATGAGAAAGAAAGTATATCTGATTATCTAAGTGATTTCTTGGACGAATCCTTTGCCCGTATAACAAAGATGCAAGGTGAGATATTTTTGTATTGGAAAGACTATGGTGAGGCTTTGGCTTCTATTGCCAATTCAATTCGATGGGAAAAGAACAAGGAAGCACTTAAAGAATGCAGGGAATTATATGATACTTGTTTGAATGAAAATAGTTACGTAATTCTAAACAAACCTTATCAAGATAGAAAAGCAATCCTCATTACTGACGAATATGAGGTTTGTGATTCAAAATCAATCACAGTTCTCAATCCAAGATTCTTGCCTGAAAATATGACATTTCCAGTAGGACATCCTATCGTCAATCATATGTACATAGGACATCCTTTGGAGCCTAGTATTTACTATCCCCTTGATTCTTATCAATTGGAATTAGTTAGAGATCGTCTATTTGAGTTTTGCCACTTAGTTCAATCGTTAGGCGCTACAGATATTAACATTGAGTTCTTAGACACAAACAGTTCTGATAATTCTAACAAGAGAGCTAGTAATGTAATAGGAAATGTCGACACTATAATAGCAGATGTTAATGCATCTTACTCTGAACATAAAAGCGATCATCTTATTAATTCCTTAAAGCAGTCAATACGTTTGTCACAGCATTTTACACCAACTGTAGAGCCATCTATTCCAGATGATTTAAAGTGGTATTATCATGAACCGTCATGGAAAAGACTATGTGAACAAAGACTTAAAGGGAATCTTCTGTCTCAT
Organism: Bacteroidales bacterium; assembly: GCA_016285455.1. Taxonomy (GTDB): domain Bacteria; phylum Bacteroidota; class Bacteroidia; order Bacteroidales; family UBA932; genus Egerieousia. The sequence goes on from JAEEQS010000021.1 coordinate 6,920, forward strand.
GAAGAGTATCTCGAAACCAGCAAATCTCAAATGCTGGACAATCAAGAACTCACAAAACTAGAAGCTGGGGTTAAGGCTTTTTTTGGAAAAGCTGGTATTGCCTTTGATGAAAACTCAGAAAAAAAATTCCAAGAGCAAAAAAATGCTATAGCTTCTATAAAAGTCAAGTTTGCTCCAATTGGAACAATAAAGCAGATGATTAATAGTTCACCTACAAAACAAGCAAATACTGAAGACGAACTTGAATACATTGAAGTTTTCAAAGAGTGTTCTTCTGAAGGAATAATTTCTGAGAAAGATCGTAAAATGCTAGACAGATTCCGCATAAAATGTGGAATTTCAGTTGAAAGAGCAACCGAATTGGAAGCAGACTGCTGTATTTCAAGCCTCTGCGACAAAGAAAAAGAGTATCTAGAAATCTTCAAAGAAATCGCGGCAGATGGTGAGATTACCCCTAGAAAAAGGAAGATTCTTATGAGGGAAGCCGAAAGTCTGGACATCACGGAAGAAAGAGCAAAAGAGCTGGAAAACTTATAACAACTTAATAATCCTATGAAAAGTATTTACAAGTATTTATTAGCAATCTCCATTATGGTTATTTGCCTAACAGGATGCACTTCAAAAGAAAAAAAAGACAAAGTTTTAGAAGTCGCTAGCAATGGTAGTGTATTAACAAAACTCAGTGCTCTTTATTATGGTGGAGATGATCCTGAATCTCTAGCAAGAATGCTCCATTTAAAAGAGATTAAAGAATCCGATTTAAACAGTATAGCTAACAGCAATCAAAAACAAATCAATACGCTTTTTAATTATTACGCTATTAATTACTATTTAAGTGACAAGGCTTCTTATATAAGAGTGAGATCTGAATTTGATCCAGAGTGGGGCTTTTTCAAATCAATCCGCTATTGGAGATTTATAAGCCCAACATCTTTTTGGATTCTTACTGTTATTGGTTGGATTATTTCAATCTTCATAGTAATTCTATTATGGTCTAAAGACTAATAAAACTGAAGGAGAATCTATTCTATTATTGGCTTATCTATGTCAACAATTGCAATTATTACTATTAGCGGACTATTTCTATTCTTTGTTTTCTGGTTAATAGACGGCTTTGATTTTGAGGAAACTACCGAAAAATGGTATGCCGACATATTTGGAGGTTTAGGCTTGCTGGGGTTGCTTTATTATCTAATCAAATACCTTATCAAGGGGATTGTTTGGCTAGCAAAAGCAATTTGGGCAATAATCTCTTCAAAAGTATTTTTGATTGTCATAGGTTCCATTGTTTTCATTGCAGCCGTAACGTTCTTAATTATTTATCTTAGAAAAAGATATCTATACAAGAAATTCAGGTCTGCTGAAAACAGAATAAGAGAGGTTGCACATATTCCTATCTCTCTAGGAGCTGTAAATTCAAAAAATGTAAAGTATGCAAATCAAGCAACTTCGGAATTATCGCTTTTGATGGATAGATTGGATCAAGCAACGGACAAAAAAGATAAGAGCATGCTCAAAAATAAAATATTCAACAAAAGGTTGCTCTTATTTTACAATGTTTCACTTCCATTTGAAGCCCATAACGATAAGGTATATTCAACGTTTGCTAAAAAAGCTTTTTCTGCAGAAAATAATGGTGATTATTATGCTCTTAGAAAAGACGAGAATGAAACTAAGATCCTGGCAAATGATGAATTAATGTATTCAAAAGAATTACAGACATTTAAAGAGCAACTTGACACAAACAAGATAGAAGAAATCATTAAAGGATTCGATGATGTGAAAGACTATGATCCCTCCTACCTGTTCGGTCTTATTACATCCGCTAGCGGCATGAAAAGAAAAACAAAAATTATGAAGGAACTATATGATGCCTCTATCTTTGAATTCAATGAATTAGAAGACATAAGGAAAAAGGTGAACTATATTCTTTCCTATACTAGAGTTTGTGCATATAGAAACATCTATCTTGGTGCTGAATTATTAAACTTTATAAGAGATAATGCTGGAGGCAAGAACCTTGTTTCACAAGGTGATCTTATTACGTTAGATCTCAATTTTAACAACGTAGAGTATTCTAAGGGTGATTTATCTGTTAACTTATCTGACATAGTTTTTTCTAATGCGGCATCTTATATAGATGAAGTTTTCTCTAGCGAATCAAATATTAAATATGTCGTCGATAATCCTAAGGCAGCCTTAGCAGAAGTTGCTCTTAACATTATTGGCGACTACTTGCAAAAAAGAGCAGAAGTTATTGAGAAAAATAGAGAAATACAGAAATCAATCCTAGAAAATTTTGAGAAACTAATCGATGCTTATAATGTAGGACAAGCTGTTATGTACAGGGGACTTGAGATTATCAAGGCACTCGTCAAGGCAAATAAAGGATTCTTAACCATTTATGCCCCTCTTAGAGATAAGGTCTTCAAAACCAGTGAATTCTCAACGATTTGTTTAAAAGACATACAACTTTTGGCTCAAGCTGTAAAAGAATACAACAATATATCAAAAGCAAACCTTAAGAACTAATTATGAGTAAAGAATTAGAAATAATAGATCCTAATTTACCAAGTAACGACTCTGAGAACATTGTACAAGGAAATGACAATGACAGAACCATTCAGTTATTTAATGAAACCGCTGGCTCCGCTCAAGCATTATTATCTTTATATGCTCAATGTAAAGAAGTTGAAGCTAAAACAGAACAGCTGAAAATTTGGAGCAATGTTAAAATCGCAGAGATAACAGCTAAGTATAAAAGTTGCCAAGATTTTCTAGAAAAAACATTTGGAGAAAGAGATAAGGCTCTTAGCAAACATTATGAATTACTTGACAATGCGATTGCATCTGGAGACAGGGAATTAATTATTCATTCTCTTCATGGAATTAGCAATATAGTAACATCTTCACCATTAGATGATTTCGAAGAATTTGTCAAATTATACGAAGATACGTCCAGACCGCTATTAGATTTCTGATATGACAAAAGAAGATTGCATTTATATCAAAGCTAGGACCAGATGGTCGGATGCGGTGGTGGGGTGCTTGAGGAGCAAGGAAGAGGCGGAGATTTATATTAAAGCAGGACTTAAGGAAGCGGTGGTTGGGGGAAAGGTGGCGTTGATAAGAACGGATATAGACTGGGCAGACTACAGCATCCGGAGGAATACCTGGCTAAGGGATTCTTCGCAGCAGAGCCTGAAAGACTATGACTCCTGGGCCCAATACAACAATGCAGACCTGATTGGAGAAGGATTTCCGCCAAGAGACAGGAATGGAGATCCGTATGAGCTGCATCATATAGGGCAGATGCAGGACTCTCCGTTTGCTGAACTTACTTGGGCGGAGCATATGGGAGGCGGGAACAACACCATACTCCATCAGGCTGGAAAGGAGTCTGAAATAGACAGGGCGGAATTTACCAAGGAGAAGGCAGAATACTGGATGGCTAGGTTCAAGGCGTTCACAAAGGCTGAATTGGAGAGAATATATTTATGAAAATCGGACATGCATTTCCGATTTTCATAGGAAAATCAGGAATCTGTTCCCTATTTTATTAGAAACTGAGGCCGATGCCGAGGGTAAGGCCGATGGTTTTGAAGTTGATAGTGCTTAGACCTGCGGAGAGAGTCAAGCCAGGTTTGTGCCAAAAATGTTTGGGAGGAGAATAGAGTATGCCGGCCTCAAGGACTAAGCCTTTGGAAGTGCGGTCTGCAACCTCAGCCCACTGATTTGAGGTGGTTTGCCAATAAATGTTTCTGTTGCCATAACCAGCACCAACATTTAGTTTTATGTGTGGAGCTTCTGTTAACTGAAACAACAAGCCTGCAGTTATAGACTGGATAAAAACTTTGTGGCTCCCAGTCAGATGTGAAGGATCTTCAGAAGAGTCAATTGACAAGTCCGAAGAAACAGAGGTGAAATTGCTCCTGTAAGAAGCGTATACACCCATATTGCTGCTCTTGAACTTGGTTCCGAGCATAGCGCCAGCATTCCATTCTGGAGAAAAACCAATTTGTGGAATTATGAAAATATGTGCATCTTCTGATGGCACAAAATCTTCAAGTTTTCCCTGTAGAGCTTTTGTGACTTCATCTGAGGCCCAAGATGTTGTAACCAGGGAATCGTTATGCGCAGGAGATTCTGGAAGTGAAATTGCCAAGGCTGGAGCCTTCCTGACGGGCTTCTGGACTTCAACTTTAGATGAGGAGAAGGGCTGATTTGAAGGAGCATTTGAGCTGGAATTTGACTTGGCGTTTGCGGCCAGAAGCGGAGTGCTCCGAATGCCCAAGATGGATTCTATCTGGCTGGCCTGGCGATTGATATGGGCCATCTGGGATTTGATTGGGGATGATGATGCATTGATGGCTGATGATTTGCCGGCTGATTTCTGCAGGGAGTTTATTTGCTGCTGCAGTGATTTGATTTCCTTGGAGTTGCCTCCTGGAAGGCTGCTTAGGTATGCAATAGCCCATCGGTAGAGAGTGGCAGCGTCTTCAGCGTCAGAAGGAGAGCCAGTTTGAGTAAACCTCTGCTTGTACTTGTCTGCGGAAGATTTTAGTTCACCGATTTTCTGCCTCCGGGCCTGGAAGAGTTTTGGAAGGTCGGAGGTGGAGATATAGCGCAGGAACTTGCCGCTGTAGGTAATCTGATGGGTAACTTTGCGTATGTCCTGGGCATAAGTTTGCATCAGTGGAAGGAACTTGGACTTTTGGCAGGTGAAGCCAACGGCGTAGGCAAGCTTGGAAGTGATGCCGTCCAGAGCCTCTTTTTGAGATGAGCCTTCCGCCCAGATCATCTTGGAATCGCTCTTTATCTGCTCAGGATTCTGGGCTTTCACAGAAAAAGAAAGCGCCAGAAAGGCAGCCAGAAGAATAATCTGTTTTATCGCGATTCGTTTTATCATTGTGTTGCGGTGATGATTCGGTTATTGTCTGGCGGAAATCTGTTTGAAGCGGATCTGCTGGTCTTCAGTCATATGCCCTCGCTTCATTTTCAGAAGGTCTGCAATTTTCTGCTTCATCGGGAGGAGAATGCTTTCTGCATTACGGCTGGTTTTGAGTTCTATGCATTTGGACGTGAACTCGCTATAGGCGTCAATCACGGAATCCCAATAGAGGCGGTCATCTTCAAGAACTTTGTCATAAAGATCCTGGCAGCTGTCTTCAAGTTCCTCTCTGGAAGAGCCTTCGGCAAAGATTCTCCCCCATTTGTCGCTGAGCATAAAACTCCCGAAGCGTGAAAGAAGGGCAATGTCATCCGTTATGAAAGAGATACCGTCATAGACAACTGGAAGGATTTCTTTTTTCTGCTTGTCCACAAGACCGAATTTGCCGCCCTCGGACACTATATACCTTTGGTTGAAGCAATAGACTTCCTGCCTGTCTTGGCACTGGAGACAGGCTGTGGATAAAGTCAGAAGCAATATGGCGAGCAGTATTCTAGGCATCACTTTCAAGATGTAAAAATACAAAGAATCTGCCTTAAAAAGAATACTGTATAAACGGAATATGGACTATATTTGCATTAGGTATTTATGGAATCGCAATCTGGCTTTTTCTCTAGTCCGTCTGAAGACTTTTCATCCTTGTCTTCTTCTCTGGAACCCGTTCACACATCGGGATCCGGATTTACCGTTTTGTACAGGAGCCGCACCGGCGGAAGAAACAGACTTTACAAATGCCTGAAAGAAGAACTTGCAGGAGATCCTCTGTACGAAAGCCTTCTCAGGAAAGAGTTTGAGATTGGCTATATGCTGAATCACCCCGGAATATGCGAGTACTATGCTTTTACGGAGATTCTTGGCCTCGGCCGCTGCATAGAAATGGAATGGATAGACGGCAAGACTCTGGACCAAAGAATCAGAGAAGGAAGCCTAGGAGAAAAGACGTCCAGAAAGATTTTGGCTGAGCTCTGCGATGCCCTTTCCTATATGCACCGCAAGCAGATTATCCATAGAGACCTCAAGCCGGAAAACATAATGGTTACCCTTAACGGAGACAATGCCAAAATCATAGACTTCGGATTCTCAGACTCAGACTCTCATCTTCTGGGAAAGACTCCTGCCGGAACAAGGGCTTTTGCTTCCCCTGAACTTATATCTGGCGGCGAAATAGACAGCAGGACAGATATTTACTCCTTAGGCAAGATTATGGAGATGATGGGCGGGATGTTTGGTTCCATCGCCGAGAAATGTACAAGGCAAAGAAAAGAAGACCGGTATTCTTCAGCATCTGAAATCAAGGAGGCTCTCCAGAAAACCGGCAGAAAAACCTGGCTGTTTGCCATTGCAGCCGCTCTGGTTTTGATTGTTGCCGGAGCAATAGTCTGGAGACAGCTTTCTCTCAGAAAAGCGGAAAAGGCTGTGGAAAAGATATTTGAAGAAACTCGCGATATGATTATCGAGGCCGGCTTCCCTGAACCTTCTGAACAACAGTAAGGCCGTCTTTCACTCCTGCCGCGTACATGCTGGTTTTCTCCCCTTCCCTTTCTATGTGGGAGATATACATAGGATAGCCCTGAATGAAAGCGGAAACGGCAAACTCGTCTTTTTCACGCAGTTTAGAATTCTTGTTAGACACAACCCTGTAGCGGTCTTTCCCCAGATATTCCAGTTCTACCAGACGATTGGGATTCCATCCAAGGATAATATGTTCTCCCTTTTTCAGTTCGCAAGATTCTATGTAACTGGTTGTCAGAAAACTGGAAGAAAAAGCGGAGTCCTTCTTAAGTGAATTCTGGAAAGAACGGAAACTCGAAAAGCCAACATAACCGGCAAGAATGTCCAGCATACGGAGACTTGTGGCAGACTTGCTCTTGTCATATCCCCAAACTCTTTTGAGTGTGCTGGTTGATATGGCTCCCTTGGACTTTGAAGAAATTTCTTCTGCCAATAGCTCGAAATCTTTGGGCGTTTCCAGCCTGCCGCCCCATTTGGCCTCTATTCTGGCCTTGAGGAATTGTATTTCCGGAAATTTTATGTTTTCCATATTGTTTTACTTGTAACGTATTTCGGTCCAGCTGTCTTTTGACATATTTGGAATGGTCTGCCCCTGCTTGAGGTAAAGGACCTTGAGATTAGGATTCTGATGGCAATGCAACTCCGTCAGAGACAAGTTGTTTGAGAGGTCAAGTTCTGACAGGTCATTTGCCGATATGTAAAAACTTGAAAGGCCTGTGAGCTTGGAAACATCTATAGATTTGATGCTGTTCACCTGCAGATGCAGCTCTTTTAGCGCAGTATTCTTGGAAACGTCCAGGCTTGTCAGTCCGCATCCGCCGGCTGAAACGTGCATCAGCTTGGCATTCTTTGAAATGTCCAGGCTTTTCAGCGGATTTTCGTTGAGTTCTATCCAAGTAAGATTCTGGTTCTTGGACAAATCTATCTCAGATATGGAATTTACGCCAAAATTTATTGATTTCAGATTCTGAAAAAACTCCATACCGTAAACCGACGTAAAACCCTCTGCCGAAGCCAATATCTCAGTTACCGCAGCGGCTTCTTTGCGGCTAAGTTTCCCGTCTTTGTCCGTATCGTAATTGCTAATGGCAAAACTCCAGAACATCTCGTCAAACGGATGCTTGGCCGTTTTGAACGCCACTGAAGAAGAGACCATTTCTTTGCCACCCTTTTTGGCTACGGCTTTTGCGGTATATGTTGTCTCGTAATCAAGATTATCAATGGTTGCGGACAATGCAAGGCCGTCTTTGACAGCCTGATACTCTCCCACTCCTTCTATGACTATCTTGCAGTCTGTCAAAACGGTATCCTTGCTTAGCGTAGCTGTTACGGTTGCGGAAAAGCTAGATGGAGTTGCCTCTATCTTTATGAATGAAACAAAAGGGCCTGCCGGTTCGGTCTTATGGCCTTCAGGATCCAGGTTCGGCTTTGCCTCAGGACCGCATGCGCATAAAGCCGAGGTTATGGCCAATCCAGCCAAGACCGCAAACATAACAGCAATTGTTCTTGAAGCATTCATTCAACTAAACCTGAGACTATTCGTTTCTATACACAAAAATAGCAATTATTGGCTTGATATGCCAATCGCATTACACAAGATTGTGTAACACAAAGTTGTGTATTTGCAATTGGTTGCTGATTATGGCGTTGTAAGATTTGTTAGTATCTTTGCCGTATGAAAATTCAGAAGACAAACGCGGCAAGGCTGCTGGACAGGGAGAAGATAGATTACACGCTGGTTCCGTACCAGGTGGACGAGGAGCATCTGGATGCCATTCACGTGGCAGAGCAACTGGGAGAGGATATATCCAAGGTGTTCAAGACGCTGGTGCTCAAAGGAGACAAGACAGGACACTTTGTGTGCGTGATTCCTGGGGACAAGGAGGTGGATTTAAAGATGGCCGCAAAGGCATCGGGGAACAAGAGCTGCAACTTGATTCCAATGAAAGAGCTGCTGCCTACAACCGGCTATATAAGAGGCGGATGCTCGCCCATCGGGATGAAAAAGCAATTTCCGACATATATACACGAGTCTTGTCTTGAATTGGAGAAAATGTATGTGAGTGCAGGGCTCCGGGGTCTTCAGATCTGCTTAGCCCCGGCCGATTTGATCCGGATGGTAAAAGCCACCACTTGCACCTTGTTTTAGGGCGCGGAGAACAATGTGAGATAGTTTTTTCTATATTTGTCCCATTATTTATAGTAAAACCTTTTACTTTTTTTATGGAACCTAAAACAAAACCTGAGGTTATCCGTAACAGGACAACCGTTTCCGATTTGTGGAAAAAAGAAGACTGGCTGGCTGTGTGGATTGGCGCTGTGCTTATTGTTATTGCAGCGATTGCAGTCATTTCCAAAGCATTTGATTTTACGGCACTGAACTTTTCAAAATGGCATCTGTGGGAAGATGTTCCGGAGAAAACTTCTCTTCTGGGGCAGTTTGCCGGAGCGTTCTGGGGCAAGCTCTTGAGGACATTCCTGATCCTGGCCATCTTGTTCGGCATTGGCATCAAGCTGCAGGGCGAGAAGATTTCCAAGTTCATTCCGGCGTTTATCGGACTGTTCATACTGGCAATAATAGTCAGAATCGTGAGCGCCGAGTTCACTTTCAACCGCTATCTTGAATGGGCTTTCTGGGCACTTATCATAGGACTTCTGATATCAAATACGGTAGGCATTCCAAACTGGCTCAAGCCTGCTATCCGAACCGAGTTCTACATCAAGACCGGTCTGGTGATAATGGGATTCTCCGTGCTGTTCTCCAACATAGCCAAGTTCGGCCTCTACGGCCTGGGAATCGCCTGGATCGTGACCCCAATCGTGATAATCTTCATGTGGTGGCTGGGAACCAAGATCTTCAAGATGGACAACAAGCCACTTGTAATCACCCTTGCCTCAGCGACAAGCGTTTGCGGAACTTCAGCAGCCATAGCTACAGGAGCCGCAGCCAAGGCAAAGAAGGAGGATCTTTCTCTGGCAATCTCCATTTCCATCATCTTCACGATACTGATGATGGTCTTTGAGCCGATGATTATCCGCTGGACTGGAATGAGCCAGATCATGGGAGGTTCCCTGATCGGCGGAACAGTTGACTCGACCGGAGCAGTAGTCCTGGCTGGAAGCGCGCTGGGAGCAGAAGCCGAACAGGCAGCGGTCCTGGTAAAGAGCATCCAGAATATACTTATCGGATTCATCGCATTCTTCGTGGCTCTGTTCTTTGCAACAAGGGTTGACCGCCAGATGGGCCAGAGAGTTGGCGCAAACGAAATCTGGTACCGCTTCCCTAAGTTCATAATCGGTTTCTTTGCAGCTTCGCTTGTGGCATCGTTCATCATCCTTCCGGTTTATGGAAGCGAGAATGTGGGAGCTATCAACAAGGTGCTTGACCAGTACAAGAACTGGGCGTTTGTCCTGGCTTTCACAAGCATTGGACTTGACACCAACTTCCGCCAGATTATCAAGAAGATGCAGGGTGGAAAGGTTCTGTGGCTGTATGT
>JAEEQS010000011.1 GCA_016285455.1 Bacteroidales bacterium
TCCGCATCCCTTACAACGATCCTAAGGCTCTCGAGAAAGCTCTCGACAAGTACGGCAAGGAAGTGTGCGCGTTCATCGCCGAGCCGATCCAGGGAGAAGCCGGAGTGTTTGTACCGGATGACGGCTATCTGAAGAAATGCTTCGACCTGTGCCACAAGCACAACGTGCTTTTCATCGCCGATGAAGTTCAGACAGGTATTGCAAGGACAGGAAAGATGCTCTGCTCTATGCACGACGGCATCCGTCCTGACATCGTTATCCTGGGCAAGGCCCTCGGAGGAGGCGTCCTGCCGGTATCAGCCTGCCTTGCAGATGACGACATTATGCTGAACGTGAAACCGGGCGAGCACGGCTCAACCTTCGGAGGATTCCCTTTGGCAGCAAAGGTTGCAGTAGCCGCTCTTACTGTAATTAAAGAAGAGAAGCTTACCGAAAACGCAGAGAAGATGGGAAAGATCTTCCGCGACGAGATCAACAAGATTCACTCTCCGTTCATTGTTCAGGTAAGAGGACGCGGCCTTCTGAACGCTATCGTAACCAAGCCTATCGGCAAGAAGACAGCCTGGGACATCTGCCTCAAGCTCCGCGACAACGGTCTGCTTGCAAAGCCTACTCACGACCATATCATCCGCTTTGCTCCGCCATTGTGCATAAACGAAAAGGAGATCAAACAGGCTGTGGGTATCATCAAGAAGACATTCGAAGAAATGTCCAAGTAAAAATAAGAGCGGCGATTGCCGCTCTTATTTTTATCTCTTCTTGGAAACGATGATTGTTCCGGTTTTGCCCCAGAGAGCTTCTCGGGCTTTTTCCAGAGAAGTAATCAGAGCCATTCCGGAAGGCCGCTTCTCAAGGAAGTTTACGCAAGACTCAACTTTAGGAAGCATGCTGCCTGGGGCGAACTGCCCTTCGGCCATAAACTGCTTTGCTTCTTCTAACGTTATGGAGTCCAGGTCGTACTGGGTCGGCTGGTTGAAGTTGATTGAAACTTTTTCAACTGCGGTAAGGATGACCAGCATATCTGCCTTGAGGTCTATGGCCAGCTTGGCGCAGGCGCGGTCCTTGTCTATTACCGCAGCCACTCCGCGGAAGTCGTCCCAGCCCTTCTGGACAACAGGTATGCCGCCACCGCCAACGGTGATGACAGTAGTATGGGCCTCAATAAGACGCCTTACAACAGGAAGCTCCACAATCTTCACAGGCTTTGGAGAAGGAACAACTCTTCTCCAGCCCCTGCCGGCATCTTCTACAAATGTGTAGCCGGTCTTCCTGGCAATGGCATCAGCCTCGTTCTTGCCGTAGAAAGAACCGATTGGCTTGGTCGGGTTCTGGAAGGCAGGATCATTCTCGTCCACAACAACCTGAGTCAGGACAGCGGCGCAAGGCCTTGGCATGTGCCTTCTTCCGTGCTCCCTCTGGATAGCCTGCTGCAGATGATATCCTATGTAGCCCTGAGTCATGGCTCCGCACTCCGGGAACGGCATCAGCGGAGTCTTTCCGCCGTGAGTGGCCGAATATTCCAGTGCAAGGTTTACCATTCCCACCTGCGGACCGTTGCCGTGGCCAACTACCACGTCGTATCCGTCTTCTTCCAGGTCCACTATCGCAGAGGCTGTAGTCTCTACCAGTTTAAGCTGCTCCTCGGGAGTGTTTCCCAGAGCGTTTCCTCCCAGCGCCAATACTAATCTCTTTCCCATAAATCTTTGTCCAAATTCAGAAAAAAAAAGAAAACCAAACTCCCATTCCACGAGGAGCGGGAGCCTAGATAATCTTGTGTGTTTCAGTTAATTACTTGAGAGTTGCGTACATCACGGCCTTGATGGTGTGCATACGGTTTTCTGCCTCGTCGAACACCTTAGACTGCTTGCTGCGGAAGACCTTGTCTGTAACTTCCATTTCCTTCAGGCCAAACCTCTTGTAGATGTCCATTCCGATGGTTGTCTCCAGGTCGTGGAAAGAAGGAAGGCAGTGCAGGAAGATGGCGTTAGGACTAGCGTTCTTCATAACGGCGTCGTTTACCTGGTAAGGCTTCAGGAGCTTGATTCTCTTCTCCCAGAGCTCTGCAGGCTCACCCATTGAAACCCAGATGTCTGTGTAGATAACGTCTGCGTTCTTGGTTCCTTTCTTCACGTCGTCTGTGAGGGTGATGGTGCAGCCGTTCTCCTTTGCAATCTTCTTGCAGGTGTCGACCAGCTCTTTTGCCGGCATATTGGCCTTAGGGCCGCAAGCCACGAAGTTGATTCCGAGCTTTGCAGAAACCACCATAAGGGAGTTGGCAACGTTGTTGCGGGCGTCGCCCATAAACACCATTGTCAGGCCCTTGTAGTATCCGAAGTTCTCCTTGATTGTCAGCACGTCCGCCAGCATCTGAGTCGGATGGAATTCGGTAGTAAGACCGTTCCATACAGGAACTCCCGCATACCTTGCAAGATCCTCAACTATCTTCTGGTCAAAGCCGCGGTACTCGATTCCGTCATACATTCTTCCGAGAACCTTTGCGGTATCTTCCAGAGACTCCTTCTTGCCCATCTGGGAAGAGTTCGGGTCCAGGTAAGTAACTCCCATACCCAGATCATTTCCAGCTACTTCAAAAGAGCAGCGGGTACGTGTAGATGTCTTTTCAAACAGCAGCACGATATTCTTTCCCTGAAGGTATTTATGAGGAGTGTTTGTACGCTTGAGGTTCTTGAAATCCTCAGAGAGCTTCAGCAAATATTGAATTTCTTCGGTGGTGAAGTCCAGCAATTTCAGAAAACTTCTACCTGATAAGCTTCTTGGCATAAAAATCTATTTATTTGTTAAACAGGCCACAAATATAAAAAATTTTTAGCTGAATCGGAGAAAAACCGCAAAAATTAAAACAACCGCGCCAAAAAGAGTGCGGTTGTTTTAAGAAGGGTCTCGTCGCTGAGCCTACTTCAAAACTACTTCGTCGTGCTTTACGATTCTCTCGCAGTAATGGCAGCGGAGGGTGATGTTCTTGCCGTCTACTACGTGGAAGTGAGTCTTCATTGGCTCGTTGTTGGAAATGCACTTAGGGTTATTGCATTTAACAACATCATAGAGGTCTTCCGGAAGTTCAACCTTATGCTTTTCAACCACTTCATAATCTTTGATGATGTTGATTACGGCGCTTGGAGCAATAACGGCTATGCGGTTGAGGGTTTCTTTTGGAAGGTCTATATCGGCGATTTTGATAAGGCCTTTGTGACCCATGCTGCGGCTGGTGAGGTTGTTGCCGATGAAAACTCCGTTCTCCAGGTTCTGGATGCCCAGTATGTTCACAACCTTGAAAAGGGAATCGCACGGGATATGATCTATAACTATACCGTTCTGCAGTGCGGCTACGGCCAGTTCTTTCTTTCCTTGAATGCTCATTGTTCTTTCTGTTTAAAGGTTTTACAATCCAAGAGCGCGGCAGATTATGGCCTCGCGGGTGTAAAGGCCGTTGAGGGCCTGCTCAAAGTAATATGCCTGAGGAGTGTCATCTACGTCCTGGGTGATTTCAGTTACCCTTGGCAGCGGATGCAGAACCCTGAGGTTAGGCTTGCAGCCCTTGAGCATAGAAGCCGTAAGGGTGTATACGTTCTTAACTCTCTCATACTCCATAAGGTCGCTGAAGCGCTCTCTCTGAACTCGGGTCATATAGAGAATATCTGTCTTGTCTATAACCTCCGGCGAGAAGTTCTTGGTTTCCTCATAGTCAATGCCCAGTTTCTTGCAATACTCCTTGTACTGCTTAGGCATACGCAACTCATCGCAGGCAACAAAGATGAAATGAGGATTGAAGAATCTCATTGCCTCCAGCAGTGAGTGAACCGTGCGGCCGTATTTGAGGTCTCCCACCATAGTTATTGTAAGGTTTTCAAGGGTTCCCTGAGTCTGGTAGATGGTGTACAGGTCCAGCATTGTCTGGCTAGGATGCTGGTTGCTTCCGTCTCCTGCGTTTACAATAGGAACCTTGGAAATCTCGCTGGCGTAGCGGGCTGCTCCCTCCAGCGGATGACGCATTACAATAAGGTCCGCGTAGTTGGCAACCATCATAATGGTGTCTTTAAGGGTTTCTCCCTTGCTCTGGCTGCTGGTGCGGGCATCGCTGAAACCGATCACTCGCCCACCCAGGCGATTTACGGCTGTCTCAAAGCTGAGACGAGTACGGGTTGAAGGCTCAAAAAATAAAGAACCCACAACTTTTCCGTCTAACAGATGCTGGTTGGGGTTCTTTTCAAATTCCTTGGCACGCTTGAGAAGTGCCAGAATCTCTTCCTTGCTCAAGTCGGAGATCGATAATAAGTTGCGTTTTTGCATAAAGCTGAAATTTTCCGCCCACAAATATAATCAACCGCCGCGAGATTTCCAAAGGAGAGTTCTTGCCCTTAGACTTTGGTGAAGACAGCTTTGTTCCGGAAGGCATACATCCAGACGCTGCGTACAATTATATGAACCATATATGCGGCGTAGAGGGCCTGGATGCCCCAAAGCGGCCGGATGGCATAGTAGGAGGCAAAGAAAGCGGCAGCGGCGAGTATCATCCCCCACATAATGCTCCTTGTGGAAGTTGCTCCTATGTAAATGCCGTCCCACACGAAAGCCGCTGTGCTTAGGGCCGGCATAACCCAAAGCCAAACCAGGAACGGAAGCGAGGCTTCAATAACGTCTGCCTTGTCTGTCATAAGGGCAAACATCTGCTTTCCGCCCAGAACGTAAATGACGGTTGAGGCCACGGCTATCCAAAGGCACCAGCGGAAAATCACTCGGACAGAAAGCCTGAGAAGCGGCCCGTCTTTGGCGCCGATGTACTTTCCGGCCAGAGCCTCTCCAGCATAGGCAAACCCGTCTATGAAGAAAGAGAAGAGCATAAGCAGCTTCATTATAATAGTACCCACTGCCAGCTGAGTGTCTCCGTAATTGGCAGACAATGAGGTGAATCCTACATAGATAAACAGGAAGCAAACGCTCCTGACAAACAAATTGCCGTTAACCGAGAAGAACCGTCCCAGATCTTTTATCCTCAGCGATTCTTTTAGGTTGGCATATTTGAAAAGCCTGCGGTAATAAATCAGGAAAAGCGCGATGCAAAGCGCAAATCCCGTGTACTGGGCCGCAAAGACAGCCCAGGCTATCCCCTTGAAACCCATATCGAATTTCACGGCAAACAGCAGACAGAGCCCAAGGTTTGCCACGTTGACCGTAATGTCAGCTATCATAGGGCTAACCGCATTCTGCATCCCGATGAAAAATCCCTTGAACACAAATAGCGAAAGCGTGGCCGGAGCGGCCCATATCCTGATGAAATAATACTGGCGGGCATACTCGGCGACCTGGGGAGAACAATTGATAAAGCTCAGGGCTATATCGATATACAGATATTGTATTGCAAAGATTATCAGCGCGATGGAAAGAGCCGTACCGATTCCCTGCGTAAAAATTTTCATCGCTGAGGCAAGGTCTCTTCTTCCAAGAGCCTGGGCCACCATTCCGCCGGTGCCCACTCTCAGAAAGCCCATATTCCAGTACAGCAGATCAAAGAGCATCGTGGAGATGGCCATTCCGCCAATGGCAACCGCGTCTCCGATATGTCCCACAACACCAACGTCTACCATTCCGACAAGCGGAACGGTAATATTGGCAAGGATGCTCGGAAGCGCAAGCTTCAGAACTGCTTTATTCATCCTTGATATTGCTGAGCCTTCAGCCATAATAAAGTGCTATTCGGAATGCTACTCGTCTCCTTCTCTGTACTTGCCGTCATCTTCCAGCATTGCCAGGTAGGAATCGTATCGCAGAGGAGAAATCTCTCCCTTCTCCACGGCCTCCTTTACAGCGCATCCAGGTTCGTGCGTATGAGTGCAAGGAACAAACTTGCAGTTGTCCTCAACCCTCAGCATTTCAGGGAAATAGTTGCTGAGTTCCTCCTTCTTGAAATCCACCAGCCCAAATCCCCTGATGCCTGGAGTATCCACCACAAAGCCGCCGCAGGAAAGCGGATGCATCTGATAGAAAGTTGTGGTGTGCCTACCCTGGAGATGAGCCTGGGAAATTTCTGCTGTCTTCAGGTTCAGGCTTGGGTCAAGGGCGTTCACAAGAGAGCTTTTGCCCACTCCGCTCTGGCCGCTGAAAAGCACGACCTTTCCTATGCACATCTTCTTGAGGGCTTCTATGTTATAGCCTGTCTTTACAGAAGTTTCAAGTACCTCGTAACCGGCACTGCGATAAATCTGGATAAAGCCAGCCGCCATCTGCGCAAGTTCCTCATCTGCCAAATCTCCGGATTCTTCTCCGCGGTAAAGGTCCGCCTTGTTCAAGATGATTGTAACCGGAACGCCGTAAGCCTCGCAGGTAACCAGGAAGCGGTCTACAAACTGCAGCTTGATTTCAGGATCCTTGAGTGTTACGGTAAGGAAAACACGGTCTATGTTTGCGGCTATGACGTGGTTCTGGCGAGAAAGATTCTGGGATTTGCGGACAATGCAATTTTTGCGGTCGTGAATGCCCGTTATTGTGAATACTCCCGTCCCATCTCCCTTGTAATCAACAACATCCCCCACTGCTATCGGGTTGGTGGAAGAACTTCCTTCCAGGCGCAGCTTTCCCCTGACCACGGCCGTAAACGGATTCCACTCCGGAAGCCGGGAAAGCAGATAATGGCTGCCGGTGTGCTTAACCACAACAGCTATCCCAGAAAGAGTGCTTTCCTTGCCAGACTTACCCCCCATCGTTGAGCCAAACTTGCTATTTGAGAATTCTTCTTTCATTTCAAACCGACGAGCAAAAATAGCAAAATGAAGCGTAAACGCCTTCTGTCAAGCAGGGCGAATTGCTACAAAAACATATAATTGTTAATTTTGGGTGATAAATGTCCGCGTGAAGCGGCAAAAAGAATCTGTTTATGCTAAAACTTGAAGAAATCTACAGAATCATAGACGAAGAAGTATCTCGGCTCAGCTGGCCAGAAGAGCCAGAGAGGCTATATTCTCCACTGAAATATATGCTTGGCATCGGGGGCAAAAGGCTCCGTCCGAGATTCTGCCTTGCCTCCTACAATCTTTTCCGCGATGATATCGGGGAGCATATCCTTTCTCCCGCAATGGCTCTTGAGACTTTCCACAGCTTTACCCTTATCCACGACGACATAATGGACAAGGCAGATATCCGCAGGGGAGCTCCTACCGTTCACCGCAAATGGAGCGACAACATAGCCATCCTCTCCGGAGACACAATGTGCCTGTGGGCCTTCAAGATGCTGGGCAAGGCTCCAAAAGAAACCCTGGACAAGGCTCTTGCCCTGTTCACCAAAACAACCATAGAAGTTTGCGAAGGCCAGCAGATGGATATGGACTTTGAAACCAGAAACAATGTCAGCCTCAGCGAGTATATCCAGATGATAGGCCTTAAAACCAGCGTTTTGCTCGCCTGTTCCTCAGCGATGGGGGCAGTAATTGCCGGAGCAGAGGACAAAGTCTGTCAAAGCTTATACGACTTCGGCTACAAACTGGGCCTTGCCTTCCAGATCCAGGACGACTATCTGGACAGTTTCGGAGACGAAAAAATATTTGGTAAGAAAATCGGCGGAGACATTCTCAACAACAAGAAAACCTGGCTGCTGGTAAAATGCATGGAACTAGCCTCTCAAAACAATCTTTCAGGCAAGCTGGAAGAACTCCTTGCAATGGGTGAGAATGAAGGCAAAGCCAAGATAGACGCCGTAAAAGCATTCTACTGTCGTCTTGGAGTAGACTCCCTTGCAACAGAAGCTATTAAATCATATTACAGTCAGGCTGCAAGCGAATTGGAAAAGACATCCTTAACTCCAGCCCAGAAATCCCAGCTGGAAAAATTCGCCTCTGAACTGGTTTCCCGCAAGTTTTAATTGCGTCTGTGGAAAAATTTTACTATATTTGCAACGAGTGTGTAAAGAAACATTATTCAATCAAGTATAACTAAAGGTTGCGCACGACACAAACCAGTGCCTAAAAAACTATGACTGAGACTACAAAAAAAGGTGCAGGACTCGCAATTACGGGTTTTGTTCTGGGTATTCTTGCACTTGTATTCTGCTGGTGCCCTATTCTTAACTGGATTCTCGCCATCCTGGGTGTTATCTTTGGTCTGATTGGCCTGTTCATCAACAGACTGAAGGGACTTGCCCTCATCGGTGTTATTGCAGCTGTTGCAGCTATCTGCATTTGGAAGTTCTACTATGTTCCAAAGATTCAGAACGCTGCTGCTGGCTTCCTGAAAGAGGCTATTGAGAACGTTGACAAAGATAAGGTTAACGAGGCTGTTCAGGAGCTCGAGGACGCAGTTAAAGATGCTGCTGAGGCTGTTCCTGCAGAATAATTTCTTAAGGAATTATCAGAAAGGGGCTGACGTTTGTCAACCCCTTTTCTTTTACCTCTCCCGGTGGAGCATAAATCGGTGAGTTTTAGTATATTACGATCTTATCCATAGGCTAAACGGGGAGTAGATAAAGAAGTAATCCACACAGAATCAAGCGCTTACGCCCCACCTTGCCCCAAAAGGCCCTAAGAAGGTTGCCAGAGGTAGAGCTTATCTGAACGGCGGAGTTTCTCAGCTACAGGGATAGAGCACAAATCTCCCTTGACAGCCTTTTCAACAGGCTTGAGGTCAACTCTTATCTCAGCGATTTTTAGTTCCACGCAGCCGGTGGAAGGACCGATGATGAGGATATCGTCTCCCACTTTCAACTCGCCGGCTTCAACCAGAACTTCGGCAACTCCAAGCTTGGAAAAGTAGTTTGTGATCTTTGCCGTATAGACTTTCTTGCGGGCGGCTTTGTTGCCATAGACCTCGCTCCACTGGCCGAGTCTTGCGCCCTGGTAATAGCCGTCCCAGAATCCGCGGTTGAAGACTCCGGAAAGCCGGTCTTTCAGTTCCTGTTTCATCTGGTCTGTATAAAAACCTTCTCCAACAGCATCGGCGGCTTTGCGGTAAGCTTCGGTGACAATCTTCACGTACTCTGCGCTGCGGGCCCGGCCTTCAATCTTGAAGACAGAGATTCCGGCATCGATGATCTTGTCTATGAACTCTATGGTGCAGAGGTCCTTTGGACTCATTATGTACTTGTTGTCTATCTCCAGCTCTCTTCCGGTTTCAAGATCGGTGACCCTGTAGCCGCGGCGGCAGAGCTGATAGCAGCTTCCCCGGTTTGCAGAAGCTCCGTACTCCTGAAGGCTGAGATAGCATTTGCCGGAGATTGACATGCAAAGCGCTCCGTGAACGAAAAGCTCCAGCTGAAGCAGATTGCCGGAAGGACCGCATATATGTTCGTCTTCAATCCTTTGGCTAATATCTTTGATTTGAGGAAGCGTCAGTTCTCGGGCAAGAACTATCACGTCTGCAAACTGGGCATAGAACTTGGCTGCCTCAAAGTTGGAGATGTTCATCTGCGTAGAAGCGTGAATCTCTATTCCCATTGAACGAGCCATCAGGATAACAGCCATATCGGAAGCTATGACCGCAGAGATTCCAGCTTCTTTGGCTGCCTCCAAGGCCTTTCTTACATCCTCCATCTCTGTCTGATAGACAACGATATTCAAAGTGAGATATGTCTTGACGCCGTGTTCCTTGCAAATGCGTACAACTTCTTTCAGGTCTTCATTCGTGAAGTTGTTTGCGGAGTGGCTTCTCATATTCAGGTTGCCAACTCCAAAGTACACGGAATCCGCTCCGCCCTGGATTGCCGCCATCAGGCATTCGAAGTTGCCAGCCGGCGCCATTATCTCTATATGCTTTGCCTTGTTCATTTCTCCTGTCATTCTGTATTGATGCGAAAGGTTAATTATCCAAGCCTTTGCACAATGATTTATTGTTACTGCAAAGTTAATCTAATTATCTTTGCAATAGCTTAGCGTTTGACAAATCAAAACATCTTGAAATATGCTTATAACAACCACACCGACCATCGAAGGTCACAGAATCATCGAGTACAAGGGTATCGTAACAGGAGAAACCATTATTGGCGCAAACTTCTGGAAAGACATTAAGGCCAGCATCCGCGACATAGTTGGCGGAAGGAGCGGCTCCTATGAGAGAGTTCTTGTTGAGGCTAGGGAAACATCGCTGAACGAGATGGCACAGAGAGCCCAGGCAATGGGAGCCAATGCTGTTGTAGCTGTGGACATAGACTATGAGACCGTTGGACAGAACGGCTCAATGCTGATGGTTTCCACCAGCGGAACAGCTGTCGTTATTGGCTAAGCTCAACGGCAGGACAAGCGCTTCTTTTCTTTTATACCAATCTGTCCTCAAGGTCTCAGGCACTTATCGTGGACGGACATCATCCGTTTTTATTTCGTATTCGCTTCCCATAAACGAATGCATTGCGGATATTGCATCGCTTATACTTCCGAAAATAGCTGCAATTTGATTGTAATCCACAGGAGAGTAACTTTTGAGGAGATAATCACGCAGCTGTTTGGTTTCTTCCTTTGTTAAACGTTCATGCAAATTGTTCCATAATACTGGTGAAATGATTGCGTGCTTGTCTGAATATGCCTTTATTTCAGCGATAGCTCTTCTAAGGTGATATGAAGCTGTTTTCAGAATCAGTTTCTTTGAAAACGGATATGAGGTTCTCGCATAAGCAAACAGGTTCCAGACATAATCTTCCATATAATCTACTTTCTTAGCCTCTACGGGATTATTGTTGATGTAAGTAATACATGTTCTTACACTTTTGCTTCCTTTCTTTGGAGCACATCCAAAAGGAACTTGAAACATTTTTCCTTTTCGTTTATGGTATTTGTTATACTCTCTAACATATACTGAAGTAGAATCTCTAACAAAATCGCTTAACCTGTCGGCCTTGTCCGCCTTACAGAGTGCATGAATATGATTGTCCATTAGGCAGAACGCCAGAGTATTAATATTATACAACAAGCTATATTTGCGAAAGATTGTTATAAAGAGAATAGCGTCCGCGGCACTTAGGAAAATATCATCTTTGTTAAAAGATCGCTGATAAAGATGATAGTAAATACCTGACTTTAAAACTGGTCTTTTCTTGTTCGTCATTTTTGGATGCAAGATTGGACATAAAACTATTCCGACCAAACCATCCGGTAAAATTTACCCATTACAATTCTGGAATCGTACAGAAAAGAGCAAGAATTATAGGTGCTAAGAACAAAAGATGATAGCTTTAAGAGAACAGGTTGTCTGATACTGTGAAAAGACAGAGGCTCTTTGCAAAGATATAGTGGAGCGTATCTGATTGAATACCTGGTATTTATGATATTTACCACACCCCGTTTACCCTATGGGTTTATCGTCATTTTATTGATTATCTGCGATTTACGCACCACCGCCATTTATCACACTTCGGAGAAGGCTGGAACAGTGGAGGGGTGTGTGGGTCTTAGGCGAAGAGTTCGCGGAGGACGGGGAGGGATTTGAGTTCCGTGCGGAAGGACGTGTGGAATGAGAGATAGTCTATGACCTTGCCCAGAAAGCGGTTGCGGGCGTCTCCGGTGCATTTGATTTCAGAGAGGGCTGTCAGCGGAGTGGAAAGAATCTGATGCAAAAGCCTGGATTCTTCTGGAAGGAAACACAGCGATTCCACATAGTCTCTAGAGAATCTTCCGTTGGCAAAGTTGAAGTGCGGACAGGTTTCCGAGTAGTTGTCTTCCGGCATATATCCCAGCACCTTGCAAAGGTTTGCGGTAAAATGAAGGTGGAAGTTTTCACATCCTTCTTCAACGGCATCCAGAAACATTGCGGAATTAGCAAGGAAGGAAAACATAGACGGATCTGGACCGCTTTCCTTGAGAGTCTTGAGAAGCAGCTCGCACATAAACAGGGAGATAGCTCCTTTGCGTATATCTGTCTTGAGATTTCCCATCGGGCTTACGGGAGAGACCTCCTTTATCAATGGCATAGAGTCTCCTTCCTGATGGCGGTAAAACAACACCACATCCAGGATGCTGAGAGGAAACATCATCGCCGAACGAGAATTCTTGCTGCCGGCAAAGAAGTAGCAGGAGGTCCGGCCTTTTACATCTGAATAGCACTGGACCACCATCCCCTTGTCGGAATGCTTGATTGAATGCAGTACTATGATGCGGCTCTTGGATAACATCTTTTACTTCAGGGAAGATAGGAAGTTGGCAAGTTTGCGCATAGCAATGCCCCTGTGGGAAATGGCGTTCTTCTGGTTTTCGCTCATCTCTGCAAAGGTGCAGCTGCATCCATCCGGTATGAAGATGGAATCGTAGCCAAAGCCCCCTTCTCCACTCTCTTTCTCAGCGATGGTTCCGTTCATCTTGCCCTCGAAGGTGTACATCGTTCCCTTGTGGATCAGAGTAACAACTGTGCGGAATCTGGCAGCGCGTATGTTCTTCTTGCGCTTGTCTACCTTTGTAAGTTCATCCAGGAGCTTGGCGCGGTTGGCGGCATCGTCGTGGCCCTCCCCGGCATAGCGCGCTGAATGGACTCCTGGAGCTCCGTCAAGAGACGATACCTCAAGCGCCGTGTCATCGGCAAAGCAAGTCTTGCCAAACTTGTTCCACACAAACTGGCATTTCATCTTGGAATTGGCATCTATGGTGGCGCCGGTTTCAGGAATGTCTCCTTTGAAACCAAGCTTCTTTGGCATAATTAGTGTAACGTTTTTACCGAGTATTTCAGATGCTTCTTTGAGTTTGTGAGTGTTGCCAGTTGCGAATACCAGTTCCATAGCTTCAAATATTACTTACCCAAAGTTAGCAAAAGTTTTACTATTTTTGAAATGTTTGAAAAACGATGCAAAAATGTCTTCTTCCAACAGTCTAAATAAGATTCCTAGGCGAATGAAGGCCAGGGGCCTGATGGCTGCGTTTATGGGTCTTGCTCTTGTCTTAAGCCCATCTGTCTCCAGAGCCCAGAGCCGCAACTTTAAGCTTACCCAAGGTCTTGAAATCCAGAATAATATTCTTAAGACACTCGCCACTGAATATGTAGACACAGTGGACTTTGCCAAGCTTATAAACTTTGGCATAGACGCTATGCTGCAATCCATAGACCCTTACACGGAGTTTGTTCCGGAAGAAAACCAGGAGTCTATTGAAATGATGACCACCGCGTCCTACGGGGGCATAGGAGCCACCATCCGCAAAGACTCTCTTGGCGTGATGATTATGCAGACATACGAGAAATCACCTGCCGTCCGCTACAACATTGAGCCGGGAGATATCATAATGAAGATAGACGGCCAGGATATCAGCAAGCTTTCCGTAGACGAGTGCAGCAAACGGATGAGGGGAAATCCGGGAACACAAGTAGTCTTCCTGATAAAGAAAGGGACTACGGGAAAGGTGGAAGAAATAATCGTGACAAGAGACAAGGTCCATACATCTGATGTTCCATATTACGGCATACTGAAGTTCCCAGAAGGCAGCAAGCTGATGAAAGACAGTAACGTTGTATTTGACAGCAGCAAATCCGCCATAGGATACATTAAGTTGAGCAGTTTCACCCTCAATGGCTCGGAAGACGTGCGCAAAGCCCTGATTCAGCTGAAAGAATGGGGAGCAAGCCGCATAGTCCTGGATCTCAGGGGAAACGGTGGCGGACTTATGGACGAGGCAACAGACATTGTTTCATTGTTTGTTCCAAAGGGTACTCTTGTAGCTTCAGCCCAGGGAAGAGGCCCTGGAGCCAACTTTGAATGCGTAACAGACAAGGAACCGGTTGACACTATAATTTCTCTGATGGTTCTCACTAATTCTTCATCGGCTTCTTCTTCAGAGATTGTGGCAGGAGCGTTGCAGGATCTTGACAGAGCCGTGATTATGGGAACGCGCACATACGGAAAAGGCTTGGTTCAGAGTTTCCGTCCGGTGGGCTATAACGGAAAGTTGAAGCTCACAATCGCAAAGTACTACACTCCTAGCGGACGCTGTATCCAGATAATGGATTATGCTCACCGAAACTCAGACGGAAGTGTTGGAAGCGTTCCGGATTCGCTTAAGAAAGCCTTCAAGACTAAAGGCGGAAGGACTGTTTATGACGGAGGAGGAATTACTCCTGATGTGGAGATTAAAGGCCAGTACTATACCCGCCCTGTTCTGGCGTTAAGCCTCAGCGGAATCACAGAAGAATACGCCGTGGAATTCTACAAGAAGAACCGTCTGGATATAGACGGAAGTTTCAGGATGTCAGACAATCAGTATGAAGATTTTGTAAAGTACGCGTCACAGAAGAAATTCGACCACCGTTCTTCTGCCGAAGTTGTTTTTGACCAGATGGTAAGAGAAGCCAAGACAGAAGGCATATATGAAAAAGACAAGGAGGCCTATGAACAGCTCTCATCAAAGGTCAGGCTCTCAAAAGAAGAAGTCTTGAATCTTTATCGCGATGAAATTCAGCCTCTTGTAGAAGAAGATATCGTACAGAAATATGCTCTGACCGCTCCGCGAATCCGTCATATGCTAGATTTTGACGTTCAGCTCTGGAGAGCCGTTGCCGCCTGGAAATAAAATCGCTGAGAAATAATGGGAAAAACATTTGCACGGGCAATAAATAAAGCCGTTCTGGCTTGGGGCAAGGGCTATCTGAAAGACATTGAAAGAAGCCTTGCCCACGCTGCCGAGATGCAAAGCGAGGTTTTCTCAACCCTGATAAAAGGCGGCAGGGAGAGTAAGTTCGGAAAGGAGAGAGGCTTTGACAGCATAAAGAGCCTCAGCGATTACCAAAGCAGGGTGAAGCTTTCCAAATACGACGATATGGTTCCTTACATAACCCGCATCCGCAGCGGAGAAGACTATGTGCTGTGGAACCAGAAAGTCAGATGGTTTGCAAAATCAAGCGGCACGTCTTCGGACAAAAGCAAGTACATCCCGATAACCAAAGACTCCCTTTACGGCACGCATTTCAAGGGAATGAAGATGATGCTCTTTAACTATGCGCATCTTAACCCGGACAGCCGCATTTTTTCTTCATACGCCCTTACTCTTGGAGGAAGCGTCGCTCCCGACCAGCTCTCAGGGGGAAACGTTTTTGACGGAGACCTTTCGGCCGTGATGCTCCGCAATTCTCCCGCTGCGGTGGAGCTTCTCAGAACGCCTTGCAGAAAGACCGCCCTTGTCGCCGATTTTGCTACCAAAGTTGACTTGATATGCAAGGAGAGCACCAAGAAGAACGTGAGCAACTTTTCCGGCGTCCCTAGTTGGAACCTGGTGCTGATGAACAAGATACTGGAGTACACCGGCAAGAGCAACCTTCTGGAAGTATGGCCGGATATGGAGCTTTTCATGCACGGAGGCATCAGCTTTGAGCCGTACAGGGAGATTTACAAGAAACTGATACCTTCAGACCAGATGCACTATCTGGAAAACTACAATGCTTCCGAAGGTTATTTTGCTTTCCAGGACACTCTTGAAGGCGGAAACGGAATGCTGCTTACAGTAAGCAACGGTATCTTCTACGAGTTCATTCCTTTCAGCAAATTTGACCAGGCTCTGGAGGGAGACAATTCCTGCATAGTTCCACTTGAAGGAGTTCAGACGGGAATAGATTACGCCATAGTCATTTCTACTGTTGGCGGACTTTGGAGATATATGCCGGAAGACCTTGTAAGATTCACGTCTGTAAACCCTTACAGGCTCATAGTTACAGGCCGTACAAAGATGTTCATCAACGCCTTTGGAGAAGAATTGATGATAAACAACGCCGAGCAGGCAATAGCCTCCGCATCTTCTAAATGCGGAATAGAAATCACGGACTACACAGCCGCTCCGCAATTCATGAATGTAGATCAAGACTCTTCCAAGAGCGCGCTTGTTCAGGGCTGCCACGTTTGGGCGATAGAGTTCAGCGACCCTCTCCGCAACCCGCAAAGCCCTGATTTCAAGCCGGAAGCAGTGGAAGAGTTCGCTGAGATTCTGGACAAGGAAATCCAGAAAGTGAATTCAGACTACGAGGCAAAACGCTCCCCTGGCTCAACGATGCGGCGTCTCAGGATTCTGCCGCTTGCGCCTGGCACTTTCTACAAGTGGATGGACTCCCGCGGAAAAACCGGAGGGCAGAACAAGGTTCCGCGTCTTTGGAAAGACCTCAAGTACATAGACCAGCTGAAAGCCTTTTCTAAACAAGAATGAACGTCAACGATTTCAAAAACCGGATATTCGAGATAGAGAACGCTCAAGATTTCAAGGCCTTGGCATTGGAAGCCTTTGAGATCCAGCGGGAGCAGTGTCCTGTTTATCGCGAGTATCTGAACCTGATTGAAAAGGGTGAGTTCCATCCAAAATCCGTTGAAGAAATACCGTTTCTCCCTATCCGTTTTTTCAAAAGCCGTAATGTAATCACAGGAGATTATTGTCCTGAAGAGAGTCTTGTTTTCACTTCAAGCGCCACAACAGGAATGATTCCGTCCCGGCATATTGTTACTGATGTAACTATCTATGAAAGAAGTTTCAGCGAGGCTTTCAAGATATTCTACGGAGATAGCGGAACATACAACCTGCTGGCACTTTTGCCGTCTTATCTGGAAAGGGAAGGTTCATCGCTTGTATATATGGCTGAAAAAATCATCGCCGAGACAAAACAAAGGGGAGCAGAAGGCGGTTTCTTCCTCTACAACCACGGTGAGCTGCTTTCAAAATTGAAGGCACTCCGCGATGATTCAAATGCACAAAAGCGCAAGACAATTCTGCTTGGAGTAAGCTTTGCGCTTCTAGACTTTGCAGTGTTTGCAAAAGAGCAGAGACCTGACCCTGAGGAAAGAAGAAAGATCTTCTGCAATGTCATAATTATGGAAACCGGCGGAATGAAAGGCCGGGGAGAAGAACTATCAAGAAAGGAACTTCACTCCCGTCTCAGCGATGCGTTCTGCGGCAGCCCAATCCACTCCGAATACGGAATGTGCGAACTTTTCAGCCAGGCTTATTCCTTTGGAACGGAATGGTTTTTCACTCCGCCGTGGATGAAGGTGCTGGCAAGAGACTTTGGCGGACTGAACATAATAGACCTTGCAAACATAGACTCCTGCTGCTTTATAGAAACGGAAGACTGCGGCAGAATCTCAAACGCAGAAAAAAGAAGCGTCCATCCTGCCTTTACGGTGGACGGACGCATTAAAAGCTCTGAGCTCAGGGGCTGCAACATGCTCATCGAATGAGTGTTGTCAGACTTGCTCGTCGATTGATTTTCCTGTGAACATCTTGACGTAGGTGTCTGCCTTGGAGCGGATGTCTTCTCCTTGCTCAACTAGGCCGGCAGCCTTGTAAGTGTCTGCAATCCAGATCAGGTAGTAAATATTCTTCTGGAGGTTTTCCCAAGAGAAAATCTCTCCGTCGTAAGGCTTGCTGAAAAGAGTTATGTGCTTGTAGGTTTCCTCAAGGAAGCGGTCTCCAAGATTCTTTCCCTTTTCAATTTCTCCGCAAGTCATATAGATTCCAACGGCATCCATAACAGCAAGGTCGTTGCCGGAAGAAATCAGAGATGTGTTAAGAGGGAAATTCTCCGCAGGCATAACAGTCTGCATCTTGTCCAGGATTTCTACTGCCTTTTGCGGCTCTTCTTTCAGGACAAGAGCCTTGGCATTCTGTGCCATCAAGTCTCTTACAGGAAGAAGGGCGTTGAAAGTAAGAATATTCTGGTAGTCAATATTTACAGGAGCGGCCAGAGACTCAAAGCGGTAGAGGTTCATTAGCCTGTCGTGCATCTCGTCAGCATCTACAGACTGGTCTATGAAATCGCTTCCGAGGCCGGTCTTGTTCTTGATTGGAACAAACTTGTATCCGTAGCCGTCGTACTCCAGATAATCCTTTATGCCTATGTTTATGTCTCCGCCTCTCTGGAGAACATACAGAGGACGGTCCCACTTGTAATTGGCAAGCAGGTCAAGCATCATCATAGATGTCTTGTCTATGCTGGTTACTCCGTCAGGAATGTCGAGCTGGATAGTGTCAGGAACCTTCTCTATGTCTTCAGGAGAAACTATGCCGTATTTGAGAACGTTTTCCTTGTTTACCGGAATTGTATAGTGGCGGCCTACTATGAGATTGTGGTTCTTGCCGTCTCCCATTCGGGCGGTCACTGAAGGATCTGCCAGAACCCTTATCAGCTCCTTGCCGGAAACAGGCTCCTTTACATAGTCCGCAACCGGAACAAAATCGTTCTTGCCATAATAATAGTCTTTCTTCTCCAGAGTGAACGGAACAGGATCGCTCTCGTACTGCTTGCATTTCATCTGATCTATGTACCAGTCTGTTCCAAGGAGTGACGTGTTCATTATACGGACATCTGTCCTGACTCCCTCAACCTCCTGGATGTACCACAGAGGGAAAGTATCGTTGTCTCCGTGGGTAACAAGTATGGCATTCGGGTCAAGGGCTATCAGATAGTTGTAGGCCATATCGTGGCAGGTGTATCTTCCGCTGCGGTCGTGGTCGTCCCAGGTCTGTGAAACCATCTGAACCGGAACCAGAAGGCAGAGTACAGAGGCCAAAGCCGCAGAGCCTGTCTTCTTGTTCTTGAACACTTTCTCAAGCATATCGCCGAGCCAGAGCACGGCAAAGCCGATCCAGATTGTGAAAGCATAGAAAGATCCTGCATAGGCGTAGTCTCTCTCTCTTGGCTGGTAAGGCGGCTGATTGAGGTAGAGAACCACGGCAATTCCAGTAAGGAAGAACAGCAGGAATGTTACCAGGGTGTTGCGCTTGTCGTGCCTCAGCTGGTAAAGCAGTCCAATGATGCCCAGAATCAGCGGAAGGAAATAGAAGTGGTTCTTTGCCCTGCTGTTTACTATGTAATCTGGACCTTCTGACTGGTCTCCAAGATGAGCTCTGTCTATGAAGCCGATTCCGCTTTCCCAGTTGCCCTTGTATATGTCTCCAGGAACGGTAGCGTGGAGGTCGTTCTGCCTTCCCACAAAGTTCCAGAAGAAATATCTCCAGTACATAAAGTTCAGCTGATAGCCAAAGAAATACTTGATCTCCGATCCGGCGTCTGGATCCTTGCCGCCGGTGTAGAGAGAATAGAACCTAGCGTAAGAAGAGCCGTCTGCTCCATTAGACCACATCCTTGGGAAGAGAACCTTCTTGCCGTAAACCGGCTGGGCCGGACCGTCGAGCTTCACGTATTTTCCAAGATTGCTGTCGTAGTTGTAGTAAGACGGAGTCTCAACGTCTGCAATCGGAGACTTGTAAGTCTGGCCGTAAAGCAACGGCTGGGAGCCGTACTGCTCTCTGTTCAGGTATCTTACCAGGGTGTAAGGATTGTCTGGCTGGTACTCGTTTGTAGGAGTGTTCACCGATGACCTTATGACCGTAACGGCAAACAGGGAGTAGCCGATTATGATGGCAAGAGTGCAGAGGAATACATTGTTCCAAAGAGCCTTGCCCGTCTTGTAGGAACGCCAGGCTCCCCAGAAGCACAAGCCTATAATCAGAAGCACGAAGAATGCCGCGCCGCTGTTCTTTGGCAGATGGAATCCGTTGACGAAAATCCTGTCTACAAAAGCGGAAAGCGCCGGAAGATAAGGTATGATTATCCAGTTGATAACAATCAGTATGAAGCAGGAAACAAAGAAAGCTTTCCAGGCTCCCCATCTGGTAACCTTGTATTTGCGGTAGTAGTACAGCATTCCCAGAGCCGGAATGGTAAGCAGGTTCAGAAGGTGGATTCCGATGGAAAGGCCCATTATGAAGGCAATGAACACCAGCCATCGGTTGGCGTAAGGCTCGTCCGCCCTCTCTTCCCACTTTAGCATAGCCCAGAATACCAGGGCCGTGGCAAGTGAACTCATTGCGTAAACCTCTCCTTCCACCGCAGAGAACCAGAACGTGTCAGACCAGCAATATGCCAAAGCTCCAACAACTCCGGCTCCTATTATCTTCATCGCAGAGGAAGAAAGTATACCTTCTGTATCAGCCAGAGTGCCCTTCTTTTCCATAAGGCGGCGGGCCAGATGCACAATGGTCAAGTACAGCAGCATTATGGTAAAGGCGGAACACATTGCGCTCATTGCATTTACTAGCATAGCCGCATGAGCTTTATCTGCAAATATGGTGAAGAAGCGTGCAATTACCTGAAATGTAGGGTTTCCTGGAGGGTGTCCCACTTCCAGCTTATAGGATGAAGCTATGAACTCGCCGCAGTCCCAGAAGCTGACCGTCGGCTCTATCGTGGAAAGGTATGTGAAAGACGCTATTGCCAGAACAGCCACCGCCACGATATTGTTGAGCTTGTTGAATTTCTTTATTTCCATTTTCCGGTTTGTTTCTTTGTATGAAAAGCAAAGATACAAAAAACTTGCACTTTCTTTCTCGCTGCGCTCGCAATGCACTATCTTTGCAGTCCAAAGTTTAAGTTATGGCAAAGAACGACTGGAAAAAGAGAGACGGGGTTGTATTTTCCACCAATCCCGACTTCAAATACGACTCCCAAGACACGGAGGAAGAGACTCAGACCCTTCCGGCTGAAAAACAAAAGCTTATTGTCTGCATAGACCGCAGCGGACGGGCTGGAAAGCAGGTTACCCTGGTCAAGGGTTTTGTTGGCAGCGATGATGACCTTGAGGCTCTGGGAAAGAAGCTCAAGACAAAGTGCGGCGTGGGAGGAAGCGTAAAGGACGGGGATATCATTATCCAGGGAGATTTTAGAGACAAGATTACCGCCCTTCTGGTTCAGGACGGATACAAAGCCAAGAGAGGCAATTAAGGCTATGGTGGACAGGTATGCCGATATGGCCATCGTTATTGTTCTGGTGGTGTTCTTTTTGGCCGCCACGGAAAGAATTCTGGAGGGACTGTTTCGTGCCTTCCATTCGTTCTTTCTTCTGGGGCGGCAGGAAGAGGTGGACGATGAACTCACCCTTAGATCTTCCAGGAATATTACCGCGATGTTCATTTTTCCGGCAGCCCTTTTCACCGTGTCTCCAAGTCCAAAGATTTTTGCCTTCCTGCTGATTGGAAGCATAGTCTATCTTGCGGTAAAATATGGCTTTATGGCTGTTCTGGATTACGTCAACAGAACAGATGCCTTCAAGTTTATAGGCAGAATGAGCATAAATTACCTTATCTGCGCCTCGGCGATACTATTTTTAGGCAGGATAAACCTCTGGTTTGCAACCCTGTGCGCCATACCTGCCATTATGTATCTCATTATGGAAGCCAAGGTGATTTTCAAAAACAATTTTTCTGTTTTTTTCTACATTTTGTACCTTTGCACCCTCGAACTGCTACCCGCGGTTCTGCTGTTTAGATTATTTGTGTAATGAAGATAAGCAAGATACTCATAGCGCAGCCTGGCGTTGCCAGCGCAAATCCGCACTATGCAAATCTGATAAAGAAATACGGAGTGGATATTGAATTCCACCCTTTCTTCAGTATGGTTCCCCTGACTCTGAGGGAATTCAGGACACAGAAAGTGAACATTCCGGACTACACCGCCATAGTGTTCACATCCAAGGGAACTATAGACGCATTCTTCCAGCTTTGTGCCGAGCAAAGAATCAAGATTCCGGATTCACAGAAATATTTCTGCACTTCCGAAAGCCTTTCATATTATCTGCAGAAGCACATCATCTACCGCAAGAGGAAAATTTTCTTCGGCGACGGAACCTTTGCTTCCGTGGTAAGGTTGGCCAAGGCAGACAAGCACAAGAACGAGAAGATACTAATAGCCTCTCCGGACCACATCTATCCTGAGTGGATACAGATGTTCAAGGAAGCTAACCTGAAATTTGCTCCGGCTGTGGTGGCAAAGTTCGTGGACAATGACCTGAAAAATCTCAAGCTCAGCGATTATCAGATTATCGCTTTCTACAACGCCTTGGACATAACTTCCCTGAAGAACAACTTCCCGGATTACAAGCAGAAAGACACCAGGTTCATAGCGTTTGGAGCAGGAATCCGCAAGGCTATGAAAGAGGCCGGAATGACCTATGCCATAGGAGGCCCTACCCCAGAGTTCCCTTCTCTGGCAAACGCGCTGGAGCAGCTGATCATAAATCCTGATTTCCAGCAGGAACAGCCAAAGGAACCTAAGAAAGAAGTCAAGAAAGAAACTAAGAAGGCTCCGGCAAAGAAGGCTGTAGTGAAAAAGCCAGCCGTAAAGAAAGCTTCACCAGCAAAAAAAGTGGCTCCGGCAAAGAAGGCTGTAGTGAAAAAGCCAGCCGCAAAGAAAGCAGCACCTGCAAAGAAGACAGTTCCTGCAAAGAAGACCGCAGGCAAGAAATAAATGCCAGACTCCGCCCCTAAGACATTCAAGAAAAATGAAAGGCTTAAGTCCAGGAAAGCTATCCTCAGACTTATGTCCAGGGGTCGCCGTGCAGAAGCTTATCCTCTGGTTGCAAAATACTCTTTCAATCCCCAGGAAACAGATTCGGCAAACAAGATAATGGTGGTAGCTCCCAAGAAGCTTTTCAAGAAAGCAGTAGACCGCAACTTACTGAAACGCCGGATGAGAGAGGCCTATAGGCTGAACAAGGAGATTCTTCCACCTTGCCGCGCGCACATAAGCTTTAATTGGATGGCAAAGGAAAAGCTTCCGTTCTCCCAGGTTCAGGAAGCAGTTGTGGCAATACTCAAAACCATCGCTGAGAACTCTCCTGAAGAAGGTGAGAAAAAAGAAGAGGCTCCGGCGGAAAAACCTTCCGGAAGCTTCAAGTCAATCGTAAAGAAAATCCTGATTTTTCCTTTTGTGATTCTGATAAAATTCTATCAGGTTTGCATATCCCCGCTAAAGCCGGCAACCTGCCGCTTTACTCCAACCTGCTCCCAGTATGCCGTGGAAGCTTTCAAGAAATACGGGCCGTTGAAAGGATTCTGGCTTTCGACAAAACGCATACTCAGATGCCACCCCTGGGGAGGGCATGGCTATGATCCCGTTCCGTAAATATTTCTAGAATTCAGAGCCGTAGAAACGGCGGTAGATAGGACCGCGATTGTCGAATTCTCTTGAGAGTGAATCCAGGTCGTCCGTAGGAATGTCTTCCAGTGCCAGCATAATCAAGCCGTCAACACAATAGTTAAAGTCTGGATCCACATTGTAGTCTATGAGCTTGGACCCCATCTTTATGTATTTCTTGAGAAGAGGCGGAAGACGGTACTGCCCGCCGCTCATTCTCAGAAGATACCTGTCAAACATTTCAAGGTTGGTGGTCTTGCCAAAGAGCAAGGTATCCGGATCTACCCTTCCGAAATCAGGAACGAAAGGAGTCTTTGGGCTAGTCATTCCCTCAAATTGCGGCGTGTTGTGGAACTTTTTCAGGTAATGAATCATCACGCTCCTGTAAAGCATAGGGTACCAAGAACTTATACTCACCGGACCAATAAGGTACTTGTATTCCGGATATTTCATGAGCAAATAGAAAAGCCCCTTGATCAGAAGCATCAGCGCAAGCGTGTCTTTCTGGTGGTTTACGCAGACAAAGCTGCGGCCCAATTCCACGCACTGCTCAAGAACCGGGGCGAATTTGTCTGAGTACCTGAAGAGGGTATCTGCATAGAATCCGTGAATTCCCTTGTCGCGGAGAATGTCATAGCCCAATCCTGTTCTGTATGCGCCTACAAGGTCTTTGTTTTCGTTGTCCCACAAAACCAGATGCTTGTAGTATATGTCGTAAGGGTCTGTGTCTACAGAGTTGTTGGTTCCTTCTCCCACCGCGCGGAACGCTTCTTCTCTTTTGACGGCTATTTCGTGCATTAGATTAGGAATGCGCTCATAGTCAAACAGATAGCAGGAAAGCGTGCCCACGTCAAACAGATGGGCCTCTTTGTTATCTTCCAGTTCCTTGAGAAGAACATCCGTTGCAACTGCAGAAGCCATAGGGGTGGTGTAAACGCTCTCGTCTTTTTCTACCGTATCAGCCTCAAGCATATAAGAGCGGCTTCTAAGGAACTTGGCTACTATTCTGTCTTCCGGGAATTTTTCAAGTTCGGCGTGCTGGATAAGGGAGCCAACCCTGACTTTAATTTCCTTGCCCTTCTTGTCAAATATCTCTCCCGTAAAACGCAAATCGCTGAGCTTATTGCTTATTCTTCCAAGCCACTGGAAATACTTTGAGTTATTGCCGTGGAAATACATAGGCACAACCGGGCATTTTGAGCGGCGGATCTGGCGGCAGATGTAGGTTATCCATTCCGCGTCTTCCACAACTTTTCCCTGGGTGTTCCAGCTTGAGACTTCTCCCGCAGGGAATATCAGCAGAGCCCCGCCTTTCTGCAGGTGCTCTTCTGCCTGCCTGAGTCCGGAAATGGTTGGAGCCGTGAACTTTCCAAAGCCGTAGGTGGTGTTAATCGGAATGAAGTAATCTGCAACGTTCGGTATCTTGGAAAGGATGAAGTTTGTCAGAATCTTGACATCCGGCCTGATTTTTCCCAGAATGCTGAGAGCGGCTATTCCGTCCAGGCCTCCGAATGGGTGGTTTGCAGTCAGCACTACTCCTCCCTCTTTTGGAATGGATTCTACCGCAGGAGCATTTACGTCTAGCGTAATTTCCAGACACTCAAGCAGTTTATCTGCAAACTCAACACCATTGTAATCGGCCAGGCGGGCGTAAAGTTCGTTGAGCTTGTCAAAGCCGGCTATCTTCATTCCCATAGCCGCAACCAGATTTCCTGGAAGCCCCGGAATGTTGAGAGACTTCTTAAGCTCGTTTTTATTGATTACTTTTGCACACATCGCCTGAAAAATATGCCTATCAAAGACAAAGATATAATAAAAAAAGAGATTATTTCCATACTTCCCCAGCAACCCGGCGTCTACCAGTTCCTGGACGAGGGCGGAAAAGTCATATATGTAGGCAAGGCCAAGAATCTGAAAAAGAGGGTGAGCTCATACTTTGTCTCTCCAGACAGGCTAAATGCCAAGACAAAGGTTCTGGTAGAGAAAATCGCCGATGTAAAATACACGGTGGTGGAAAACGAGCAGGATGCATTCCTCCTGGAAAACAACCTGATAAAGGAAAGCCAGCCGCGCTACAACATTCTTCTTAAAGACAGCAAGACATACCCGTGGATCTGCATCAAGAACGAGCCGTTCCCGAGGGTTTTCATAACCAGAAAACTGGAAAGAGACGGGTCTTCATATTTTGGCCCGTACAGCTCAGCGGCATATGCCCACAGCCTTGTGGATATGTTCCACTCAATGTTCAGGCTGAGAACCTGTTCTCTCAAACTCAATAAAGAAGACATAGCAAAGGGCAAATTCAAGGAGTGCCTCAACTTCCACATCGGCAAATGCGACGCCCCGTGCGTGGGGAAAATCGCTGAGATTGATTACAACGAAAACATAGAGGCCGTAAAGAGCATTCTCAAGGGAAACTCTTCTCAGATGATAAGGCTCTTCAAAGACAAGATGACAGAGGCGGCGTCCAAGATGGAGTTTGAACTAGCCCAGGCCTACAAGGAGAGGATGCAGCTTCTTTCCGCCCATTATAACAAGTCTCTGATAGTCCAGCCAACACTTGCAAACATAGACGTTTTCTCCATAGTCTTCACAGACAGCGTAAAGAAAACGGAGGGCAAAGGTTCAGCCTTCGGAAACTATTTCCGCGTAACCAACGGCTGCATAACCAGAGTCCTGAACCTTGAACTCAAAACCCAGACGGACCTTTCAGAAGAAGACACGGGAAAAAAGGAAATCCTCACCCATTTTATGCTGAGCGTTTACAATATCCTCAGCGATGCAGATGAAAAGCCTTGCAAGGAAGTGCTGGTGCCATTCCTTCCGAAAGAGGGTATCCTTTCTTCTGACCACAACATACACGTTCCGCTGAAGGGCGACAAGCTTTCATTGCTGGAACTTTCCACCAAGAACGCCAAGGAGTTCATGCTTCAGGCCCTCAAGCAGGAAGCCCTCAAGAACCCTGAAGAAAAGAAGAGCATAGGCGTTGAGATGCTCAAGAGAGACCTTCACCTGAAAGAGTATCCTATTCACATAGAGTGCTTCGATAATTCCAACATCCAGGGAACTGATCCGGTTGCTTCCTGCGTGGTATTCCGCAACGGAAAGCCTTCCAAGAAAGACTACCGCAAATTCAACATCAAGACCGTTGTCGGCGCCAACGACTTTGCCTCTATGTATGAGGTTGTATATCGCCGATATTCCAGACTGATGGAAGAAAACAGGGAAGACCTTCCTCAGCTTGTTGTTGTGGATGGCGGAAGGGGCCAGCTGGACTTTGCCCACCAGGCTCTCAAAGATCTCGGCCTGGAAAAGGACATCCCTATCATAGGCATAGCCAAGCGTCTGGAGGAACTGATCCGCCCTGGCGATCCTAACCCGCTCTTCTTGGACAAGAATTCCCCGAGCCTGAAGATAATTATGCAGCTCAGAGACGAGGCTCACCGATTCGGCATCACTTTCCACCGCAGCCTAAGGCTCAAGCGCCAGACAAAATCCGAGCTAAAGGAAATCAAAGGCATTGGAGACGCCACTTCAAAGAAGCTTCTCCAGCATTTCAAGAGCGTGGAAAGAATCAAAAAAGCCACTGAAGCGGAACTGGCCGCCGTTATCGGCAAATCTGCCGCAAAGAAAGTGTTCGCTCACTTCAACTAAAAATCCCCCGGGGTGGTGGTGTAACGAATTATTTTACGATTTGTAACATATGTTTATCTGTATTGAGTCTGTCTCAAAAGAAGCCCGCGTCTAAATTTGAATTATAATTAATTCAAAAAAACAGGCTTATGCTTACTATTCGCGACCTGGAGCCACTTTCTTATCTGGCTCCTAAAATCAAAATCTACGTATGCAATCCGGAAGGGATCATATGCACCAGTGGCGACACAGAGAGTTACCACGACGGTGAAGAATATGGTGACGATGATTTCACTTCAAACTAGGAGGAACGGAGGAACTGCCATGAAAAAGATACTTGCAATTATTCTCGCGATTAGCGCGGGATTGTTTGTTTCCTGCACCCAGGAAGACAATATCGAGACAAAACCAGAAGTTGAAGTCTCCAAGGGACCGGTTTTCACCGCCACCACCGAACCGACTACCAAGATAGCTCTGGAAAAGGAAGGCGACACCTACAAAGTCTTATGGCGCAGCGGAGACATGATTGCCGTAAGAAATTACGTTTTTGGAACTCCACCTGTAGGATTCTACACTACGACCAGCAACACGTCCCATGGTGATTTCACCTACCACAGCGGAACCGAGTTGACAACCGGGTCTTACTATGCTTTTTATCCCGCAGAATACTGGAGTGAACAAAATGCGGCATATCCGATTACCCAGAATTACACCCCTGGAGTTATTAAGGCTCCTATGTTTGCATACAGCACTACCACAAATCTTCAGTTCAAGAATATCGGCGGTTTGATCAGAATAAACCTCAAGACGCCTTTGACGGGAAAGAAGATCAAGAAAATCTATCTCTATTCCTCAGCCCAGAGCTTGAGCGGCACCATTACAAACATAACCTCGCTTAACAGCAATCCCACCGCAACTGTTGACAAAAACAGTCCGGCCCAGCATCCTGTGGTTCTGGATTGTGGCAATAACGGTGTAGAGATAGGTTCAGACCCGATACCATTCTATATAGCGGTTCCGGCAAACACATATACCGATCTCACAATTGGTGTAATAACTGTAGAAGGCATAAAGCAGACATACACCCTGAATTCAGACAAAAGCATAGTGGTTGAGAGAAATTCCATCGCAGACATTACCCTTACTTTCAACAAGGATCCAGAAATTACCGACCTCAGCGAGAACGGCACGGCCAATACCTATATAGCAATGCCGAGAGGCTATTATAAGTTCAAGGCCACCGTAAAAGGTAACGGCGGTCTCGATCCTGTTACCGGAACAACGGCCACGGAGATAAACAAGAACGACATCAGCGGAGTTACCGTACTGTGGGATCTTAAGCAGAGAGGCAATGTCGTATACCATGACGGAAAGATGCAGGCCCATGATATTTATTATCACGACGGCTATGTATATTTCTATAAAAACTACAACCTTGAAGGAAACTCTTATGTGGCCATTTTCAAAGACAAGGAAGGTGGAACTGACGGAGTTTACGACAAGGATATAGACGAAATACTTTGGAGCTGGCTCATCTGGGCAACCACTCCGGGCACCGTGGTTTACAACGGCAATCAGTTCCTGGACCGCAACATCGGTTCGGTAACAACTGGAACTTTCGACGACGGAAGCTACACCGCAGGTTTCAGCTATCAGTGGGGAAGACCTGCCCCGTTCGCGTCTTCATTAGGGCAGGCATATACTCCTTTCAATTACGTCCCTCCAAGAACCTCTGTCTTCTCATTTGAGAACATAGGAAACGGAACTACAGTAGACCACGCCATCTCACATCCAGTCACATTCTTCTACCATGGCAGCAGAAGCAACTGGATGCCGGATAATGCAACTTGCATGACCCTTTGGTCTGATAACGAAAAGACCATCTACGACCCGTCTCCTGTAGGTTGGAAAGTTCCTTCAAAGGCCCAACTGACCGGAATAACATCTGCAATATCCTTCTATGGATCCGGTTTTATCGGCCCTGGCAGCAGTTCAGATTTCGGATATGGAAATCCAGGCTCCGTATTGCTATGGAGCAGCACCTGTGACAACAGTGACGGTTTCATTGGAGCCTGGGCAAACGCTTATGGCTCAATGTATAAAAAATATAGTAGCTGGCCTGACGTATATATGATGTCCGGAATGCCTATCCGTCCGGTTCGGGATGAGGCTTCTTTGACATACGCAGACCTGAGTGCAGAGGAAACAGCCAACTGCTACATAATTTCCAGTTCCGGAGACTATAAGTTCAAGGCTACCGTAAGAGGTAATGGAGCTGCTACGCTTGCAGGCGTCAGCAAAACCATAAGCGCTTCTGAAATCGCTTCGGCTAACCTTCTTTGGGCAAGTTACGGAACCACTACCGCCCCGGTAGAGGGTGAAATGCTGTACGGCGTACGCTATGAGGACGGTTATGTATATTTCCGCGTTCCTGAAACCTTCCATGAAGGCAATGCGGTAATTGCCATCAAGAATTCCGGCGGAACGATTCTCTGGAGCTGGCATCTGTGGTTTACCGTAACAGACCTTGCCTCTCTTGCCCAGACTTACAATAGCGGCGCCGTATTCATGGACCGCAACCTGGGAGCGTTGACTAGAACCCATAGCAACTCCAACACCTTCGATTACGGTCTTATGTACCAGTGGGGAAGAAAAGATCCGTTCCAGAACTCCGTTTCCCCTGGTTTTACCAGCGGTTACGTATCTTCAAGCGACTGGGCTACCTGTTACATTCCGGCTACTCTTGGAACAGCGGAATCCCGTGCCGTTGTGTCAAACCCTACAGTTGCCTCAATGGTTGCTTATCCAACTACATTCAGTAACGGATCTTACTTTAACAGTTCTTTAGACCGCGACAACTGGGCTACAGACATTACCGAAGATCTGTGGCAGGAAAGCAAAACCATCTTTGACCCTTGTCCTTCCGGATGGAAAGTACCTGACAAGAGCGCCTGGAACGAAACGTTCGTCGGTTGGCTGAATGGGCATAGTTTCTATCAAGACGGTTTTTATATTGACGAAGGTGGAATTAAATGCCGCTTCCCTGGTATTGCCGCCCGTATGCCACAAGTTGTCTATGGTTCTCATTCGGGTACAAGCTATAAGCTTATGAATGGAGAGGGAGCTCTTGAAAGAACAAGTTATTATCATGTTCTCGTATGGGCTCAAAACGGTGTGCTGTTAAAAGAGAAATTCTATTTCGAGGATGATGGTATTTATGGTCTCACCTCCAACCCTACCGGAGTTTATAACTATTCCGATTTTGGAAACGTCCGCAATTTGTACAAGACCAGAGGCGGTAGCGTACGCTGCGTAAGGGAATAGTTTCTTTCAATGAATTATTATAAAAAGATTATCTCGATGAAAAAGGCGGGGGAGAAGATTATGGAGAAGGAGATTTCAATTCTTAATTGCGGAGGAAGAGTTATGAAAAAGTTATTTGTATTTATTACCGCCCTTAGCCTAGGCCTGTTCTTCTCCTGCTCAAAGGAAGACGCCGTAACAGGCGAACCTGAAACCCAGAAGGGAAAGGTGGTGTTCAGGGCAACCACAGAACCCGCAACCAAGACCGCGCTGGAACAGGACGGGAGCTCCTACAAGGTTGTGTGGCAGAACGGAGACCGGATAACCGTAGTGGACGGGGCTTCAAATGTCGGAGTTTATTCAACGACAAGCACCACCACCCGTGCCGATTTCACTTTTGAAAGCGGAACGGAAGCCACAACTCCGAATTACAAGGCATTCTATCCGGCAACCATGTACAACAGCGGAACCCCAACCCTTCCGGCAACCCAGAACTATGCAGAGGGCAACATTTCCGGCTCACCGATGTATTCGGAGAGCGGCACGGAAAGCCTGGCGTTCAAGAATATCTGCGGAATCATCCGGCTGAATGTAAGCACAACCCTCAGCGGAAAGAAGGTTAGAAAAATCATCCTTTCCGCAGACCAGGGGATGAGCGGGGCAATCACCAACGCCGCAACTCTCGCTGCAGACGGCTATGTGGCAACCGTTTCCGGAACGGCTGGTGTAACTCTGGATTGCGGAGAGAGCGGAGTCAGCATAGGCAGCACGGCCACTCCGTTCCATTTCTCCGTTCCGGCAAACACCTACACCGGCCTGGAGATTACAGTTATCACCACAGACGGCCTTTCACAGACACGCACCCTAAAGTCCGGCAAAAGCATTGTGGTGGGGAGAAGCAGTCTTGCCGGCATCTCACTGTCTTTTAATGACATTATGCTGGTAATCGATTTAACCGAGTCCAATGACGAGGTAACCATTCCGGCCGGGGTTAACGCCAAACTGATTGGCAGCAACATTAACCGGAGTGTTATCATAGAGGGTGGCGGCTCCACCGTTTATCTGGATAATGCTACTATGTCCAAAATCAATGTTCAGGACGATGCTATCATTGAATTAACCGGGACAAATGCTATCAATTCTTCTTATAACAACCCTATCGATATAAAAGAAGGAAGTACCGTAACCTTCAGAGGAGACGGCACCATCAATCTATACGCTTATTATTGTTCCGGGGCAATTGCTTGTGAAAACAATAATGCCAACATAGTCATTGAGGGTGGCACTTTGAATCTGGTTGCCGGAGCAGGAGCAATCCACGCAATCAGTGCAGGAGGTTTAACAATCTCAGGGGGAACAGTAAGCACCAGCGGTAACATTTATGCAGAAAAGGATGTTACCATTTCCGGTGGAGAGGTTAACGCAATAGGCGGCGCCCAAGGAATATATGTAAATGGCGGGGATCTGCTTATCACCGGAGGAACGATTGTCGCCGAACAGACGGAAGGTCTTTCCTGGGGAAGCGGACCGAACGCACTTGTTGCGGGCATTGTTGTAAACACTAAAGACGGAGGCGGAGCCGAAGGCGGCAACCTGACCATTTCCGGCGGTACCGTCAACGCCATCGGGCATATCGGTCCCGGCATTGGTTCGGTCTGGACCCGAAGCGGCTGGTCTTATTCTTCCTGGACAAAGAGCATTGTAATTTCCGGCGGTACGGTAACTGCCAGCACGGAAGCTTCTGACTTTGGAGCCATACATTACAGTGGCTTTGGAAATGCGACAAGATGCGACGTGATCACCATTACCGAAGGAATCACTAAACTTACCCTGATCAAGGGAGCCACCGCCGCCAAGATGTTCAGTTCCGGCGATGTTTCAGCCACATTTACGGTTGACGGCAAAGACATGACCGGATACCTGACTGACCCCGCTTCTGTTGACTGGACCTTTGACCATATCCAGCGGACAGTCTCAACAACAACTAACGAAAACGACACCTGGACATTTACAAAGAAATAATCTATATGAAAACTATCGCGAAAAAGGTTTATGAATCCCCCTACATAAGGATTTATGAGGTAACTCAGCAATGCGTTCTCTGCCAAAGCGGAAACACAGAGAATTACGATACCGGAGAAGAGTATGATGACGATGATTTTACTTC
This sequence comes from Bacteroidales bacterium, assembly GCA_016285455.1. Lineage (GTDB taxonomy): Bacteria > Bacteroidota > Bacteroidia > Bacteroidales > UBA932 > Egerieousia. The sequence goes on from JAEEQS010000011.1 coordinate 31,958, forward strand.
TTAATCGCGGAGGAACTGTCATGAAAATGATATTTGTCATCATTATCGCGATAAGCGCAGGATTCCTCTATTCCTGCTCAAAGGAAGACGCCGTAACAGGGGAACCTGAAACCCAGAAGGGAAAGGTGGTGTTCAGGGCAACCACAGAACCCGCAACCAAGACCGCGCTGGAACAGGACGGGAGCTCCTACAAGGTTGTGTGGCAGAACGGAGACCGGATAACCGTAGTGGACGGGGCTTCAAATGTCGGAGTTTATTCAACGACAAGCACCACCACCCGTGCCGATTTCACTTTTGAAAGCGGAACGGAAGCCACAACTCCGAATTACAAGGCATTCTATCCGGCAACCATGTACAACAGCGGAACCCCAACCCTTCCGGCAACCCAGAACTATGCAGAGGGCAACATTTCCGGCTCACCGATGTATTCGGAGAGCGGCACGGAAAGCCTGGCGTTCAAGAATATCTGCGGAATCATCCGCCTGAATGTCAGCACCACGCAAACCGGAAAGAAAGTGCGGAAGATTGTCCTTTCCGCAGACCAGGGAATGAGCGGAACCATTACCAACGCCGCAACCCTTGCAACTGACAGTTATGCGGCAGCAGTTTCCGGCACTGTTGGCATTACGTTGGACTGCGGAGAAAGTGGAGTGGAGATTGGCAGCACAGCTAAACCATTTCATATAGCTGTTCCTCAAAACTCTTATTCATCGCTGAGTATTACAGTTATTACAACGGATGGAGGATTTCAGGTGCGCACAGCCAACAAGAATATTGCAATCACCAGAAGCAGCATAACAGACATTACACTGGCCTTCAACAATATGCAAAGTGTAGGCGGGTTGGTTCACTACTGGCCGTTTGACGGAAATGCCAAAGATATCGTGGGCGGCGTGGATGCAACCGTTTATGGAGCAACGCTGACTACAGACCGTTTCGGAAACGAGAACGGCGCTTACTATTTTGACGGCAATGACAAAATGATTGCGCCTGGTGCTGCCGAGTTTGGAACCTCTTCATTTACGGCAAATATCTGGGTGAACAGCACTCAAACTTATGGCTCCGGAAACCTGATGAGGACAGATGGCGGATATTACAAAGGATGGCTGCTCCGTTTCAACGGAGGAAGGCTTGAAATCTGGGAGGGCAGAACCAGCAACTATGCATTTGTGTCCAGCACTTCTTATGCTGACGGCAACTGGCACATGGTAACCTTTGTAAGGGATGTGGAAAATAAGGTCGGTAAACTTTATGTGGATGGAAGCTTCGTCGGTTGCTATAACATGACCGGCAGCATCAACGACGTTAGTAATGAACTCCGTTTCGGAACTTATGGAGATGGAGAATATTACAGCGGCAAGATGGATGACGCCCGTCTGTATGACAAGGCCCTTAACGATGCGGAGGTGTTGGCTTTATATAATGACACCGACCCTTATACTGACCTCAGCAAGACAGAAGCGGCAAACTGTTATCTGGTTCCCGCTGCTGGAATGTACAAGTTCAAGGCTACAGTAAAGGGAAACGGTGCTGCAGATTTGGGTGGCATAAGCAAGGATACGGATCCAGCTGACATAAATACCGCTTCTCTCGTTTGGGCCACTTTCAACACGACGGTTGCTCCAGCCGATGGTGAACTCATTAAGAATATCTGTTATTCTAATGGCTATGTATATTTCTCTACTGGCGATACTTACAAGGAAGGAAACGCTCTTGTAGCCATAAAAAACGCATCTGACAACATTCTCTGGAGTTGGCATCTGTGGTTTGAAAGCGACAACCTTGTATCCTTGGCCCAGACTTATCCGACTTCCGGTTATGTGGTGATGGACCGTAACCTTGGAGCCTTGACCAATTGCTATGCTGCAGATAATGCCCTTGATTTCGGCTTTGCCTATCAGCATGGCCGTAAGGATCCGTTCATGATGACTGCATCCAGAACAACTTATACACAACTCGGAGTTTTAGGTACCTATACGTCTTCTGCCGGATCTTCTACCGTCGCAAGCAGCATAGAGCGTCCAACCGTTGTTTTCGGAACAGATTCCTGGGGAGGAAACTCGGATCTCTGGTCTGCAGCATCCAAAACATTATTTGACCCATGTCCTCCTGGTTGGCATGTTGCACCGGGAAATCTGGTTTCAGGGCAATGGAGTTTGTTTACTATCCCGGACAACGACTGGAGTACTTATCACGGGCTTATGTTCAACGGCGTGGCTTGGTGGCCTGCTACTGGAGACCGATGGGGAGCCAATCACAATAACACAGGAACAACCCTTCGTGTCTGGGCTGATATCAGCGGGTGTGATATTGCATCAGACAATGGATCAACTCCACATAGAGATGTTTCCAATCCCGGCCATGGCTACAGCGTACGCTGCGTAAGGCAATAATTGCTAAATTTGGCTTAGGAATACTTCTGGAAAACTATGAAGCTTTGGAAAGCTTTTGCCATATCACTTCTTTTAGCCGCCTGCTCCACAAATAAGGGGAGCGGGCCGGCTGCGGTTGAAGTGGACGGCGTGGTTTTCCAGAAAATGGAAGTGGAGAAGCTTCCAGAGCTCAACCATAACAGGGGCGGACACTTTACCGTTTGCCTGAATGGAGAATTGACCGTTTTCGGAGGCCATACAGACGGCTTCGTTCTTGACAGGACCGCAGAGTATTTCAAAGACGGCAAGTGGACTGAGATCCCGATGCTTTATCCTCACGATTTCGGCTTTGCCGTAAAGCTTCCGGACGGAAAGATGATGCTGGGCGGTGGGGCCGCGGAGAATTTCGGCATCGGGCAAAGCTGGGGAGTGGAAATCTATGATCCTGAAACACATTCCTTCACGCCTGCAGGAATTCTCGAGAGGAAGAGAACAGGAGCCTCGGCGATGGCATTCAAGGACGGAAGGGTTATCATAAGCGGCAACTGGTATCACGACGACGACATAGAAGAATATTTGCCGGGCAAGGGCTTTTCCTTTGTAAAGCCTGTTGCCGTCCAGAGGAATCTGCCTTCTATTCTTCAGACAGACTCGTCTCAGGCGATTATCTTTTCTTCAAAAGGTGTCCGTGGAGATACAATCGGCATTACTGTTGACCGCCTGTATGGAGAACCATTCGAGGAGCCGCTGCTTGAAGAATGGAAAGTTCTGTCTATTTACAACCCTTCCAACTCAAGCGACTATTCAATCGGAGACTATACCTATCTGATTCACGTTATCAGAAAGGCAGACGGGCAGGATGCCATAATGAAAGTGGCCGGAGAGCATTTTTCCCTTTTAGAGACGGAAAAACCTATTCCTCTGCAAGGACTTGACGGATTGAAAATTACCTGGGGACTCAAAATAAAGGTAAACCGGAAAAAACGGACTGCCGTCATGATGGGCGTCGATGAAAAATCCCGTTTTTATGTTGCACAGATAAACTATGACGCAACCCTGGACGGAGGAAAGGCAAGCCTCAACCTTTACTACTCGGACATTCCTATGGAAACCCCTGTCGTCGATGAATGCTGGGACATTATGGATGACGGCCGGATCATCTTTGCCGGAGGGAATTCTCTTGACCTAAGGACGCAGCCGGCGGGGCAGGATAATTTCAAGACCGCCTCGAATGTCTATGCCTTCAGCACCCAGCCGAAGGCAAACGGCACCAGCACTCCTTGGCTCTGGTTTGGCAGCGGATTCATTGTTGTCGTCGGCTGTATCTTCCTGGCTTACCGCCTGATGAGGAATAAATCCAGGGAAGAGGAAGAGGCTGACACCTCAGAAGCCGCAAAGAAATCAAAGCAGGAACTGCAGGAACAGATTTCCAAGCTCATCGAGGAAAAGGAACTTTTCAGGAAGAAAGACATACGCATCAGCGACATAGCCTCTGAACTCGCCACCAACAGGACTTATATCAGCCTCATTGTAAACAGTTCACTGGGAACCAGTTTCTCGGACCTTATCAACACTTACCGCATAGAATACGCCCAGAAACTGATGACGGAACATCCGGAGATGTCACATACGGAAGTTGCGGAAGAATCAGGGTTCTCTTCCAGAACCTCGTTCCTCCGCACCTTCAAGTCAAAGACGGGCCAGTCCCCTACCGAGTGGAAGCAATCCCGGACGGTTTAATAGAAAGCTATTCCAAGAAGCTTCTCCAGCATTTCAAGAGCGTGGAAAGAATCAAAAAAGCCACTGAAGCGGAACTTGCCGCCGTAATAGGCAAGGCCGCCGCCAAGAAGGTCTTCCTCCATTTTTCCTCCTGATATAGGCCAGTAGCGGATTCTTTTACGATTTGCAACACACATTTATTGGATGTGTGGCAACCCCTTTTGTCATCAACAAATACTTTTACAAAAAAGTTTAATAAAGAAAATTATGGATATTCTTTTCAAAAACACAGGAAAAATGCCCTATTGGGCTCCCGAAGTCCGTGTATTTCGGGTTTCTTTAGAGACTGGCATTCTAGGTCTCAGTGGCGATAATGCTGACTTAACTGGAAGTGGAGTTGATGAAAGCGAGGCAGATGACAACGGTAATAATGTTTGGTAGTATTATGAAAAAGATTTTTGCAATTGCATCATTGGCTTGTTTAGCAACCTTATTATCCGGTTGCTCTCATGAATTATTGGAAGAACCTGTTCCTGAAAAAGAAGCCATCTCAGGAAAAGACGCAAATGCCATTACTCTCACAATTTCTGCTGTAACCAAAAATCCTCAGGTTGCTTCTTCAACCGGAACTAAAATATCCTTTGGCTCAGCAGATGCCACCTGGGAAACGGGAGACAAGATATATCTAATCAAGAGTGATGGAACCACAATAACACTAACTCTCAGCGATGGTGCCGGAACAACCAGCGGAACATTCACGTCAATAGATCCGGTCAGCGCTGGCACTTATATCCCTTACGCCGTGAGTGCTACATCTTTGTCAAAGGGATATGTCAGCGTTTCTTCAGGAGTTATAACTTTGAATCTAGCGAATCCGGGAGGTGGCACCTTGGCGGAAGCTCTGGAACACGACATCTTGAAAGGAACAGCTATAACTTTAACAAAAGGGCAGACATCGGCAAGCGTGGGTGGTCTTAACATTCATATTTTAAGTTTCTTGAGATTCAGATTCAGCTGTGCTTCCAAAGCAATACCTACAATAGGCATGAATTCCACTGGAGGAATAAACAAGGTTGTTACCATAGCAGCTAATGGAACTGTAACTGGCAGCGACTCATCAACAGGGGTCTTTGAAGTAACTTCTTCTGATGATGGTGCTGGCGTATATTCCGGTTACTTTGCCATATACGACAAGACAACCGTCAGTCTTTTGGCTCACGCCACCGATGAGGATGGCGGAATGTATACTCGTCTGGTTTCTGCAAAGGATGTTGCCGATTATGATGCAGGAAAAGTCTATGGCAAGACTTACACTCTAAGCGACGCAATGGTAACCTCCGCCTCTGAAGGAACTCTCAGCGAGCAAACCTGGGAAAATCTTGGCCTGAGCGTAAAATGGGCTAAGTTCAATTATGGCTCGACGGATGAATATTCTTACGACAGGAATGTAGGAAACTGTATAGACAGAGGAGAGTGTAACATACCATCCGATTGGGCAAATTGGCGCTTCCCTACCAGAGCTGAGGTTCAGGAACTTTTCTATGCAAGTCAAAGGACTTGGATTACAGGTTCAAACAACGGAGTGAAATTCAATAGCAATGGAAATTATGTTGCTATGGGGGCCGGTGGAAGGTATCGTTGCAATGATGGAAGCGGAAGTTGGGAGTACGGCGTTGGATCAGACGTGTATTTTTATATTGATGAAGGAGTAAGCTCTTCTTATAGCCACACTGTTAGGGTATGGGCAATTATCGGCAGTTCCGGCAATTCTTTGGGGTTTGGCAGCACAAATGCTGAAGACCGAAACCATTATTACTGGAATGATGTTGCCATGCGTCTAGTCTGTGACTACTAAAGGACTTGTTCTTGTTTTGAAGATTGTTTTTAAATTTGTTGAGGATGCCGTTTCCTATTAACGGCTTCAACAAGATATTTATGAGAAATCCGTTCTTGATAGCATTCTTGCTCATAGTCTCCGCCTGCTCTCAAGCTCCTGAGAGCGGGCAAAAGGCTATTGAGATGAATGGCTACAGGTTCCTGAGGCTGGAGACGGAAAAGCTGCCAAGCCTTAACCAGCCTCGCGGAGGACACGTGGTAGCGTATCTGAACGGAGAACTCACCGTTTTCGGCGGGCATACGGACGGGTTTATTCCGCTAAAGACGGCGGAATACCTGAGCGGCGGAAGATGGATTGAGGTGCCGATGCTCTATCCTCACGATTTCGGTTTTTCTGTAAAGCTGCCGGACGGAAGTATAATGATTGGAGGCGGCTGCGTGGAAAACTTCGGAATCGGGCAAAGCTGGGGAACAGAAATCTATGACCCCAAGACTCACGCCTTCGAACCATCCGGAGTTCTGGACCGCAAAAGGACAGGGTGCTCTGCGATTGCCTTCCCAGACGGAAGAGTCCTGGTTACAGGCAACTGGTACGCCGACGACGATATGGAAATCTACGAACCCGGAAAGGGATTTTCTTTCAAGAAGCCGGTTTCTGTCCAAAGGAGAAGTCCACTGATATTGCAGACAGACTCGTCTCAGGCCATTGTGCTTTCATATCTGGGCAACAGGGGCGACACCTGCCAGATGATCGCCGACCGCCTGGAAGGAGAGGCTTTCCAGATTCCTCTGCTGCACGAGTGGAGCATTTTTCCGCCAATAAACTTTTATGACTCCAGGATTTCTTCTATCGGCGATTACACCTATCTGATACCTGCAAAAAGGAAGATTGACGGCCGGTTCGGAATTCTAAAGGTTTCCGGAGAACAGTTCTCGCTGCTGAATATGGAAAAGCCGCTGCCAGAAAAGGGAGTTGAAGGAGATTCCGTGGCCTGGGGACCGAAAATCCAGGTGAACCGCCAGACAAGAAAGGCTTATCTTGTAGGATATGACCTGAAGAAAAACTTCTATGTCGCCGAGATTGACTATGACGCGACTCTGGATGGCGGAAAGGCAAGCATTGTCTTGTATTATTCCGATATCCTGAAGGATTTTTCACAGATTGACGAGAGCTGGGATCTTTTGGGAGACGGCAGAATCGTTTTGGCCGGAGGTTGTTTCTTCGGAGAATCCGGGGGGGCGCTCGTGGCAGACAATTTCAAGACAAACAGCTGCGTATTCGTCTTCAGCACCAAGCCAAAAACAAAGAGCCTGATTCCTTTCTGGATTATTGCAGCTTGCATAATTGCCGTAATAGGAATAACCGCCTTGCTCTACTCCCTTCTCCGCAAAAAGCCTGAAGAAAAAGAGGAAGAGAACAACCCGGCCGCCAGTAAACCGGACCCTAATCTAGAAGAGCAGATTTCACGGCTGATAGAAGAAAAGGAACTGTTCAAGAAAAAAGACCTGAGAATCGGTGACATTGCATCTGAGCTTGCCACAAACCGCACTTACATAAGTTTGATTGTAAACAGCTCTCTGGGAACCAATTTCTCAGACCTTATAAACGGGTACCGCATAAAATACGCCCAGATGCTTATGACAGAGCATCCTGAAATGTCCCACACAGACGTGGCGGAAGAATCCGGCTTCTCTTCCAGAACATCCTTCCTCAGGACCTTCAAGGCCAAAACCGGAATGACTCCTACCGAATGGAAGGAATCCAATTCGGCGTCTTAATAGATGGTGATTCCCAAAAGCAGGGAGCAGAAATCTTTGCCGCCCTTGCCGCCGTATGTGGCAGGAGTGGAGTTGCCGTAGTCTCCAGGCTTGTTGGTTCTGGCATAACGGACTCCTATGTACATCGGGAAGCCAATTCTCAGGAAATGGCCCCTCAGCATAACATCCGCTCCAAAGGAATAACGGTCTTCCCATTGGTAGCGGATTGTTGGAGCAGTGCCGGCTCCTCCGCCCGCAGCTCTCTGGAAATCAACCTTTGAGTAATCTATAAACGGTATCAGCTGCAGCTGCTGCAAATATGCAATCGGTCCAAGAGACACATCGCCGAGATAAATTGGAATTGCATAATCAGCCGTTGCCCTGATGTAGTTTCTTCCAAAGAAGTCTTCTGTATATCCCCTAGGAAGATCTATATGGTTATCTAGCCAGTATTTTTTGCCATTGACATCCTGCCTCTGATAGGCCGCACTGAGCCTCAGCCCCTGGTTGAAAGTCAGGCCCGGAACATATCCGTAAACGTAGGCAGAGTACTCAGAACCAAAGTTATCACCTCCCTTTGGGCTCAGCGATGAGGCCACCCTGGCTCCGATTCCCCAGCGAGGGAACACCTGCGCCTTGGCTACTTCCAGAGACTTGTAGGCACCCAAAGACATATTCAGCTGATGGCGGCTGAACTGCTCTATCCTGTAGCCAGTTGGAGACGTGGCGTCTTTTTCCAGTTCCGCCTCATCATTGCGGTAAGACCAGCCGACCATAGGAGTAATGCCGCTGCTCCAGCCAGCTCCGTTCCAAGACAGAGGAATGTAGGCGGCAGCATAGCTTCTCAGGGAGAATTTGTCTTTGTCGTACATTATCCTGTCGTTGAAATGCACCGTTCCCTCAATTACAGGATACCAGCCGCTCCAGTTGACGGTGGCGTGGCCGGAGTGAAGCCTTTTGGTCTTGCCCAGCAAACCGTCTCGCTTTTCATAGCCGTAGCCTAATGAAGCCCGCATAGTTCCAAGAGTGTTCTGCGTATAGACAGAAACGCCAGGCAAAGCCTCATCGTAGAACTCCTCAAAGTCTCCTTCCGTAACGCCGGTAAACTCTGCATATACAGGCGCCCAGGAATGCAGCTTGAAAAGGTTGGCGGTTTTGCTGTAATCCGTCTCCTTGAAGTCTGCTGTGTTTAGGGCAGAAGCATATTCTTCCACTTTCTTGCCGTACTTCTCCTGATACTGCTTTGTGAGTTCCTCTGCCAGCGGATAATTGTATTCCATCTTAGGATCCACTGCTATGGACACCAGCTTTTCCTTGAACGGGAATTCTCCAAGGTCTCCCACTTCTTTTATCACATAAAGGCTTTCGTCTTCACCGATAGAATAGCTTGTAACATCCCCCACTTGACAGGCAAGCCTTATTTCCTTTGTCTGAGGGTTCATCCGGCAAAGAACAGGAACTCCAAATCTGTCTGTGATGAAGAAAAGTTCTCCGTTATAATACTTGAGATCTTTCATAATGTGGAAAGACGGCGGCAGAATGTTTTCTGTTTTTGAGGTGTTTATTTTTTCTATGCTCATTCCTTCTTTGCCCAGAAGGATGCAGTAAACTTCATTCTTCTCTCCAAATGCATATGAAGTCACCTGCCCGTCAAAAGTGTTGAAAGACGGATTAAAGTCTGCATTTCCATTAACGCAAGTAATTTCGGAAAACATCTTCTGTTCTCCCGTTGATTGGTCTGGACTATAGGAAAGTGCATAGAGCGCATCGTTTCCGTTTGTGCTGGCAAATTGTGGAAGATAACGAGATTTCGAATCGTCGAAAGATTCCAGCTGTCTTGTTTTCAGGTCATAAGACATTATCGCATATTTAGAGTGCAGTCCCCAGCGTGGATCGGTGTTGCACTCGCTCCACCAGATTTTGCCGTCGTGATAAGCAATAGGCCCCAGTTCACATTCAAAAGCGCGGAGAGCCTTTTCTCTCCAGACATTTTCTTCCTTTACAAGAAGAACCAGCGTTGCCGGGCAGGTATAACTTTCAGTAACGGCTATGACGGAGTCTTTTCCTACGGCAGTAATGCTCTGGTATTCTGTAAAGTATCCTTTCTTCAAACCGGTTCTGGAAAGAGGGCGGTCCAACATAGATTCTCCCAAATCTTCAGACAGGGTTTCTTCAAATTCCTCGTTTTCGTTTAGTTCTACAAATTCTTTCAGCAAACTGTCTTTGACATATTCTCTATGAGTCTTGCCTGTATATTCCTTGAAGGCAGAAGCCACCACGTTTGCACTAACAAAATGCAGGGGTTCGTAGTTCAGAATCTTGTGAGCCAGATCAACATCTCCGCTATGATGGCGGGCCATTGCGTTTATCATATAGCCGGTTGTATAAGGGCTTGGAGAATAAGCCTTTACGCTTCCAAAACGCCAGCGGTCCCAGCTGCGGTTCTTGCCGTAGAAATGATCTCCAGCGTCTTCTCCTTCCGGAACAATGCACTTGAGGATTTCGCATAGGAATATGCCGCTGCGTCCTCTTCCACCGTGACTCATTTGGGTTTCAGCCACAACGGCCTCTCCTTCAAGAAACCACCTGGACGGATAGATGCCGGAAACGGCTCCTATGGCCTGGTCTCCAAAGGCCCAGTAAAGAACCTTGAAGAAACCGCGGTTCATATGCGCCATCTGCCAGGCGTGCCTTCCCTCGTGGCTTGCCAGAGACAAATCCCATGGCTCAGACGATATAGCTTCAAGTGGCGGCTGGGAAAAGAAGTCTATCTGCCTTGGGGCCCATACGGTAATTCCGTTGCTTTCAGCATTGAAAGGGTGCAGCACCAAAGGAAATCTTTTAGGAATACCATATGTGTATTTAACTGAATCGGAATAGATGCCGTAGAGGCTTTCCACTTTCTTCAGATAATCGATAGCAAGCATTTTATATCCATCACCCTTCCCGTTTTCTCGGCTTGACGGATAGATTATCTCAAAGTTCTTGCTCTGCATTTTCTTCCATTTCACGGAAGATTTTTCGCTTCCGATATCGTAATACTGGGCTGAAACTGTCGCTGAGAAAAACAACAGCAAAGAAGCCAGGCAGATTAAGCGTCTTGTTACGTTTTTGTTCATAAAGAGAAAATTTGCTTCAAATTTAGCGGATTTCATTTTTAAAACTCAACGATTAAGATTAAATTTGTTGTGATGAACATTGCAATGTCCATATTCAAGCTTCTCGGCTCTCTTGCCCTTTTCCTTTTTGGAATGAGCATGATGAGTGAAAATCTGCAGAAAGTGGCGGGAGACAAGCTGAGGGGATTTCTGGCAATGATGACCTCCAACGCCTTCAAGAGGGTGCTCACGGGTCTGACGGTTACCGCATGCATTCAGTCCTCTGCCGCAACCACTCTGATGGTGGTGAGCTTCGTGAATGCCGGACTGCTTTCACTTGCACAGAGTATTGGAGTTATAATGGGTGCCAACATAGGCACCACCGTATCCGCCTGGCTGTTCGCCCTTGTGGGATTCTCCGGAGGAGTGGCCACCGTGGCCGTTCCGCTGATTGCCGTTGGATTTATCATCACGATGGGCAAGAGCAAAAAGCGCAAGAGCCTGGGTATGATGATTATGGGCTTCGCGATAATGTTCCTCGGACTGAGCATGGTGCAGACATCCGTAGATCCGGCCATCCTGGAGAAGGTCAAGGAACTGATCAACGGATGGAGCAGGTTCGGATTCTGGAGCGTTCTGATCTGCGTGCTCATAGGAACCCTGGTTACCATAATGCTCCAGTCATCAGCCGCCACGATGGCCCTTACCCTGATGATGTGCTCCAACGGCCTGAACTTTGAACTGGGCGCCGCTCTGGTGCTCGGAGAAAACATAGGAACAACACTGACCGCCAACATGGCAGCGTCCGTAGCCAATATATCAGCACGAAGAGCGGCCGCTGGACACGCATTCTTCAACTTGTTTGGAGTGTTGTGGGTACTTATTCTGTACCATCCGTTCCTGTGGGTGGTTTCCAAGGTGATAATGGCGCTGGGGCTGGACAATCCGCTGGTCAGCGGAGCGTCAACTTTCTCCATACTGTGTTCCATTGCGATGGTGCATACGCTCTTCAACGTAAGCAACACCTGCATACTTGTGGGCTTTACGAACAAGATCGTGAAGTTCGTGACCAAGCTTCTTCCTGGCAAGCCGGAAGACGAAGGCTACAGGCTGCAGTACATCCACGGAGGGCCTCTGTCAACTGCCGAACTCTCTCTGGGCCAGGCAAAGAGCGAGATACTCCATTTTGTGAAGATTTGCCGGGAACAATACGAGTTGGCGCGTGAAAGCATCTCCACCACAGACCCTGACAAGTTTGACGAACTCTACCACAAGCTGGAGCACTACGAGCAGATAACAGACAAGATTGAATTTGAGATAGCCAAATACCTGAACGAAGTCTCCGAAGGGGATCTGTCAGAAGAATCCGCCCGTAGGATTCAGGCTATGTTCAAAGTTATCAGCGAACTGGAAAGCATCGGCGACAGCGGCTTCAACATCGGAAGAATCCTCCAGAGGCGCAACATCCACAACGCCACCTTCGACGAAGATATTGTCACCCGCCTTGGCTTTATGATGGATCTGATCTTCAAGGGATTCGATGTGATGGAGAAAAACCTCGAGCTAGGCTACACCGGCATCACGGACATCTCCAATGCCCAGGATGTAGAGCAGGAAATCAACGAGTACCGCAACAACCTCAAGGAAGAGCATCTGCTCAATCTGGAGAACAACGCCTACAGTTATCTTACCGGCACTTACTACGTGGATATGATCAACGAATTCGAGCACGTGGGAGACTTTATGATCAACATCTCAGAAGCAATTATTGAGATCAAATGATCCCAATAATTGCTTAATATAACCCCCTGCACTTTACTCCTCCACAAGAACGTAATGCTCAGCGATGGAGTTCAGCACCCTAAGCGCGTGCGGAAGAGAGGCGTCTTTGATAATGACGTTCTTGTTCTCATCCAATAGGTAAATGCTCGGCGATGTCCTCAGCGTGTAGATAGTTCCCTGGTCCAGTTCCCCTGCCGGATCATAGGCGTAAATCCAGTCCATCGGGAAATCCTTCTTCCTCTCATCCCAGAGAGCGGTCTTTCCGCCTGGAGAAACTGCCAGAACTTTCATCACTCCCATTCCAATAAGATTGAGAATCGGGTCTGCGGTCTTCATAGTCTCCAGAGCCTGGCGGCAGTTAGGGCAATCCGGATCGTTGAAGAAAACAAGAAGATATTCAGCGTTGATATTGTACAGGGTGGATTGCTGCCCGCCGGATGTGGCATAGCGGAAGTTGGCGGCAGGCGTTCCCACGCGGTTCTTGTTGCATATGGCTACCTGCCAGCGGAAAGAGTCCTTTACGTTGTTCGGTATCGCTGAGCAAGCTCCTATGCCTTCCAGAATCGGCAGATAAAGCTCATCGTCAAGAAGCGGGGAATGAGCGTCAAAGAGGGTCTTTTCTCCCACGCGCATTATCTGGTTAAGAAACGGCGGATAACCATCCTCAGCCATTTTTACAGCCTTGTCCACTAGCTTTACCATGCAGTTCTTGGCAATGGTGTCATCCACGTTTTCAATCAGGGAAACAAACCCAGTGAAAGCCTCTTCAAAAATCTGCGGACTAATTCCAAGTATTGCTGAAGTATCCGGCTTGAGCCTAAGAAGGCGGTCTTGGCTGAGGAACTCGTCCCAATAATGCCGAGCGGAATACTCCGCGGCCAAACGCTTGTCAGACGCTATTGAAAGCGGAACCTTCACCTGCGGAAAAATATTTGTCTGATACTCCAGCCCCTTCTTGCTGCAGCTATTGCAGCCGGATAAAATAAACAAGCCCGCTACTGCAATAAAAAACGTAGCAAGGGCCGCAAAAACAAGACGCTTCATAAAAATCGGATTTGTTGAGATACCAGGATTCGAACCTGGACAAACAGAACCAAAATCTGTTGTGCTGCCATTACACCATATCTCAATGCGGGTTGCAAAAGTAATAAAATTTCTTTTCAGAGGCAGCGGCTACTTGCTTTTCCGCTTGCGGGAGAAGAAGTCCGTCATTATCTTGGAGCATTCCTTGTCCAAAATTCCGCCCTGAACAATAGTCTTTGGATGATAGAGTGTTGGAGAGAACTTGGATGCTCCCCTCTTTGGATCATCGCACCCGTAAACCACCCTTCCTATCTGTGCCCAGTTCAGGGCAGCGGCGCACATAGGGCAAGGTTCAACTGTTACGTAAAGCGTGCAGTGGTCCAGGTATTTTCCGCCAAGATATGCCGAGGCGCTGGTTATTGCCTGCATCTCAGCGTGGGCTGTCGGATCCCTGAGCGTCTCCGTAAGGTTGTGCGCCCGGGCAATAATTCTTCCACCGCCGGATTTTTTCCCGTTTCTTTCTTCCTCGGCGACAATTACACAACCGACCGGCACCTCCCCTTCTTCAGCCGCAGCTTGCGCTTCTTTCAGGGCCTGGATCATAAAGTCCACGTCTATTTTAAGCTGTTCAACATCCATTTGAAAGGCAATTTTAGACACTGCAATATACGAAATTAATTCCGCTGAATTTGCCGAAATCCGACAAAATGGCAGAAAATCTGGCTTCAAGTGGGGTGGCATAGGCTTTGCCGTATTCTCATCTGCCTGTCAAAGGCTATTAAACTCGGAAAAGAGAGTTAAAAGAAATATTAAAACATACAATTATGAATATCAAACCATTAGCAGACAGAGTTCTGATCGAGCCTAAAGAGGCCGAGAAAAAGACCGCCAGCGGAATCATCATCCCTGACAACGCAAAGGAAAAACCACAGGAAGGAACAGTAATAGCAGCAGGTCCTGGCAAGAAAGACGAGCCTATGGAACTGAAAGTCGGAGACGTAGTTCTCTACGGAAAATACGCCGGCACAGAAGTTAACGCTCCAGACGGAAAGACCTATATGATCATGCGCCAGAGCGATGTTCTCGCAGTAATCGGATAATTAAAAATCAAAAGATATGGCAAAGGAAATCAAATTCAATATGGATGCCCGCGCACTGATGAAAGAAGGTGCGGACGAATTGGCAAACGCCGTAAAGGTAACCCTGGGTCCTAAGGGCCGCAACGTGGTTATAGAGAAGAAGTTCGGCGCTCCACAGATTACAAAGGACGGAGTAACCGTAGCAAAGGAAATAGAGCTGGACGATCAGTTCAAGAATATGGGTGCCCAGCTGGTTAAGGAAGTTGCTTCCAAGACCAACGACCAGGCTGGTGACGGTACTACCACCGCAACCGTTCTGGCACAGGCCATCATCAACGTCGGCCTGAAGAACGTTACCGCAGGCGCTAACCCTATGGATCTGAAGAGAGGTATAGACAAGGCCGTTGAGGCAGTAGTTGAGGATCTCAAGAAGCAGAGCCAGAGCGTTGGAACAGACTACTCCAAGATTGAGCAGGTAGGAACCATTTCAGCAAACAACGATGCCGTTATCGGAAAACTCATCGCCGATGCAATGAGCAAGGTAAAGAAGGAAGGCGTAATTACCGTTGAGGAAGCAAAGGGAACCACTACCGAGGTTAAGGTTGTTGAAGGTATGCAGTTCGACCGCGGATACATTTCCCCTTACTTTATGACAAATCCTGACAAGATGGAGGCCGTTCTGGATCAGCCTGCTATTTTAATCACAGACAAGAAGATCTCCACAATGAAAGATCTGCTCCCTATTCTCGAGCCGCTGGCAAGAGAGGGCAAGGCACTTCTGATCATCGCTGAGGATGTTGATGGAGAGGCTCTTACCACACTGGTTGTCAACCGCCTGAGAGGCACTCTGAAGGTGGCTGCAGTAAAGGCTCCTGGCTTCGGCGACAGAAGAAAAGAGATGCTTCAGGACATCGCTACCCTTACCGGCGCTATCGTAGTTTCAGAGGAGAGGGGTTTCACCCTCGAGAACTGCACTCCAGATATGCTCGGAAAGGCAGAGAAGATCACCATAGACAAGGAGAACACAACCATCGTTAACGGTGCCGGCAACAAGCAGGATATCGCAGACCGCGTTTCACAGATCAAGAAGCAGATAGAGAGCACCACTTCAGACTACGACCGCGAGAAGCTGAAGGAAAGGCTGGCCAAACTGGCTGGCGGAGTTGCAGTCCTCTATGTAGGAGCCGCTTCCGAGGTTGAGCTCAAGGAGAAGAAAGACAGGGTTGAAGATGCATTGAACGCAACCAGAGCTGCCGTTGAGGAAGGCATAATCGCCGGCGGTGGAGTTGCCTACATCCGCGCTATCGACCATCTGAAGACTCTCAAGGGAGCCAACGACGATGAGCAGACTGGTATCAACATCATCATCCGCACTCTGGAAGAGCCGCTGAGAATCATCTGCGAGAACGCCGGCGAGGAAGGCAGCGTAATCATCCAGAAGGTTAAGGAAGGAAAAGACGACTTCGGCTACAACGCTCGCGAAGGCAAGTTCGAGAACCTGCTTGCAGGCGGAGTCATCGACCCTACCAAGGTTGCAAGAGTTGCCCTTCAGAACGCAGCTTCAGTTGCCGGAATGTTCCTGACAACCGAGTGCGTGATTGCAGACAAGAAGGAAGAGAATCCTGCTCCAATGCCACCTATGGGCGGCGGCGGAATGGGCGGCATGATGTAGTTGACCTTTGAAACAGGAAAAGAAGAGAAGGCTGGCTTGGTCTTCTCTTTTTTTTTAACCTCCGTTTTCTTATATTTGCACCGATAACCAATACTATTAGATACTTGGAACCTCCCAGTTCAATACTGACGCTGCTAGCCAACTCCCCGGATGAAGTGCCCCTATCGGGTAACACGTGGGAAAATATCCTCATAGGAGTATTTATTCTTTTGCTGTTATTCTGCTCAGCGATGATGAGCGGAAGCGAAGCCGCGTTCTTTTCTCTCAGCCCTAAGGAAACCCAGAAGCTGAAAGACGGAGACGATTCTTCCAGCCGAAGGGTGATGAAGCTTCTGGGAAAGCCTAACCGTCTTCTCGGAACCATCCTCCAGGCAAACAATATCGTGAATATCCTGCTGGTGCTCTTGTTTTCCCTGCTGATAGACAGACTGTTCGACTTTACCGGACATCCGGTGCTGGAGTTTGTTGTCTGCACGGTTGTGGTTACCTTCATCCTGGTTCTCTTCGGCGAGGCGATGCCTAAGATTCTGGGAACCCAGTATCCTGTATCTTTCTCCAAGTTCACCAGCCTTCCGCTTTCTATCCTCAAGCATACCACCATCCCGATTGACAAGGTGATGGACAAGGTGGTAGAGAAAAGGCGCCACAACAAAACGCTCTCCGAGGAAGAAGAGGAAGATGCTTACAAGATGCTTAGCGGAGCCGTGGAGATGACTCTGACAGAAGACGCCACGCAGAAGAAACTCCTGAAGAAGATCCTCACGCTTCCGACCAAGACCGTATCTCAGATCATGATGCCGAGAGTAGAGGTGGAAACCATCAGCATGGATATGGACAACGATGAGGTAATACGCATAGCCAACGAGTGCGGTTACTCTCGCCTTCCAGTATATAAAGACAACTCCGAAGACATTCGCGGATTCCTCTATATCAAGGATATGCTGCCGTATATAATGAGCCGCAGCAAGAAGTTCGACTGGAGAAAGCACATTCGTCAGGCATACTTTGTTCCGGGATCGATGAAGATTAACGATCTGCTGGAGGAACTCCGCCAGAGAAAACTTCACCTTGCCATTGTAGTTGACGAATACGGGGGTATGGACGGCATCGTGACGATGGAAGACATTCTGGAAGAAATCGTGGGAGAAATCTCAGACGAAAGCGATGCCGCTGAGGAAAATTCCAACCCTATGCCAAAAGCATAAAAGACTGAAAATAAAACAAGAAACATAGAAGATGGGACTTTATCTTAGAAAAGATTTGAAGGGCGGCGGAACAATAGCCGTATGGGAAATAACCGAAAGCGAGAGAGAACTCCTGGACATTCTCGCCAGGGACGAGGAAGACAGAGACGAAGAACTCGAAGAGATTGCTTTGTACAAAAGCGAACAGGCAAGGCGTGAAAGGCTTTCCGTTCTGGCTCTTGTGCAGACGCTCTTTGAAGAGCCTGTTCATATCGGCCACCACGAGAACGGCGCCCCTTACATAGAAAACGACAGCACCAGAATCAGCATCACACATACCAACCGCTTTGCAGCAGTCATCATCCACCCGTCAGAGGAAGTGGGCATAGATATCGAGAGCATAAAGCGAGACTTTACGGCTGTGGAAAAGAGAGCCCTCAGTCCAGAAGAGCGCGACGACCTGATGGACAAGGAAGAAGATGATCCTGAGAAGATGGAAGAGCGCAACACCCAGCTGGCTATTTACTGGTGCGCCAAGGAAGCTCTTTACAAGAGAATGGGAAGAAACAACGTGGACTTCTCCGAAGATATGGAAGTGGACCGTTTCAGCGTCAGGGAAGAAGGCGAGATAGACGTAACCTTCAAATACCCTCAGAACGAAGAAGAAGAATTTGAGATGCAGTATGAAGTTTTCGAAGACCACGTTTTAGTCTGGATGGTAGGATAATTTAAAAAACATAGTTATGAAAAAGATTCTTTTGTTTTCAGCGATGGTTTCTTGCTTTATGTTGTTTGCCGGTGCGGCTTGCGCACAAGACAGGCAGGGAGTGGATGTTACGGGGGAGAATTGCTTTGCGATTATTGCGGGCAAGGCCACGACAGTGGACGGCAGCGTTATGTTCGCCCACAACGAGGACGATTCCGGAGAGCAGATGCTCAACGTTTACATTGTACCGGCAGGTAGCCAGCCGGCAACGACTGAAGGAGGCCTGAAAATTCCGGCTTCTATAGTTAACGGCGGAAAAAACGGAACGCCTAAAGTTAACGGCAAGTTCTTCTGGGTGGAGTTTCCTGGGATGAGCGTGGCAGATGCCGCTATGAACCAGTGGGGAGTCTGCATTGCGTCAGACGGCTGCAACTCCCGCGAAGACAAAGACGACTTTACCGATGGCGGTATCCTCTATGACGTGAGGATGGATGTGGCAAAGTACGCCCGCAGCGCAAGAGATGCCGTAAAGATTATCGGTGAGGCTGTTGAACAGTACGGGTACAAGGGAAGCGGAAGAACCTATTCTGTCGCAGACCCGAATGAAGGATGGATTGTAGCCGTGGTAAAAGGTCGCCATTGGGTTGCGCAGAGAGTACCGGACGACAAGGTGATGGCCATTCCGAACTATTACACCATCACTACTGTTAACCTGGAAGACACAGAGAACTTTATGGGAAGCTCTGATATCATAGACTACGCCATCAGTCGCGGCTGGTATGATCCTCACTCAAGGCAGGAGTTCAACTTCCGCCTGGCATACGCAGATCCAAAGACCATAGAGAGAGACGGCAACACAAAGCGCCACAAGGCTGTCATTGAATATCTTACCCAGGGCAAGTACAACTACGATCCTTATTCCGTTGAGCCAATGTTCACTCCGGCTAAGAAACTGTCCATAACGGATATGATGTATATGCTCTCTATCCATAACGAAAGGGAGAAGAAAGTCATCGTTGGCGCTCCGCAAGAACCTGCATTCGGAAAAGAAGATCCAAGACACATTCCAGGAGTATGCACAGATGTTACCATTGTTTCAACCATCTTCCAACTCCGAAGCTGGATGCCAAGGGAAACTGGCTGCATTATGTGGATGTGCCCGGGAAGACCTTGCGCAGAACTCTATGTTCCGTGGTATCTGGGAATGACAAAGGTTCCTGCCGGATGGGCAAGATTCGACGACTGGCAGGAGGCAGAGCAGCATCATTTCTCCGATGCAAAGGGTATGAAGAAAGAGTATCCAGAGCATCCTTACTGGTTCTTTACGGAACGCTGGAATCAACTGAACAGCAACTATCTCTACTGGATAGACGGTGTTCGCAAAAGAAACTACGTTCTCCAGCAGAACATTTTCTCAAAGCAGAAAGACTTGGATGAAACCCTCCCTGCAAATCTCAAGAAATCCAAGAACCGCAAGAAGGCTGAGCAGATGATGAACCAGCTTACGGATGATCTCTACAAGGAAATCCTCTCCGTCAGGCCAAAGAAATAATCCTGCGTCTATGAAGCAGCTGACATTATACCCTGGTGCAAAAATCAACATTGGCCTGTATGTATTTGAGAAACGGGAAGACGGCTTCCACGAGATAGAAAGCATATTCTATCCAGTGGGGCCGGACAACAGCAACCTGGAGTCGGACAAGCTTTCAATCTCCGTATGCGAGAACGAAAACGAGGAAACTCTTTTCTATACTGAAAACTATTCTGAAAAAGTCAGGATGATTGAGTGCGGGCTGGACTATCCGGGATATCCGCAAGACAATATCTGCGTAAAGGCTTACGAACTGCTGGACGCTGATTTCCAACTGCCTCCGGCTGTTATAGTTCTGGAAAAGCACATACCCGTAGGAGCCGGCCTTGGCGGAGGAAGCAGCGACGGAGTCTGCACCCTCAAGGCCCTGAACGAGCTCTGCGGCCTGGACCTTACGCCTGAGCAGCTGACATCATACGCCGAAAAGCTCGGCAGCGACTGCCCTTTCTTCATAGAGAACGAGCCGAGGCTTGTAACAGGAAGAGGAGAAATCCTTTCTGTTCTCAGCGATAAGGCACAAAAAGCCATCGCTGAGATAAATGAAAAATACACTGTGCAAATAGTATTTTCTCCTGACTGTTTTGTTTCAACGAAAAAAGCTTACTCCATTGTTCCAAAGCGCGACAAGCAAGCTCCGTTAACTCATTTGGAAGAGCTTGTTGCAGAGCCTGTTGACTCCTGGCAGGGAAAGATTGTCAACGACTTTGAAGCGCCGGTGTTCAAGGAGTTTCCGCAGCTTCAGAAAGTAAAAGACTCCCTTAAAGAAACGGGGGCCGCATACGTGTCAATGACAGGCAGCGGCTCCGCGATCTTCGGTCTGTTCAAAAAGGATCATCACTGAGCATTCTTTTCTTGCTCCCTGAGGGCATCAAGGTAGGATTCCTTGGAACCGCCTACATCTTCTATGAGCCATTTGGCATCTCTGAGAACAAAATTGAGAGTGCGGAACTCTGTGCCCTCATTACCGCTGCCGTCAATGTCTTTGCAGCTAAGAGCGGCTTCTGCGGTTATATGCGCATAATCCTTGATCTTGAATTCAGACGGATCTGTCAGGCTTATGGACTGCACTTCCTGGATGCTTCCCAAGCCCCACAAGGCATCGCCGTCTGAAAACTCGTTAATCTTCTCGCAGGCCTCGTAATAATCCGGAGTGAATATATCCTTGGACCATAGCTGCTCTCCGGAAAGGGACATCAGCATACCGTTAATGCTGTCATAAAGAGCAAGCGTATCCATCTGCTTTGCCTCAGGCTGAGCAACCGGAGTTTCAACAGCAGTGCTGTCTTTGGATTCTGCACCAGAATTGTTTCCCTGGTTGGATTTGCATCCCATAACAGCGGCAATAATCATTGCCGGAACCATTACTTTAAGAAGAATTGTCTTTTTCATATTCTTATTTTTTAGAGTTTATTTCTGTCATCATTTTGAACTTATGCTTCTGGCTGGTATATAGGCCATTATGAATCCTATTACCGCAACGCTCAGAAGCGTCAGAAGCACATCGGAGAACTTCACAACCACAGGATAATGGTCTATTACAAAATTCCCCGGCAACGGTATCAGATGGAACCTATGCTGCACCCAGCATAAAACCAGTCCAACTGCAATTCCTATAACCGCCCCCACCATGCAGATCAGCCATCCGTGCAAGACAAAACTCTTGCGCACAGACGATGCCGTCATTCCCATTGCCTGATAAGTCTGGATGTCCTCTTTTTTCTCTATTATCAGCATACTTAGGCTTGCCAGTATGTTCACCGATATGATTATCACAACAAACAGCAGTATCATATAGATTGCAAACTTCTCCGCCCGCATCATCTTGTAGATGGTTTCGTTCTGCTGGTAGCGGTCCTTGAGCACATAGTCACCTCCCAAGGCTTTCCGCATAGCGTTCTTTTCTTTATAGCCATCAAGAAGAAAGATCTCAATCTTGGAGCATTCCCCTTCCTCATACTCCATAAGACCACGCGCAAGACTGTCTGGAATGTATATAGTTCCTTTATCCTCAGCAGAAGAAAGACGGATAATTCCTGCTGGGCGAATTTCTTCTGAAAGCAGGCTGCTCTGGGGCATCATCAACGATATGTCATCTGTCCTGGACGGCAGATATATTTCCAGCGGAGTGAAAAACTGCGGCCGCAGCATAAGGGTCATTGCCAGATTCTCCTCCACCACAGCTCTCGGCAAATCTCCGAAAGACAGTTCAAAATCTCCGTCCACGATATTGTCCTGCAGCCTGGAAAGAGTATCGTATCCGGGCGGCACTCCTTTTATCTTGGCAATAGACTGCACTACGTCATACTGCACATAGACTGTTTCCTCCAGAACAGGGAAAACGCAGCCCGTTCCCAGTTCGGCAAAAGCAGACTTTATTTTTTCATCGCTGAGGCTGATGGTCTTACCCTTTGCCGGAACAATAACATAATCAGGAATATAGCTGTTGTATGAAGATTCAACGATCTTGTCGAATCCGTTGTAGACAGACAGTATGACTATCAGGGCCATGCATCCGATTCCTATAGCCACGGCGCTCACAATGGATATAATGTTTATCACATTGCGGTGAGCCTTTGAGAAAAGGTATCGCCTGGCTATAAAAGACGGAAGATGCATGTTATTCTTCTGTAGAAGGCTTTACCGGATCGCGGGCCAAAACATCATCTATGTGCTGGGCATAGTCCAGCGTAGTATCCTCAAAGAAAGCCAGCTCCGGCACTATCCTCAGCTGCTTTGCAACCACTCTTCCCAAGTCTCCGCGGATAGCCTTTGCCTTGTCTTCCAGAGTCTGCATCACGTCCGCTCTCTTCTCTGACGGGAAGCAGCTTATGAACACCTTGGCATAAGACAGGTCCGGACTCATCCTTACCTCGCTGACCGTTACCAGCGCTCCGCCGAAAAACGCCATTCCCTTGGAGCGTATTATCTCGGCCAGATGCCTCTGCACCTCGCGCTGCACTTTCTGCACTCTCTTGCTAACTTCTTCCATAATTTTTTCAAAATTATTCCAGATTTTCACCCCGCTCACTCAGTGAGCACCCCTCAAGGGGTATCCCGGCACTTCCGTGCCGGCCTTCGGCTTATTAATACCTGTCTGCCCTATTATTCAAAACGCAGGATGTAGTAGTTCTTCTTTCCTTTCTGCACGAGCACGTACTTGCCGTTTACCAGATGGTTCTCACAGAGGGTTCCGTTGATGTCGGTGAACTTCTCCTTGTCTATGCTCAGGCCGTTTGCCTGGATCATCTTCCTGGCTTCTCCCTTGGACGGGAACACCTGGGTGTCCACAGCCAGAAGGTCCAGGATCGGAGCCGAGAGTTTGTCCTTAGGCAGGGTGAACTGCGGCACTCCGTCAAACACTGCCAGGAACGTTCTCTCATCCAGGTTCTGCAGAGCTTCCCTGGTTGCCTTGCCGAAGAGGATGTTGGAAGCGTCCACCGCCTTGTTGTACTCTGCCTCTCCGTGTACCATTGTGGTGACTTCCTTTGCCAGGATCTTCTGCAGTACCCTTCTTCCCGGGTCTTCTCTCTGCTCGGCGATGGCGGCGTCTATCACGTCCTTCGGCAGCATCGTGAATATCTTGACATATCTCTCTGCATCTTCATCGCTGACATTCAGCCAGAACTGGTAGAATGCGTAAGGGCTTGTAAGTTCTGCGCTCAGCCATACGTTTCCCTTCTCTGTCTTTCCGAACTTGGTTCCGTCCGCCTTCTTTATCAGCGGGCAGGTCATCGCAAAGGCTTCCTTTCCGAGAATCCTGCGGATCAGCTCGCTTCCCGTGGTGATGTTGCCCCACTGGTCGCTTCCGCCAAGCTGCAGCACGCATCCCTTGTTCTGGTACAGCCACAAGAAGTCGTAGCCCTGCAGCAGCTGATAGCTGAACTCGGTAAAAGACATTCCTTCCCTGGACTCCGTACTCAGTCTTTTCTTCACGGAATCCTTTGCCATCATATAGTTTACGGTGATATGTTTTCCGATATCGCGGATGAAGTTGATGAACGTATAGTCCTTCATCCAGTCGTAGTTATTCACCAGTTCAGCCTTGTTCGGCGCATCGCTGTCAAAATCCAGGAACCTTCCCAGCTGTGCCTTGATGCACTCCACGTTATGCCTCAGCGTTTCCTCGTCCAGCAGGTTTCTCTCCGCGCTCTTCATTGACGGGTCTCCTATCATTCCGGTCGCTCCTCCAACCAGTGCTATCGGCTTATGGCCGCACTGCTGAAAGTGCTTGAGTATCATTACGCTAACCAGGTGACCTATATGCAGGCTATCTGCCGTCGGGTCTATTCCCACATAAGCGGCCTGAGGGCCTTCCATCAGTTTTTCTTCCGTCCCGGGCATAATGTCCTGGATCATTCCTCTCCATTTGAGTTCTTCTACAAAATTCTTCATCTTGTGTTCTTAAAATGCTATTTGGTGCAAAAGTAGTGAAAATCCAACTAAATTTGCATAAAGCCTTCCCGCGATAATCCAATGAAAGAGACTACAAAGAAGACTATACGGAAGATTCTGACGATCACAACAACAGTATTTTGGGGAGTGCCGGCGCTATATGTTCTCGTTGGAGGAATTCTGATGTTCGACCACATTCCTAATTTCGATTATCCGTTGGGAACAACTATTCTCTGTCTGGTTGGAGCGGTTCTAATTATTCTGTCCGTTATAGCTCAATGGGACAAGAACAAAACTCGCAAAGTTTTAGGGAATGTTTTGTTTTTAATATTTTCTGTTGTTTTGGTTCCAATAATAATGCTGCTGGCTGCCTTTTGGGGACCTAAGGCTCCCTTGATTTTTATGTTGCTTTATCCAATTATCGGTCTAGTGCTAGCGATCTTGTCGCTGAGATTCTCTTAACCATACTTTATGTTAGAGAATTATATTCTATCAAATGTAATCATATTTTTGGCGAAATTTTTACATTCGTTGTGATGTAGTTTTATATTTATTTCTTATATTTGCATCCAAGCGAATGTAATTATGAGTAGTAGTATCATATCTTCAACATTGAAAGCACTGCGGAAAGAGCATGGCCTGACGCAAGTAGATTTAGCTATGAAGTCAGGTGTCGGCCTGAACTTCGTGCGCGAATTGGAGCAGGGAAAGGCCACCGTACGGATGGACAAGGTTGCCCAGGTATTTGACCTGTTCGGATACGAACTGGTTCCTCAAAAGAAAGTGAAATGAAAACGGCATTGATTGAATACAAAGGGAAGGCAGCCGGAATCTTGAAAGAGACGGATGAAGGCTACGAGTTCCTTTATGATACAGAGTACCTCTCTGATGCTGAGGCCAGACCCGTCAGTTTGACTCTTCCCTTGACGGAAAAGCCATACAAATCTCCTGTTCTTTTTCCGTTCTTTGATGGACTGATTCCAGAGGGATGGCTCTTGGATGTGGCACTCCGTAATACGGACATCAGTGAACTGGACAGGTTCTCCCTTCTGCTTCTCTGCTGCAAGGACTGCATTGGCGCGGTAAGTGTTATTCCAATAAAGGAGGATGGTGATGAGTAAGTGCTTATTCTGCTATAAGGAACTCGGCCCGGGAGAGGTTGATTTCCATAAGTCTTGTTGCCGGAAGTTCTTTGGAACGGCAATAGCCCCCGTTTTGGATTACACCCGCGAAGAAATGGACGAACTGGCCGCCCAAATCATCAAGTCACAAACAACCTTGACCGGTGTCCAGCCTAAACTGTCTCTGAATCTCGACAAGCATAAGGATTCACAGAAGCTTACAATTGTAGGACTCTGGGGCGGCTTTATCTTCAAGCCTCAGACGGAGCGCTTTGCGATGCTGCCCGAGAATGAAGATCTTACAATGCACCTGGCCGGAATCGCAAAACTGAAGATCGTTCCCCATACTCTCATCAGGATGAAGGACGGCAGTATCGGCTATCTGACCAAGCGGATTGACCGGACAAAAAACGGGGAGAAAATTGCGATGGAGGATATGTGCCAATTGACAGAACGTCAAACTGAGCATAAATACAGGAGCTCATACGAGCAGATTGGAAAAGCCATCCGAAAGTACTCCGCCTTCCCTCAATTGGATATGGTGGATTTCTTGGAGTTGGTGTATTTCTCCTGGCTAACCGGAAACAACGATATGCACCTGAAGAATTTCTCCCTGTATTCTCCAGCCGGCGAACCTGTTCTAACTCCTGCATACGATCTGTTGAGCGCAGCCGTAAGCAATCCTGCCGATGACGAAGAATTGGCCTTGAACCTTAATGGAAAAAAGAAACACATTACGGATTCCGACTTTATAGCTACATTCAAGACTTGCGGCGTTCCAGAAATCGTGTTCAGCAGAATCAAGAAGAAGTATCTTGATCTTCTCCCTGTTTTTGAACAGGAAATACAGAATTCTTTTCTCTCAGAAGAACTCAAGATCTCGTACGTCGATCTCCTTCATAGGAAACTGAAATCACAACGATAAAAAAACTTGACCACCTGGGTTTCAGATGGTCAAGTACTTTTTGTCGAAACAGGCAAGATGGCTTACTTGAAGGCCTTCTTTACAAAGTTCCAGATGGCCAGGAGGATTACAGCACCGATAACAGCGCTTACAACCTGTCCATACCACTGAGCCCAGAAAGGACTGGTGGCGCCAAGTTTGCCAAGTAGCCAGCCGCCGACAAAACCGCCGGCAAGACCGATGAGAATGTTCCAGATAAGACCACCTTTGTCTTTGGATACGAAGAAGCCGGAAAGCCAGCCAGCAACTGCTCCGATGAGCAATGTGATGATGATGTTCATGGTACTAGTGTTTAGTTATGCTAAAAAATGTCGCTAATTTCTTCCGGCTTTAACAAACAGATCTTTCTGGAATCCGTACTCAATCATTTTGTTGATGCACCTGTTTGTTGCCTTGAACCCATTGAACGTGGTAGCATCGGCCTTGAACTGCTTGCCTTGCCAAAGGACATTGCCCTCTTTGTCTAGAACGGAAGGGGTGAGCCAGGTACGAGGGCTGTTGAAAACCACCTTCTTCCTGCACTGAACAGAAACAATGAAGTCTGCAGCGTCTGCCGATTCAGCTACAGTCCACTGTCCGGCCTCAGCCACGCAGCGAACTACATCTGCCTGTTCGTCCTCAGGAATAGGATGATCTGCATCGTTGACTATCTGGACAAAAACCTTCTTGCCGGAAGCAATGGTCTCAGAAAGTGAAGTCTGGGCAAAAGCTCCTGTTCCAATGAAAACAAGCGCAGCAATTATCAAAAATAAACGTTTCATAATTATTGTTATTTATGTTCCTTCAACAAAAATAATGAAAAAAGCTGAAATAATTTTGACTAAATTTGTAGAAAGTATTATCGCGATAAAAACTATTTGAGATGAAGATATTTTCCTTTAGAAAAAGTTTTGCTGTGGCTTTTGCCTCAGCGATGATGTTATTTGTGTTCTGCAGTTCTTCTTTTGCGCAGAACGGGGAGGACAGCCTAAGGTACCAAGCAGGGCCGAAGTTCGCGTCTTCAAATCCGGATTCGCTGGTGGTGAATGACTTCCTGTGGTGCAACAGGTATGTGATGCCGAACCAGACATACGCCAGGTTCTCGGACTTTGAGAGGCTGCCTATTGCAGCTCCGCTGAAGAACCATCTGAAGGCTAAATACAAGATGTTCATCACCCAGCCGATAGACCACAAGCATCCCGAGAAGGGACTGTTCAAGCAGAGGGTGATAGTGGGCTTTGCAAACTTCAAGGCCCCTACCGTGATCATC
>JAEEQS010000012.1 GCA_016285455.1 Bacteroidales bacterium
TCTTTAGGGCAGTTTTGTAATCCATAAGTCCAGAAACAACGCTATTTACGGTATCAATTACCCGGTCGTCAGCCACGCCGCCTTCTATGTAGTCGAATTTTCTTGAAGGATCATATCCTTTGCGGCAAAGGACCACATAATTCAGCCAATCTTCATCATAATATCCAAAGAGCCTGCATTTTGCCTGTCTTACGATTGAGTCCCAGTCAAGCAGATATCTGCTGACTACTGGCTCCAGGCCACGTTTTCTGGCTATTATCCTTGCCCACATAACTGCCTGTTCCTTTATATCGGTGACATAGAATCCTTTGCCGAAGTCGAGCAGGCTTCTTCCGTAGTTATAAAGGGGGTGCTCAATTAACTCTGTTCCTCCGTGATATACAAGGAGTTTTCTCTTCTCATCCATAATCTTGCGAGTTAGTTGTTTATTCGTTTTTCCCACATTTCTAGACACTCCAGTATATCCGCCGCAAGATTATCACGGCTTTCTGTGTGTAGCCCGTCATAGCACGGGTAGATGTAATCTTCTATCAGACGGACTTTCTTCATTCGCTTGTATATGGCTTCATAAGAGCAGTTTGCAGTCCTGGCCGCAGCCTCTATGCAGGTTGAAACAAAGCTCATCACAACTTGTTCCTTTGGTATATCGATGAACTTCAGGTCATCAATTATCAGGTATTTTACCTTAGAGTAGGCTGACGGCTTGATTACAGGTTTAGGCAGAGTATGATAAGTCGCGCTTGGTTCTCGAAGTACCGATGGTTCTTTGTCTTCATGAGTGGGATAATTTTTCTCCTTTGACAATAGTTCTGGAATATCGACATTCAGTAAACGCGCTATTTCCTCAAGTGCTTTTGCCGGTGGCTGAACATTGTTGCTGCAGTACAAATTGACCGTACGGAAACTCTTGCCCAGCTTCTTTGCCAGCCATGTCTGTGAAATTCCCTTAGAATCAAGCAATTCCTTTATCCTGTTTCTCATATATGCATAAATTAGTTTTGCAAATATAAGAAACAAAATTTCCTAAAACAAGGAAATAGCCGTTTTCTTAATTTAATTGTGCTAGCTGTGGCTGACTAGCTTTATTGGCATGTTTGCCAGGTTTTTGTCAACAATAATGATGAGTACCGGGCGGATGGTGTAGGAGATGTCTTCTCCTTGCTTGATGGCATAGTGGAACACTAGCTTGCCGTCGTAGTGGTTGATCAGGTATTCAGGAATCAGAGTGGTTTCTTTCTGGACAGGGCCAGTCTCAACTGCAATTACAAAGTTCTTGTCAAAGTCAATCTCGGTTGGCTTGCCGTTTTCTCCCATAGTAGTGGCCATGCCGAAGATGCTGTCGAATGTTTCTTTATTTGTAATCTTGTGGCTGTCAGGAAGTTTAGCGCCATTTTTGATGAAATAGTTTTCAGCCTTGGTAAATGGTACTGCAGTAGGCCTGCCTAGTGGGGTTGCTTTGGGTTCGGCCTCTTCTGAGGCTTCAGCATTTGCGTCTGAAGGGGCTTTTGAGCTATTGTAGCAGGATGAGATTGTGAGCGCTGAGGCCAGGATGATGGCTGCTGCGGTGATGATTGGGAGTAGGGTTTTCATATTTAATTGCTTTTTGTTATAAGCTGTTTCTTGTGCGAGTTATTTCTCCAGCACCTTGACGAATGAGCCTGGGAGGAGGATGTTGTCAACCTTCATTGCGGCCTTGAAGAGCGGGGCTATTTCTTCGTCTGTAAAACCTGCTATGCCGCAGCCGATGCGGGTTACCAGGAAGGTGAGGCCCGGATGCTGCATGGCAAAGGCAATAAACTGGTCTACATAGGGTTTGATGGTTTCAACTCCGCCTTGCATAGTAGGGATGGCGTAGGTCTGGCCTTGGAGTCCGACGCCTTCTCCCCATACGGCTCCGAACTTTTCGTAGGCCACTCTGGCGGCTCCGCCTCCGTGCGCTCCTCTTAGGTTGCTGCCAAAGACGAATATCTCGTTGGGTTTGAGTTCAAAGATGGAGTTAGGGGAGCAGCGTTTGCGCCTTGGCTTTGCTTCTGCTTCTGAATCTGGTTTTGGGGTACGGACAGCGTGTTTCATTTCAAACGGAATCTCCATAGACATTTCCATAAAGCCCTGGTATTCACCCTTGTCGTACCACGGGGTCTGATAGATGAGCTTCTTGATGCCGTTCTTTTCAATGGTGTAGGCGTTATTGCGCGGATGAACAAGAAGATCGCTGAGCAAGGTTCTGGCAGGCTCAGGGTGGCAGTCCAGAACGTTTTTGCCAATGAGGTCTTTATCTCCGGGCTTGAGGAAAGTCTTCTTGGACTTCTGGTTCATATAGATGATTTCCCCGTCTTTCTTGCATACGGTTACGGCAAATCCGGCTTCTTCTATGTAATTCTTCTGGTTTTTCATAACGCGTGCTTTTATGCTATAAAGGTAAAATAAAAATGCTATCTTTATAACGAATAAACATAAAGCACAGTTATGAAACGGTTTTTGATTCTTCTGGTTGTGGCTCTGGTGCCGGTTTTTGCCCAATCTCAGGATTTGTCCAAGGAGGATGATTTGAAGGTCCGGCAGGCGATTCAGCTTATGAATAACGGCAATCTCGACAAGTCTGTTGAGTTGCTGAAGGAGGTGCAAAAGGCTAATCCCAAGAACTTTATTGTTGGCTATGAGCTCGGCCTGGCTTATTACAGCAAACAAGATTATGACTCGGCGATAGATATTTTCAAGAAACTTCAGAAGAACAAGGATGCCAATTCAATCCTGTATCAGGCTTGGGGCAATGCCTACGATATGAAAGGGCAGAGAGACAAGGCTCGGGAGACCTACGACAAGGGACTTAAGCTGTTCCCGAATTCCGGTC
The DNA here is from genome assembly GCA_016285455.1 of Bacteroidales bacterium. GTDB lineage: Bacteria > Bacteroidota > Bacteroidia > Bacteroidales > UBA932 > Egerieousia. Next base: position 2,852 of record JAEEQS010000012.1, read on the forward strand.
CGCTGTATCTGGAAAAAGGCAACCTGGAGAATATGGAGGGCAATTACTATGAGGCGTTGCTGCTGTATGAGAACGGCATTAAGGTGGATCCTGACTTTACGTCTAACTATTTCAGGGCAGCTGAAATACTGGGCCAGTCTAGCGAGCCGATCTTTGCTATTCTGTACGCTACGGTTTACAGGCTGCTGGACCCTAACAGCGATAGGAGCGCCATTATGGGGGCGATGATTGCGGACGTTTACAGGGAGCATATAGCATTTGAGGGAGATACTGTTGCCAAAGTGCACGTTACTCTTACCAAGAAGAACAACATTCAGATATCCCAGGCAGATTTATCTTCTCCGGAGGCGCTGTTGGCCAAGATGACTTGCTTTGAGCTTACATATGAGCGTGGCGTTCTGGCATCTGGAGCCTTGACTGAGGCCGCAAAAAGAAAAGAGCTGACATTTGATGATTTGATAGAGATTAGGGGAGATGCTCTGGAATATTACCTGAAGGAGCAGCAGGAAAAAGGAAGCATTATTCCGCAAAATGATTTGGTGGCAGTTCTCAAATACGAGAAGAAGATTAAAGATGCCGGTTTCTGGAGGGTTTACAATGCCTGGCTTATGGGCAGCAACGAGTTCTATGGCGGATATGAGATTCTTGGGGCCGAGCAGGAGAAATTCAAGGAGTTCATCCAGTGGGAGTCCAACAACCTCTTTGTTCCGTCCAGAGACGGCCTGACTTTAAGGCAGGAATAGGCGTAGTTCCGGTCACAAATTTGGACACAGGTAATAACAAAAAAGCCTTCAGAGTAGCTTCTGAAGGCTTTTAGGTGACCCGCCAGGGGATCGAACCCTGGACCCCAACATTAAGAGTGTCGTGCTCTACCAGCTGAGCTAGCGAGTCAGCTTTTGCGGAATTGCTTCCGTTTTGGGACTGCAAATATACAGCCTTTTTTCAATTCTCCAAAACTTTTTTTCTTTTGATTAAAATTACTGTTTTATGTTGCCGTATTTTGGAGACGGGCCCCATTTGTTCGGCTTAGGATCGCTGTCTGTGCATAGCCAGACAATCATTATAATGAATGCTCCAAGACACAGGAACGCGAATAAAGGATAAAGTAAAAATACCTTAAGTTTAAGGAATAACAACAGGTAGTTCAGCAGAAGTAATGCATACGGGAAAATCTGCCACCAGCCGCTTTTGCCTATATCGTGGAGTCTTCTGCTTATGGCGGCGATGTTTGGAATGAACAAGGCCAGACAAACCACCATAGAAAGCCACCAGACAGGGTTTTTGAGTACGGATCCCATAGAGTCCCATAAAATGCCGAATAATTCTCCGCTGCTACTGGCAAAACTTGAAACGGGGACATCGGATGTAAATGAGACAACTCTGGACATTATGTAGGTTATGAGTGTCTGGGCAAGGTACCACCACCAGAATTCACTCCTTCTGGCTCTGCCGGAGAAGGTGGCGTATTTTTCTATGAGGCAGGTTTTTACGGCGTCTGTGAACAACATCTTGGGAACGTTCGGCGGAACTTGGTAGCCGTAAGGATTGTTGCCGAACTGCTGCTGGTTCTGGGAATAGCCGGAGCTGTTTGATTGCTGAGGGCCTGGAGGAGGCGTTGGCGGGGGAACGGTTCCTGCCTGAGAGTATGTTGATGAATCAGATGATGCGTTTGATGCGGAAGATGCGTTATGTGCTGAAGATGTGGAAGATGCAGCCTGATGCCTTTCAAAATAGCCCTCAGGTGGTTGCAGATCGCTAAGGTCTTCTCCGCAGAATGGGCACTGCTTGGCTCCGATTATGATTTTCTTGCCGCAGTAGGGGCATCTATCGAGGTTGAACTGTTCCATTTTGCTCTATTGGGTAAAACTTTGGAGAAGGACCCCACTTGTTGGTTTCTTTCTTGCCGTTAGAGGCCATCCAGACAATGAACAGGATTGCAACCGCCAGGTTGACCAAATAGGCTATTATCATAAGGAACCACAAGTCGTGATTATAGGCGGCAGCTATAATAGCGCCGGCAAACAGCAGAGGGCATCCGACCATCCAAATCAGCAGATACCAGCCGCTTTTGCCTATGTCGTGGAGTCTTCTGACAGTTACAGCCAGGCTCGGGAGGATGTAAGCAAGTGTGAATAGAACGTAAAGCCAAAATCCTGGGTTCAGCAGAAAGATGTCATAAGGAGAGCGATCTTGGAGAGTGCCGTTGACTCCCCACATAGCGAGCTGAGCTATAAGGAGAAGTGCCCAAATCAGGCCTACAACCATTCCGGCAAGATAGGCGGCAAGGGAGAACCACCAGTATTCGCTTCTGCGGGCTCTGCCGGAGAATGTAGCGTATTTTCTGAGACAGGCCTTGGTGGCCTCAATCATTGAGGGCATTGGCCTCTCGCCGTACATCGGCTGCTGATAATTGTAACCGTTTGTTTCCATTTTACTTAACTCTTATGACCTTGATGCCGTTGATGTATTTGCTGGCATTTGCATACTCAGCGATGGTCTTTTCATCCACAACTACCTTCATCTTGCCCATTGAGGCGTGGATGAAGCCCAGCTTGCCGTCTTTCCTCCAGTAGGCGATGGCTACGTGGGCTATGTCAAGGCCGTCTGTGGTGGACATATAACCGATTATGTCTCCGCTCTTTATGGATTTTTCGTTGGCTTTGATCTTGTCTTGCGGGATGTAGGTGTAAGGCTGGGAGTTGAGTTCCTTCTCAACTCTGGCGATGGTTCTGTAATCTTTGGTGGCCTGGTTAATTGTGCAGGTTTCCTGCTCTTCATCGTTTGAGCAGCAGTCTTTGTTTTCAACATCGGCATCTTTCAAGTGCTTGTATTTCTTGTAGTTCTTGGTCATAAAGAAGATTGGATGGTCGTAAACCTGTCCGCCGCACTTGAGGGTGATGTCTTCAAGTATGCCGCGCTTTTCTCCCTGGCGTATCCACTCTGTGGTGTAGTGGATGCGGTCTGAGTAGCAGCGTACCATTCCATTGCGGTAGCGGCTCTGGCGAACCATCTGGCAAAGTTTCTCAAAGTCTGCGTCTTTTCCGTATTTCTTAACCGTAAGGGCAAGGTTCATGCAGGTTTCTACAAAGATGATGCAGTCTGTCTTGCTGAGGTAAACTCTAACGTCTTCACTGTCTCCTTCTTCCAGGGTTCCTGCAACATAAGGGTTGCCAAGAAGCTTCTTTGCGGCCATTACCATAAGATCTCCCGTTGTTTTGGTGTCTTTGTAAGGCAGGAGCTCCTTCATTATCTTTTCTGCCGTTGGAATGTCTTTCTTCAGTGTGATAGCATAGAAGTCAGGGTCTGAAGAAAGTTTGATGGTGTCGCTCTGGGCATTTGCGTTAATCGCTGAGGATAAAATAAATGACAACGCAAAAATAATTGCGCAGATGATTCTTTTTGGCATTGCTTTCATATTTTTCTAAATTTGTATTCAACAGATGTCTTCTTAGACTTTGTAAATATAAGAAGATTCTTTCAATTGTTTTTGCTAGACAGTTTATTATATGCTTTTTGGTTTGATTTGCGGAAGGGGTGGGGGAGAGAAATTCTTCCCGCTTTTCAGGGAGCAGAGCGCTCTGATTTCCAAGGCTGCGGCTTTGCTGGTTGATGTCCTCAAGGAAGATTCCTACGAGAAGAAAAAGGAACTTTCCAGACAAATGAAAGAGGTTGAGAGAGAGGGCGATACCGTGGATGCCAATATCTCCGGAATATTGTACAAGGCCCGCAAAACTCCGTTCGACAGGGAGGATATCCAGACTCTGGGCTCAAGGATGGAGTCTTTCCTGGATATGATTCACGACAGTGCCAAGAAGCTGGTAATCTACAGGCCGAACTTTACGGACAGTTCCTGGGTTGAGATTGGGGAGCTGATTGTGGAGGACGCAAATCTTCTTGTTGCCATAACCCAGGACTTTGACCAGTGGAAGAAGAAGGCGGATGAGCTGAAGGCTATGTGCGGAAGGATCAAGGAGATAGAGAGCGAGGTGGATGATATCTACGAGAACTATATGAGCCATCTGTTTGAGGCCGAGACCAATGGAATCGAGCTCACAAAGTGCAAGAACATAGTGCAGTCTCTGGAAGACACCACGGACGTGGCTAAAGAAATCGGTGACACGATAAAGCTGATGCTTGTAAAAGAGGGCTGACCTACAGGGCGCCGTTTATAAGGGCGATAAACAGGAAAGACAGCACCAGTCCAAGCGAAATTACAATTCCCATCAGAATTCCGTTAAGTACCAGAACCAGAGCGGTTCTGAGTAGGCTTTTTGCCCAGCTTATCTGGAAAAGCTGCTTGAAGTCCCATATCATTATGGCGGGCAGGATGTAGATTGGCAAATCTGCTCCAGCCTTAAGGAACGGGAGAATCAGGATGGAGAGTATCAGCATCTGGCAGCTTATGTAAATCTGTATGAAGAAATGCTCGGTGTATGAGAGATGGCCCATAACTTTCTCTTTCCTGAACACCCACCAGCAGACGAAGGCCAAGGTAATGTTAAGAAGTATGGTGTAGAGGGCCTTGTTGTTCTCTCTGAAATCCAAGAATTTCTTGAATGCCAGGATGAACTGCACAATCGCGTTCCGGATCTTGTTGTGCTTTTCTACGAATTTTACCGCTTTCTCCGTGTTCAGTGAATCGGGAACATATGTATCATAGAGCTGGGATGTATCTCCGTTCTCGGAAATAGTCAAATCCATCTCAACGTCTTCTTCGTCTTCATCGTCATCGTCTGCCCAGGCCCAGGCAAGGGAATCGGCTCTGGCTCTTATTTCTTCCTCGGATTTAGGTTTTTCCGTAGAGTTGACTGATTTCTTTTCTGGCTTAATCAGGCCGACGGAGATTTCTATGGCTAATATAACGCAGAGCAGGAACAGCAGCTTTATGGGAGCGTAATAGGGAGCGCGATGACCTTTAAGATAATCGCGGATGAAATGGCCTGGCCTGGAGAACAGCTGAATGATGGTTCCCGGTACGCTTCTGTTGTTGAAGTCCCAGACTTCTAGCGTGTTGGTCAGCAGATTCTTGGGCGTGAGCCTTTGGGTGTTGGATTTTTGCCCGCATCTCGGGCAGAAAAGACCGTTGTACTCCAGACCGCAGTTGGCGCAGGTGTGAGTCTGCTCCAAGTCTTTCATACTATATGATTTTCTCTCTTCCGGATACCTTATCTGGTGCCAGAGGAGAGAAAAATAACGTTTTAGCTTGGTTGCGGCCCGGGAGAAATAACTCATTTAACCTTCTTGAAAATTAAATTGTCAAGATCAGGTGCCTGTAACTTCTTCATATCCTTGTCAAGAATCTTGAGCTTGCTCTTTTCTCCGGTCTTGGATTTGAGAATCAAAACATTGTTTTCAATGGAATAGGTGCCGGACTCTTTCATCTCTGAGCTCATTTGAGCCAGTTCTGCCTTGGCTTTTTCCATTTTTTCTCCTTCTAATCCCATTGCCTTGGCTACCTTCTCGTTGAGATTAAACATTACTGTAAAGGTAAAGCGGTTCTTGCTCTTGAAGGCGATTGCAATATTCATCTCAGTAACGGAAAGGAAGCCCAGGACGGTTTGCCTTTCTAGGGCTGGAGTCTTTTCGAATTCTGGATCGGAGGTAATGGCTTTCATCAGGTAGTCGTGGCATTTGCCCTTATCTTCTGTGATGTAGCGCTTTCCGGCCAGATCCTGGGCGGAAGCAATATTTTGTACTAGCAATGCTGCAAGCAGGATTGTGATAACTCTGCGAGCTGACTTAAAGGAAAATGCTTTCATATTATTCATACTTTACTGGGCAAATATAGTGTAAAATGCATTATCGCTTCATCCCTTCAATAAGGAAACTTCTAATCTGCTTGATAGGAATGCCAAAATTGAAGCTCTGGGTACCGCTTACGGCCGCAAAGTTAACTGCTACCAGATCTCCGTAGGAGTTGACTACAGGACTTCCACTGGAGCCTTGGAGAATTGGGATGGTGTAAAGCAGCCTGTACTGGTCTGGTTTCTGGGAAATCTTGCCGGAAGTCAGCTGGGCCTTGATGCCTTCTGTGGTGGAAGCCAGCGCAATGCCCTGGTTGTAGCCAATCAGGTAAAGCTGCTGGTCAAGTGTGAGGTGGTCTGCAGTATTTTCTTTTATGGAGCCGTCTTTCTGGACTCCTGTCTGGAATACGGCAGTTCCTTCTGGCGTGACTCCGTCTGCAAGGCGGATAAGGGCAAGGTCCACGTTCTCGTCATTAGACTCGCGGACAATGGCGCAAGGCTTGAAGTCTGCAGGGCCGCTTACGTAGGAATCGTTGTAGGCTATGCCTATTTTGCCGTGGCATCTTACAGCAATCTGTGAGGCATCTATTCTCCTCAGGCGGGAGATGTAGGCCTGGGCCTGGTCATATTCCTGCTTCAGTTCATATAGCCTTTGCTTGAGGGCTGCGTTGTAGGAGCTGTTGTCGTCATACGTATAGTTCTGGTTCAAAGCCTGATAGATTTTGCCAGCCTCGTACGAAGCCTGTTCCTGCCTTTCACGTGCGTAGGAGGCCAGTGCAGACAGAAGCTTCTGCACGTAATGCAGCACGTCTGATTTCTTTATGTAGTGGTTTACAACGTGGCGGTTTGTAAGTATTCCGCCGTACTTGTCTATGAAAAAGCCCGTTCCAAAAGAATAAGCCGTCTGAATCTGGTTCTTTGAAAAGGCAACGTTCTGCAACTTTCCGTCTTCTATGCCGCTGAAATAGAAAGTTTCTCCCGTTGGAAGGCTTACGCTGAAATAGTGCTCGTTGAGTATCATCACCACTCCGCTGGCGTTCTCGTCGTAGATCTGCTCTGCACTCTTCTCTCTGGAACAGCCTGAAAACAAGGTAATAGCCACTGCAGCAAATGCCAGAGGCAACATCGCTGAGAATCTTGATGATGAAGTGTTCTTTCTTGCTGTCATATATTAATCAGTTAATTGTATTCCGCGATGGTTTTGCAACCGGTTTAGTTTTATTGCAAACATATTGCCAATCTGATTGTTTTTTTGGATTATTTTTCATTAATTTTGTAAGTAACACTTTAACACTATTACCATGGATTACAAGATTATCGACATCGAAGGCGTAGGTGACGTTTATGCAAAGAAACTTACCGAGGCCGGCATCAACAAGGTAAGCGAACTCCTTGACAAATGCGCAGCTCCAAAGGGTCGCAAGGAACTTGCAAAAGCTACAGACATTCCGGAGAAACTCATCCTCCGCTGGACTAACCACGCAGACTTGTTCAGAATCAAGGGAGTAGGCCCTCAGTTCTCAGAGCTTCTGGAGGCTGCCGGAGTTGATACCGTTAAGGAACTCCGCAACCGCAAGGCCGAGAATCTGCACAAGGCTCTTGAGGAGACAAACGCAAAGAAGAAACTTACAAGGGTAGTTCCTCCTTTGAAGACTGTTGAGAAGATGATTGCAGGTGCAAAGGCACTTCCACCAAAGATGACTTACTAAACCATTGGTTTTCCTGCCGTCAAAGTACTTGATATGCAGGCTTTTAAACAAAGTCCTTCCGTTGAAAACAGCGGAAGGACTTTTGCTATATGCCTGATTGCTAACCATTTAAGCGGCAGACGACATTTCCTCCCTTATGGCCTATTTGCTTTCTTTGGCGGGGCTCAGTTGCTTGAATAATTTGTTCAGATAGGTGAGAATAGAGTTCAAGGCCTCGGAATGGTCAGGACCTGCCATATAGCCGCCTGTAGACATAAATACTGGCCTGAATTTGTCTGAGTTCCTGTATTTTTCAGTGCCTTCAAATATTGCGCTCATACTCCATCCAGTACCGTCTGTCACGTCGTAAAGCGGCTGATAGTTATTAGCTTCGTTGTAAAGCTCTCCATCTTTAATCAAGTTGTATACCTTTACAAATACAGAGTCGTCTACGTTGACAGGCTTAGCTGCTTCTTCCTCTTCGTTTGCCGGCATACGCATTTTCTGAGTTTCGCATTTCAGAGTTCCGATGTTATTATCGTCGCGGGAAAGCCTGATCTCGGTTCTCCATCCGGCAAAGCCGTTGCCAGAGGTGTATGAGAAGGAAAGAAGCCTGCCCTGAGGCATAGAACCCTTGCCTCTTGATTCCTTTGTTCCTTTGGCCATTCCGAGCATTCTGGAGGCATTGTTTTTCAGCGTTTCCGCCTCGCTAAAGAATGCGAGAGCCTGAGCAGGATCGTTGAAATATTTCTTGAGCCTTTTATTGATCTTGGATTCTTTTGTTGCGTCGCCGATGATGACATTCTTGGTTTCCAGGATCTTGTCTAGCATTGCAATTTCCTCTTCTGCCATCTTTGTTACCTGTTCCAAGTCTCTGATTTCAAGATTCGGAACAGTTGCAACCATCCTGTCATAATATCTCTGGTCAAAAATAAAATTAGTTGGCTTGATTTTGCCGCCGTTGTTTATCAGATCAACGATTTCCTTATCCTGGGCGTTAAGGCATGCCATTCCGAATAGTGAAGCAAGTGCCATAATAAAAATCTTTTTCATATCGTTTTGTTTGATTTTCCGTATCCTCTTGTAAATATATCAAAAAAAAAGGAATTCTGGTTAGAAGCCTCTTCCATAGGCCATCCAGAAGTCTATTTCCATCTGGTTCCAGGCCTTTATTGCAGCCTCGTATATTTTGGCTGTAACTGCATTCAAATCTTCTGCAGTGCTTTTCTTTGTGATTTTTTCTGTCTGCTCAAAAGCTAGTTTTTCTATCTCAGCGATTTCTTTTTCAACTCTTTTTCTTGACTTCTGCCAGGCTACGGTTGCCAGTCTGTTAGGCCTTCTGAATTGCCAGAGAATGCAGTCTTCTTTGTACTGCTTCTGGCCGCAGAAACTGAAGCCGTCCGGAAGGGAGGTGCCACCGGCGAACAGCGGGATTCTAGGGCTTTCGGCAGGGTTGTCTACAGCATACCAGCAGATGCCGCCAACAGAGTCTGGGAGCCAGCTTCTGAGTTGTATAACAGTAGAGTAGGAGCACCAGCATACAGCAAGGGTGCGGCTGAACTCAACGGTTCCAGGTGCAATAGTGTTGAGAGTATTTCTGGTATCAGCCGTAAGCCAAGGATTGGCTACAGGGCTTGTTATTATGCTCTTGGAGCCGTCTTTTGCAGTCAGCTCCATCTTCCAGTTCTGAGTCATATCAAACTGGCTGCCCTCAAAAGTGGAGCGGAAGAGTTCCATAACTTTTCTCACGTCAACTTTCTCGTCTGGCTTTACGGAGAACGGAAGCTCGTCCATATCGTATGTTAGGCCTAGAGACGGAGCCAACTGCGAGAACACGTAGAAGTCTCTTTCGCGGAAGTTCTTGCCGTCGCCGTAGTTTCCGTGGTAAGCCTTGTAAAACTTGAACTCTCCCTGTCCGTCCCACAGGCCGTGCTCAATTGCCACTTTCTCCACGTTATCTGAGCAGAGGAAGTTCTTCTTGTCTTTTTTGTCTATCTTCCCGATTCTAGGGATGTTGCAGGAGATGGAGATGTGGTCGTCTGGCACTCTCTGGGCTGCCCATACGGCGCCTTTGTTATGCTTGCCGTTGCCCAGGATCTCAAAGCACCAGACCTCGTTCTTGTCTGCCACCGTAAGGCATTCTCCGCCGTCTCCGTAGCCATATTCTTCTGCAAGTTTTCCCATCAGCTTGACCGCATCTTTGGCATTGTCGCATCTCTGAAGAGCGATTCTGGCAAGTTCCTCTATCAGGAACATTCCTTCTGGATTCTTCAGGGTATCTGGGCCGGAGAAAGTAGTTTCACCAATGGCTACCTGCTTTTCGTTCAGGCAAGGATAGCCGGTGTTAAGATAGGCGTAGGTGTGCCTTGCCTGAGGAATTTCTCCCTTGTATCTTACTCCCGTGGTGTCTCCCTTGAACTTGGTCCAGCGAGTGCCGTAATAGACTTTTTGCATCTCACCTTTCTTGTGGTCAGCAGCAGGCTCATAGCTTACCCAGGTGTGGGAAACTCCGTCGCAGGTGTGGGAAGTGATTACGCTTCCGTCTGTGGAGGCAAGCCGTCCAACCATAATGCTGGTGCACTCTTCAGTTGTCTGGTAATCAGGCGTCTGTCCAACGGCATAACTGAAAGTTGCAACTATCGCGATAAATGATAAAAACAAAAGGGAGAGATGTCTTTTCATATTTGTGTAATTGTCTATTTTTTATTCGTAGCGGATTGCCTCGATAGGGTCGAGGTTGGCGGCCTTCTTGGCAGGGTACCAGCCAAAGAAGATTCCAGTTATGGAGCAGACCGCAAAGCTGAGGACTACGCTCATAGGCTGGATGGCTATTGGCCAGCCTGCAAAGAACTTGACTCCGTAGGCCGCTCCCACGCCCAGCAGTACTCCGATAAGGCCGCCGGTGATGCTTATCATCACGGCTTCTATCAGGAATTGCGTCAGGATGTCCAAGCCTCTGGCTCCTACGCTCATTCTGAGACCGATTTCCTTGGTTCTCTCGGTGACACTCACATACATAATGTTCATAATGCCAATACCGCCCACAATCAGCGAAATGCCGGCCACGCAGGCTAGCAGTATGGTCATTGAGGTGGTGGTGGAAGTCATCATTGAGCTAAGTTCCTCCTGGCTTCTTACGTTGAAGTTGTCTGCCTTTCCGTCCTGGAGCTTGTGGTTGGTGCGGAGAATATCGCTGATCTCGTTTATGGCTTCCTGTGTCTGGCCTTCAGTTATGGCTGAGGCGTATATCATGGACAGGTAGTTTACGGAGAGGATTCTCTTCATCACCGTTGTGAAAGGAGCCAGCACAACGTCGTCCTGGTCTTGGCCCATGGTGTTGTAACCCTTTGACTTTAGGACTCCTATGACCGTGAAAGGCATATTCTTGAAGCGGATTATCTGGCCGACAGGATTCTCTCCTGCGGTGAAAAGGTTATCCGCGATGGTCTTTCCGATAACGCAGACCTTGGCGCTTTGGGCAATGTCTGTATCGTCGAACATATCTCCGTCTTCAACCTCGAGCTGGCGGATAGTCAGGTAGTCCTGGCTTACGCCGCTTATGGAGGAAGAGTAGTTGTTGCCGCCGAAAATCAGCTGTCCGCTGGAGGACACGCTCGGGCTTATGGCTGCTATGTATGTGCACTCGTCCTTGAGGGTGTTGTAGTCAGATATCTTGAGAGTCTGCATATCTGAGCCGCCCATTCTTACGCCGCCACGTCTCTCGGCTCCAGGCATAATCATAATCATATTGCTTCCCATCTTGGAAATCTGGCTCTGGATGCTCTGCTTGGAGCCTTGGCCTATGGCGAGCATAGTGATAACTGAAGCCACGCCGATTATGATTCCCAGCATTGTGAGGAAGGTGCGCAACTTATTGTTGGCTATTGCCTTGAGGGCTATCTTGAATAAATTAGACCAGTTCATTCTCAATCCTCCTCGTTCTTAGGCAGGGCGGCCAGGCCTTCTTCTGCCGACAAAATGTTGTTGTTAACGGTATCGTCTTTAACCTTGCCGTCTGCCAGGAAGATGTTTCTCTGGCTGTACTGGGCGATGTCTGGGTTGTGGGTGACAAAGATGATGGTCTTTCCGTCTTTCCACAGTTTCTGGAACAGGACCAGAATCTCAAACGATGTTCTGGTGTCAAGATTTCCAGTTGCCTCGTCGGCGAGAATTACTGCCGGATTGTTCACCAGGGCCCTGGCGATTGCCACTCTCTGCATCTGGCCTCCGGACATCTGGTTTGACTTGTGTTCCAGACGGTTGCCCAGTCCTACCATCTGCAGGGCCTGGATGGCGGCCTCTCTTCTCTGCTTGGAATTGTACTTGGTGTTGTACATCAGCGGGAGCTCCACATTCTCTATGGCAGTAGTCTTTGCAAGCAAATTATACGATTGGAACACGAATCCTATCTTCCTGTTTCTGAGAGTAGCACGTTCGTTTTTGCTCATTTTCCTCACCGATACTCCATCTAGGTAATACTCTCCGGAAGTAGGGGTGTCGAGGCATCCGAGAGTGTTCAGAAGCGTACTCTTTCCGCTTCCGGACTTTCCCATTATGGTGACGAATTCTCCCTCGTAGATCTTGAAGCTCACGCCTCTTAGTGCGCGGACCGTTTCTTCTCCCACGATGAAGTCTCGTCTTATGTTCTGGAGGTCTATTACGACCTTTTTCTCTTCACTCATTTTTCTCAGAGATTATTTTATCTTCTGCCGCTTGGTGCGCCGCTGCGGTTGCCACTGCCCGGGCGCTTAGGCATGAATGGTGAATTGCCGCCTTCGTCTGATGACATCTGAGGCATTGCGTTTGCACTCATTTCCAGAACCACTGGCTCACCCTCCCGGATGCTGCCGCTTACCTCGGTGGCTATCTTGCTGCTCATTCCAACGTTTACCATCTTGGCCTTGAAGACTTTGCTTTCCAGAGTCCAGAGAATGCCCTGGCCCTTGGCTGGTCTAGTGGCGGCCAGTTCTTTGGAGGCGTGATCTATGGAGTAGCCTTGAACGCCGTCATACTGCATAGGGTTGAACTTGAGGGCTTTTGGCTGGACAGTCAGCACTTCTCCGCTTTCCTTGGTATATATGGTTATGTTGGCGGTCAAGCCTGGCTTGAGTTTCAGGTCTGGGTTAGGGGCATCTACAACAACCTCGTATGTTACTACGTTATTGGTGGTTGTGGCGTTCTGCCTTACCTGGGTAACGGTTCCGTTGAAGGTTTCTCCCACATAGGCGTCAACCGTGAATTCTACTCTCTGGCCGTCTGCTACGTTTCCTATGTCGGCCTCGTCTACGCTGGCAATCACTCTCATCTGGGTGAGGTTGTTGGCAATGTAGAACAATGTAGGAGTGGAGAAGCTGGCCGCAACTGTCTGGCCTTCCTCAACGCTCTTGCTGAGTACCACTCCGTCTATCGGTGAAGTAATAGTGGCATAGGAGAGGTTGGTCTTGGCTTTTTGAAGATTCTGGCTAGCTACTGAAAGAGAGCTCTTTGCACTCTGGAAACTCTGCACGGCGGCTTCATATTCGTTGTCGGCGATAAGGCCCTTGTCGTGGAGGGTCTTCATCCTGTCGTGGTTGGATTTCTGGTAGTTGTAGTCGCTCTGGGCTTTTGCAAGATTGCTCTGCTGGCTCTGGTATTCGCTCTGAAGGTTGGTCTTGTCTAGCTCGGCGATTACCTGGCCTTTCTTTACCACGCTGTTGTAATCTACATAGAGTTTCTTGACGATTCCGGATACCTGTGTACCCACTTCTACCTTTACAACCGGCTCTATGGTTCCCGTTGCGGTTACGTAGTTGGTAATTCTGCCGGTCTCGATCTTGGTCATCTTGAAGCCAATCTTCTGGCTTTCTTTCTTAGAGCTAAGGTATTGCCATAGGCCTATGAGTGCCAGAATAACAATTACTCCAATCCAGATGTACTTCTTTTTCATATAGTTGATTATAATAATTATCTAAATGTTGATTTCAATTCCGGTGTAGAACTTAAGCACCTGCAGGTTGTACAGCGCCATATATTTGGACTGTGCAAGAGACAGTTCAGCCGCCATATAAGTGCTTCTCTCCTGTTCCATCTCCGCGATGTTCTTCATGCCAAGTTTGAATTGCTCAACTGCGAGCTCATAGCTGAGGCGGGCGCTCTCGTAAGCTTTCTTGGCGCTTATGTACTGCTGCTGGGAGTTGCGGGCGTTAAGGTAAACGGTTTCGATAGTTGTGTAGAGGTTGTCTTCAGCTTCTTCGGCTTCCAGCTTGGATTGCTCAAGATCGTTGCGGGCCTTTTCCACCGCGCTTTTATTTTGCCGCTGGCTGTAGATAGGGATGGAAAGGTTAAGGCCGAGGGAGTTGCTCCAGTTGTTCTTGATCTGGCGGCCGAAGTTACCCCCGCTGCTGTTGTTGGTTCCTGAAGAAGCAGAGAGTGAGAGTCTTGGGGCATATCCCATCTTTACTCCCTTGAGGTTCAGTTCGCTGTTCTGTATGCCTATGTTGCTTATTTCTATTTCCGGACGAAGTTCCATTGCACGGTTGAAAACCTCATCCCTGGAAGGAAGGATCTCAAGAATCCTTTCCTCAGATATTTCCGGAGTCAGGATGTCCAGAGCGTCTCTTTGCATCCTCATTGCGGTTTTCAGAGACAGCAGATCATTGTCATACTGGCTCTTGGCATTGGTTATCTGATAGAGATCGGATGCGTTTTGGCTTTCCAGCTTTGCCACGTCTGCCTTAGACATGCTTCCTGCCTTAAGGAATTCCAGGCCTCTGTCCCACAGGGCCTTGGATGCGGCAGCATTCTCTTCTTTCATCTTAATGGTCTCCTTGTCGTAGAGAACCTGTATGTAAAGCTGCGCTATTCTGAGCTTGAGGTCCAGAATGCTTTTCTCCATACTTAGATTCTGGATCTTCAGGCTGTTCTCGCTCTTTTCTATGTTTCTGCGGATGCTTCCTCCGTTATAGAGGGTCATTCCGGCCGATACGCCGTAGTTTCCTCCATAATGGCTTTTTGAGGAAGCGCTGTTAAACCAGTTGTTGCTGACGCTCTGGCCCATGGAGGCGGATACGTCGGGGTATCTGGCGGCTTTGGCCGTTAGAACGTCTATCTTGGCATTCTCCACGTTCAGCTGATTGGATTCAATGTCGTGATTATGCTCTACAGCGTAATCCGTGCACTCTCTGAGAGTCCATAGCCGCGATGCATGGCTGTCTGTGTTTTGTGAAAAAGACTGTGAAACTGAAATAACCGGGAGCAGCAAAAAGAGGAGAAGTCTGCTTACGTTGTTGATATAATGGGCCATAATGATGCTGTGTTCTATTATGTCTGAATGTTCTTAATATGTAAATATGATGCTCCAGACTTTGTAAAGTTAAAAAAATCAGTGTAAATTTGAAAAAATAAAATCGCGATGAAATTAGAATCTCCGCTCAAGCAAAAATACGGAAAAGACAAAAAATCTATACTTGAAGCACAGCGTGCGGCTCAGGAAATTGCCTTTGCGCCGATTGCGTTCCAGGCTTCCAGGATGATGCTCAAATTGGGTGTATTCCAGGCTCTTAAGGATAATCCCGACGGTCTTTCAATGGAAGAAATCGCCGAGAAGACCAATATCTCCAAATACGCTGCAAAGGTTCTGGTTGAGGCTTCCCTTTCCATCGGCACGGTAATAGTAAAGGATGACAGGTTCTTCCTGACCAAGACCGGCTGGTATCTTCTTACCGACAAGATGACTCGTGTGAACATGGATTTTGTCAACGATGTTAACTATCTGGGATTCTTTCACTTGGAGGAGGCTCTGAAAGAGGGGAGGCCTGCCGGGCTTAAGGCTCTGGGAGACTGGCCTACGGTTTATGAGGGGCTTAAATACCTCGATGAGCCGGCAAAGAGTAGCTGGTTTGCCTTTGACCATTTCTACTCCGACAATTCCTTTGACCAGGCACTGAAAATAGTCTTTAATAAACCTGTTATCAAGCTTCTTGACGTTGGCGGCAACACCGGAAAGTTCTCTATGAAATGTGTGGAATTCAACCCAGATGTTAACGTTACCGTAATGGATCTTCCGGGCCAGCTGGATATGCTCAAGGAGAACATAAAGGGCAAACCCGGCGCAGACAGAATCAGTACCTGCCCGAGAAACCTCCTCAAAGACTCTGACTATCCGAAAGGATTCGATGTCATCTGGATGAGCCAGTTCCTGGACTGCTTCTCGGAAGAGCAGATATTCCAGATTGTCACCAACGCCAAGCAAAGCCTGAACAAAGACGGAAGGCTCATCATTATGGAAAACCTTTGGGACAGGCAGCAGTACGAGACTGCAACTTACTGCCTTACAATGACCAGCCTTTACTTTACCGCCATTGCCAACGGAAACTCCAAGATGTACCACAGCCAAGACTTCATAGACATCCTGGAAAAGGCCGGCTACAAGATTTCCGCTATCCACGACAACGTTGGCGGCTACGGCCACACCATAATTGAATGTATGTTATAATTGATGAATATGAAAAGAATAGTAATCGCGATTATGCTTCTGGCATTGCCGGTTTCTGGATTCTGCCAGTTTACTGAAGATGGCTCAAAGATTGTCAAAAAGCATTTGGACGAGCTTCTGAATGACGCGGATGATGACCGCAAGGTTGATCTGTATGCAGATTATGACGTGGATGGTGACGGAGAGAACGAGCTGGTTCTTGCCAGCTATGACCTGAGGCGTACCACGGTTTATTCCTTGAAGGCTGACAAGAAGATTCTAGAGCCGATGCCGCTTTCAAATGAGCAGGCTGCTGCTTTGCAGGACAGGGGAAAGATGTATTACAATCAGATAGAGTATCTGGTTGGCGCTCTTGGGCTAGACGAGGACGACCATCTGAAGGTGCTGGATCCTATGTTTATCTGGGATGCCAATCTTGCCGCAAACCGCTTTACTTTCGATATTGGCAAGGATGATGCTATCGGAACCCGGGATGATCTTCTTCCGCTGTATACCAAGATGGTTTTCAAGCCGCACGTTGGAGACGTTAAGTATCTGGGCGTAAAGGAATGCAGCAAAGATTATTACGACTATTCTCTTATCTGGAAGATGGTGGACCCGGAGTTTATCAAGAAAGAGTTCAGAGGCTACAGGAGCGAGGAGGTTGCTCCGATACTGTTCAAGGAAGGATTTGACAGGACAATCCATCTTCTTAATTTCTCAAGATGGAAGAATGGCGAGCCTATCAAGACCGTGGGCAAAGACGTAAAGGATATTATCCTCAAGTACTATCGCGGAGAAAAGATAGCCGGAATACGCTATGTGGCTGACTGCCAGGAAAACGAGAGAAGCTGGTATAGAGTCGTATTTGCAAGGAAAGGAAACGTAGGGCACTGCGCGCTTGTATGTATAGCGGAAGGGGATGTAGCATCCGTATGGGACGAATTCTGGGATCTGAATGAGTTCGGAGCTGGCCCTAACGATTTGTGGTACGGCGGAAGCCTGGAGGATTTCTGGGGTTGGAAGCAGGTTGAGTTTATGGCTATGTGGGGCTCTCCAAAGGGCCTGGAGATTGCCGTTAGATGGCCGTCTCTGGAAGGATACCATTACAGCATACTCCGCGAATACGGCAACAAAATGGTGATTGCCTCTGAAGAGTACCAGTACTTCGGAGCTTATTAGTTTTTCTTTACAATAGCTACGTAAATCAGTAGCACAACGTTCATCAGCAGGGCGTAGATGATGGCCGGGATGGCCAGAGCCGAGTTGTTAAAAATGAACGGGCTGGAAGCTATGGCTATGGCCTGGGCTGCGTTCTGCATACCCACTTCTATAATGATTGTTTTGCGGTCTCTTTTCTGGAGCTTTATGGCTCTGGAAAGCAGGGCTGATACTGCTATTGACAGGATGAGCATTGCCAGGACAACAGTTCCCAGAAGCAGTATATTCTCAGCGATGGTTTTGTGGTGCTGGATGAAGAATACAGCAGCAAGAAGCATCAGGGCCGGGAAGGCAATCTTGGAGATGACCTTGTCTGTCTTCTTTGCGGCGTTTGGCCAAAGCCTTGTCATAAGGAAGCCCAGAAGAATAGGCACGAACATCAGCACTATGTTCTGTATCAGGAGCTTGCCAACAGGCAGATTTATGCTCCCGAAAGCCTCGAAGCCGCTGCAGCGGTTGAGGGCAAGCTGAAGGACTATAGGGATGGTGAACATAGTGATAATACTGCTCAGTGCAGTGAGGGTGATAGAAAGAGCCACGTTTCCGCCGGCAATCTTGGAGAATACGTTGGAAGAACTGCCGCCGGGGCAGCAGGCAATAAGGATGACTCCAATGTAGAATAGGGCAGGGAGGCTGAAGATTTCAGCAATGGCAAATGCCAGAGCCGGCAGGATGATAAGCTGGCCGGCAAGGCCTGCAAGCAAAGCCGCCGGCTTTTTTGCAAGCGTCTTGAAATCGCTGAGATTCAGGCTTAAACCAAGCCCGAACATCAGGACTATAAGTATCGGGATTACAATGAATATCGAATTCATTACTGCTCAGAGCCTTCCATTTCGCTTGGATCCGGTTCTTCTCCAATCATTCCGTTCAGGAATCCAAGCGGGGTAAATCTGGAGTCTTCAATTCCGTTTTGAATAAAATGCCAGCCGTCGTTTTCCAGCATTTTGTCTAGCTTTTCATAGAAAGGGCGGGTTTTCTCTTCCGGATATGAAGTGTTATTGTTTCCGGCCACAAAGAACTGCATCTTAGGCTCTCCGGTCTCGAAATCCATCTGTCCGCACTCCATAAAGTCAGGGCCCACAACGTGGCTGTTTTGCAACTCAAAAAAGCGAAGGACGGTGTATCCTGAAGGGAAATGTATGTCCATCCTGATAATGTTGCCGCAATATGTGAGTTTGGAATGCTCTTCATCCTGGTCGGCAATCAGTTCAACGTTGCCACTTCCGCAGCAGAAAATCCAGGCGTTTGAGCTATTTTCCTCCTTTAGGTACATCTCCTGAATTCCGTCGTTGTCGATATCCAGAAAAACGTAGTTGGTGTAAAACAAATCTGCATCGGGAGTACATTCTAAAATAAGCTGCTCAACGCGCTTGACGCTGTCTTTGAACAATTGCTCAGCATCAATCTCCTTGGCCTGTGTCTCAGTCTGATCTGTGTTCTGGCTGGTTTTGCAGGCTGCGGCAAGAAGCGTGAATGCTATTGCAATCGCGATTATCTTATTCATAATCAGTATATTCTGTTATTCTTGCTCGTCTTCTGGAACCTTTCCGTTAAGCTCCCAGATAGGCTTGAAAATCCTTCCTTCATTCAGGAGTTCCCAGTCTGTTGTTTTCTTCAGCTCGTTTACCTTTTCAAAGAACGGGCGGGTCTTTTCTTCTGGATAGTCTCCGTCAAAGTCTGTTATCGGATGATAGATGGTGGCGGTGGAATCCTCTGTGCCCCAGACAAACTCATCCAATTCAAAGAAGTCCGGGCCTACGCAGGAGCTGTTGACAATCTCGTAATAGCCTGAGTAGAAGGCTCCGGTTCCAGCTGATCCTGAGAGCATCAGTATGTTGCCAAGCTGGGAGAGATGAAGCTTGTAGTTTTCGGCGGCAACCAGCTGGAGTGTATCCGCTCCGCAGCAAAGCAGCCATCCGCTGTCTGATACTTCGTCTCTGACGTAAAGCTCGTCCACACCGTCTTTGTCTATATCGACGTAAGTATAGCTTGCGCCAAAGAATTCTGCTTCGTCGCTGGCTCTTTCCTCCATACAGAGTGCTTCAACCTTTTCAATGTTTTCTTTGAAGAATTTCTGGGCATCCACTTTCTTGACAGGAGTCTCAGCTGGTGTGTTCTTGCAGCCAGAAAGGGCTAATGCAACTGCTGCGGCAATGATGAGATACTTTTTCATAGTATTTGGATTTATTTTTTGCAAGATACGAAATTCCCTCTGGATGAAAAAGATTATCTTTGATATTGGTTATGATAGAAAGGCTCCTGGACATATATTCAGAAGAAATTCCGGCTTTCCTGTACGAGATTGCGGATTCGCCACAGATGCAGAGGCTGAAGGGTATAGGCATGAACTGCGGGTGCGAATACACGTCTTTTCCGCTCTTTTCAGCCCTGGAACCTTATTCCAGATTTATGCATAGCGTGGGAGTGGGGGCCATTGTCTGGAACTTTACACGCGATCCCAAGCAGGCTATAGCCGGCCTTCTCCACGATGTGGCTTCTCCCGCTTTTGCGCACGTGATAGATTTTATGAAGGGAGATTATCTGGTTCAAGAGTCCACGGAAGAAAGGACAGCGTCTATAATAGCCTCTTCTGTTTCTATCTGCGAGGTTCTGGCTATGCTTGGAATATCTATAGGTCAAGTGTCTGACTATCATCTTTATCCGATTGCAGACAACGATAGTCCACGGCTTAGCGCAGACCGCCTGGAATACACAATGGGGAATATCTTGAACTACAAGTACGGAACGCTGGATGATGTTTCAAGATATTACGGCAATCTGACTGTGGCAGAGAATGAAGAAGGTGAGCAGGAACTTTGCTTCAGAAACGGGGATATCGCTGAGGAATTTGCCCTAAAGGCTCTGGATTGCGGGAAAGTCTATGTGTGCGATGCTGACAGGTATTCTATGCAGTATTTGGCTCAAATCGTAAAGAGTGCGATTGGCAGGGGAACTGTTACGGAAGATATGCTCTACGAGATTGAGAAGAAGGTGATCGTGGCATTAACATCGGATGACGCCGGACGCAAGGACTGGGAGAGCTTCCGAAGTCTTTGCAAGACTGAAAGATGTGAAGAAGGGAAGGCTTATCCAGTTTACAGGATTGACGCAAAGAAGCGCTTTATAGATCCTTATGTTGCCGGAAGGGGCCGGACTAGTGTACTTTCTGCCAAATTCAAGGAGGCTGTAACTGCTTTCAGGGAGTATTCCTTTGACTATCCGGTTGCAGGTTGCAGTGATTGTGTTTAAATTTGAAAGAATTATTGGAGACTCTTTATATGAAAAAGTTTTTTCTCTCATCGGCTGCTATTCTTGTTGCCGCTATGTGTATTGCACAGACTTCCAAGAGAATGCCCCTGCCTAAACTGAAATTCAACGATAAGGCTCAACAGGAGATATTCGACTTGGTGGCATCTCGTTACAATGCTAATGAAGAATTGGGTTTTGAAGGGGAGTGGCTGGATCAGTACTGGACAGATCATCAGAAAGAAAGGCTGGGATTGGTCTTTCTGCAGTATCTCATTTATGATAAGGACTCATTTGGAGACGTTCACGCCAGCAAGGATGCAGTTGCTGTTGGCAAGGCTCTGATTGATTGGTATATAGGACAGACGGGAAAGAAAATTCCGCTTTCTTTCCCATATAATTACAAGGCATATAAGGCTTGCGTGGAAGGGTTCCTCAATCCGGTCAAGGGTCCAATGTGCGATGGCAGCCAAATGGATATGAACCAGTATTCTTATCTAGACAGCGATATGACACAGTTCCTTGGAATGCTTAAGCAGAATTTGGTTTCATCGCGTTTCAAGAGTTCTAACCTGAAGGCAGCCCTTGATGCTGAAAACGAAGCCTGGCTGCAGCTAAGGAACAGTGTCAGCAATACCTTCTACCAGCATAAGGTTAATATAAACGGAGGAATAGGATATTCCCTTCTTCCTCTGGAAGTTGGCGGGATGATGGATTACGCGGACAGGGTAAGGGATTCATCTCTGAGCGTTCTCTATTCCATTTCCGTAGAGAATCCGGGAGCGGTCTATGCATTGAGCGAGGAAGACTTGAGCCAAGCTCCTGCGTTTTTCGCTGGCAGCATGAAAGAAGATAATATGGATATCTCCAATTTTATTAAGCTTTGGGACAGCTTCCTGGAAAAGAGAAAGGATGTTGGGGAGCTTCTTCCTCAGAGCCTGAAAGAGATTTACCAAAGGGATACTATGAGGTATTACAGGATCCTGCTCAGGATCTTGGCAAGTGAAGACGATTGCTTTTGACATTAAACTAGAACAGATATGATGACTTCCGGCTGGATTGTTCCGCTGCTGATATTTGTGGCGGTAATTGTTTTGATGATAGTGGCGATTTCCAAATGGAAAATCCACCCTTTCCTGTCCATTCTTGGCTCCGCTCTGGTTTTGGCTCTTTTGATGGGTATTCCGTTAAGGAATGTTGCTGATGTAATAGGAAAGGGATTTTCAACGATTTTCGCAAGCATTGGCCTGGTAATCATACTGGGCACGATTATCGGCCTTGTTCTGGAGAAAAGCGGAGCGGCTATAAAGCTTGCCGAGACAGTCCTCAGGCTGCTTGGCAAAAAGCATCCGCAGCTGGCTATTATGCTGATAGGGTGGGTGCTGTCTATTCCTGTCTTCTGCGACAGCGGGTTTGTTATCGTGAACCCGATCCGCAAATGGATGAGCCGCCAGAGCGGGGTGTCATCCGTTACTATGACTGTAGCATTGGCAGCAGGATTGTACGTTGCGCACGTGTTCATTCCACCAACACCAGGGCCTGTGGCCGCAGCCGGACTGGTGGGCCTTGGAGATAACTTGATACTAGTCATTCTTGTGGGCATTGCGTTGAGTATCTTCCCATTGGCGGCCGCTTACATTTTTGCCAACCGTGTTGGAAAGAAGATTCATTCATCGGATGAAATGGATGATGTGAACGTATCTGAGATAATAGATAGCAAGAATCTGCCTTCCGCCACTCTTTCATTGCTGCCTATAATTATTCCGGTTTTGTTTATGGGAATAGGCTCCCTGGTTTCTGTTCTTAAGCTGGAAGGCGTTGGCGCCGACATACTCTATTTCCTCGGCAAGCCTGTTATTGCCCTGGTTTGCGGCGTGCTGTGCTGTATTCCGCTGCTGAGGTTCATTCCTTACGAAGACGGCAAGACTCCTGTTACAAGGCTCCACCACATAACAGAAAATTCTCTCAGGACAGCCGGTCCTATTGTTTTCATAACAGCCGCCGGAGCTATGCTGGGGCAGGTTATCTACGATGCTGGCTTTGTTGAGCTTATAAAGGTGAACGCTGGCTTTTTCTCCACGCTCGGTATACTGTTCCCGTTCCTGATTGCCGCTATCCTCAAGACTGCCCAGGGTTCTTCAACCGTGGCAATGACAACAACAGCTGGAATTATGGGAATGTTCTCGTCTTCAGAATCGCTGATGAGCGCTCTTGGAATGACTACCCCGCTGAGTGCCGCTTTTGTTGTTATGGCAATAGGCGCTGGCGCAATGACTGTTTCTCACGCTAACGACAGTTATTTCTGGGTAGTTACAAGGCTCGGGGGTCTGAACGTGAAAGACGGATACAGGACTCAGACAAAGGTTACTCTGATTATGGGAGTTGTCTCAGCGATTGTCCTTTATGTAGCTTCTCTTTTCCTATAAAGCAGGGGCTTCGGGATTTGATGCAGGGGCGGGAGCAGCAGTTTCCGCCTCTGCTTTTTTAGGCTTAGGCGGATAGAAGGTGGCGTGATCCTGGGTCAAGAACTTGGTGTAACGCCTGGTTATGCTGTTGGAATAGGCTGAGAATATGTTGTTTGCAAACAGGATGTCTGTGATTTTGTTTTCCTTTACATACTCAACCATATTGAACGTGAAGTAGCGGTAGTCTATGACGTGGATTTCCTCAAATGAGAAGAAGAGATAGCCTGGAAGGGCATTTCCGAAGCTGTCTTTGATAATAATCAGCCTTCTTTTGTTTTTGGTAGAAGTAACAACTTTGGTGAGCTTGGTGTCTCCACCCATAAATGTGCAGTAGGCGCTTCCGCTTCCGTCTTTGTAGTGGTAGAAGTATTTGCCTGGGAACGGGCCGCTTTCTCCAGTCACTTTGTAGTTTTCGTCTATTGTGTAGTTGATGTAGGTAGTAGTGTAGGTAACAGTGGAATCAGGCTCCCAGTACACGAAGTCTTCCGGCGCTTTCTTTACGCTTATGTCTTTTGAGTAGCCGTACATGCTTCCTACATAACGCTTTACGACTTTTCTGATATAGGAAGTGGTGTCTTTGAACGGAACGTCTGCAATCTGGGCGAACTTCTTGGCTGCGTAGAATGCTCCCAGCGGAGACCAGTGGTGGTCTGTGCGGAGGTAGATGTCCTCGTTGGCGTGTCTTCCCAATGTTGTATATACATCTACTGCCTTGACCGAATCAGACAGGTGGGCGAATATGTTGTTGATGGTTGCCCTCTGGCTCTTGGTGCGGCTCTTGGCGGCGTCTGGGCAGTAGAATTCTATGGATGTAGGGATTACCATCAGATAGATGTTAACCTTCTTGCCGAGCTTTCTCTTGTAGATGTTTGCGGCCTCTGCGTAACGAACTCCACCGGTGGAGTCTCCTGCGTATGCCATCAGGGCTCTTGTCTTGTCTCCGCTTCCTATTATGATGATTCCGGCGTGGGCTATCTTGGCGTTTTCCTCCGCGGTGAGCTTGTTGCGGTATTCTTCTATTCTGCGGTTTTCTACAGTGTCTTTATAGTTTGCAGGAATGGTGTCATTGGCCTGAAGGTCTGTGGAGTTGATGTCCGGGGCTTCTATGTCTATAGGGGCTGCGTCTGGGGCGTGGAAGGTGATGGCATTCTCCTTTGAGAAGTTCATCCTCATCCAGTCTTTTATGCTCATGCTTAGGTTGATGAACATATCGCGGTACGGTTCGCTGTCGCTGAACCAGGTTGAAAGCTCTTTGGTGAAGCGGCCTTCCTTGAGGTTCTGGAAGGTGAATTCAGGGAACTTTGCAAGCTCTCGCTTTTCGACTTCGCTTACCGTTGAGCGCGGGAAGGTGTTGAAGACGATTACGAATGCTGCAAAGAGCACAATCACCGCTGTTATGTAGAGCTTCTTGCCCATTTATTCCTTATATCTGCTCTCTGCTATTATTGAGTGAGGAAACGGGCGTAGGATTTGCTTGTTACGGCAAGTACGCCTCTCATTATGTTGTTAGCAAAGAGTATGTCTGTTATCTTGTTGTCTTTTACGTATTTCTTAATGTTGCGCTTGAAGAAGCGGCAGTCTATCACGTGGATTTCCTCAAAGGAGAAGAACAGGTAGCCTGGGATGGCGTTGCCGTAGCTGTCTTTGAAAATAATGAGCCTTCTGCCGTTCTTGGTAGAGGTTCTGACCTGGGTGATCTTGGCGTCTCCACCCATAAATACTACGTAGCAGCCGGCTCCTGCAACGCCTTTCTGGAAGAAGTCTCCCTTCTGTGGAGCCCTTTCAGACAGGGCAACGCCTTTCTTGGTGTTGTAGTTGATGTAGGTTGTTTCATATGTTACGGTAGAGTCTGGGGTGTAATAGACAAAGTCTTCAGGGGAGTTCTTGATTTCCTGGCTCTTGGTAAACATATACATAGTGCCTACGTAGTTGTGGATCACGTGTTTCTTGTAGTGTGTCAGGTCTTTGAACGGAACTTTTGCCACAGCGGCAAACTTCTTGGCAGCATAGTAGGCTCCAAGCGGTGCCCAATGATGGTCTGTGCGGGAGTAAATAGGCTCTGCGGCGTGCCTTCCAAGTATGGAGTATATGTCAACAGCTTTTACAGAATCTGACAGGTGGGAGAAAATCCGGTTGATTGTGGTGCCCTGGTTCTTACCGGATGAAGCCTTGTTAGGTGTGTAAAATGCTCCCGCGTTAGGGATTACCATACAATAGACGTTTACGCTGTCTCCAAATACCCTCTTGTATTTGTTGGCGGCATTGGCGTATTCCACCTCGCCTGCGCTTCTTCCGCCATAAGGCTCGGCTGCCCTAATCTTGCCCGGCTCACCGATGAGCATTATGCCGGACTTGAGAGTCTTGACAGGGGCATTGGGATTTACGCGGTTGACGTACCTTGCCACCGTGCGGTTAGGGTAAATGTCGTTGGCGTCTGAGGTGGGAACAGGGTAGGTCGGAGTCTTTACAACGGAAGAATCAGTTGTTTGCGCAGAAGTAGTGTCTGTTGTCTGGGCTGCGGCCCAAGTGCCGGCCAGAAGCAAAAGCGTTGATATAATAAGTGTCTTTTTCATAATCAGAATCTGAAATACAGGAATGGATTGTTTGTGGCTCCCACCAGAAGGGCCACGCTAACTATTAGTATGACTACGGCTACAGCGGTGCGGACAAACCAGATTCCCTTGAAATTGCGGAAAAGTCGCCTGACCGGCATAGAGAAGACGATTGCCGCGATCCACAGCCAGAAGTTATTGGTAAGGGCTGTGATGGCGGTAAAGTCGCTCTGAGCTGGAGCACTGCCGAAGAGGCTGTTTGCCAGGACTTTGAACTTGTCCAGATCGTCGAAGTAGAATATTCCCCAGCCCAGCACGAAAAGGAAGATGGTGTAGATGTGGAGGAATATCTTAGGTATCTTGTCGTATATCTTGAGTATGGTGTATTTTTCTATGGTTACTATCACTCCGAAGTAAAGGCCCCAGATGATGAAGTTCCAGCTGGCTCCGTGCCACATACCAGTCAAGAACCACACTATCAGTATGTTGAGGGCCTGATGACGGCGGTTTCCGCCAAGCGGTATGTAGAGGTAGTCTCTGAAGAAAGATCCCAGGGAAATGTGCCATCTCCTCCAGAATTCCGTAACGGATGTGCTGATGTAAGGATGGTTGAAGTTCTCGTTGAAATGGAATCCCAGGCACCTTCCCATTCCTATTGCCATATCTGAGTATCCAGAGAAGTCGAAGTAAATCTGGAAGGTAAAGGCCAGAAGGCCGATCCAGCTACCCGCGGTGGAGAAAGTCTCGGGATTTGCCGCAAGGAAATAATCGGCGACAGAAGATATCTGGTTGGCTATTATTACCTTCTTTCCCAGACCAATAAGGAAACGGTAGCTGCCTTCTGCAAAGTCGTCCCAGGTGACTCTCCTGTCGTTGATCTCAGAAGCGATTGTGCCGTATCTTACGATAGGGCCTGCAATCAGCTGAGGGAACATTGATATGTAGAACAGCAGATCCAGAAATCTCTTCTGTGGCGGAGAGTCTTTCCTGTAAACGTCTATCAGATAGCTCATGCTCTGGAAAGTATAGAAGCTGATTCCGATAGGAAGGGCTATTTTTGGAACGGATACGCTGAGGCCCAGGCTGTTGAGCCCTTCTGCAAAGAATCCCAGATACTTGAATGATGCCAGGACAGCCAGGTTGAAGGCAATTCCTATAACCAGCGCGGTCTTGCGGCTCTTCTGCGATGTGTCTATGGCGATTCCGCACAGGTAGTTGACAAATACGCAGAAAAGCATCAGGAATACATAGACCGGCTCTCCCCAGGCGTAGAATATGAGGGAGAAGATTACGGTAATAAGGTTTCTTCCCCTGAAAGAGCGGTGGATTCCGTCTTTTCCCTCCTTGAGAATGCCGTTGCGGTCTATAAGCCCTGCTATAAGATAACAGAGGGCGAATCCCGCAAGGAATTCAAATAGGAAAAGAAGATCTGAAAATACCATCTCCGCCTTTAGTCTTTGATTCTACTTAAAAACGGCATCAAATTTATGAAAAAAAGCGTCTGGTACAACATTATTCGGGCCGAGTGTATCAAATGAAAGAATGGTGTATGAATTGAAGGAAAATCATTATATTTGTAAAAATCGTGGAAAACTGGTATAAAAAAAAATAAATGAAGCACTTGCGTTTTTTTCTAATAGTGGTTTGGGGCATTTTTCCTGTATTCATTGCCCCGGAAGCGTCGGCTCAAGATACTATTTCCGTTCCCCAAACTTTAGAGGAAAGATACGAGGCCTTTGTAAAGTATCTTTCTCCTGAGAAAGTTTATTTGCATACAGACAAAGATGTTTATGCCATAGGTGACACCATTTGGTTCAAGTGCTATGTTTCCAACAAATCTTCATTGTCTGCCTACCCGGAGAGCAAGTTCGTGTATGTAGAGCTTGTGGGCACTTCTGTGGGAAAGGATATTTCTACTAACAGAGGCAAGGAGTTCACATATGTTATCCAGAGGGTGAAAGTCAAGATGTGGAACGGTATTCTTGAAGGATATATCCCCGTCCCCGATAATGTCAATACCGGCTATGCAACTTTAAGGGCTTTTACTTACTGGATGCTCAACAAGGATGCGGAGTATGTGTTCAACAAGGAATTGTCTATTATCAATCCTATAAAGGACAGTTTTGTAGAAGGGCTGAAAGAAAAGAAGATGCGGGATGACTCCAATTACGATGACATAGGTGTGGAAAATCCGTTCCATCCGATCAAGCGGATTCAGACGATTGATTGCTCATTTCTTCCTGAAAGCGGCCGTCTGCTGCTTGGAACGGCTTGCCAGATAGGAGTCAAGGTTATTAATGAGCAAGGTCTGGGCCAGCAGGCAGAAGGAAAGGTCTTTGACCATAACGATGTTCAGGTAGCGTCTTTCTCTGCAGACGAGTATGGATTCAGCAGCTTTATTCTCAATCCGATAGATAAAAACGAGAAGTATTACGCAATAGTTGAAGACGTAAGGGAAAACAAACCGGTAAAATTCAGGCTTCCGGATGTTGAGAGCATTGGCGCCAGCATTGCCCTGAAGGCAGGAAAGGATGCGCTTCAGGCATCCGTAAATGTCTCAGGAATTGATTCGGAAGAGCTCAAGTTTGTACTGTGCAGCGGAGACGAGATATATTATGAAAGTCCGGTTTCCGGTGCGGTCAAGTTCAATCTGCCGGTTGACGGAATGTCTCCTGGAATCAACAACGCCATTGTTTGTTCCGCTTCCGGAAATATTTATGCCAAGCGGCCTTTCTTTGTTTTTCCTGAAAAATCGCTGAGCCCCCAAATAGATTATCTGGACAAGGATTTTGGAAAAAGAGAGAATGTAGATGTTGTTTTGGATTTTGGAAAAAATGTGGCCGGAGATTTTTCCGTTTCCGTAACGGACGATTTCCTTGCTCCGGCAAACAACCTCAACAACAATATTTTATCTTATATGTTCCTGTCCTCTGAAATAAGGGGGAATGTTGAAAATCCTCAGCGATTTTTCTCGGATTCCATAGATTTGGAAAAGAGAATCGGGGATTTGGATCTTATGCTTATGACTCAAGGATGGGAGTATTATGACCTTCCGGCAGTGCTTTCCGGCAAATTCCCGATGCCTAAATTCGGAAGGGAATACAAGCAGTCTATCTCCGGGCAGATCCAGAAAGACCTTTTAAAGCAGCTGTGGATTTTCAACAGAAGAAAAAACAAGCAAAAAGAGTCATTGGTTGCGTTTTTAGCGCCGCGCATAAACTTTGCAGCAGTGGGAAAGGTGAATCCGGAGGGGTATTTCGAGCTGAAGGATATAGACTTTCCTGACAGCACGACATTCATTGTCAAGGCCGCAACAAAATACGGAGGCGGAGGAAATCTGAGACCTGTCATTTTTGAAGATTCTTTTGCTCCTCTTGTCAAATTTGTCCATAACAAGGAAAAGGTTTTGTATTCTCCAGAGGTTTCCAAGATAATCACGGAAAATTACTACAACACTGGCGGCGAGTTGAATTATCAGCTGAATTCCATTACGGTATTCGGAAGGAAAAAGAGCCTGACCGGCATTTCTCCTCTTCCAAACTGGGAATTCCGGACGGACCAGATACGTGAAGGGCAAAAACTGGCTATGTACAAGAATTTTGATTTGATCAGTTACATTGTGCTGACTTGTCCGGGAACAAGAGAACGATTTACTGCAAACGGCCGTATAGTGGTGACACGCGCTACAGCCTCTGCAAGCGGAATGACCGTGAACGATCCGTGGATTCCAGTTGTTGTATTCATAGACGGCATCAGAATAAACGGAGATCAGTGGTGGGAGGTTGAGGCTCTTATGGTGGATGATGTGGATATGGTTGTTTATCTGAGAGGAATGGAGGGGGCGCCATTCATTGCGTCCGGCGGGAATGGTTACGGGAACAACTCTTTCCCAAGCGTTGTGCTGATAAAGACCAAGCCTATAAACCGTTCCTTATGGCACGTAAGTTCCGGGCGTCCGTTAGGATGGCAGATTCCCAAGCATTTCTATTCTCCTAGATATGAAGTTGAAGGGAAGGATATTGTGCCTAAAGGCCAGGACAAGCGTTCCACCCTATACTGGAATCCCGCTATAAAGCCTGATGAGAACGGAAAGATAAACTTCCGCTTTAACGCTTCAGACCTTCTTGGCGGTTATACCGTAACCGTGGAAGGCGTTGCCTCCAACGGGGAATACGTTTCTAAACGCTTTAGTATTAAGTAGATTCTTTTTCAGCTTCTTCATACTCCTTGATAGTCTGCTTGACTAGCTTTTTGCGTTCTTCGCAGTCTTCCATCGGGATGAATATCCACTGGATGTGATATTCCAGCCCGGTTTCAGAGTAGCCGATTGCTCCCTCCAGGCTCACGTAGAAGAAACTGCGGTCTCCTTCCTTTCTCGGATGCTCGTCGTCCCATTTCTGGGCAAATCGCAGAACATCAAACATTTGTATAGGGGTGCCGTCGCTGGCCAGCCTCCAGGCAGGCACTTTCATAGAAGCTATGGCAAAGGCCTGGACCATATAAGGGTAATGTCCGGTAAAATACGCTTTCTTGGCCTCTTCAGGGGTGCATTTGTTTTGGTTATCCATAGTTATTCTCCTTTGTTCTTGTTGTAGTAATTGGTATACATATTTTCAACTTTGGAATTCTTCCAGTCGTTGAACTGTTCAGTTATATTCTGAGATATGTTCTTGTCTGCTACAGTCATAAGATCGTGAGCCCTGCCGTAAATTTCTGTGGAGGCTCCCTTGGTGGCATTGGCTATCTTGTACATATTGAAGACGTTGTTTACGCTCATCTTGCCTCCGTATTTGTAGCCTACAACACTTGTTCCCTTGTCTACGATTCCGCCTACTATACCGCCGATTGCAACTTCTCCAGTCTTCTTGATCATTGCAGTCTGGGCTTTTTCCACTGATTCTTCAAGGCTCTTGCCACGGCTAACATCGTGTATGAGGGTTTTGGTACCTTCAAACCAGACATTGCCGGTGGCGCCTGCAACGAATTGCTGCGCCTTGCTTCCTCCAGCGGCTCCTGTCAGGCTGTCCATTTCGTTCTGGGCAACGGTAAGCGCTCCTTCCGCCATTCCGCCCACGGTTCCTATAAACACGTTTCTGCCTTCCAGATAGGCCTCTTCGGCTCCCAGCAGCGTGGCTTTAGTGAAGTTGTGCCAGTTCTTAACCTGTTTTCCGGCCGGCCCTGTGCATTCTCCCAGAATGTTGATTGTTCCTTCAGCAACACTGTCAACAAACTCGGCTTTTGCTATCTTCTCTGAGCATTCAAGTTCTACATCGCTGTATATCTTCTGGATAGCCAGCTCGTTCTTGTAGACTTCCCTGTTGACAAAGCCTTTGATTGCCCTTTGGTTATCTTTCTTGATATCATCTATGCTCCTCTGGTTGCCTTTCTCGTCTGTGGTCTTTACTCCGTATTTTTCAGCGGTATCAAGGATTCTCTGCTCACGGGCACGCTCAGCTTCGCTCTTTTCCTGCTCTTTCATTTCCTTTTCCACTTCCTTGTTTATCCTTTCCTGGTCGGAAGTGGTGCTGAATTTCTCGAAGTCTTTGTTGAAGGCATCCTGGTACTTTTTGTTTATGGCATCTTGTTCAGCCTGCCTTGCGGCACGTTCAGCTTCATAGTCATAATCATCTTCCTCTTCTGCATCTTCCTCTTCTGCATCTTCCTCTTCCTCTGGTTCAGCTTCCTGAGCTGTTTCTTCAGCCTCCTCAGCCTGATTATCTCTGCTTATATCTTCATCTTTATCATCTTCCGGTTCGTTTTCCTCAGGCTCATCATCAGGTTCTTCTACTTCTTCCTCAGGTTCTTCTTCCTCCTCTTCAGGTTCTTCTACTTCTTCCTCAGGTTCTTCTTCCTCCTCTTCAGGTTCTTCTTCCTCCTCTTCAGGTTCTTCTACTTCTTCCTCAGGTTCTTCTTCCTCCTCTTCAGGTTCTTCTTCCTCTTCTTCCGGCTCTTCTTCCTCCTCCTCAGGTTCTCCTTCCTCCTCAGGTTCTTCTTCCTCCTCTTCAGGTTCTTCTACTTCTTCCTCAGGTTCTTCTCCATCTCCTCCTTCTTCGGTTTCTTCTTCAGATTCCTCATCCTCTTCTTCTCTTTCTTCTGCTTCAGCCTCAGGCTCATAGTCTTCCGAGTCTTCAGGGAAGTCTCCTCCATCTCCATCCGGTCCATCAAAGCTATCAAACCCTCCTAATCCCGCACCGGCTCCTCCTGCCCCTCCAGCTGCACCAGCTGCACCAGCTGCTGCTCCGGCGGCTGCACCAGCCAAGAAATCAAGGCCTGCCATTTCTGCTTCGTCATCGTTGTAGCTGTCTTCATCGGCCCAGCCTCCAGTTATCGCTGAGTCTGTAAAGTCACTGTCATCATCGTGGTTGGATTTCTTGCCGGTCTTTTTGCCTGACTTCTTTCCGCTCTTCTTTCCGCTTTTTCTGACAGCAGGCTCTTCAGCGTCACTTGAAGAAACGCTTTCTTGTTTCTTTTCAGCTTTTTCAGCCTTTTCAGCTTTTTCAGCCTTTTCAGCTTTGCCGGATTTTTCTACAGGATGCTGCTTATAGTAGTCTGTGTACATCTTGTAGAAGTCCATAGTGCCTCCGGTGGCCTTTGTATATTCAGCTCCCATTTCATCGCATAGGCGCTTTATAGCTTTCTTGTCTCCTCTTGCCTGAGCGTCATCCAGCTGATTCCTAAGGTCTTGCATCCTGGCTGTGAATTCCTCAATGTTTAAGTTGCTTATGTCTATATTCTTGTACTTGTCTTCTATCTTATCCAGTTCCTTGGCCTGCTTTCTCAGCTCATCAGTTTCTTTTTTCAGATTCTGGGCGTAGAGCGGAATTACAAGAAGCGCCACTATGAAGGCTCCTGCAACGGCCGATCTCCTTGTGCTCTTGAGAATAAAGAAAATCAACGACAGTATAAGGGCGCAAGTGGCAATCAACAAAGCCCATTTGAAATTCATAAAGTTCAGTCCCGTTCCTGCCAGGAAACCTAATGTCATACCGCTGAGGAAGCGGATAATTGAGCTCTGCGATGGAACATTAGTCTTTGATACATTGGAGATTAGGCTCAAAAGGCCGCTTGTCAGAAGCCCGCCTTTCTGGCCGATGTTCTTGATCAGTACAACTGCGCCGGCAATACCAACCAATGATTCCTGCCACCGCTGGGTTATGTTCAAGAAACTGTAAACCAGAAGTGCGATTGCCATACCAAGCATAAAGACCGCTACTGCGCTAAAGCTGCTGAAGGCAAAGCTTTTGAAAAATCCCTTGAAGCCATTTCCGAAGCCCGCAAACGGCTGGCTGCCTTTTATGAACAGAGGCATCAGCAAAGCGTTCAGAAGCGATGCAATCAGGATTTTGCCCACGATGCCGCCTACGGCTCCAGCCACTCCGCCGAAGAGTCCTCCCTGGGCGAAGGTGAAGAAATTCAGATAGGATAGAGCCTGGCTGTCTTTGTATCTAGACTGGAGAAATCCCAGGAGAATCCAGATTAGCGTAATTATAAGGGTAGGCAGCAGAACAATCGGATGCTTTAGTGTCTGTTTGAGTCTGCTGAAATAGGAATTATTGCCCATAGCGCATTTTGTTAGTTGTCTAACAAATATACGCAAAAATTATTTGGCTTCCAGTATATGGTTAATGAATAGGTTGCGGATCTGAGGAATCTGCCCAAGGCCCTCTATCTTTAGCTCCACCTGGAATCCGTTGTCTTCCAAGGCTTTTTTCCATTCAACGGAGATGTCATTAACGGCGTGGTCTCCCGCAACGAACATCAGGGGAACAAGCGTAACCTTCTTAGCGTTTGCCTTCTTGAGAAGGTCTATGGCGTTGTCCAGCGTAGGGTAACCTTCAATGGTCGCAACGTGGCTGTTGCCGAAGCCCTGTGCCCTGAAGATATAGTCTATCTGGCTGTAAACGGCGGTTGCGGGATCATCTGTTCCGTGCCCCACATAGAGAATATGGTGTGAAGGATTTTCTGAAGGATTTCTGGCGGCCAGTATTCCTGCCACAACGTGAGAATCTTCTATGCTGAAAAGCAGGGGCTTGCCAATCTTGATTTCATTAAAGCGGCTTTTCAGAGAATCCGCTTCAGCCAGCAGCATCTGGTATTCCTTTCCAGGAATTATATGGGTAGGCTGGATGGTTACCTTCTTGTATCCGGCATCGCTGAGGCTATCTAAAACTTCAATTGGAGTTCTTTTAACTATACCTCTGTCTTTCAGCCTTTTGATGACGATTCTGGAAGTGTAGGCCTCAAATACGTCAGACTCCCTGAAGGCGGTTTCCACCTGGAGGTTTACGGCATCTATGGTTAGGTTTCTGGTAGTATCGTGAGTAGTTCCGAAGTGAACCATAACTATGGCTTTCTTGCCATTGTCTTTGACTTGGGTTTCGCTGTTTTTGCAGCCGGCAAGAATCGCCAGTGCTGAAAACAATATTAGAATCTTTTTCATATTCCTTGCTTTTATATTGTCAATGTTAGGATTCCGCCGTAATGAGGAGCTATGCTGAAGCCGTTTTCCGGGGTGCAGAGTCCGGCATAGACAGCGGCGCAAACGATAGGGCCGCCGTGGGCGAAAATGGCCACTTTCCCGTAAGGTTTAGTCTTCAGTTCATCCAGAAACTCGGAAACTCTCTTGTATAGGGCAGGAAAACCTTCTCCGCCGGTTGCGGGCAGATTCAGATAGTCTTTATACCAGTCCTGGAGCCTGGGATCCAGAATATTGTCGTAGAGCTGCATTTCCCATTCTCCCATATTCATTTCCTTGAGCCGCTCGTCTTGCTCCGCATTTTCAAATCCGCAGAATTCAGCAAGTTTCCTTGCCCTTTGGAGAGGAGATGTAAATGCTTTATCTACAGGAAGATACTGCTTTAGGCTATCCAGAGTTTGGCTTGCCTCAGCGATGAAGTCTTTTGTCACGTCTACATCTGAGAATCCGTAGCAAGTTCCTCTTGGAACATCGGGAGTAGTATGCCTGACAAGTATCAGTTCCATCTAGAAAAGAAATGCAGCAGTTAAGTAAATGGAAAGTTCCGTGAGAAGGAAAATGGCACCGTTGCAGTCTCCGGTATATCCTTTTATCTTCTTGTAAATGTAAATGTTAAGCAGTGCGCTTAATATGGCTGGAACCAAAACCAGAAGGAGAACCTGGATGGTGTCCGGCTCTATGAGCCAGATGAAAAGCCCCAGCGGCAGAAGGCCTTGCAGAATCAGGAATACATACTGCGGGAATTTTGCTCTGCGATAGATGTTATGGGCCTTGGAGTCTTCTTCTCTCCTTGCGTATGGCATCATCATAACTGTCTGTGCGGCAAGCATCTTGGCAAAAGGATCCGCCATAAAGATGGCCAGCGCGGCCAGTTTGGGGCTAAGGCTTGCCAGGCTGAAAAGGCAGGCGCCCAGAAGCAGTATGTAGCAGACCAAGCCAAGCACTCCGTAGGTGCCGATATGGGAGTCCTTCATAATGGAGAGGATTTTCTCCCTGGAAGTTCCTCCGCCAAAGCCGTCAAAGAAATCTGCCAGACCGTCTTCGTGGAGAGCTCCGGTTACAAGAATGCGTATGATGATGGCGGCAAGAACGGCAATAAGAATATTGTAAGGCGCAATGAAATAGAGCGCTGCGCCGGAGATGGCGGCGGTAAGCCATCCTACGAGCGGCCAGTATTCCACAACACTCTCATAGGCTTCTTTTGAAGGCTGGTGAAGCCTCCAGAAAGGCAGTCTTGTCAGGAATATGAAAGCAGCCCAGATCCGGCTAAAAATATTTGGTGATTTTGGCATTTTGGAAATTGTTCATTTCGTTAATCATTCTCACAGCAGATTCTATGATAGGGTATGCGCAAAGTGCTCCAGTTCCTTCTCCGAGCCTGAGGCCCAGATTTAGGACAGGCTTTGCTCCCATCCCGTCCAGCATTCTTCTGTGCCCACTTTCATCTCCACAGTGGCAGAATATCATATAGTCTTGGCATTCAGGATAAAGCCTGGTTGCAGCCAGGGCGCAGGCGGTCATTATGAAACCATCGATGAGTATTGTTGTTTTCAATTCCGCAGCCTTGAGCATAGCTCCGATTGCAGTAACCATCTCAAAGCCGCCAAAGTAAATAATGATTTCTTCTGGAGTCGGCTCGGGGTATTCTTCCAGGAATCTTTCCAGGGCCTGGGAGAGAATCTTTTTCTTGTGCTCTACTCCCTTGGAATCCAGGCCGGAACCGGCGCCGATGCACTCGTCCAGCGGAAAATCCTGGAACAGGCTCATCCATATACTGCTCGGCG
This sequence comes from Bacteroidales bacterium, assembly GCA_016285455.1. Classification (GTDB taxonomy): domain Bacteria; phylum Bacteroidota; class Bacteroidia; order Bacteroidales; family UBA932; genus Egerieousia. The sequence goes on from JAEEQS010000012.1 coordinate 38,480, forward strand.
ATGTGTTGGCTATGCCCATTTCTCCAATGGAAAGTATGTTGCAGCCTTCATCTATGCACTCTTCTGCAAGGGATGCGCCATTTTCTATGGCTTCCAGATACTGGACTTCTGTCATTGCTGGGCCGTAGAGGAAATTTGCGGTACCGTAATCTATTTTGCAATCTCTTATGTCTGAGAAAGATGAAAGATCGTAATCCACGCCTGTATCCACCAGCTTAAGCGTAAATCCGTGCTGGCGGCAAAACATATTCACGCCTCCGCCGCCCTTGGTGAAGTTTATCATCTGCTGCCAGGTGATTTCTCTCGGGGAAAGGCTTACGCCCTCCTTTTCTATTCCGTGATCTCCGCCAAGAAGCAGATGGCAAGGATGAGTGAGCTTTGGGTTCAGAGTCTGCTGCACCAGGCAAAGCTGCAGGGCAATATCCTCCAGCATTCCCAGCGAGCCTTTAGGCTTGTTGAGGTTGTCTATCTTGTCTATAGCCTTCTGCCTTAGAGAATTGTCAGGCCTTTGTATGTTGAATTCCGCTAGCATTATCCCTTGATTTTTACTGGTATGCCGGATACCATTAGAAAGACTTCATCCGCCATTTTGGCTATGTGCTGGTTGATCCAGCCCTGAAGATCGGTGAACCTTCTCTGAAGAGGGTTGGCGCTTACTCCGCCGCTTCCTATTTCGTTGGTTACAAATATGAATGTGGCATCTTGCGCAGTAAACTCTTCCAGCTGTTTTTTTGCCTTTTCAAGAACAGCGTCAACATCCAGTTTTCCGCTCTTTTCTATATGCGGCTGAATGAGGTTGGTAAGCCAAAGCGTTATGCAGTCAATCACTGCCACTCTTCCTTCTATCTTGCAGGCAGACAGATTGTTCTCTTCTTCTATGTTGGTCCACTGAGCTCCGCGGCGCTCCTGGTGGAGGCGGACTCTTTCCCTGAATTCCTCGTCCCAGATATGGGCGGTTGCAATGTACACGGGATTAGGGGTGAGGCTAATCGCCAGCTTTTCCGCGTAACCGCTTTTTCCGGAACGTTCTCCGCCTGTTATAAGTATGATTTTTTTCATATGTTCAAAAAGTATCTTGCCGCAAATCCTGCCGCAATTGTCAGGATCACTATCATTAACTCAGCCCCTCTGTTGATCTTTACCGCCGTCTCCATATCTTTGGTTGTGAGAGCTTTGTCATTTTCGCCGATATAGGGTTTGTCTATCACTTCCCCAAAATAGGTGTGCGGTCCGCCAAACCTGCAGTCCAGAGCTCCTGCCAGTGCAGACTCAGGATAGCCGCTGTTGGGGCTGGCGTGGCAGCGTGCGTATTTTCTCACAAATTTAAGAATACTGAGCCTTCCTGCTGAAAGCGCCATCAGAAATGCCGTTAGACGGGCAGGAATCCAGTTTGCCGCGTCGTCTATCTTTGCCGCAACCAGTCCGAAATCCTTGTACCGTGCAGTCTTGTATCCAATCATAGAATCCAGCGTATTCACCATCTTGTAAGCCGCCATTGCAGGCAGTCCTCCAATCAGGTACCAGAAGAGAGGAGCTACCACTCCGTCGCTGAGATTCTCGGCTAAAGTTTCCAAAGCCGCCGTTCTGATTTCCTGTGCCGAAAGGTTGTCTGTTTCTCTTCCCACAATCCTTGCCACCTGGCGTCTTCCTTCCTCCAGAGAACGGTCAACAGCCTTGAAAACCTCCCTGACTTCCCTTATTAAAGTGGTGCCAGCAAGGAAGAAGAACACAAATATACTGCGCACTATAATTGCGCAAATAATATGCAGTTTTACAGAGAAATAATCTATTGCGAAAAAGACAGCAATTGTTAATGCGATAAGAAAAACTGCTGTCAGGGCGCCCTTCAGAACTCTGTTGTTTCCCTTGTTGAATTTCTTCTCAAAGAAGCCAATGGCTTTACCAAATCCCACTACCGGATGGGGGAGGAAGGCAGGGTCTCCAAGAAGGAGATCCAGGCTCCATCCAATCAGTATCGGGAGTATGTACAGCAGCGCCAAAGTCATCTTTTCAGAAATTCTGTAATACCGTCTATCAGCTCAGCGTTGTCTACGTCATTTGAAGAGGCTACCCTGAAGTGACCGTCGTAAAGTCCCCTGAAATTGGAAGCGTCTCTTATCAGTATTCCCTTTTCCTTTGCCAGGAATTCCTTCAGGTCTGAGGCCTTGCCTTTTTTCAGGCGGCAGAGTATGAAGTTTGTCTTGGTAGGCCTTGCTTCTATTCCTTCGATCGCTGAGAGAGAGAATCTGAGCCTCTGTGCGCATCTTAGATATTCGTCCAGATTACCCACGGCGGTAAAGTTGTTCTTGAGCAGGAACTTTCCGGCTTCTATTGCCAGAGAACTCAGGCTCCACGGATGGGCAAAGCCCCTGAGCAGCCTGATTATGCCTATGTTGGCGGTTATGTAACCCACTCTAAGTCCGGGGATTGCGTAGGTCTTTGTAAGTGAGTGTATCTGAATCAGGTTAGGAATCTTCATTCCTTCCGCTGGAGTCATAACCCTCTCTTTCGTATATCCTTCATAAGACTGGTCTACAATAACGTAACGGTGCTTCTGGAGCAGTTCACGGATGAAAGGCTCAGGAAAAAATTCTCCGGTAGGATTGCAGGGATTGCATACCCACATCAGGTTGCCGAGCACGTCTTCTCTGTACATAAACATTCGGCAGGCATCTTCGTATTCGCTGAAAGCAGGATATTGCACGTTGAATGTCTGCCAAGACCGCAATGCCTGGGCAATCAGGTAGATGGCTTCTGTGGCTCCGGCTGTTGCAAGCACATTCTCCGCCGGTATTCCGTGATACTCGGCGATGGCTTTTTCCAGCGAAGCGGCATCCGGTTCCGGATAGGTCTTGATGCAGTCCAGACGCTCTTTCAGAAACTCTTTCAGAGGTCCAATGTCAGCCCTCGGATAGATATTGGAAGAGAAATTCAGCCTGATGTTCCCGTACTTGTATATGTCGTCTCCGTGTCCGTCAATCATTGCGTATGATGCTGTATAAGAGGTTAAGGTCTAGGTGCTTGCGCAGATGGTCTGCAAGCAGGTCGTATTGCCTTTGCTTGAAGGCGGCGTAGTCTTCGGTTTTTGCATTGGATTCCGTTTTGCCTTTGAACGGTTCCAGAAGGAAATCTGTGAATCTTGGGTTATCCAGTATTCCGTGGAGATAGCAGCCCATGCACTTGCTGTTTACAAAGCAGCCTTCCGGCTTTCCGTCTTCCATAATGGCAAGGGGTCTGATTTCTTCTCCGTTTGAGATGGTTTCTCCCATATGGATTTCATAGCCCAGGAGAAGTTCCTTATCGTTGGCTGGCGCAAGAGTGAAACGGCTCTGGCGTGTGGTCTTTTCTCCTGTCATCTTGGTTGAAACAGGCAGAAGGCCAAGGCCAGGGAGCATTTCAATCTCTCCTTCTATATGGTCAGGATCAAGCACTTGAGTTCCCATCATCTGATAGCCGCCGCAGATTCCAAGAACACTGGCTCCGTTACGGTGGGCTTGAATTATTGCCTGGGCGCAGCCGTTTCTTCTGAGTTCATAAAGGTCGTCGATGGTAGATTTGGTGCCCGGGATAATTATAATGTCGCTCTTTTTGATGTCTTCTGTGTTGGAAGTGTAGTAGAGGTGGACCCTCGGATCCCTTTCCAAAGCGTTGAAATCAGTGAAGTTGGAAATGTGCCTGAGAAGTATTACAGCCACGTTGATTTTGCCCTTTTCCCTTGTGAAACTCTTGGCGGCAAGATCCACGCTGTCTTCCTCCTCTATGTAAATGTCTTTGTAGTAGGGGATAACTCCGATTACCGGAACGCCGCAGATGTCTTCCAGAATCTTCCTTCCGCTGTCAAAGAGCCTGAGGTCACCCCTGAACTTGTTGATTATTATGCCCTTGATTAGCTTCTTGTATTCCTCTTTCTGGAGAGCGATGCTGCCGTAGACGGAAGCGAAAACCCCGCCGCGGTCTATGTCTGCAACCAGGAAAACATCGGCGTTGGCATACTTTGCCATTGGGAGGTTCACGATGTCGCTTTCCGCCAAGTTCATTTCGGAGATGCTGCCGGCACCCTCCATAACTATAGGATCGTACTTGGCTGACAACCTGTCGAATGCCGCATTTACGGCTACTCGGAGTTCCTCCTTGCCTTCCTTGCGGAAATAGTCGTAGGCGCTGGAACTTCCAATTGGCTTGCCGTTGAGAACAACCTGGGATGTGTGGTCGCTCTGGGGCTTGAGCAGCAGGGGATTCATATCTGTATGGCATTCAAGTCCGGCTGCCTCCGCCTGCACGGCCTGGGCACGTCCAATTTCCAGCCCGTCTTTTGTGGCAAAGGAGTTCAGCGCCATATTCTGGGCCTTGAACGGGGCGGGGGTGTAGCCATCCTGCAGGAAGATTCTGCAAAGGCCTGTGGCAATGATGCTTTTGCCCACGTCGCTGCCAGTTCCGGCAAGCATTATATTATGGAGTCTGCGTTTCATTTCGAGTGTTTAAGGGCCATTGCGAAAAGACAGTCTGAGAGACGGTTGAAAAACACGAGTATTTCCTCTTTGACTTTATGGGTTTTATTGAGTGTCCAGAGCCTTCTTTCAACTGTTCTTGAGTTGCTTCTGGCTATGTGAATCTGGGAAGACAGGAGGTTTTCTCCAGGGATCACGAATCCGTCTGGAGAAGGAATGCCGTCTATATATTCTTCCATCCTCTCTGTCAGTTCATTGCAATGAAGGACTTTAGTGTTTGGTGTTCCTTCCGGAGTGGCGATATGGCTCATTATAATCATCAGTTCCTTCTGGATGGAGAGCAGGATATCTTTCTCATTGCTATCCACGCTAGCCGCCCTGACAAGTCCAAGCTGAGAATTAAGCAGGTCTATCATCCCGTTGGCCTCTATCCTGATGTCATCCTTGGGAACCCTTGTTCCTCCTTTCAGAGAAGTGGTTCCCTTGTCTCCGGTCTTTGTGTATATGTCTTTCATAGTCAGAATATTCCAAAAATGTCTTTATCTCCCCAATACAGATGGGTGTAGCTCGCGATGGTGTTCTTTATCCTTATTGTTGATGATTCCGGCTGAGGGTCTGTGAACTTTGTGTAGTGGAATTCGTGGCCCCTGACTTCAATTCCGTTGAAGTTTGATGTACGGTAGCCAAGGCAGAGCTTCCTGTCTTCTGTCCTGGCTGTAATGCCGTATGGCAGAACGCCGCACATAGGAAATTCTCCTTCATCGCTGAGTATGCTGCGGCACAGATACATCATTCCGCCGCACTCGGCTAGGATCTTTCCTCCTCCTTCGGCATATCTTCTGATGGATTCCATTGTCTTTCTGCACTTTGAAAGGGCCTCAAGGTGCTTTTCCGGATAGCCTCCAGGAAGGTAGAGAAGGTCAATGTCCTGCGGTATTTCCAGGTCTTCTTCAGGGTTGAAGAAATCAACATTTTTCCAGCCATCCAGATGCTCCTGGTAAATAAAGGAGAAAGACTCCTCGTTGCGGGCAACCAGCACTTTGTGAGTGTCATTGGTTTTCAGCGAACTGCTGAATTCCAGCACAGGTTTTTCTGTAAGGGAGAGAAGCCTTTCGATGTCCACGTTTCCTTCAACGAGTTTTGATGCACTTTCTGCCATCTGCATCGCTGAGAAATCAAGCCCCAGATATCTGGATTTGTTTTCCGCCTCCTTGGCTTTTGGAATGAAGCCAAGCGCTTCCAGATTGATGTCTTGGCAGACTTCCTCAAGCATCTTCCTGTGCCTAGGAGATCCAACCTTATTGAAAACCACTCCTATAATATTCACATTATTTGAATAATCCTTGAAGCCTTTCAAAAGGGGAGCAAGGGAATAGGCTGTGCTTTTAGCGTCAACAACAAGTATTACCGGAAGGTTGAGTATGGAGGCGATTTCAGAGGCGGATCCCTTGGAGCGGTTGTAGCCGTCAAATAGGCCCATCATTCCTTCAACGATACATACATCAGCGTTTTGAGCATGTTCCGCAAATATGTTTCTGATGTGTTCTGGAGAGGCAAAGAATGTATCCAGGTTATATGAAGGAACATTGCAGACCTTCTGGTGGAACTTGGTATCTATGTAGTCCGGCCCGCACTTGAATGGCTGAACCTTAAGCCCCCGTTGTGCAAGGCATTGCATAAGGCCGATGCTGACGGTCGTTTTCCCCGAACCTGAGGACGGGGCCGCTATCAGAAACTGGGGGATTTTTCTTGCGTGTGCGCTCATGCGCACAAAGTTACTTGTTTTTATTTTGAAACAGTGGTGTTACTTTTTATTTGTTTTATTGGGATAAATGTTTAATTTTGCTTCCGATTCAGGTAATCAGAGTGATTTTCGCTCTGGTGAAAGGGAATCCGGTGAAATGCCGGAACTGTACCTGCAGCTGTATTTCCCTCAAATAGTCCGTTACGGATATGCCACTGGAAGACTCCGGGAAGGTGTGACGGATGGGAAAAGTCAGAAGACCTGCCTGCCTCGTTCAGAGTGGCCGTCTCTCAGGAAGAAGAGCCTCGGCGATCAGATTTTATTGTTAGCGCAATGAACAAATTGTTGGTGTCAGGCCTTTTGGCTCTGGCTTTATGCGTTTGCCAGGGTGCTGCGGCTCAGGATTCTCTGAAGAAATATGACCTTCAGGAACTTGTAGTCACAGGCACGGGTACGCTCCATCTTCTCAAGGACGCTCCCGTGCAGACTGAGGTTATAACGTCTAAGCAGCTCAAGAATTACGGCGGAAGAAGTCTCCAGGATATTCTTTCCAGCCTTGCCACGTCTTTTGATTTTAACGAGGACGATATGGGAAGCCATATCACTATGAACGGACTCGGAAACTCCTACATACTGATTCTGGTAGACGGGAAACGCCTTAACGGTGACGTGGGAGGAGACAACGACCTCCAGCTTATAGATCCTCAGAACATAGAGAAGATAGAAATTGTTAAGGGCGCGTCTTCTGCTCTTTACGGAAGCGATGCCATTGCTGGAGTTATCAACATCATAACCAAGAAGCACGACGATGGCCTTCTGCTGGAGAATTCAACCAGAGTGGGAAGCTACGGAGACCTCCGCCAGCATAACGGCATAGGAATCCGCAGCGGAAAGTGGAACAGCTACACGAATTTCCAGCTTCAGCATACAGACGGATGGCAGAACACTTCCGTGGAGCATACTTCTCCTCTGGAAGATCCGGTTCTGGATTCAAAAAACAAGACTCGCAACCGCTTCACTTCCTGGCAGGTGGCTGAAAGGCTCACATACGATGCCGGAAAGGCCGGAGAGTATTATGCAGAAGGAAGCATCTACGGAAAGAGGATATTCCGCCCAAGCGGCAAGTATCCTCATTATGATGTTAATACATATGACCTTGCATACAAGAACGCAGGCGCCTCAGTAGGGGGAAAGTGGAATTTGCAGGGCAAGGACTACATAGCATTTGACGCAGACTGGAACCGCCACGCTTATTATTACAAATTCACCGAGACAACTCTCGTTGAAGATTATGACAAGAGCGCTGGCACAGCATATTATCCATATTTTCCATATCTAGCGGGACAGGAGGCTCTCCAGAGCGACCAGCAACGAACCCTACTCTCTGCCAAAGGGGTCTTTACTCTGCCTTACGAAAACAGGTTAAGCGGGGGAGCCGAGTTCCGCTATGATTATCTTAAGGCGCCAACCAGGGTTGTCGGCGGAAAAGCAGACGACTGGACGGCAGCTGTTTACATCCAGGACGAGTACAATCCTGTCAAGAGCCTGAACATTACAGCTGGACTGAGGTTGAACCAGAACCACCAGTTCGGCTTCAAGGCTACTCCAAAGCTGAGCCTTATGTGGTCTGCCGCCAAAGACCTCAGGCTCAGGGCATCGTGGAGCCAAGGCTTCAAGACTCCGACTCCAAAGGAGCTGGACTATATGTATGTCAAGCAGATGACAGGCACTTACCTTTATCTCGGAAACAAAAACCTCAAGGCCCAGAGCAGCAACTACTTCTCCTTCAGCACGGAGTATTTTGTAAAGGACTTTGTTTTTACCGCTAGCGCATATTTCAACAAGCTGGACAATATGATCACTTTGGTCACCATTCCTAACTATGAGGCACCGGATGAGCTGATTGCAAGGTTTGATCCTATCAAGACTCGACAGTATCAGAATATGGACAAGGCCAAGACTTACGGGGCAGATTTTTCTCTGCGATGGAAAATTGGTGAATTCCTTCTTAACGGAGGATACAGCTATGTGGATACCAAGGCAGACCAGTACGACTCCAACCACGAGACAATTAGAAGGGTGCAGATAGATGGCGTGGCCCATCACAAGGGAAGTTTCTCCCTGCTATGGAACCACAGTTTCTCATCTGCCTACACAATGAGCGCCGGTATCTACGGAAGGATGTCTTCCAAGCGCTATTACCAGACAGACGGAGACGGCAAGGGCTATCAGTTATGGAGGCTTTCCACCACGCACGATTTTGTCCGCAGCCGCAACTTCACTCTCAGCATCCTGGCTGGCATAGACAACATTTTCAACTACATAGACAAGACTCCTCACGGCCTGCATCTTGGAACCACATCAGCCGGAAGAACTTACTATGCGGGGCTGGTTGTGAAGTTTACAAACGGAAGAAAGACTATAAACAAGATAAAAACGAATTTAAACCAAAACGAAAATGAAAACTAAAATTCTTTTGATTGCGGCTTTGATGGCCGTATTCGGACTGAGCTCTTGCTCAAAGAGCGACGACAAGTCCAATTACGACTCTTATCAGAAGACCGTAAACGAGACAGTTAAGTCTCAGAAGCAGAACAACAAGGTTATTCTTCTTGTTGCTTTCGGAAGCACCTGGCAGCAGGCTTACGACGCATTTGACGCTACCGTAGCCGCTTACAAGAGCGCATTCCCTGGCTATGACGTATTCCTGTCTTTCTCTTCTGCAATCTGCATCAACCGTGCAGCTGCCGGCGAGAACGTTGCTCCTAGGAACTTCTACGCTCCGCCATTCTGGCTGACCGCATTTGCCCAGGACGGCGTTAAATACTCTGAGATAGTAATTCAGAGCCTTCAGGTAATCCCTGGCGAGGAGTACGCAAGAGTAATCAACTACATCAAGGACTTTGCCAACAACTCTAACCGCGACCTGGACGACAGCTATCTGTCAAAGGTTGTCCTCAAGCTCGGCGTTCCGCTGCTTCAGGAGGCCACTTCAGACGTTAATGCAGTTGCAAAAGCACTCAACGATCTTTACAAGGATAAGGCAGCCAGCTCAGTAGTTGCTTTCATGGGCCACGGTAATCCAGACTCATATGACACCTACAAGGCTAATATTCGTTACACTCAGCTTGAAACCGCCCTCCAGACCTACAGCCCTAACTACTTTGTTGGAACTGTAGATATGATGGATAACTTCAAGACCAACGTTCTTGCAAGAATGAAGGATGCCGGCATCACTTCCGGTACCGTTTTCTGCCATCCTCTGATGTCTATAGCCGGTGATCACGCACATAACGATATGGCCGGTGACGACAACGAGAACGGCGCACCTAATGAGGAAGGCGAAGTTGAGGATACAAGCTGGAAGTGTTACTTTGCAGCTCAGGGTTACACCTGCAACAATAACACCCAGATTGTAAAGGGTTTGCTTGAACTCCCTACCGTACGCCAGATCTGGATGAATCACACCAAGGCAGCCATCAGCGGCGAGCCTCTGGACTACTACCATTCAAAGGATCCGGAGTAAATCGGAGATTTAAAACGCAGAGATTTGCCTGCAAAGGCAGTCTCTGCGTCTTTTTTAATTATTTTTGTTTTGTGGGGTTATCGGTCAGTATAGGCTGACATTTTAATTAGATGATTTATCGTTTTTTAAGATTTTTTATGAGCGGGAGATTTTTTTCTTTTTTATTTGCTTTAGGCATAACATTCTTTGCATCTGATGTTTATGCCCAAATACACACTAGTTCTGACACTTCTTCAAGGCAAAATCTTAATCCAATAGTTGTAACCGGAAGCGGCCATCACCAAAGGCTGAAGAAAACCGCCTCTCCGGTAAGGGTTATGTCTGCTCTTGAAATCAGGGAACAGGGCATCACCAATCTTCAGGACGCCTTGATGAGGATGCTTCCCCAGATCCAGACCACTCCTTCTTCTATGGGCAACTTCCTACGGCTCAATGGTCTGGGAAACAAATACGCGCTTATACTCGTTAACGGAAGAAAAGTCATCGGCGATATGTCCGGAAATGTGGACCTGGACCAGATAGACCTTTCCAGAGTCAAGAGAATTGAAGTTCTGGATGGCGCCGCTTCTTCTCTTTACGGCTCAGATGCCATAGGCGGCGTTATCAACATTATCACAGAGCAGCCTGCAGACAACCAGATTAGCGCCCGCAGTATAACCTCCGCAAGCGGAAAGGGTAGATTCAGCCAGTCGGTGAACCTTAACATAGGCGCCGACGGTTTCACTTCTTCAACTTCTCTTTCCCACAACAGGGCAGACAGCTATTCCAACAGCGATTACGAAGAGGTGAAAAAGGGAGAAGAGACTGTTCTTGAGAAGACTATAGCCCCTCTGTTTACCGGCTACCGGTCTTATACGGCAGGTCAGAAGTTCTCCTACAAGCCAACCAAAAATCTCGCCCTCAACATAGGGGGAGACTATTATCAGAAAATTACTTCACGCCCGAGAACGCGTGAAGACATAAGCGGCGGAACAGACTATGAGATGCGCTATCGCGGAGCCAGATTCGCGTTCGGCGGCATTTATAAGATAGACAAGAGCAACTCTCTCCAGTTCAATTTTGACGCAGACCGTTACCGCTACGGAAAAGAGTACCAGGTAGACGGAAAAACTTACGAGAAAGGGGATTACGTTCGTTCCAAGAAGCAGGGTGCGGTTTCCGCCAACCTCCAGGCAATTATGCACTTTATGCCAAACAGCACGTCCATTGCAGGGCTGGACTGGAGAAACGACAAGCTTGTTTCCACCAGCGGAAACATAGACAATAGCGCCTACACCTTTGCGGGTTATCTCCAGCACGAGATGCAGATAGTAAAGGGTCTTAACCTGACGGCCGGAGCAAGGCTTACAGCCCACAAGGATTTTGGTACCAACTTCTCGCCTAAGGCCGCTCTGATGTTTTCTCCGGGAGACTTCAACTTTAGGCTTACCTACAGCCGCGGTTTCAGGACTCCTGGCCTGGACGAATTGCACTACAATTATTTCAGTGTATACCGCGGCAAAGCCCAGATTTCCATCGGCTCCACAGACCTCAAGCCTGAGACTTCAGACTATTTCTCAGCCAATGCGGAGTACAATGTGTCTTTCTTGACTGTCTCAGCGACAGGCTTCCTGAACTATGTGGACAAGATGATTATCAAGAAGAACATAAAGGTAGATGACGCAAAGAGGGCTGAGTTTATGAAGATGTTCCCTGAAATGACAGCAGAGCAGGCTGCAAAGCTTGAACAGTATGCCCTCTACACCAATTCCGACAAGGGTAGGGTACAGGGTTTTTCATTGAATGTCAACGCACTTGTTACCAGAGATATAGACTTTGGCCTTAACTATACTTGGAATCACGCCAAGACAAAGAGCGGTGATGTGTGGTCAAAGATGGAGCGTTCCGTGCTGAACACTCTGACCTTTTCCTCCAACTTCCACCACCAGTGGGGAATCTACGCCCTTAACCTCAGGCTTTCAGCCAGGCTTCAGAGCAAGACCTACTATCCAAGTTACGAGAATGCTCCTGGCTACGGTGTCTGGAACCTGAACACAACTCATACCATCAGGATTTCAGACAAGCTGCGCCTTGAGCCTAGCCTTGGGATAGACAACATCTTTAACAGGGTGGACAGGCGTCCGGACTCAAGCCTAAGGAAATATGCTCTCTATAATCCTGGCCGAATGATTGTTGCCGGCCTCAGAATATCCTTTAACTAAATAAATATTATGGGAAAGATAATAGTTGCGGGCATTGGACCCGGCTCTGACAGGGATATTACTTCAGCCGTTATTCAGGCTGTTCGGGAGGCCGATGTGGTTGTTGGATACAAGTATTATTTCCGCTTCATCGAAAGATACCTCAAACCAGGTGCAGAGTGCATAGATTCTGGAATGAGGCAGGAGAGAGGCAGAGCCGTGCAGGCTATTGAATTAGCCAGACAGGGTAAAACCGTATGCGTCATATCCAGCGGAGATTCAGGCATTTATGGAATGGCTCCGCTGATGTACCAGATGAAGAGCGAAATGAAGGAAGATATAGAGATTGTAACGCTTCCAGGCATTAGCGCCTTCCAGAAAGCCGCCAGCCTGCTCGGCGCCCCGATCGGACACGACCTTTGCCTTATTTCTCTGTCTGATTTGATGACTCCGTGGCTGCTAATCGAGAAAAGGATACGTGCAGCGGCCCAGGCGGATTTTATAACTGCGGTTTACAACCCCAAGAGCAACGGAAGATACTGGCAGCTGTACCGCCTTGTTGAGATCTTCCTGGAAGAGGGGAGAAGTCCCCAGACTCCGGTTGGATGCGTTCGCCAGGCTGGAAGAGATGATCAAAAGGTCTGGATAACAACGCTTTCCGATTTGAATTATGAGGATGTGGATATGTTTACCGTGCTTCTGATAGGCAATTCCCAGACCTTTATAGACGGCTCTGCGATGATAACGCCAAGGGGCTATTACTCAGAAAACAAAGATACCGGCCGCAAGATAGGGCAGGATATAATGCACGAGAGTTTCCGTACTATAGACTCTGAACTCAAGAACAAGGATTATCCTCTCGGCCACAAATGGGTTCTGCTTCACGCCATTCACACCACGGCGGACTTTGAGATGGAGAAGATTCTCTACACAGATGACAATGCAGTAGAGAGAATGTATGAGAAAGTCTCTTCAGGCCAGATAAAGACCATTGTCACCGATGTGACTATGGCTGCAACCGGCATCCGAAAGGGAGCTCTTACCCGCCTGGGTATAGAGGCTAAATGCTATCTTATGGACCCAAGAGTAGCTGATATGGCTGAGAAAGAGAAGATTACCAGAACACAGGCCGGAATTCGCCTTGCAGTGGAAGAGCATCCGGACGCTCTGTTTGCATTCGGGAACGCTCCTACTGCTCTAATGGAGCTTTGCAGCCTTATACGCCAGGGCAAGGCTCATCCTGCAGGAATTGTTGCCGCTCCTGTTGGCTTTGTACACGTGCAGGAATCCAAGCATATGCTGCTGCCGTTCAAGGATATACCAAAGATAATAGTCAAGGGCAGAAAAGGCGGAAGCAACCTTGCCGCAACCCTTTGCAATGCAATTCTTACTTTTGACGATGCAAAGAACCTGAATCCCGGAAGAGACCTTTAGGCTATGGCACTGAGTTTTACCATAATAGGAATGTCTGACAATCCCCATCCGTTTTTCCCTCGGGAGGTGATTGACATAATATCTCATTCAGAATATTTTTCCGGCGGAAAGCGCCACCACCAGATAGTTGAAAATCTTCTTCCGCCAAAGCATCAATGGATAGACATCACAGTTCCACTGGAAGATGTTTATCAGAAGTATCGCGACATAGACTCTCACATTGTAGTATTCGCTTCCGGCGATCCGCTTTTCTTCGGCTTTGCTTCTACTCTGCAAAGGGTTATGCCAGAGGTGGATATGAAGGTCTTCCCTTACTTTAACTCCCTCCAGATGCTTTGCCATAAGGCTCAAATTCCTTATCACGATATGCACATTGTGTCCTTGACAGGGAGGCCGTGGAAGGAGTTTGACAATGCCCTTATAGAGCATCGCGGAAAGATAGGCGTTTTGACCGACCGCCAGAAAACTCCGGACGAGATTGCCCGCAGGATGCTGGATTACGGATTCACTTTCTACAATATGCATATCGGCGAGCGCCTGGGAAATCCTGAAGAGGAAAGGCTGCAATCGCTGAGCATTAATGAGGCCTCAAAAACATCTTTCAGCCAGCCGAACTGCCTGGTCCTCAACCTAGAAGATAATGCTCCAAAGAGGCGTTTCGGCATTCCGGAAAGTGAGTTTAACCTTTTGGATGGAAGATCCAGGATGATAACCAAGATGCCGATAAGACTCCTGACTCTCCAGAGGCTGGATCTTTACGGCAAGAAGACTTTCTGGGATATAGGCTTCTGCACCGGCAGCGTGAGCATCGAGGCCCGGCTCCAGTTCCCGCATCTGGACATCAAGGCTTTTGAAATCCGTCCGGAAGGCAAAGACCTGATGGAAAGCAACTCAAGAAAATTCTCCGCCCCTGGAATTGAATATAGAATAGGAGACTTCCTCAAGGAAGACCTGACAGAATATGAACTCTGCGATGCCACTTTCATAGGAGGTCACGGCGGCCATCTGGCAGAGATAATGCAGAATGTCTACGCCCACCTTGCAAAAGGCGGCTGCATAGTCTTCAACAGCGTAACATCCAGTGTAACCCAAGAAAGCGGGGAATCATTCATCCAAACTGCAAAAGCCCTGGGAATGAAGCTGGAAGAGCCTATGCACATAGAACTAGACAACAATAATCCAATAGATATACTGAAGGCAGTAAAATGAAAACGGCGGTTGTTTTGATATCTGAACAGGGAAGGGGCACGGCGGAAAAGATTGCCGCCCTCCTTGGCGGAGAAATAGTCCGCAGGACGCAGATTCTCACTTTGTGGAACAATACGGACTGCTTTGTGTTTGTGGGGGCTGTAGGGATTTGCGTAAGGACGATTGCTCCGCTGCTGAAAGACAAGCATATAGATCCTGCGGTGCTTTGCGTGGACAGCCTGGGCAAAGAAGTGGTTTCCGTGCTCTCGGGCCACGTTGGAGGAGCAAATGAGATAACCTCTAAGCTTGCTCTGGAATTGGGAGCGCATCCCGTAATCACCACGCAGACAGACGGAAGCGGACTCTGGCCTCTGGATCTTCTGGCAAAACGCTTTGGCTGGAGAGAGGAGTCAGATGACCTTAACCGCCAGATATTCCTCTATGCTGAAGGAAAGCCTACGGCTCTTCTTCTGGAAGCGGAAGATGAGGGTACCCGGTGGCTGGAAGAAAACATGGCAGGCAATGTAACTGTTTACAAGAAGTTCAGCGATATAGATCTTTCACAGTTCAGCCTTTTGCTTTCCGTATCGCCGAGAAGAAGGAAACTCAATATCCCTAATATCCAATGGGTGCCAAGGTGCGTTCATATTGGAATAGGCTTGGCCCGTCAGGCTAATCCTGTGGAAAAGGTGATTGATGAAATCTTCAACTGCCTAAGCAGTAACGGAATATGCAAAGAAGCCATTGCAATCATATCATCTGCGGATATCAAGAAAGATGAGCCGGTGATGAAGGCTCTGGAGAAAGAATTCAAGACCAAGTTCTATTCTGCCGAAAGCCTTTCATCTGTTGCCGTTCCTACTCCAAGCGAGGTTGTGGAGAAATGCGTGGGAACTCCATCCGTTTCCGAGGCCTCGGCGATTCTGTCTTCAAACAATCCAGACCTGCTGCTTCCAAAGCAGAAGGGTGAAAACTGGACCGTTGCCGCTGCCGTTGACTGGGATTTCATTCCTCATCCGCATATAGAGATTGTGGGAGCTGGGCCGGGAGATCCTGATCTTGTTAGCGTCAGAGGCAGGAAGATGCTCCAGAAAGCGGACCTGATTCTTTATGCCGGAAGCCTTGTGCCAAAGGAACTTACATCTTGCGCAAAACCAGGTGCCACTGTGGTTTCTTCTGCCGATATGGATCTGGAGCAGCAGTGCGAGCTTATGAAAAAGTTCTACGATCAGGGCAAGTTCATCGTGCGGCTCCATACCGGAGACCCTTGCATCTTCGGGGCAATCCAGGAGCAGATGGCTTTCTTTGATGAGTACAATATGAGTTATCATATAACTCCTGGCATATCTTCGTTCCTGGCCGCTGCCGCAGAGCTCAGGAGCCAGTTCACCATTCCGGAAAGATGCCAGACCATAATCCTGACAAGGGGAGAAGGCAGAACTCCTATGCCTGAGAAGGAGAAACTCCATCTTCTGGCAAAGAGCAACAGCACAATGTGCATCTTCCTCTCCGCCGCCATAGTGGATGACGTGCAGAAGGAACTCCTTATGGAATATCCTGAAAATACGCCTGTTGCGGCTTGTTACCACCTGACCTGGCCGGACCAGAAAATTTATCGCGGAGTATTGAAAGACCTGGCGAAGATTGTAAAAGACAACCATCTGACTCTTACCACGATGCTGGTAGTAGGAGATGCCATAGACAACCGGCAGGGCTTGTCGGAACTCTATTCCAAGAACTTCACTCATCTTTTCAGAAAGGCCAGAGGATGATTCTCGTTTTCGGCGGAACGACAGAGGGCCGTATGGCTGCAAAGGAGCTGGAAGAATCCGGTTCCCGGTTCTGGTATTCAACCAGGGGCGGGGAGCAGCAGCTGAATCTTCATCACGGAGTTGCCATTAGCGGGGCTATGGATGAGGAGCAGATGGCTGAGTTCTGCAACTCCCATCAGATCAGGCTTATAATTGATGCCGCCCATCCTTTTGCAAGTGAACTTCATTCCAATATTTCCAAGTTGGGAATTCCTGTAATACGGTTCGAACGCATTTATCCTGAAAGGGACGGCCGCATCATCTGGTGCAATGATTTCAACGATGCGGTGGAAAAGATGAAAGGCACAAATCGCCTTCTTTCTACTGCCGGAGTACAGTCCATCCCAAAACTGAAGGCCTTGGAGGAAAGCGGTACGGAAATCTTTCATCGTATCCTTGACAGGGAAACTTCCAGAGATCTTGCCGGCAAGTACGGCACAGATCCGGACCATCTTTGCTTCTACCATCAGGGAGAGGATGAAACCGAGGAAATAACCAGAATTAATCCCGATGCCATTCTTCTTAAAGAAAGCGGAATATCAGGTGGTTACGAAAATAAGGCCGAGGCGGCTCTGGCTAAAGGCGTAAAGATATTCGCCATTAAGCGTCCTGCCCTGCCTGACAGTTTCATAACTGTTAACGGGCCATACGGAATGAGGCGTATGGTTGAAAAGCTGCTGCCTGAGTTCTATCCTCTTCACAGCGGCCTTACTACCGGAAGCTGCGCCACGGCTGCCACTCTTGCTGCTGCCCAGAGCCTGATTGAAGGCAAATCTCCTGAAACTGTGAATCTCCTGCTCCCCGACGGGGAAACCATTCCGGTTGAAACCACCGTTATAGATAAGGGACGGGCATACGTAGTCAAAGACAGCGGAGATGACCCTGATGTAACTGACAAGATGGAGATTCATACAGAGGTTTCCCTCTTGCAATCTTCTGACATAGAAATAGATGGCGGAGAAGGCGTGGGAAGGATAACTCTTCCGGGCTTTGACTGCCAGCCTGGGCAGGCTGCTATCAACAAGGCTCCGAGGCAGATGATCAAGGACAATCTGAGTAAAAGATATCCTGGCCAGGGTTTCAGGGTAGTCATTTCCGTCCCTGGAGGAGAGGAGATTGCTCACCGGACTTTCAACCCGAGGCTTGGAATCGAAGGCGGAATAAGCATAATAGGGGTTAGCGGTATTATCAAGCCTTTTTCGGAGGAGAGCTTCATAAACTCTATCCGCAAATGCATGGAGGTGGCCTGGGCAAGCGGCAGCAGCAGTGTAGTCATAAATTCCGGAGCCAAGAGCGAAAAGTTCCTCAAAGACTTCTACAAAGATCTCCCGCCGCAGTGCTTTGTACAGTACGGCAACAAGATAGGGGATGCCATAAGCATTGCATACAATCTGGGTTTCAAGCAGATAACACTTGGAATAATGCTTGGCAAGGCCGTAAAGCTGGCGGCCGGTAACCTGGATACCCACTCCAGCAATGTTACTATGGACAGGGATTTCATCGCTGAGATGCTTAAATCCGTCAATTGCCCAAAGGAAATTTCAGACCAGGCCTACAGCATTACCCTTGCAAGAGAGCTTTGGGATATCATTCCTGAGAATCTTCTGCAAGACTTTGCAAATGAGGTTAAATCGCGATGCAAAACGGCCTGCGCTCCTCTTTCAAAGGATGCCGACCTGACGGTTCTTCTGATAGACGATAACGGAAACATCAAATAAGTTTTAACTTTGCAGCTATGAAAAATTCCGGTATTAAACAGTTTGGGATTTCGCTCGTGGCAATTGCCACATCGATTATAACTTTTAATTTTGCATCTATGAAAAATAGACCTGCCTTAAAACAGTTTTTGCTTTCGCTTTTGGCAACTACCATATCGATTATCCTTACTTTTGGAGTATCATCAATCTTGGAGCACAGAAAGAATGAAGCTGCAAAGAAAGGTCTGGTTATGACCATCATCTACGATA
>JAEEQS010000022.1 GCA_016285455.1 Bacteroidales bacterium
CCATCTGAAGGCTAAATACAAGATGTTCATCACCCAGCCGATAGACCACAAGCATCCCGAGAAGGGACTGTTCAAGCAGAGGGTGATAGTGGGCTTTGCAAACTTCAAGGCCCCTACCGTGATCATCACCGAAGGATATACCGCCAAGTACGGGGCTAACCCGAGATATGACGAAGAGGTGGCTTACCTGCTGCAGTGCAACTTTGTGCTGGTGGAGCACAGGTATTTCAACGAAAGCGTGCCGTTTATGCAGGACGATTCCACCATTACCTGGGACAAGCTTAACTGGGACTATATGACCGCTGAGCAGGAAGCCGCAGACTTGCACGAGGTAAGGAAAGCGCTCAGCCATATCTTCTACGGCAAATGGATTGCAACTGGCATCAGCAAGGGCGGACAGAACTGCATGTGCTACACAATGTTCTACCCTAAGGACGTGGACGTGTCCGTTCCTTATGTTGGACCTGTTGCCAGGGCCCAGGAAGACGGAAGGCACGAGCCTTTCCTCAGAGATTCCACCGGAACCGCGGAAGACAGGGCTATCATCTTCAACTTCCAGAACGAGATTCTAAAGAGAAGAGACGTTATGGAGAAGAAACTTGCCGAGTGGAGCGAGAAAAGCAAGATCACTTACAACATCTCCATTCCTGAAGTTCTGGACTACTGTGTGCTGGAGTTCCCGTTTGCGTTCTGGCAGTGGGGAAGAAAGACTTCCACAATACCTGCCGTTACGGAATCTGACGACGTGCTGTTCAAGTACTTTGTAGATGCCGTTGGGCCGGACTACTTCCAGAGCTGGGACGACAACGCCCCGTTCTTTGTGCAGGCGGCAAAGGAACTCGGCTATTACGGTTACGACACCAAGCCGTACAAGAAACTTCTGAAGATCAAGTCCTCCAAGGGCTATCTGAGAAAGATCTTCCTGCCTGGCGGAAAGAAGTTCAAGTTCGACAAGACTCTCTACAAGAATCTGACAAACTTCGTGGCCACCACAGACAACAAGATGATGTTCATTTACGGAGAATGGGACCCTTGGTCTTCCGTAAGGCCGCTCAATCCGGGTCACGACAACATCAAGTTCTTCATCGCTCCGGGCGGAAGCCACAGGGCCAGGATCTCCAACCTCCCTCCTCAAATGAGAGACGAGGCCATCAAGACCTTGAAGGAGTGGCTGAATATCAAATAGTTTTCCACGATGACTCCGCTTGCATTCAAAGACATAGAACTCTCTGATTCGTCCTGGATCAGGGAGCTCTTTGCTTTCACCGATTACAACTCGGAAGACTACAACTTCACCTACCAGTTCCTGTGGAGAAACACCTTCAAGAGCAAGGTTGCAAGAGCCGAAGACCTTGTACTGATTCAGTACAATATGGACGGACGGAGGAGTTATCTCTTCCCCGCCGGAAAAGCTGAAGACTCTCAAATTGCCGACCTTATAAACTCTCTCCTCAGCGATGAGGGCCAGATGGTTTTCTACGGCGTGCTGCCGCAACATCTGGAGTTTCTGGAAAAGCATTTCAGCGGAAGATACACCGCCGAACAATTCCGCATGGGAGCGGACTACATCTACGATGCAGAATCGCTGAGAACCTTAAAGGGCAAAAAATATCAGAGCAAAAGAAACTTTGCAAACGGCTTCCGCAGAAACAACAACTGGACCTTTGAGCCTATTTCAAAAAGCAATATTGCCGAATGCCTTGCAATGAACGACGAATGGTGCAAGAGAAATGGGTGCGATGAAAACTTCTGGAAATCCAGCGAGTTCTGCGCCGTAAGGATTGCCCTCAACAACTACAGAGCCCTGGGTCTCGACGGCGGACTCCTGCGCGTTTTCCCTTCAGAAGGATCTGAGATGGAGACTCCAGCCGAGAGGTCCGATATGGATATCCCAGCAAAAGGCCGGGTTGTGGCTTTCACGATCGGAGAAAGGGCAAGTTCCGACACCCTGCTGGTGCACATAGAAAAAGCCCTCACGGAATATCGCGGAGCATACCAGGCCATGAGCCAGGAATTCCTCGGCTATATGGACAAGATCCTGCGGGAGAGAGAAAACATTCCGGACGGAACGCCCGCCTTCACCCTGGTAAACCGCGAAGACGACTCCGGAGACGAGAACCTACGCAAGGCAAAACTTGAATATCACCCCATCGAGATAAAGGAAAAATACCTGGTCTCCCTTAAATAATGCCCTTGTACTTTAGCCAAAGTGCAAAGAATTTGTCATAAGGAGAATACGCGCCCTTTTCGTATGTTATGAAATCTCTGTCCAGAAGACCTTTTATGGCTGAGGAAACACTGCTTGCTGAAGGGAGTTTATGCCTTTTCAAGAATCGGATTCCCGTAACTTCCTTTGCACTTCCGTCCCTGGCAATAGCCAAGAATACATCTTCTTGTTTATCCGGCATTTGATACAGCAAGGCCTCGTATGTGTCTGAAGACAATTTCATAATGAACTCAATGGCTTCGTCAACCATTGAAACGGTACAGGTTCCACCGTTTTCAGTTCTGGAAAACAGTATGTTCAAGATCCGGTGCATATAGCTGGTGACACCTGAAAACCTCTCATAAATATCTGAAACAACGTTCCTTTCCAGGTGTTTTCCGTTCTCTTCAAATTTCTTTGCCGCAAAATCTGTATAGACTTTCAGGTCAAGGGGATGAAGATTGATAATTGTCACCGACTGGTAGAACGGTCTGGACGGAGATGTGAAGATTCCGTTCATAAGATGCCTCTGTGAGCCGGAAAAGATGAAATGAGCGTTTGTGCACTGCTGGACGTATGTCCTTAGGGTTGCTTCTATAGTCTGGTCTGAGTATTTTGTGATTTGCTGGAATTCATCTATAGCCACAAGGCAAGGCTTGTCTGCCTTGTTGAAGTATTCAAAAATCTCGTCAAGAGTTATTGACGGATTCTCCAGGGTTCCAAGACCTACACCCCAAACCGGATTTCCGTTGTTGTCAAATGTTATCTCGGATCTCAGCGATGAAAGAATGTCCAAAAACTTTTTCCAGACAGGCTTTCCCTTTGGCCTAAGTTCATCCACTACAGCCTTCCCCAGCAGATTCACAAAGTCGCTGAGATTCTTGGTTGCATAAATGTCAACGACAAAACAGTGATAGTTTTTCTTTATTTCCTTGTTGTCAAAAACATGGTAAATCAGGTCTGTTTTGCCGAGCCTGCGGGGAGAAATAAGAGCAATGTTATTCTCGTTGAGCAACAAGTTCTGCATTATCTCGGTTTCTTCCTTGCGGTCGCAAAAGTATTGTTTTCCGGCATAACCATTTGTCACAAAAGGATTTCTCATATTTTTCCGTTTTTGCAAAAGTATAAAAAATTCTTGTTACTAAAAAATAATTATCATAAAATGATTATCGCTTTTTGATAATCATAAAATGATAATGTTTTTTGAGAGACAGGCCCGGTGTTGAAGGAGTTTACGGAATCTGTTCAAAACATTATCTTTGTTAATAGTATTGAACTGATATGATATGAAAAATTTATTGTTGGCGGTTGCCGTAGCGGGCCTGGCGCTTTTGCCGCAAGGCCTTTCCGCACAGAAGAAGGCGAAGATTGACAAGAGGGCGGGGTATATGGAAGTGCCGTGGTTCCAGACTCATAACGATGAAAGCGTTGCCCTGACCGGACACGAGTTCATTCAGAAAGTCCAGGATATGGGCTTCTGGGATATGGAGGAACAGACCGTTGCCCAGATTCTGGCCGGCAACGTGCCTTCAGCTCTGAAGAAGTTCCGCAAGATTACATATACCATTTCCCTGCCGGTTTCCAGGTTAAAGAAAGACTTAAAGCCGTCTGAAAAGAGATATCAAAAATATAAGGTGGAGATGTGGGTGCTCCCCGATTATCTGGCGGTGGGAAACGATGAAGATTTTGTCAGGATGCCGATGGGGCCTCTGGCTGCTCAGAGGGTGGCAGACAGCCTGTACTGCAGTCTGCCTACAACCTTCCTTTCTGACAGGATTGATGAAGTGTCTGAAGGCCGGATTGAGATATTCCCGTTCCGCCCAGTTGAAGACAGGAACATGAAGCCTCTTTGCTTTGAAGACAGCAACAATGCCATCAATGCCCTGATGAGGGCAAAAGGGCTCAAATTCGGGCAGTTTGTCTCCGGGTTGAAGAAAGATGTAGTTTTAACCACAAGACTTGAAAATGAGCCGGAATATTACCGCCACGTGGCAATCTACGGGTGGTTCCATCCGGACGGCCATCCTCAGCAGCCGCTGTTTATCCGCCACGGAAATTTCTATTCAGACTACAGCCACGGAATAAGGCTTATTTATCGCACCATAAAGATCAACGGCTATGAACACGACTTGCGGGATGTTCTGGAAGATCCGGTCCTGTTCCTTGTGGTCAGCAATGAAAAAGTGCCGTTCAAACGCGCCTCCTACGACTGGCAGAAGCCATGGTACTTCACACCAAAGAAATGGCAATACAGCAAGTAGGCACGCCCCGCGAGGATGGAGACGGCTGTCCGTTCTAGTTCTCAAGGCGGCTGAGGGTCTTTTTGAGCATATCGCGGAGAGAGCTTTTCGTATTCATCGAGTTCCTCATGGTAGCTTCAACAGTCTCGTCTTCAAGCAGTTTCCTCACTCCGTCAATTACCTCCCCTTTCTTGTAGGAGTAATCGAAATACCCTAGCCCGTCGGCCAGATGCAGCCGGAGTTCCGTGTTCAGGGACTTATTGTCTATCATTTGAAGATAAAGCGGTATCTGGTCCGGATAAGGCCAGTTCTTTACGGCTATGGCGTGAAGGACTCTTCTGGCGGTTTCCGTGTGGGTGTCTGTCAGGATCATCAGCTCTGTCCGTTTGTGTTTCTGCCCGGCTTCCACAGCCTTCTTGACTTCGGAGCAGAGTTTTGCATTTTGTCTTGTCGGGGAAGTTGCCAGAATACTGTCTACAATCTCAGGCGGCATCATGCCCAAAGCTTCTTCCGTGAACCCCTTGCATCTATTCCGTCTTAGTCTGATGCTGGAATTCATTGACTCTATCAACGCCTGGCAAAGTACCGGATCGGAATAAAACAGTTCTATGACAGCAGTCTGGCGGACAACAAACTCCGCATTGCTCCCCAGTCCGTATCTGAACATCTTGACCAGATCTTCTGAAACTTCAGGACTGTATCCCTTGCCGAACATTCCATACACCTGCATTATATACTCAAGACTGACGCTCGGAGAAATTGTCTTCAGGCTCCTTTGGACAATTTCGGAAGAGGAGAGCTTGCCCATGGCCTGCAGACGGTTTATGGCAACGCAGGAAAGAGAGTTGTTCCGGCTGCCTTCTGCCTGTGGCGGAAATCCCCTTTCAAGGCAGGCCGTCCAGTACTGCTCATCCTCTGCTTTAAGGACAGTCTGGTCTTTGAGGTCATAATCATAGCAGGAGGCAAAATGGAAAGTAGGGTCGCCGATGATGTTTCTCTCAAGCAGTGGTGCCAACCTGTGATATTCCCCCACCCGGGCTCCTCCGTAAATGATTCCCATATAACGGCTCATCCACTCATCCTGCCAACTGTTTATGCTCACTGCCTGAACAGCAAGGACATTTCCTTTGGAAAAAAGAAACGCTCCCGCTATATCTTTTCCCCGATGAAGGGCTCCGTTAAAACACGAATTCAGAATTATATAATTCATCTGTACAGGAAGAGTGCGGATCCTGTCTTCAGTAATGTCTCCCTTCCCCAAAAAACCGGGTTGCATTTCTCCATAGGTCCCGTGCCCTCTGTAATAGAAAATACTGAAGCGGTTACTTTTCAACGCTCGAAGCAGATTATCCGTAACCGGATCATAGTCCTTGGAAAAATCGATTGCTAGGAGCCTTGAAGGATATTCCAGGAAAGGTATCTGGTCTCGAAGCATTTCAACCACACCGGAGCGTGCCTGTGGATCTTCTCCCTCGCTAAGGGCTCCTCTGCTAAGAAGCATATCCTTCATCTTAGGTGGGTTCAGATGAGCGGCAGCGGCCCTGGCAAGAAAATCGCCGATGGCCTTGTACTTGTCTCCTCCGATTCCTGCGGGATACATTATCCTTCCGCTGTAGAAATCGGGGGCCAGATATTGCCTGCTTTCAGGTTTCAGGTCGTAGAAGAAGAGCTCCCTGCCGTCAGCTCCGTTTACGCGCTTTGACTTTGAGATAAACTCGAACTCAAGGCCCAGGTCGTCGTAAAACCTGTCTGAAGGCACTGAAGAACGGCCTTTTTCAAACAGGTTCTCATTCATCTTGAACCTTCTGGTCATGTTCTGGGCGTTCCTTATCATGACAACCGGAATGTCGCCCACAAGCACGATTCCCTCAAAGTTCTTCTGGTTTTTCAGGTAGACCCTCCTGATTTCCTCCCTTACCTGGTCGGGGTTCTCCCATTCTCCACTTATGATGTATGCGTCAAGCCCGTCTTTTGAAAGGGCATCGCGATACTCAAATACATTGTTCTTGACCTTGGAAAAAGTCTTGCTGTCTATTACTATGGCAAACTTGACCCCGTTGTCAGAGACCGGTTCTTCAACTGATACGCTCTGCGCAGGAAGATGTGTTGCCGCCAGCAGCAGGACAACCGACAGCATGAAAAAAGAAGGGTGTTTCATATTCAACGTTTTTACAAATATAGGTTTTTTTATCAGGCTATGGTCTCTTACAACTTTTTTATTTTCAACGACATACAAAAAGCACCCTCTTGATTTCAGAGGGCGCTTTCAGCATAGTATTGAAAATCAGTGTGTTACGAAACGCCATAACCCCGTCTTACTTCAGGCGGTTGATGGTCTGTTCAATCTCCGCCTTGAGTTCAGGCTCGAGATCTGAATTCTCGGCAAGAATCTTCTGGCAGCCGTCAATCACCTCCTGTTTTCTGTAAGAGTAGATGTACCAGCCAAGGGCCTCAGCCATATTCAGGCGGATTTCCAGAGAGTTATCTTTGTCGGCGACAAGAGCCAGGAACTCAGGAATAGCCTCGTGGAGGTTATAGTTTCTGGTCATGCGGATGTCAGAAATTCTTTCCTTGTCCTTGCCGTTCTTGTTGAGAATAGACTCAACTGTCTTATTGTATCTCTTCTCGTTCTTGTTTATGGCGGTTTCAACCTCCTTGACAACCTCGTCATTATTGAGGTATGTCATGGTTGGCTTAACATTCTCGAACGCTTCCCTAAGAGCCTGATGCTTTATGTTTAGGAAGTTGGTTGAGATGTTGTAGTTGACTCTCTTTGCCTCTGGATAGTTTACGAAAACATCCAGCATAGTTTCAAAGACTCTAGGGTCTCCGTTTCTTCCGCAAAGATCTGCGGCACGGCGCCTTACAACTTCATAGCGGTCTTTCAGGCCGAGCTTGAGAGCCTCAACAAAGGTGTCGTTGTCCATACGGGAGAGAAGAGTCAGGCACTCCATTCTTACGGTACCGAACTTGGAGTCTTTCATCTTCTCCAGAATCTCTGTAGAAGAAATCTGGTTCAGGTCTCTGAGCATGCGGAGAGCCACGTTCTGAACTGCAGGATATGGGGAGTCGAGGTTGGCTCTCCAGTAGGCTGCGTCCTTGCGGTGAGCTGCAATCTCTCCGGCAAAGTCAATGTCCGCTCCGCTCTGGAACTTGAATGTAGGGTCGCCGATAAGATGGCCCTCCAGAGTCGGAACAAGGCGGTTGTATTCGCCGATTCTGGCTCCCAGGGAAATGATGCCTACACACTCGTAGGTCCACTTGTCCTGAAGCACGTTAACGGTGTTGCCCTGGCAAACCACGGTTCTTCCCGGGCCGAAGATGTAGTAGCCGCTGATGTTGCCCTTGCGGTGGAAAGATCCGTTGTAGCAGGCATTGAACATCACAAAGTAAGGCTGAGGGTTGAAGCCCTTCAGGTCTTGCAGATCGATGATGATAAGCCTTCTTTCCTCCTTGGCCTTCTCGTTTGCGGCCTTCCTTTCTTCTGGAGTCAGCTTCTGTATTCTCCACCACTCCTCAAAGAACTTAGGAGTTACGTGGAAGTCTTTGCAGAGAGTGTCCTGAAGTCTCTTGGCGTACTCGGTAACCTCCTCGTCGCTCATTCCGGCTTTCTTCCTCTTGGCGGTTTCCTTGCTCATAATGTCGTATGGACCCGGATCCCAGCCCCAGCCGTGGCGGTACTTCTCAGCATAATCCTCCAAGGTTTCCTTTGCAGGGATTTCCGAGATGTGTTGCTTGTCTATGGAGCCGTGCTCGTTGAAGAAGATTGCATCTACCTCAGGCCTCTGAAGCTCGTCAAACAGGCGGTACTTCATATAGTCCTCGTGGCGGAAGTTCAGCTGCTTGAGATTGCGGGATGAGTTGCCTATGAACTGGAAGTTTTCCTCCAGGGTTATGCTCTCGTCCATCCAGGTGATCATACAGTCTGAGTTGTAGCCGTGGCCGGCAAAGGTTACGATGTTGTCCAGAGTGTTCTGCTGCTTGTGAGCCTCAACGCACTTCTCAAGGAAGGTTGCAATAGCCTCGTACTTGTCTCCTCCGAGCTCTGCCGGATACTTGATTCTGGCGGAGTAGTAGGTCGGGTTCAAGTGCTGGGCGCAGTCTGTCTTCAGGTTGTAGTAGAAGAAGTCTGTATCCACGCTGTCCTGCCCGATGTACTCGAAGTCGAGGTTGAGGTCATCGTAGAAACGGTCGCTTCCTACGCTGGATTCGTTGCGGTCGAACTTGTCCTCGTCCATCTTGAAGGCGGTGGTCATATGCTGGGCATTGCGCACCATTGCAACAGGTATGTCGCCAATTAGAACAATACCCTCCATATTCTTTGCCTTCTTGTAGACTTTCTTCAGCTCGTTCCTAAGCTGCATCGGGTTCTCCCAATCGCCTCTTAGAATGTAAGTTGAAAGCCCATCGGCCTGAGTTGCATCGCGATAGTCATACACCTGTTTCTGGCAGGCGTTGAAGGTTGCATTGTCTATCACAATTACAAAAGCGTTGCCCTTCTTTACGGTAGGCTTTTCCAGCTTTATGTTCTGCCCCATCAGGGAAACAGTGAGGCAAATTGAAACAATTGCTAAAAATATCTTTTTCATATTCACCTCCTTATTTCTTTATTGTCAAACGGGTTACAGCGCTTATCAAAGCCGGGCGCATTTCAGCCGGAGTATTGGAGTCTGCAAGAAGCTTCTTGCAAGATTCAACAATCTCTCCCTTGCGGTAAGAAAGTTCCCACCAAGCCAGAGCCTCGGCCATCATAGTGCGGATCAGGACGTCTTCATCAGGATCTTCCATAACCTTCAGAGCCTGCGTAAGATTCTGGTGATAAGGGCGGTTCCTCATAAACTGGATGTAGGAAATCCTGTAGGCAGATTTCTTGTTTTTGTCAACGATGGTTTCGATAGAAGTCTTGCCAGGATTCTCAGATACGATTTTCATCAGGGCGCTTCTGTCTTTGCTGGCGTTGTAATAAGGGCGGTCCTGGAAGAAATTGCTGATGGCGTCTTCAGCCGCAGACTGATCGAAGCAAACAAGAGCGCCTGTAGCGTCAAACACCACTCTGGTAGCGTGAATGTCGTTGACATAAGCTTCTATCAGATAAGGCAGAAATTCCTCCGCACCCACCTGACCCATACGGGTTACGGCAATGCGGCGGATGAACTCAAAGCTGTCTTTGGCGGAAAGCTTGAGAGCCTCCCAGTAATTCTTGTCGCCGAGCTTCTCCAGAAGCCTCAGCGAGTTGTACCTTACAACTGCGTAAGGAGACTCCTTGAGCTTTTTCAGAAGGATGTCTGAAATTCCAGGATAATCGCCTTCAAAGAGCTTTATCTCAGCGATGTTCTGAAGTTCCGGATTAGGATCATCCAAACGGCCGGCCCAATAGGCGTTGTCCTTTATGGTGAGCACTTCGTTCAGATTCTCGTTTGTCCTTTCGGCAGCAAAGTGGAATGTAGGGTCACCGATAAGATGGCTTTCCAGGATGTTGATGTGCTGGGCCCAAAGACCTAGTCTTACTCCGTTTCCAAGAAGGCCGAGAAGGTCGAAAGCGCTCTTGTCCTGAAGCACATTAACGCTGTTTGCAAAAGCTGCAACACAATTTCCTTTAGCCATTATGAACTTGCCGGCAATAAAGTCCGGATGACGGAAGTCTCCGTTATAGCAGGCATCAAAGATCACGAATCTAGGATTAGGGGCAATGTCGTTGATCTCCTCCAGGATAATGCCTGTCTTGAGGTCCAGCAGGGAATCTGCCACAATGGCCTCGCGGGTATTGTAGTCTGCATACCAGGTGGAATCCAGGCCGAGTTTCTCAATCCTGTCCTTAACGCGGTCTACGCTGCGGCGAGCCAGAGAACGGATAGTGGCGTGCAGATATTCCTGAGGCTCACGGTCTTCAGGATAACCGGCAAGATACATCCTGAAATAGTCTCCGTGCTCGTGGAACACCATAAAGTCCACATCCGGACGGCGGAGTTCCTTGATCACGTAAGGCTTCATATAGTCCTCCATACTGTAACGCAGGTAGCGGGCCTCGCCTTCTTTCTTGAACACTTCCGGGAATTGCTCGTTGACTATCTGCTGCTCGCTTCTCCAAGCCGTAATGGAATTCGAGTAGGAGCCGTGTCCTGTGTAAGAAACAAACTGGTCGAACTTGTTGTTTGCCTTGTGCTCCCTTACAGCTTTCTCCAAATAGGCCGCAATCTGCTTGCAGGCGCAGCCGTTGCTGCCCTGGCCCACAATCCTGGCAGAGTAGATGTCGCACTCTATGTAAGGATTGCTGTCTGGAGCCAGTTCATAGAAATGATGCAGTCCCTTGGTAGAGTCGGCTATCTTGTTGAACTTCAGGTCAAAGTCGTCGTAGAAACGGTCAGAAGGCACTGCCACAACTTCAAGAGGATATTTCCTCTCATCCATCTTGTAGGCGGAAGTCATATACTGGGCCTTCATAATCATTGCCACAGGCACATCGCCGATGAAAACCGCTCCTTCAAGATTATTCTCCCTATAGAGTTTATTCAACACGTCCTTTACCTGCTCAGGGCTTTCCCATTTGCTGGATACAATAAATGTCGGAAGACCCTCGCCTTCGATTGTCTTCTTGTACTCGGCAACCTGAGGAGCGCATTTTTCCAAAGTATGGCTGTCTATGATTACTGCAAACGATGTCTTGCCATTAACGGACGGCCCTTCATATTTCTGGGCGGATGCGCCAAGGCAGACAAACATCAGCAGCAACGCTATAAGCATCAGTCTTTTTGTCATTATGTTCCTTTTTTTGAGTTTAGAGAAAAAAGAGGGCCGGCCTCAGGGGTCAGCCCTCAGATTCAATTTTGCTTTCCTAGAAGGTCAGTCCAACCTTGAAGGTAATCAGGTTCCTGCGTCCGAAGATACTCTTCTCCTGGTCTGCTCCGTGATAAGGACTCAAGAACGGGAACTTCTTGATTGCAGCTCCCCAAGAGGTGTTGTCTCCGCTTGGCTTGATGTTCTCGTATCCGAATGAAACGAATACAGAAGACAGGTTCTTGATGCCGCAGAAGTTGTAGGTAATGTTGAATCCCCACTTGGTGTAGTCTGAACTTTGGTAGATGAAATCCATCAGGGCAAAGTCTGTAAAGGCCTTGTTGTCTTCCTTTACTCCGCCGTAGTCAAACACGCCCTTGGAATTATTGTTCACGCCACCGTTAACATTGATGTTCAAGGTGTTCTTTGAATCAATAACCCAGTTGTAGGTAACATCTGCACCAACAAACAGGTTGTTGATCTGCTTGTGGGTTTCAGGCACATAGTAAGTGAAGTTGTCCTTCAGGCTCACTGCATTCAGGCCGAACTTCCAAGTGTAGGAGTCACCTTCTGCCATCATATAGTCAATGTTGAACTTCTGGGTTCTCTTGTGGAACTTGGAGCGTTCAAATTCGGCGTCTGTTATGTAACTCTGAACCTCATATGTGTTGTCGTATGTCTGGAAGTACTCGATGCCTCTCATGTCGTTGTTGTCGAAGCGGTAGCGGAAGAATACCCTGTCTTTGTCAGTAGCGTTGTACTGAACTGCGGCATTTGCTCCCCATACGGTCTTCTTTACGGTACCTGACATCTGAGGCTTGGTGTAGTTGCAGAGAACGTCCTCTACCCTGTACAGATAGTCTCCGGAAAGCAGCACCTTGAGCTTATCGTTCTTGAAACTGTACTGGAGGCTTCCACCAAGAGCGTTGGCGTTATAGTTGCGAAGCCTGTTGATACCTGCGAATGATGCCAAAACTCCTTCGTTGAAGAAACCAGGAGCCACCATTTCCCAACCTTTCTGGTCCTTGAGGTGGTTGACGTTCTCAGGAGATCCGTCCTCACGGTAGCTGGTGTAGTGGAATACTGCACCCAGGCTGTTGCTTGGATTGAACTCCCAAACAATGGAAGGCATCACGTTCAGGTTGGAAACCCTGGTCAGAGGACGAGGGTCCAACTGCTTGGCAGCAATGGCTGCCTGATAACCTCCGGCGATACCGAGGATCAGATGGCCGTTGATAAGGCGAGGGAAACCTGCCTTGAAGCTCATGTCGTAAGTCTGGTTCTTCCACTTGCTCACGTTCTCGTCAGCTACGAAGAACGGCATGTCGCGGGTAGGATCTGCAAGGGTTGCATTCCACTTTGCTCCCGCAATGTTGTCGCGAGTATAAGTGAAGTCTCCCCAGATGAACATGTTGCCCACGTTCTTGTAGATACCGCCACCGTCTGTGTGGAATACCAGGGAGTTTATCTTCTCACCTACTTGTTTAGGCTTGAAGTCTCCCTTCTTGTAGTCTATTCCGGCAAATGCGTTTGCCATCAGAGCTGGAGCATCTACCATACCTCCGGCAGCATTCTCGGTGTTGTTCAGCCAGATGCTCTCCAGCTTGGCTCTTTCTATGGCTGCTGTGGTACCATTCTGAGCCGTGGCATAGAATCCGGCAAGCAGAGCCGGAACCAAAATAGCTGCTATCTTAAATATCTTGTTTTTCATAACAATCATCTTTTACACGTTACTATTTATACCAAGTCCAGGATGGAACCTTTTCACCATTACGGCGGATCATAGGTTTGTCGTTGATCTGGAAGTCATCGGTGGAGTTGTTGGTGTCCTGATACTTAGGAGTTCCGTCTGCTCTCTTCTCGACTACCTTCCTTGAAACGGTCTTTCCGCAGTAAGTTGCTTCAACAGAAGTACCTCCGGCATCTACGAAGCCAGGGATTCTCTTCATGTGCATTGCGCTCATGTTGGTCAGAAGCTCTACGCCGTCAAGAATCCAGTCTGCCGGAATCTTGGCATACTTCGAAGTTTTTTCAACCTCGGTCTGATAGTGGGCCGGGTCCTTGTAGTAAGCCTCGTCTACGGTGGTTCCTGCCGGAGCCTTGAATACGCAGAATGCAGCTCCGAATACGGATGTCAGCCACTGCATGCTGTTCCAGTTTGTGTAGAAGATGCATGTCAGGTTAGGAACGTCTGGATTATAACGGGATGCGTTTCCTGTCCAGGTCTGGAAGTCTGCCATGGAGTTGTCATAGGAGTTAGGATTGTTGACTGTATGGTCTCTTGGCTCCTGGGCGACAACAACGCTCTCGCCCGGCATTACAGGATAGTCTGTGCCGGTTCCTGGGAACTGCCAAACCATCATACTGTAAACATAGTTGCCTTCTCCGTCCTCATCCGGCCAGGTTGGCAGGTTGGCGGTAGCAAGGTTAGGATGAAGCTGTGCGAAGCATACGCCGTCCAGGTAGAATACCGCGTCAGAGTTGTTGGTGAACTGATAAGTCTGGTCCCTGAAGTAGTAACTTGCAACACCGCAATAGTAAATTTCGCTGATACAGAAAGATCCAACCTTTGCAGGACGAACTACCAGGCGGTATTTCTCGTCTGAATCTGCCTGCTCCGGAGTAACGTCTTCGAATACGGAGATGCTTGGAACGTTTCCGTTGAT
Organism: Bacteroidales bacterium; assembly: GCA_016285455.1. GTDB lineage: Bacteria > Bacteroidota > Bacteroidia > Bacteroidales > UBA932 > Egerieousia. The sequence continues at coordinate 13,887 of JAEEQS010000022.1, forward strand.
GTAGTACTGATAACCGTCGTGGGTTGCACGGCCGATTACGCTTATTGAGTAAACGCCAGGCTCGATATCAATGGTGGCGATACTGTTTGCTCCGGTAACGCCCTTGAATACTTGTCCCGTCTTCACGTTTGTGAAAACAACGTCAACACCCGCGGTGGAAAAATTAGGATCAGGAGTAATGCTGCCTCCTTTTGGTATGAAGCCCGTAGCTGCACAAACCTTGTAGGAGACGCTGATCAATTCTATCTTCTTCACGTCTTTTACGTCTTCCATCATATCGATGCAGGAAGAGAAAAGGAAGGAGAAGGCGGCTGCTAATAATATCGTATATATCTTTTTCATAATCACGATCTTCTAAAAGTTATTTAATACGTGCAGTCAACTGCAGTCCGAAGAAGAACACATTGGAATTTCGGCGTACCTTGTCTCCCGGACTCTTGACCAGAGACTGGAGTGGTGTGCTTCTGAACATGTTGTTGGCGAAGAACGATACATCGAAGTTCTTGAACTGCTTTGTAACGTTAACGTTGATACAGAGAACCGGATTGTAGCAAGGCTCTACCTGCCTTCTATTCTTGGCAATGGCACCGTTGGTCTCGTTGCGGAG
>JAEEQS010000002.1 GCA_016285455.1 Bacteroidales bacterium
TCAACAAGGTGCTTGACCAGTACAAGAACTGGGCGTTTGTCCTGGCTTTCACAAGCATTGGACTTGACACCAACTTCCGCCAGATTATCAAGAAGATGCAGGGTGGAAAGGTTCTGTGGCTGTATGTCATCGGACAGTTATTCAACATTGCCCTCACTTTCTTTGCAGTATGGCTGCTTCTTAGCGGAAAGTTCTTCCCTGTTCCTGAACTGGATCATTACAGCGGCAAGAAGGCAGAGCCTAAGGTTGTAGAAGCACCGGCTCCGGCAAACGCCGCAACACAAAACTCAGAGGCGCTTCCTGCAGACACCATCTCCGCAGCAGAGGCTCTCAAGACTATAAAGTAAAGTGAAGTACAAACCTCAGATATTCTGCAAGTTACGCATTAACCCATAGGCCGTTTAAGGTACAGACAAATATGTAATATGCTGATTAGCTGATGCGTATGCTCCACCACACACATTGTATTAATGGCATACCGTAAACATATCATAAAGGCAGTGACCGTTGTTATGGCGGCCGCTGTCTTGTTTTGCGCGGTGTGGATAATGAAGAACCGTCTGGGGCTCAGCGATGAGCACGACTTTGGAGCGGGCGCCTACTATTATGCAGACATTCCTGATTTTGACAAGGTTCTCAAGACAGACGGCTATCAGACATCTATCCCAAAATGGATATACTTTGTGCTGTTCTTTGCCTGGGGCTGGCTTATGTGGAGGCTATGGTGCTGGATTGATTCACGAAAGACGAAAGAATAGATTGCATTGAACATTTAGACGGCAAGAAATGTATAGAGCATTTTCTTGCCGTTTTTTGCTTATATTTGAAAGTTGTAGATATTTTGAATTATGGGCAAGATTATACTTACGGGAGACCGCCCTACCGGCAGGCTCCACATCGGACATTATGTAGGCTCTCTCAAGGGAAGAGTTGAACTCCAGAATGCAATGGATTACGAGAAGATGTTTGTGTTTATTGCAGATGCACAAGCTCTTACAGATAACTTTGACAATCCCGAGAAAGTACGCCAGAACATTATAGAAGTAGCGCTAGACTATCTGAGCGTAGGACTGGACCCTAACAAGATCACGATTTTTGTGCAGAGCATGATTCCGGAACTTACGGAACTGGCTTTCTACTATATGAATCTGGTTACCGTGGCAAGGCTCCAGAGAAACCCTACCGTAAAGAGTGAAATAGCTATGAGAGGCTTTGGCTCTGAAGGAGAACAGGCAGTATTCGGCAGCGGGCTTCCTGTAGGATTCTTCACCTACCCTATTTCACAGGCAGCTGACATTACGGCATTTAAGGCTACGACCGTACCTGCGGGAGAAGATCAGAAACCGATGATTGAGCAGACAGTGGAGATTGTCCGCAAGTTCAACAGCATCTACGGAGAAACCCTGGTGGAGCCTGAGATCCTCCTTCCTTCAAACAACGCCTGCCACCGCCTTCCTGGAATAGACGGCAAGGCCAAGATGAGCAAGAGCCTGGGCAACTGCATCTATCTGAGCGAACCGGCTGACACTCTGGCAAAGAAGGTTATGAGCATGTATACAGATCCGCTCCATATCTCCATCAACGATCCGGGACATCTTGAAGGTAACACAGTATTTACCTATCTGGATGCTTTCTGCCGCCAAGAGCATTTTGGAAAATATCTGCCTGATTATCCTAACCTTGACGAGCTGAAGGCCCACTATCAGAGAGGCGGACTCGGCGATGTGAAGATCAAGAAGTTCCTGGGCAAGATTCTGGAGGAAGAACTCCAGCCAATAAGGGAAAGGCGCCATGAGTTTGAGAAAGACATTCCTGAGATCTACAATATGCTCCGCAAAGGAAGCGACGAAGCCCGCCAGGTTGCGGCCCAGACTATGGATGATGTTCGCAGAGCAATGAAGATCAACTACTTTGAAGACAAAGAGCTCATAGCCGAACAAGCTAAAAGGTTCAGCGGACAATAAAAAAAACTCAAGATTATGAAAAAGATATTTACCCTTGCAGCGTTGTGCTTCCTGATGTTCTCCGCAACATCCGTTTTTGGTCAGACTAAGAACAAGCCTCAGGTGGGCGATATGTTCATAGATTTTACTGTCCAGCAGGATCCTGCGGATCCATACAGCAAAGTATCACTGAGCAACTATGTTGGCAGAGGAAAATGGGTTGTGGCAGATTTCTGGGCCAGTTGGTGCGGATGGTGCATCAAGGAAATCCCTACTCTAAAGAGAATCTTCAACGATTTGCCTAAAGACAAGGTTACCGTTCTCAGCATTGCAGTATGGGACAAACTCGATGATACCAAAGCTTCTGCCAGGCAAAACGGGGTTGTTTGGTCTCAGATAGTCAACGCCCAGGATATACCTTCAGACGCTTATGGCTTTGGAGGAATTCCATACATCGTGGTGTTTGATCCGCAGGGCAAGATTGCAGCTATCGGGCTCCGGGGAGACAGGCTGTATAATTTTGTAAAGACCTCTATAGAAGGTAATTAATAAAGGCTATTAACTACAATGAGCATAATTAGAATTACACGGGAATTCAGCTTTGAAGGGGCTCACGCCCTGAAAGGATATGACGGCAAGTGCAGCCATATCCACGGACATAGCTATCGCTTGGCTGTTACCGTTACAGGAAAGCCTATCGCTGAGGACAATTCTCCCAAAAAAGGAATGGTGATTGACTTTACGGACCTGAAAAAGATTGTTGGGGAGAATATCATAGACAAGTTCGACCACTCTCTTGTAATGAGCAAAGACGCTGAACTTGCAGATGAAATCCAGAAGGTTTACGGCAATGTAGTTGTGGTTGATTTCCAGCCTACAAGCGAAATGCTGGCTATTTATTTTGCCGATATTATTTCAAGACATCTTCCAGATGGAGTACAGCTTTACAGCATAATACTCTGGGAAACGGAAAAGAGCTGCGCTGCCTGGTACGCTTCTGACAATGCATAAAATATTTCTTATAGACGGACATGCGCAGATATTTAGGATGTACTATGCATTCATGCGCCACCCATTGATAAACTCCAAAGGGATAGACACTTCCATCCTCTACGGGTTTACCAAGATGGTGCTGGAGCTAATTAACAAGGAACATCCTACACATCTTGCAGTGGCGTTTGACCTACACGCTGAAACTTTCCGCCACAAAGTCTACAAGGAATACAAGGCAAACCGCCAGGCCGCTCCGGAACTTGTTGTGGATGCGCTGGAACCGCTGAAGGAAATCCTCAAGACTCTCAACATTCCCGCAATTGGAATGGAAGGGTTTGAAGCTGATGATGTAATCGGCTCAATGGCAAAGCAATGGGCCGGTCCTTCCGCCCAGGTGTATATGGTTACTCCGGACAAGGACTACGGCCAGCTGATAGATGATAACATCTTCCAATACAAGTTCCCCAAAGGCTCCGCCACCGATGTGGAAATAGTGGACAAGGAGAAGATTTGCGCCTATTACGGCATAAAGGATCCGCGCTCTGTAATAGACATTCTGACAATCTGGGGAGATGCCTCGGACAACATTCCTGGAGTTAAGGGAATCGGAGAAGTGGGAGCTAAAAAGCTGATAGGAACATACGGCAACATAGACAATCTTCTTCAGCATCTGGAGGAACTCCCTGCTAAGCAGCAGGAGAAAATCAGGGACGCTTCTACGCATCTGGACCTGAGCCGGTTCCTTGTAACAATCAAAACAGACTTAGACTTGCCGGTAACCCTGGAAGACCTTAAGGTTGAAGGCGCAGACAAGGCTGCTGTGGACAATGTTTTTGCCAAGTACGAGTTCACCTCTCTGAAGAAGATGATTGCGTCTTACGCAGCTGAAAGCAAGATTGCAGAAGGCATAGAAATCTCTGATTTTCCTTCAGAAGATATGCCGGCGGATGAGCCGGAGACGGTTGTGGAGAAGATTCAGATTCCTCAAGTCAGGTTTGCGGACTTTGCATCTGTGAGAGATGCTGCAAAGAAAGCCGGAGAAGTTTCCGTTTTGGTTTCCTCTTCCGGAAAAGTATTTCTTGCCGCGCTTGACAAAGGCTCAACCAAGGCTTCTCCTAAAGGCTTGGCCTGGAAGGGATTGCCAGATGCAGGAGTTTATTCTCTGATAGAAGACGCTTCCATAGCAAAGACAGGATGCAACCTCAAGGATTCTCTCAGGCAAATTGCCTCGGAAATGAATTCTGTCTCAGAAATTGAAAAGCTTGTAAATGGCTTTGCAAAATCTGAACTGAACGACATAGCGCTGCTTCACTATCTGATAGATCCGGAGGTCAGCCACTCGGCTTCCTTCATCATCAAGCAGCAGTTCGGGATAGAGGTTGAAAACCTGTCTGGGAGCAAAGAAGAGGAAGAGCAAATGGACCTTTTCTCTATCGCTGAGGAAGATGATCCTGCAAAAGATGAGGCGCTAGCAAAGGAGTGCGTTCTTTACATCTACCTGAAAGACAAGTTGAAAGAAGAGGTCTCCAGTATTTCTCCAGAAGGAGGGGATTTGTATCGGACAATAGAGATGCCTCTGATTGGAACCCTGGCAAAGATGGAGTTCTCCGGTGTAAAGATTGATTCTTCCCAGCTGAAAGAATACAGCAAGACCCTGACAGAGCAGATGAACCAGATTGAGCTCAGGGCAAAGGAACTCGCTGGTGATTCTTCTATAAACCTTTCTTCTCCAAAGCAGGTTGGAGATCTGCTTTTCGGGAAACTCAAAATCTCTCAGGAAATCAAAAAGACGGCAAAGGGCAATTACCCTACCGATGAGAATACGTTAAGGAGCGTTGCTGTGGGGCATCCGATTGTGGAGGATATTCTTGAATACCGCAATTACAAGAAGCTTCTTTCCACTTACACTGAGGTTCTCCCTACACTTGCCAGCAGACTTGACGGAAAGATACATACCACTTTCAATCAGGCTCTTACGGCAACAGGAAGGCTTTCTTCCAACAATCCTAACCTGCAGAACATCCCTATCCGCACGGAAAGGGGCAGGGAAATCCGCAAGGCTTTTATCCCTTCTTTTGAAGACGGCTATATCGTAAGCGCGGACTACTCCCAGATTGAGCTCAGGCTTATGGCCCATCTTAGCGGAGACGAGCATCTGGTGGCCGCTTTCAACAGCGGAGAGGACGTTCACAAGGCTACAGCCGCAAGGCTTTTCGGAGTGGAAACCGCAGAGGTTACAGATGATATGCGGCGCAAGGCCAAGACCGTAAATTTCGGCATCATCTATGGCATATCCTCTTTCGGGCTTGCAGAAAGGATGGGCATAGGAGTGGGAGAAGCCAAGAACTTCATAGAGAACTACTTCAGAATGTATCCTGGCGTAAGCCTCTACATTGCCGATACTGTGGAAAAGGCCCGCAACAGAGGATTTGTGGAGACAATTTACGGCAGAAGGCGTTATCTGAAAGATATAAACTCCCGCAACGCAAACGTGAGAAAATTCAACGAGAGGAATGCTGTCAACGCCCCTTTGCAGGGCAGCGCGGCAGACATTATCAAGATTGCGATGGCCAGAGTTTCCCGCCGGATGGAGCAGGAAAAATTGAAGAGCAGGATGATTCTTCAAGTTCACGACGAGCTTGTATTTGACGCCTGCCAAGAAGAAAAAGACACCGTGATGCAGATTGCACGGGAGGAGATGGAGAGCGTCATTAAATTGAAAATCAAACTTATAGCAGAATGCGGATATGGCAAAAACTGGCTTGAAGCACATTGACAGCAAAGAGTACGTGATGATGGACGTCAACCAAATCATCAACTACGCCAAAGAGGGTGAACAGCTGGCGTTTACCCTGCTATTCGACAAGTACTACATCCCCCTGAAGAACTTCATTCAGAGAAACTTTGTTACGCTCAAGAAAGAGCTCAGCGAAGAGGTTGACGACATTTGCATGGATACCTTCAACAAGGCGTTTATGAATATTGCCATCTACGATTCAAAATACAAGTTTTCCACCTGGCTGTACAGGATTGCCATCAACTGCCTGACGGATTTTCTAAGGCGCAGCCGCAATTCTCTCAGCGATGCCAGCACTTCTTCAGACAGCGGAGAAGTACGCAATGTTCTCTCTCCGGACACTCCGGAAGAGAACCTTATTGTCAGCCAGCAGATTGAAAAGACGATGAGGGCCATAGACCGCCTTCCTGACATCTACAAAGACGTGATGCTCCTCTACATAGAAGGTTACGCCCTGGATGATATTGCAGACGAGCTGGACATCACTCTCTCCAATACTAAAGTCAGGGTAAAGCGTGGCAAGGACCTTCTTGCAGAAGCTCTTAAAGACAGCCCTTTGGCCCAGAAACGTACAAAGAAATCCGCCGAGGGAAAGAAAAAAGCCGCAACCAAAAAGACAGCAAAAAAGGCCAAATAATGAACGCAGAAGTCATATACAAAGTTTTTCCTCAATTATCTCAAACCCAGAAGCGCCAGTTTGAGATGCTGGGCCCTTTGTATAAAGACTGGAACTCCAAGATCAACGTCATCAGCCGCAAAGATATGGACTGCTTTTATACTCACCACGTTCTCCACAGCCTTGCGGTTGCTATGTTTATGAAAGAGTTCCTTCCTGATTTAAAAAAAGACATCAGCATAATGGATGTCGGCTGCGGAGGCGGTTTCCCTGGCATTCCTATGGCCATTCTTTATCCCGAGGCCAAGTTCCTGCTGGTGGATTCCATCGGCAAGAAAGTCAAGGTTGCCCAAGCTGTCGCCGATGAAATAGGCTTGGCCAACGTTACAACCCTCCACCAGAGGGCAGAAGACGTTGACATCAAAGCAGATCTCATCATTTCCAGAGCCGTAACCTCACTGGCCAACTTTATCCCGTGGGTAAAAGGCAAATACAAGGAAGGCATCATCTACCTCAAAGGCGGAAACCTAGATGAAGAAATCGATGAGGCCCAGAAAAAATGCAAGATCCGCCCATCCCAAATCTTCCAGAAAGACATATCGGACTGGTTCACCGATGACTATTTCTCTGAGAAAAAAATACTATACCTTACACGTTAACCCTCAATTGAGGAAACAATGCTTTCTGAAATCTTGTTCAACCATTCAGGATGCCCGTAATAAAAACAAGCTTTATTAATAACATTCCAACAGCGGGCATTTCTGGGCACTATTATAGTTTTGTTATTTCTATGATTAATCCAAACTTTGAAATAACCAGCTGAAAAGGCTTTCTTAGCCAAACGACTCTTCATATACTCTTATAAAAACGAACAAATATATAAAAACCTCAGTACTAGTCTATTTGATCGGGGAAAAATGATATCCAGCCAGACAAGTCTTTTGTGTTCTCTATTCGAGCAGGTGAAAATCGCCAAACGCCTTTATCTTCTATTATTATCCCTCCGCAAAGTTCTTTTTCTGAACTAGAATGAGTTTTAATATAATCCAATAACGCATTGTGTTTAGCGGGCCCGTTCTTGTCGCTCCCCATAGATTTAGTGTCAAATAGGAAAATCTGACCATTTTTCAATCTGATAATGTAGTCCACGTAGAACAGAGCTTTTTCGCCTTCAACATTAGTATAGGGAACGGCATAATTCATTTTTCCGCTATCTCCGTTCTTGTACCACCAGTCTATGTATCGTTTGTTTTCTTCAAGAAAGACTTCAAATCTTTGTTCTGGTTTTGAGGCTTCTATTCTTCTGATAAATGGGAGGAGAGCGTGATTTACAACATTAGAAATAATTTCATTATCATCTTGACTATAAACTCTATCTTCAGGCACTTCCCACATATATTTAATTGTATCTCTTTGAGATGCTTTTCTGAGAGTCAGCCTCCTTTTGTAACCTTCAAGCGCTCTCTGAATTACATCTGTAAACTTTATCTGGTTCAGGTGATAAAGAATAACCTTGATACAATCATACTCTTCTACATCAAACAGTTCTTCAAGAGATTCAATCAACGCATTCTTGAGAACTCCAAGACTAGTGTATTTTTCCCACTGGCTCAATTGCTTGAGACAATAATCATCCAGAACATGATTAAGTTCAGACCGTGTTCTGGCAAACTTTGCGCGATTCTTGACATCTATGATTCCCAAGTCATTTGTTATTATGACATCTTTAGGAATATCTATCGTAATGTTCCTTACATCCAGTTTTATATATTTTGATGCATGAACACGGTTTTCCGTTGTCTTAGGGTCAAAAGAAACTTCTTGTTTTGCCAGCGCACTTTCATTTTCTATTTCAAAAACTGAAAACATTGCCGGATGATACAGAAGCGTCCAGGCCTTGGCCATTTCCTCTTTTAAAATGCTCTTAAAGCCGACCCCCAGACGCATTCTATCGGATCCTTTTCTTTCTGTATAAACAGATTGCAAAGAAATATTATTCAACCTAGGTCTTCTTTTGGCAGTCAGAGTTGAGATATAATTCATATCGTCAGCCACAATCTGTATCTTGTCTTTTGCCAAATCTGTATATACATAACCTTTATTCAGGACAGGCTCGGTATAGAATTTCTGCTGGGGCATTCTCATTATCCGTCCTACCGTCTGAGTCGTAAAAGTAAAGCTCTCTATTTTTCTGAAAATCAGAAGCACGGCAGCACGCGGACAATCCCATCCAAGAGCAATAGCTTGTTTAAAAAGCAGTACTTCTGTTGTATTGTCATACTCCTCAATACCCTCAAGATTTGTTTTTTCTCCAGACAGCCAGATAGCCAAACGATTATTTTCTGCACTGATGCGACATTTGTCATCTAAATATGAAACAACTTCATCTCTGATCGTCTCATCCTCAATCGTTGTCTTCTCAGATGTGTCATTAGGCAACTGTATAAGAAGCAAAGGATTGATTTTGACTCCAAGTTTCTCATATGCCTCCGCTACTTCCTGCCTTTTTGCCAGAGCTTGTTCTACTAGCCACTGGTTAGAGGTCAGCCCTCGTGTTTCTGACACATCTATATTGGGATTAAGAACTATCTGCTCCTTAATCATTTCCTCCTTGATTACATCCTCTCTATAGACCTTAACTTTCTCATCCCCACTTGTAATTGGGGTGGCAGATATTCTGACTTCCAATTTAGGATTGATGTTTTTAAGTACAGCCTCAGACTTCCTGGCATTTCTGCTGCCGAACATATGCTCTTCATCAACAATCACTACTATCGGGATATTATTGTCCTCCTGGGTTCTACGGGCAATGTCATACAAAGAAGCCGATTGTTCCGTTTCTCTAATCATCAATGCGTTATCCTTATTGATACTTTCCCAGTTCACAAAAAGAATCTGGCCAGGATGAATATACCCTTCCACAGAATGATCCAGCTCATCATAAATAACCGGTTGAAGAACCCTGGATTCCGTGAAACGGCTTTTCATCTTGAAATAACTCTGCTCGTGCAGTTTGTTGGGTGCTATCCATATGAAAGCAACTTCATTAACCACACCATCCATTTTCTGTGGAAGTTCTTCAACCAGACGAGAAAGCATCTCAGATGCCATTACAGTCTTTCCTGAACCGGTTGGTGCCTCAAACACCAACTTCTTTCTTCCGCCTCTAGTGTTGAGAAGACGGATTGCCTTATCAACCAGTTCTCTAACTGCATTAACCTGATAATTAAGTTCTTTTAGCATCTCTTACGCCTCCTTATCATTTTCATTTAACAAATCATTCAAATCATTCTCATTACGTTTCTTCGGCAATACCTTGAGATACGCATTGTAAATTGCCGACGGGAGAGCACACAATTCTACCCTATCAAGCACATCAACAAACTCATCCTCAAAGGCATAATTCCCTGGGGAGAAAACATATACCATCATTCTTCCAGAATACTCCATTTTCGATATCTCCTCAGCGATAGCCGGTATTGCCTCTTCCTTGAAAACCACAAGCATCCTCTTTTCCCCATTATCAAAATACCGTACGACTTTCTTGTTAAGTTTCTTCCCCAAAAGACTGTCAACTTCAGCATAAAGGTCATTCTTGATGCAAAGTAATTCTATTGATGCTTCCATCAAAGCCCTCATATTTCTAGAAGTTTGCTCTCTATCAACAAATTTTGTCTTGAAATACCTGAGATTATTATTCTTAAGTCCCTCTATTACCTCCCCTTTTGGAGTTTTATAACCCCTAATAACTTTCTTGTTGCGAACATAAGTCACATTCTCGCAAATCCCATTCTCATTGTTTGTTACAAGTATGCATTTGCGATGCCCTCCATCCTCTGCATTTAACTGCATCGTTGCATGGAGAGTGGTTCCCGAACCAGCAAAAAAATCAAGAATAGTGGAATCCTTTCCGCCTCCTATTTTCAATAAATCAATAATGAGATCTATCGGTTTGGGATTGCTGAATAGGTTTGCGAGCGATAACGTTTTCAACTGCGATGTTCCGTTACCACTGCTGTATTGAGCTTTGTATAGAATACTTTTAGGTTTTTTTGTAGGAAGGTCTCCTAACTCAGGACGCTGCTTCTTATATAATGAGTAATTGTTAATTGACCCTGTTACTATTATTTCTTGACAACTAGTCTTTACTGTTCGATATCCCCATCGCCATGATGTCGGTACTCCATCAATACTTGGTAATAAAACAGAGTACCCCTTTGACGAATATTTATTTACCAACTGTGAAACATATTCATCGTCGAATGTGACAGATGAAGGATTAAAAATCATATGATACTCTTCTTCAGTAATCGTTGAAACTTCTAAAGTGTGATTGTTAATCATAATTGGGAAATAGCAATAAGGTCTTCTCTCCCTCGGAGCATCTATGCCAGTGCGTTTTAAAGTTGCTCCTTTTTTGTAATAACCCACCTCATCCTCTAACCAATCTTCAAGACCTTCTTCATCTATATCAAGTTGACCTATCGAACAAAAAGCGGTAGACTTTGCATATACTACTGTATATTCATGAGTTCCAGCAAAACCAAATTGATCTTGATTACCCTTAAGATTCATCACTGTTGGCAAGACACCAATACAATTTGATTCACCAAAGATTGCATCACATAATAGTTTGAGGTTAGATATTTCGTTATCATCTATAGAGATAAATATCAAGCCTTTATCTGACATAAGAGTTTTTGATATCTTAAGCCTTTTATCAAGAAAAGACAACCATTTAGAATGCCGGTATGAATCTTCAGAATCAACATAGGAATCATTATAAACAAAATCTTTGTTGCCCGTGTTATACGGGGGATCTATGTAGATAACATCTATTTTGCCGGAATGAGTATAGGACAAAGCAACAAGAGCATCAAGATTGTCTCCTTCTATCAAAATGTGATTTGGGGCGGTTGGGTCATCGCACAGAATAGTACGTTCTTTTACCTCTTTGAGTACAGGAATTTCTATTCTAAGCCGTTCTTCGACATCCTCTGGTTTGTTTTCCCAGACCAATCCGTACTTTTTATGTGAACGAAGAAGATCTATCAAGGAAGACTTCTCTTCAATTGAAAGAAGATCCAAGGACTGAATCTTTTGAATCAGTTCATTCTTGTTATATGCCATGCATAGTGTGTCTGTGCGGGGCTATTTACTTGAGTGGTAGGCTTCCGCAGGGCACAAAAAAAGGCGCAGACTCACAAGTTGTCTGGCCCGAGGCCCGCGACGGCCCACCAAAGTCCAACAAGTCAGCCTGCGCACAAGCACAGGCGTTTGTCTTATTTGAACTTTGATTATGAAATGTCGCGTATTTCGGGCCAATCAAATAAACAGCAAACGCTATTATACAATAATATGTCCGTTAGGGTTAACTCTCACCTATCCCTAACATCACAAATATAAGAAAAATTGTAGTTGTTCAATTTAGTAAACGTAAAAACTTTGGGGGCGGACACGGTAAATTTTACCGTTTGGCATCCGTTGATGTAAGAATCCTTATACTATTGCAACTTGAATTATCAGGTTGAAATATGATTGATGAAAAGAAAGCATTAGAACTGATAGAACAAGGAGAGGGTATTCACAGTGAATTCAAGGAAAGGATACCATCAAAGGTTCGGGAGCTCAGTGAAGAGGTATGTGCATTTGCGAATACCGAAGGAGGATTCATTCTTATTGGAATCAACAACAAGAATGAAATAGTGCCAAATTTATTCATCGATAACACAAAGCGATCTGCTATCCAAGATTCTTTGGATGCAATTCAACCACCAATTTCTTGCAAGTTATATCAGCTTTCTGTCAAGAATCACAGCATTTGGATAATAGAGGTTCCTGAGGGAGACAACAAACCATATGTTGTTTCAGGTTCCATATTTGTCCGTCACGGAGCAAACACTCAAAAACTACGAAATCCAACCGATATACGTCAATTATTTGACGATGCTGGTGCACTTCATTATGTAAGGGCGGAATATAGAGATGTACAATTTGATTAAATGGGTTAAACTTAAATAATCATCGGTTTTCCAGTGAGTTGCCTTCATTCTTGCCGTGATTCTTTAGAAAATCCAAATGTGCAAAAAGTTTAATTTGCTTTAATTGATCTTTAATTTTCCGGCTCCTAAATTTATCCCTGTTTAAATCCTGCTTTATTTTGGAGGCACACACCTTTATCCATTAGCAAATATAGCCATTTTAGCGGCATTTCAAGGCCTTTTCAGGCATATTTCACCACACTCAGGCAATCCTCTCTCTAAGTTTAATTAGGGGCCAAAGGGGGTCAAATAGCACCTTTGGCCCCTGCTGCTTTTATTATATTTCGCCACGCCAAAAATTGGAGATGGTGCGACAGATGGTGCGACAGATGGTGCGACATCTCATAGGACAAAAATGAGTGTTTTGCTACCCATTAAGGGTCAAAATAATGCTGAAAAATGGCTTTTTTGACGGATAAGCCCCCCATTAAAACCCACAAAGGAGCATAATAAGAGGCAATATATGAGTGATTTGCGGCTGTTTAGTGTTGAAAAAGTGCGGAGAATCAAAACTTCTTGACCGCACAAAGAACTTTGAAGATGTGAGCGATCATTTCCTTCTTGATCTCCTGCGATTCATAATCGGGATTCGCCGGAACGAGTGTAAAAGTATCCTTAGAAGAGCCTTTTTTAACTCTTTTAATAGTTCTAAAACCGTTACAAGTCACTATTCCATATATATCATCAAAGTCAAGATAGTCTTGCCATGAAGGTACTTCTTTAATAAGAACCATATCCCCATTGCTGATTTCTGGTTCCATAGATTTGCCAGAAACATTACACCAAACTGCTCCTGGAATATTGAAAGGCTCAAAATCTATATAGTAATCGGGATTTGCGGTCTGGTTGTTATATACCAATTCAAAATTGGCCATAAAATCAACGTTATAATACGGAGAACCTAACTTTTTGAAGTTTTTGACAGGCATTTCACCTTTCAGCATCTCCCCTTTTCCAGTTATCAGCCAATTCAGATCCAGATCCTCAAAGTGTGAGCATATTTTCTCACACAAATCAGCTCTGATATTCCCCTTCTTATCAAGAAAGCCATTGGACAAGCCTGTCGTCTTATAAAATCTGTAACGGCTTATCCCTTTACTATCAAGATATTTCACTACTCTTTCCCTCGAAGTCATACTTTCTCCTCCTCAAAAAATCACACAAAATATTTGTATGAGAAAAAAATCTATTATATTTGCATTCGTTAAGCATTTGCATAACGGCTACAAATATAACAATTATTCTAATGAAACAGATACTCACTAAGCAAGGAGAAGTCAAGGCTATAGCACGATTTATCGGCTGTAACAGAAATACTGTTACAAGCGCTTTGCAAGGAAAATACAACACAGATCTTGCCCAGCGTATTAGAAAAGTGGCTATCAAAAGAGGTGGAGTTGAGACCGAGAAGTAATGATACGATACAACAACATATTGTGTGTTAGTTATAACGAGATAGTTCCTTCTATCTACTCCTTTGATGCTTTCAGAAAGGCTATTGAGCGTGGTAAGATCAATCGTGTCCGTCGAGCCAGCTTTGAGTCACCGGCTTTGATTGAGGTGGCTTCGCTTCCGGAGAAGATCCTGAGCAAACTTCGTGAAAAGTATGGAGAGAACTTCGACAAAGCAGCTGAGACGGACAGCCTGGAGGGTTTCTATAAACTTTCTCAGGAAGCCCTGGAGTTCTACAGGAACTGGAAGACTACAGAAGATCTGCGCCTGAGTGACAAACTCATTGAAGAATATACCGTCAATGCGAGTGTACTCATTGCGTTGCGCAAATACTATAATTACCGCTTTACATACATCAAGAGCCGTGGAGGCAGCACAAGTGGACTCTGGAAGAACGTCTCTGCCATTGTTAGTTGTTTAAGAAATAAAGTTCAACATTCTCTTCCGGAGAATCCAAGGAGGTTGAAGCAGAAGTTAGAAGAGTTTGAGACGAAAGGTTATGCGGCTCTTGTAAGCGGTAAGATCAGCAACAGCAACAAGGCTCTTCTCACCGAGAGAGCCAAGGAATGGCTTCTGAGCCGCTGGACAGACCAGGTGAACAAGGTTGCGTCTATAGAGCAGCTCTATGACGAATACCTGACCAAAGCCATGACGATGAACGGATGGAAGCTCATCTCCTCTCCGAAGACCATATACAACTTCATCTATGATGAGAAGATTGTGGCAGACTGGTGGGCTTACAGATATGGAGAGCTCAAGAGCAAGGAGAAGTTCAGCTACCAGCACAAGACCAAGCTCCCTGGCATGAGAGACAGCCTCTGGTACAGCGACGGAACCAAGCTCAACTACTATTATCAGTATCTGGACAAGGCTGGCAAGCGTCAGGTTGGAACCCTTCAGGTATATGAGGTTATGGACGCTTACTCTGAGGTGCTGCTGGGATTCTGCATCAGCGACAAAGAAGACTTCAAAGCGCAGTACCAGGCATACAAGATGGCCCTCCAGACCTCCGGCTACAAGCCATATCAGATTACATTCGACAACCAGGGCGGCCACAAGAAGCTTGAAAGCAGTGATTTTCTCAACAAACTGGCCCATCTGGCCATTCACACGCAGCCTTACAACGGTAAATCCAAGACCATAGAGAGCGCTTTCAACCGCTTCCAGAGCCAGTATCTGAAGAAAGACTGGTACTTCACGGGGCAGAACATCACAGCCAGGAAAGCGGAAAGCAAGGCCAATATGGAATATATACTGGCCAACAAGGAAAATCTTCCGACCAAAGACGAAATAATCAAGAGATATACAGAACGCAGGACCGAGTGGAACAACGCCATGACCTCTACCGGAAAGACCAGGATGGAAAACTACCTCTCCAGTTCCAACCCTCAGACAGTCAAGCTGAGCATAATGGATATGGTAGAGCTGTTTGCCGTCACCAGGTTGAGGGAAGTCACCTGCACTGCCGCCGGAATCAGCTTCAGGGAGCAGAACATCCGCTATGACTATATGGTTGTGGACGGTGAAGGGATGCCGGATCTGGACTGGCTGGAGAGAAACATTGGCAAGAGCTTCGTCGTGAAGTTCGATCCGGACGATATGGAGCAGGTGTTCCTGTATGACCACGCCAGTGACGGATCTCTCCGTCTGGCCGCTATAGCCAAGACCAAGACCGTGATCCACCGAGGCAAGCAGGAGCAGGATGAGTGGGAGGCTGCGTTCATCAAGAAGGTTGAGCTTGCCAACAAGGCCAAGAGGATTGAGAGGAAGGAGAGGATGGAGGCTCTGCAGAAAGAGTTCGGCACCTCCAACGAAGATTATGGTATGGTCTCCCCTGCACTTGCAGGCATTGAAAGCAACAGGACGGCCAAGAAAAAAGGTGCTGCCAAGGCCAAGGAGCTTGTGCCTGTCAGCATCGGCGCAGTCTCCAAGGCAGAAAGCAATGCCGTGGAGGATGAAGACTTTGACCCTCTGGAGGTGATAGCCAAGATGTAAACAAATGACTCATTATAAATCCGACTTATTATGAACCAGACAGAAAAGCAGAACGTGGTAGGAGCTCTCTCGGAGTTCTGTGCCAAGATGGGCAGCCAAAACAAGGCTGCCGTAGCCCTGGGAGTGTCTTCTGCCCTCGTAAGCAGGATGCTCAAAGGGGACTGGAACCTTATCAAGGATGAGATGTGGAGGAAAGTGGCCTCCGGATGCGGTTACTCTTCCGCCACCTGGAACATCGTTGAGACCAGGGATCTTCAGACGCTGCATTACCTCTATGAAGATGCCCAGAACAACGGAACGGCCATGGCCATCACAGGCAAGGCCGGAACCGGCAAGACTCTGGCCGGAAAACAGTATTGCAGGGGCAATAAAACAGCGTTTATCCTCTGCTGCAACGAATACTGGAACAAGAAGATGTTCCTGCAGGAGCTGCTGGCTGTCATGGGAAGTGACTGGAGCGGTTATACGACAGCAGACATGATGTATGCCATCGTAAAGAAGATCAAGAGCATTGACCATCCTCTGCTTATCCTGGATGAAGCTGATAAGCTGAACGACAACCTGCTCTACTTCTTCATCACGATTTACAACTCACTTGAAGATCACCTGGGTACTCTGCGCTGCGGCCTCATCCTTCAGGCCACCTCGTTCCTGGAGAAGAGGATCAACCGAGGTGTGAAGCTCAACAAGAAAGGCTACAACGAAATCTACAGCCGTATCTGCCGGAGGTTCATACCTCTGAACGGGGTCTCCAACAGAGACATAACTATGGTATGCCAGGCCAACGGCCTAGAAGACACGGATGATATCAGGGATGTGATTGAAGACAGCGAAGGAGACCTCAGGAGAGTAAGGCGCAGAATCCATTCCCTGAAGATAAAGCATGAGCAGCAGCTGAAGGAGGCGGTATGAACAAGGCGTTGAGCATATACCAGGTGCTTTCTTCCAGAAACGACACCCTTTCCTTTGACGGTATCTGGAAAGATGCTATCGGCAATCCGGCAGCTTGCGGCAGCTGGATTATCTGGGGTCAGAGTTTCAACGGAAAAACCGCTTTCGCCATGCAGCTGGCCAAGTACCTGTGCCGGTTCGGCAAGGTGCTTTACAACAGTATGGAGGAAGGCATAGGACGCAGTATCCAGGTTGCCATAGAGAGGACAGACATGTCTTCTGTGGCAAGGAGGTTCAACCTTCTGGACTGCGAGGACATAGAAGACCTTGTCCAGAGGCTCTCCGCCAAGAAGCATCCCAAGATCGTGATTATGGACAGCATCCAGTACAGCGGAATCAACTATGCTCAATACAAAGAAATCAAGCGGAAGTTCAACGATATCCTCTGGATCTGGATCAGCCAGGCGGAAGGCAGGCTTCCTGAAGGCCGTCTGGCCAACCGTGTCAGGTATGACGCTATGGTCAAGATCCGAGTGGAAGGCTACAGGGCATACGTCAACAGCCGTTTCAAGGCTGATTATCAAGGACAGAACTACATCACAGTCTGGGATGAGGGTGCCAGAAGATATTGGGGTGAAAATGAACAATAGTATGGAAAAGAGCAGAACAAGCGGCAAATCAGCCTTCGGAGCGTTCTACCGGTACCTCCAGGGGCTTGAGAACTACAGCAAGGATTATGCTGACGACCTCAAGTGCAGCATTATCTCCGAGTTCAGCGGTGGAAGGACCACTTCTCTGAAGACCATCTACGAAGATTATCCTCAGGAATACTTCCGGATGATGGAGTGGCTCAAGGGCCAGCAGACGAGAGCGGCCTACACCAACGAGGGAGAGACCTGGAGAAGACGTGTCATAGCCGCCATCTGCAGCTACCTGGACGCAACAGGAAGACGTTTTGACTCCAAGGGCAAGAAGATCTCCTATGCCATCACCATGGCGTGCAGGAGTGCCAACTGCAAGAGCTTCAACAAGATTTCCGTAACGGCTTTGCGCAGGGTGTACAACACTTTCGGCTTCCTGAAGAAAGACGAGGCAGCCCTGGACAGCAAGGGCTATATGGACGCAACTGCAAAGGAATGGAACCAGGCTGTTCAAAGGGCCTTGGAATCCAACAACATAAAAACTGAATCAATCAACAATTAAAATACTGATACAATGGCAAGCATTATCGTTATCACCGACACCAGCAAGCTATCTCCTGCTGCTCAGATCGGGATCAAGGAAATTGAAGTAAGGTCTTTCAAGGCCATCCTCAAGCGCAGAGAGCTCATCATCGAGAAGCGCAACAAGGAGAGCGCAGAACTGTCTCAGGCAACCCAGAAACTCATTGAATCCACCAACCAGATCCGCAGAGAACTGATGGTTGCGGAGGCTGAACTTAGACAACTCAAGAACGGAATCACAAAGAACTAGGAATATGGAAAATCAGACGAAATCTGTTGTAATGACAGCAGAAGAGCAGGCCGAATTTGCAGCTTTCAAGGCCGAAAAAGAGAAGAAAGCTGCGGAACAGAAAGCCCAGGAGCAGCGTCAGACCTACCGCCAGATGGTGGATGATGAGATTGCTGCGGCCATTCCGGAACTCAAGGGGCTCAGCGACGACATCAAGGTGGCCAAGGACTCCGTGCTGGAGAACTTCAAGGCCATCCTGGCAATCAAAGGCGAGATGTTCAACCAGCGCCACGGCAAGGACATGAACTTCTACTCCCACACGTTCACCAACTCCGAGGGAACCAAGAAGATCACCATCGGCCAGTATATGAACGACAATTACCTGGACACCGCAGAGAACGGAATCCAGATGATTACGGAGTATATCCAGTCTCTGGCCACTGATGCCAAGAGCCAGGCTTTGGTGGGTATGGTAATGAAGCTTCTGGCAAAGGATGCTAAGGGTACACTCAAGGCGCAGCGCATCATCCAGCTCCGCAAAATCGCCGATGAGACCGGAGACGAGAAGTTCATCCAGGGAGTGAAGATCATCGAGGAGGCTTACTGTCCGATACCGTCCAAGACCTTTGTCAGAGCCTGGGAGAAGGACGAAAAGACCAACGCCTGGAAGCCGATACCTCTAGGAATGACTGAGTCATGACATCCTATCCGGTGACGCTTGTCCTGAGGAGGACTATGAGTCGGGGGAAGTTCGGGGAACTTATATGTGAATCCCCGTCCGGAGAGAAAGATCTGGACATTCACTACCTCCACAACATCTTCCCCTCACTCTTTGGGGGCGTTGATGAGAAGACCAGAGAATTTGAGATAACCTTTAACGTAAAAGAACTGAAGCACAAATAAGAAACCGGCCTCATCCCGAAGGAATCAGCCGGATAAATCAAGAAGCAAGGCAAATATATGAATTTTCGGGATAAAAATGGCAAAGAAAAGACGGGGATTGAGCTACAAGAAGAAGGTGGCAGACATCAACAGGATATATGATGCCCACGCCAAGGACGGTCTCTCCAACAGGGAGATATGGCGCAGATACATCTATCCTGTCTATGCCATCAGCGAAAGAACCCTCTACAACATCCTGGGAGCTTCCATGGAGCCTCAGAACATTATCCCGGATGACCAGCTGACCTTATTTGACTTTACTGAACAAAAGAACTGATGGACGAACGCAACATAATAAAGAAGATACTCGCAGACATCAGGGTGGAAGCAGCCTCGGAGTTTGACAGGAACTTTGAGAGACAGGCTTTCTTCTCTGAAGCCTGGCAGAGACGCAAGAGTCCGTCCAGATCCCAGAGAGGGACACTCATCAGCTCAGGGGCACTAAGGCGCAGCATTACCAGCAAGAGCGACGATACCAGCATTACTTTCTTTACCTCCCTACCATACGCAGCCATCCATAATGAGGGCGGAGAAATAAAGGTGACGGCCCGGATGAAAGCCTTCTTCTGGCATAAATACTATGAGGCAACAGGAGGGTTCAAGAGGAAGAAGGACGGATCGCTGAGCAAAAGCAAAGCCCAGGTGCAGCTCTCCACGGAAGCCGAGTTCTGGAAGCACCTCGCCCTGATGAAGGAGGGAAAGACAATCCGGATTCCAAGGAGACGTTTCCTGGGAACTTCTCCGGAACTGGAGCAGATGGTAAAGCGCATCATAGAACACAATCTGGAACTCTATTCCAGGACAATCATAGACAACCTAAAAAGAACATTTAAACACTGTTAAAGCACTTGAACAATGAACAAATCAGACAAAACGGCATTGCTTCTATTTGTACTTCTACTTGGAGTAGCTTTGGGAGTGGTAATCTACGGCCTTGAAAGAGTTATGAAATACAAGTCCAGAAACAAGCAGGCAGTACCGGCAGAACAGACCGATACAGTGCAGCCAATCATCCTATATGAGGATATCTGGGATAAGGCTATGCCATTAAAAGAGGAGGATCTATGATGTTAGCAGCCTTCATATTCGCCACAATTCTCTGCATTGCCTTCGCTTTTGTGTACCACTTTGCCTATATCAAGGGATACAAAGAGGGTTATGAAGACGGTTATCACGATGGATACCATGAAGGATATGAGGATGCTCTAAATGATTTAGAAAAGACAATCAAACAAAAAAACTGACAACGATAATGACAATTCAGGAGTATAAAGACAAGTTTCAAGAGCTTGCCGAGCAATTGGAGAAAGAACATGGTGGATACAAGAGCATATCCATTGGCAAAGAGTCTTTCATACCTGTAGGAGGGTTTGAAAGTACATATACGGAAGTTACAATACAGTTTTAGTCATGAGAAAAGAACTATACCAAGACCTGATCGCAGCCCTCAAGCTCATCAAAGATGAGAACGATCAGCCGAAAATCAAGCACATTGACCTCTGGAATCAGAATGTGGCCTTTATCTCTGAGGATGAATCCTGGCCAATGCCGGCAGTGTTCATCGAGTTTGGGCAGATAGACTGGAAACCACTCAACGGCCCTCAGAAGTCCTGGACAGGCACCGGCACTGTCATGCTGCACATTGTCACAGAGTGGCAAGGCTCTGCCGCTGATGGCAGCTCTGAGATGGACGGCAACCTGGAATGCTGGAGCCTAGCAGAAGAGATCCAGCAGAAGGTTGAAGGTGGTTGTGGAAACTCCTACCGGAATATTTCCCTGCAGCAGACCCTCACCAACCATAACCACGAAGACATCGTAGAAAACATTGAAATCTACAAGGTAAACCTTCAGAGAACATTATAAGCCATGGAAACGGGCGATATCAAGCTTCTTTACATTGACTTGTTTTGTGGGGCAGGTGGCACTACTACAGGCGTTGAGCGTGCCCGTGTGATGGGGACCAAGGTCGCAAAGGTCATTGCCTGCGTCAATCACGATCCGCACGCAATTGAATCGCACTTGGCAAACCATCCTGGAGTCGTCCACTTCACAGAGGACATCCGGACGCTGGAACTGTCGGGGCTGGTGGAAATCGCTGCAAAGCAGAGGCAAGAGAACCCAGGTGCCAGGCTTGTACTCTGGGCCAGTCTGGAGTGCACCAATTTCAGCAAGGCAAAGGGCGGCATGCCCAGAGACGCTGACAGCCGGACGCTGGCAGAGCATCTATTCCGGTATATTGAGGCTTTGAAGCCGGATTACATTCAGATTGAGAATGTGAGGGAGTTTATGTCCTGGGGAGAGCTGGACACAAACGGCAAGCCTGTGAGCAAGGATAAGGGCAGACTCTATCTCCGATGGGTTAACAAGGTAAGGCGGTACGGGTTCAACTTTGACTGGCGCATTCTCAATGCTGCAGATTACGGTGCATACACCTCACGGGAACGGTACTATGGCCTTTTCGCCAAGAAAGGGATGGAGATAGCCTTTCCTGAACCGACTCACCAGCGCAACCCTCTGCCAAGCCTATTCGGCACCTTGAAGCCATGGAAACCTGTAAGGGAGGTACTTGACCTTGACGATATAGGAAAATCCATCTTCCGTCAAAAGAAGCTGGCAGAAAAGACACTTGAACGCATTTATGCCGGACTGATAAAGTTTGTGGCCGGAGGCAAAGATTCTTTCCTGGTAAAGTACAATTCAATGAATCAGCGAGGCAAGTATGTTCCACCGTCTCTAGATGAGCCCTGCCCTGTTGTAGCTACGCAGAACAGGCTTGCACTTGCAAGGGTTCAGTGGCTGTCAAAGCAGTATTCCGGTTCCCCAAACGATAAGAACATTTCCATTGATGGCCCAGCCAGCACCATTACTTGCATAGACCATCACGCCTTCATTACCACTTACTATGGAAACGGACAGGCCGTGTCTTTGGAAGATCCAGCACCGACCATCCCCACTAGGGACAAAATTGCTCTCAATACGATTCAGTTTCTGGATCAGCAGTATGGTGCAGGAAAGCCCTCGTCCATTGAAAGGCCAGCTGGGACCGTCACAACCACACCGAAACTCAACCTGGTTTCTGTCCAAAGAGACAATTTCCTATTGAATCCTCAGTTTGGTTCAGAGGGTTCCTCCATTGACCGACCTTGTTTTACGCTCATTGCGAGGATGGACAAAAAGCCTCCATATATTGTGACGGCAGAGTACGGGGCATCCATAGCGGTGTACGAGGATGACAGTCCAATGGAAGTCCAGATTAAGGAGTTCATGGCTATGTATGGAATTTGTGACATCTACATGCGGATGCTTAACGAGAAGGAATTGCTGAGAATCCAGGGATTCGGTGACAACTACAAGCTGGTGGGCACAACTGCAGAGAGAAAGAAGTACATAGGCAATGCCGTAGAGACACACCAGGCAGCAGCTCTCTGCCAAAGCCTGGCAATGGCAATGTAAGATAATTTAAACATAAGGACAGCAAGTAGTATTAAATAGTGATGTCAATGCCGCCGCCAGCCTCAAATCCGAAGCTGGCGGTCTCTTTTTATTGCCATTCGGATATCAGAATAAAAACTCTTCTAGCTGTCAGATTTCAGAATACTTGCATTATTTTTGCAAGGAAATTGTTAAAATCAAGAGCTCGCAAAATGTAATTATTCTGGACTCTGACATTAATTTGTTTTATTGAAAAGAAAATTATTTATATATTTGCACCACTTTAAAGATGCTTAGATAACAAATAACGATTATTCATTATGGGATATTTTGCAAATAGACTGAAAAAGCGTCTTGAAAAAATGACCGACGAGCAACTGGAGAAGAAATTTCTTGAGATGGAAGAGTCTTCGAATATTGGCCCTACACTTGATGAATATCTTGTCGGTTACACTTTGTGTTTTCTTAACAAGAATGTTGAATCCAGATACTCATCTGGATTTTTTTGTTTTATTTAAATTATGGAAAAAGCTGTTTTTCAACTTGGAGGTTTCCTCTTTGAGGAGATTTCTCTTAAATTAGGTCATATTAAGAGAGAAGATATTCTCAAACTAAACTTCATTCCGAGCGGAGTGCTGCATACAAAAGAAGGTATATTTGATTTGACCTTTGAGTTCTCTGCTGCAATAGAAAAGAAATCAAATTCAAAACCTGTAGTTTATGTAAAGAGCTCCTCAAGATTTATCTTTAATGGCTCCATTACAAAGGACAAATTACCAGACTATTTCTATGCAAATAGTATTGCGATAGTTTTTCCTTATGTCAGAGCCTTTGTGAGCACTCTTACACTTCAGGCAGGAATGATTCCACCGATTATTCTCCCAACTCTCAATTTATCATCTTTACAGCAAGAATTGGAGTCAAATGTTAAAGTAGAGGACTAGTGAATAGAATTCTTTATCAGACATTAGAAGACAGACATAATATTGACTTTGTCCGAAAGTATGGTCCTTTTAAATGTTCTAGGAGAAGTGCATTTCTTGGGGACGGTTATTATTTTTGGGATACCAATATTAATCATGCACATTCTTGGGGTAAGTCAAGTTATAATGGATCCTATATTATAGGGAAAATAGAAGTGCCATATGACACTTCAAAGGTCTTTGATTTAACTGATCCTTATTACCTCCAGGATCTTAAAGATGCAGAAGAAAGGTTGAGAGAAGCATACAAATTTAAGAAACGAATATGTGTAAGATTTATTATTGATTGGCTTAAAGAAGACCGTATTTTTTTGAAACGTTTTGTCGCAATACGAGCAAGTGATGCTAAGATTCAAATGAATAGCAACAATAAATTGTTTTTCTATGATGGGAGATCAGAATATTTGAATATGAGTCCAAGAGTTCAGATTTGCTATTTCTCAAATGACTCATTTAAATCTCTGCCTTTTACTATAGTTTATCCAGATAAGTATCTTGATTCGACACAGTTTGCTGTATAGTTTTTTCATACAAGGTCGGAGATAATCCGGCCTTTGTGTTTGGGGACGAAGACAATGCCGTCAAGAGCGAAATCAGGGATCGTGTAGTTCTTCGCTTAGGGCTAAACTAAACCGGACAGAAACTGCTGATTTATCCACCAACTCCTTCAATCTGACTTTTGGCAAACTATCTGTTTCATGGATTTTGCAAAATCAAAAGAATTGCATATATTTGTAACGAGTTTCGGCCCGGGTAGCGCGGTATATCCAAGCTTGGGCACTCATTTAAGGGGTGTTCGCATCCCTTATTTTTTTACCCCAGGAGGCCCTCCAGCCACTCAAGGGAATCATCTTTACCCCCATGAGCATAGTCATCCTTCGTTATCAGAATGGCTTTACCGCGATGAACAATGTAGCATCTCTCCATTCTGCCGGTAATAAAGTCATCCTTGCGCCCGTATAGTTTCCGGGCAAGTTTCCTGGTCGGCAGCGGCTTTTCCCCCATGTGTTGGTCCAAATCGAAGATGACAGCCTTACAACCTTGCCCAAGACTGCTGCGGAACCCCGTTGTTATACCTTTATACCCCTCAATGCCCTTACGGTCAGCAACAATCCCGTCAATAGTATATTCCGGGTTCTTGCGTCCATCCTTATAGTGTCTACGAATTTCCATTGAGCTATTAGGGAAAGCCGTAAGGAGTTTTCTGGCTGTCTGAATGTTTTGCTCTAAATCTTTCAAGTCAGCCCTTGAACTTATCAAAAGCCTTTTTCCTAGCTCAATATCAGCATAAAAAGCATTTTCATCGGCACATATTCTAATTAAGCCACATTCTTGGCAAAGCGGATTGTCAGGGTCTCCGGCAAAAAGCTTCAGGTTGGCTTTGGTGCAGCCTTTGCACTTGCTGATGGTGTATGGGTTATAGTCCGGGAAGGTCTTCTGCTGCTTGCCCGGATTGAAGTTGAACATTCCCTTCTTGTCGTTGGCAAGAGCTTTTGCGCCACGTTGCATGGCTTCGTTGTGAGGAGTGGGTTCGTGCATATACCGGAGGACCTGGACTACCGTGCAGCGGCAGTTCCAGCCGTTTGGAGGATAGTAGGAATCCCAGAAGGAGTCTGATGCTGGAAGAGTGACATCATGCAGGGCTGCGTGTTCCGGCCTTACTGCTCCATCATTGGCCGTGCGGTACTGGAGATAGTATTCATCCTCATCCTTGGAGAACTGCTCCCATCTGGCAGCCATATCAGCCGATGCGGAAACAAAGTTGTACTCTGCCCTGAGATACCTTTCGTTGTAGGTCTGGTCTATCTTTTTAACGTCGTTTAAAAACTGGTTAAACGGCTTTTTCTTGCCGTCTTCATCCAGGAGAGAATAAAATGCTTCTCCGACTTCATGGAAAGTCTTAAAACCGCTGAAAATGTAGTCTGAACGCTGGAGGTTTGCCCTCATCTCATCGGACATTTCCTCCTGGGCAAAGGTGGAGTCCAGGATATCGGAATGAGTTTCTATGAAGCTCTCTACTTCCGGCTCACGAAGTATGTCTATCCGGAGAGCTGCACCTTTCTCCCTGAAGAGTGCAGACATCATCTTCTCGAACTTCTTGTGGAGTTTCTTCTGGAGTTCTGACGGGACTTCCGCCTGCTTGGCCAAAGTCAGGCCTTGAGCGTTCCATTTGGACAGGATCTGCTCATATCTCAGGTGCAGCCCCTCATAGTCGGAGGGGCTCAGTCGAAAAAACGGTTTGGAGTCTTCTTGCTTCCAGTCAAGCCAGGGAGTCCGTTGTTTCTTCTCTCTCCGGCAGGGATTCCGTATTTGTCCTGGAAGTAAGATCCGTCCACCTCATAGTTATTGAGCACCATCTGCTCAATGGCCACCTGCTGCTCCGGAGTATAGTCCACCGGATCATCCCAGTTGAATGTAAGATCCTTCACAGGGAAGCCGTGTCTGACCATCTTTGGCAGCAGCTGGTTGTTGACTACATCCCTGACCATATCACAGTAAGCCTCAATGAGGTTCTTGAAGACCTTCATGTGTGTTTGGCTCTGGCTCAGGGAGCTGCCGTCTTCTATGGTCATAGTCTGCTTCAGGACCAGTTTGGAGAGCTCGGAGTTGCAGCGGTCTATCCTTTTGTCATAGACATTGAAGGCATCGCCTTTAGAACTTTCCACGAGTTCTATGTCTGTGGTGTCATCAAATACTCCCCAGGCTTTGGCTCCCATATTCTCCATCATAGAGGCCACTTTCTTCCTCTCGTTTTCATCCCTGGCCGTAGTCTTAGCAATCCTGACAGGGATGCCGAACATCTCAGCGAAGGTATCCCAGAAAGCTCCGGCATATTTCTTTGGGATGGTATGCAGTGCTGCTTTCTTGTATAGGCCAAGATCATCTTTCTTTCCGGCTTCAATAAGCCAGTCCACATACGGTGCGCTGCGGTAGTCTATTCCGGACTGCCACCCCTCTCCCAGTGTCTTTACGATGCGGCCATATTCCGGAATGACATGCTTTCTGGGAATGAGTTTCACTCCGTCAAAGTTGATGTTGCCGTTCTCATCGGTGATGACATTGCCGAGCTCAACGAGCGAATGACCCCAGTAGATGGATTCCAGGATATAGTCGAGAAGATCCTTGAACCACTCAGTGTTGAAATAGACTTCTGCATCCTTGACAGTATCGCCTTTAGGGTTGGTGAGCTTAAAGCTGCGGCATTTGACAAAGCCGTTCACCTGTCCTATAGCACCTGTAAGATGGGCATCAAGGTCCACATCATTGTATATGTCATAAAGCTGCAGCCTCTGCGGATTCTCCACATTCACGGCCAGCTGGCAAGCATATCTCCAGTGGGAGATGTCATGCTCTGTAAGCATATCCGTGTATCGCTGAAGATCCACTACAACCTTCTTGAGTCTCTTGCGGTCTGAAGCCTTAGAGAGGTCAAACGTGCCGTGTTTTTCGCTTTTGAGTATGTTCTTTTTCTTTTCCATATGTTTGTTTTCTAGGGATCGATCCTTTCCGGATTACCATATGTTCTTCAGGCGTTTTGCGCTGCCCCAATGGAGCTTCTGTCCTATCTGCTGTCCATCTTCGTCTTCAGCCAACGGAAGATCCGGAGTAACTGTGCCGGCCTGGACTTTCTCCAGCCATTTGATAGCCTGGTCATAGCGTTCCTTCCTGGTTTCGGCACCCATCCTGGCAGAGTTGGAGGACACCATATGGTACAGGGCAATGTCGCAGGTATACATTACTATCTGCTTGTTGCGGTTTTCTCCTTCAGCCGCAAAGATGGCCGCACAGTCAAACTTTGGCCTGAGGTATCCGGATATCTCTTCTATGGCTTCAGCTTCTGCATTCTGCCGGTTGGTCGTATCTGTCTGGCTCACCACTCTCAGGGCAGCTTCACCGATAACAACCTTATAATCTTCTTCAGTGATGAACATATACTTACGTTTTATTTGTCGTTCTCTTTTTCTGCTTCCTCCATCTTTGCTCCAAGGGCAACCAAGCAAAGAGCCATAACAGCCTCGCTGTCTTTTAGAGCAGATGACGGCACCTCAACCCCTGGGCTGTTTTTGATTTCGGAAACTATCCTCTCAAGCATTTCTTTTTCTGGTGCCTTGGCCTGCATTTTGAGAATTGCTGCTGTTCCCTCCATGACATCATTATCCAATTCAATAATCAATCTTGCCATAGTTGTCAGTCTGTTATGAATAGAGCTATCTTTTCTATGTCTTCTACGGTGGTGCCTTTCTTGAACCTCTTCCTCCGGATAAGTTCTTTAATTGTTTTCTTTGGAATCACTATAGGCTTTCCTCCGAAGTAGAGAACATAGTATCTTACGTTAAATGTCTTTGCCAGGGCTTTTGCCTGTCTTACGGCTCTTTTGTACCTGACGGCAAATATCAGGTGCCTTATTTTCTTGAACAGTTTCATATTACCATCTGTTTTTAGGTGACGGCCTCTTGCCGAATATCGGCGTGAAGCTTGTATGTCTTGTGAATTTCTGTAGTATGAATATTGCCCCTTCATCAGCATCCGGTGCATCATCGTGTGCGTTGCTGCCTCTCTCCAGAGCAAGCGTCTGCTCTATTCCGGTCTGCATGTCGGTGGTGTTTCTCAGGTCTTCGTTGTAGAACACAAAGCCTCTCTCCCAGAGCGGAGAAACAGCCTCTATCCTGGCTATCTTTTCCGGCTTCTTTCTTTTGTCCGGCATCAGCGGCAGCTGGTAGCCTCGTATCTCTCCTTCCCTGGTGAACTCATCCAGGATGGTGTCCTGCATGAAGTTGGCCTCCATATAGAACAGTACAGCAACATTCTCTGGAAGGCTTTCATAGAAGTTATACAGCCAGCGCACCATTCCGGAGACAGTGTCCTGTCTTACATAGCAGTCTATCAGGTGCAGCTCATTTCCCGTCTTTCCCCAAACACGGGAAGCCTTGTAGTCGTTTGTCTTGGAAGCTTTGAACGAAGGGTCTGTATAGCAGACTATCTGGTCATATTTGTGGAGAGGAAGGATCTTCTTGTACTTGATCCAGGTATGCTTGAAGATGGTGCCTTCTGTAATAGGGTTATTCATCATCTCCTTGTTCCAGGCAGCGTATCCCACAAAGTCTGCGTACTGTTGGGCCTCCTCCTTGGTCCATTTCTCTTTCCAGGTCGGATTGCCGTCTGCATCCACTGCCTTGATCTCTGAGACCAGGACTCCTTTCTTGGCTGCTATGTTTGCAAGAACGGACTTCTTTGCAATGAGGTTGCCCACCATGATGAAGCGGCCACGTCCTACGTCCAGAGCTCCGAAGAGGGCTTCTACAACCCACTCTGTCATCTTCCGGACACGGTCTTCATTCCGGCAGAGCTCGTCATCGTCCAAGTCATCTATGACTATGTAGTCCGGACGGTCTTCACGGTTTCGGAGTCCACGGGGGCTCTGCCCTCTGCCGCAAGCCAGGAAGTGGATTCCGCTCTGGGTGGTGAACTCTCCCTCTTCCCAGTTGCCCAGGTTCTTCTGTTCACCGAAATCGGCAATCAGTCTCTGGTTGAACTCCAGTTCTGCCTGGATATCGCCGAGAAGCCTCTTGGCGGCATCCTCGCTTTTGCCCACGATGACCATGAACTTGATCAGCGGCAGAGCCTGGAACATCAGCCACAGCGGCGTGAAGATGTCGCAGTGTGTGCTTTTGGCATGGCCTCTTGGCCATTTGAATACGGCTTTGAGATTTGGGTTTTCCTTTATCTGCTTGGCTGCAGCATTGTGGAACGGGGCGTTGTGGATAATCCGGACAGGCTTTCCGGTGGTCTTGTCTCTGAGCGTGAGGTAATGTGGAAAGTAGTACTCGCAGAAGGCGGCATAGTCTTTCCTCAGACGTGCAATGCGCAAGTCTTTCTCCGATGGAGTCTCATGTGCCAGCGATGCCGTCTCCGTAAGGGTCTGCACCTGCTTGCAATGCTCCTTCCATTCAAGATACCGCAGCTTTATGTCTGAGGGTGATGCCATTGTCAGTGATGTTTAGCGTCCAAGCCTTTCTCCCATCTTCTCCACCACGAACATGTCCTGATACTTGTTGATGGCCTTCCTGAGTTCCGGTGTCAGATGCGGGTCTGTCTGCGCTCTGAACTCCAGCCATTTGTTGAATGCCATAAATACCTCTATGACATCCACGATATTGGCTTTCTTGTCCAGTTTCTCTATGACTGAGGAGAGTTTGGAGAGTTTGTCTCCCAGGCTGGCCATAAGTGCAGGATCCTTGGATGCGTTCACCTGCTCGATGAGGTTGTCTATCGTGAGCAGCAGCTTGTTTACCAGTTCCGGCCTGGTGATGTTCTTGGCAGCCCTGGACTCTTTCCATCCCTCGGTGTTGCACCAACGGGAGATGGTAACCTTGGAGATGCCTGTTTTCTGCGCTATCTCCTGCTGTTCCATACCGGAGAGATATAATGTCTTGGCCAGAGATTTCTTGTTTTCGATATCAGCTTTCTTCATACGGTTTGATTTTGCAGCGAATTTGTCTGAAAATCAGATGTCAGGCAAAAAAGTGTGCAACCATTGCACACTTGTATGCAACCGTTGCACACTTTTTTTGACGGTTGCACGCCTAAGACTAAACTTGCTCAAAAATCAAACGGACATGAATGAAATAAGAGCAAGGCTTAGCAACGACAGCCTAAACAGTTACGGAACCAGAATCCTTACGGAAGGACTGGACATAGAGCAGTACCAGAGAAATCCGGTGCTGCTGTATATGCACCAGAGAGGCTTCGTGGTCGGCCAGGTAAAAGATATAAAGAAGGAGAAAGACGGAGTTTATGGAACCCTTGTCTTTGACGAAGCCACTGACCTGAGCAAGCAGCTGAAGAA
Organism: Bacteroidales bacterium; assembly: GCA_016285455.1. Classification (GTDB taxonomy): domain Bacteria; phylum Bacteroidota; class Bacteroidia; order Bacteroidales; family UBA932; genus Egerieousia. The sequence continues at coordinate 30,385 of JAEEQS010000002.1, forward strand.
GCAGTATGAGGAGGGCAGCATGAGGATGGTGTCTGTGGGCATTGATATCCTTGAACTCAGCGATGATCCTAAAATGCTTGTGCTGGGCCAGACCTCTCCTACGGTGACCAAGAGCAAGCTCTACGAAGTCTCCTGCGTAGATATTGGAGCCAACGATGATGCGTTGAGGCTTTCCAGGGACGGCAATCATCTTACCCTGGGGAAAGACAGCAAGAACCCTTTACCATTATTAACCAATAAAACCAAAGAAAAAAGTATGGAACAAAAGAAATTAGCCCTGTTGTTAGGGCTGCCGGAAGATGCTTCGGAGAAGCAGATCCTGGCAAAGATCCAGAGCCTGCTTTCTCTTGCCGAGGAACTCAATACCTTGAAGAAAGAGAAAGAGGAACTGACATTGTCAGCCATCACTTCTTCTGTAGAAGATGCGGTTAAGGACCGCAGACTCTCTGCAGACAGAAAGGGCCAGTTCATTGAACTCGGCAAGAAGATCGGCGTGGCAGAACTGAAGAAAGTGCTTCAGGCTATGAACCCTGCAGTAAAACCAAGCCAGATGCTCGGTGGAGTGTCTGACGGAGCATGGAAGAAGCTCAGCGATGTTCCGGCTGACCAGCTGGAAGCTATGAAAGAGAACGACCCTGCACAGTACTGCAGACTCTTCAAGGCCGAGTACGGATTCGAATGTGAAATCTAAAAAACAACCGCTATGAAAAAGTTTATTGTTATCGCTATGGCTCTGATGCTCAACTGCGTTTCAGGAGCCTTTCTGGGTGCCACAGTAGGCCTTGAGCCGATTGTAGGTGCCGTCGGGATGAACATTGTGGCAGTAGCCGCCGGCTTTATGCCTGCAGAGTATTCTATCCTGCGTGCAGGAGTGTATCGTGAAATCTGGACCGGAGAGATGGTCAAGAAACTCCGTGGGGGGCTTGCAGCCACCTGGCTGGACGGAATTCCAGATATGTCTTCTCTTGTGGATAATGACGTTATCCATCTTGTTGATGTGGGAGTTGATCCTGATGTACTGGTGAACAACACCACTTATCCTATTCCGGAGCAGGCTCTTAACGATGCCGACATTCCTGTTGGACTGGACAAGTTCCAGACCAAGGTTACTCCTATTACAGATGATGAGCTTCACGCAATTAGCTACGATAAGATGGCCAGGGTACTGGAAAGCCATGGTAATGCCATCAACGACAGCAAGTTTGCCAAGGCAGCCCATTCTATCTGCGCTGCAGCAAATACTGCTGCAACCCCTGTGCTCAGCACTAGCGGTGCTGTAATCGCCGAGACCGGCAGAAAGAGGATGACCCGTCAGGATCTCATCGATCTGAAAGCCGCTCTGGATAAGCTCAGAGTTCCTGCAGAGGGAAGAAGGCTCGTTCTCTGCCCTGATCACGTCAATGACATGCTTGGATGGAGTGAGGCTTTCGAGCATCAGTATTCTCTTGACAATGCCAACGGCAAGATTGCAAGACTCTACGGATTCGACATCTACGAGTTTGCGGCCAACCCACTCTACACCACCGCAGGTGCCAAGAAGGCTTATGGCTCTACTGCTTCAACCGGTGAGTTCCAGTGCTCGTTTGCATTCTATACCAACCGCATCTTCAAGGCTACCGGTTCCACCAAGATGTACCACCGTCTTGCAGAGACTGATCCTGAGAAGCAGCGCAGCACCATCAACTTCCGCCATTACTTCATCGCAATGCCGAAGAAGGCAGATGCCGGTGCCGTGCTTATGAGCGGATACAATGCAGGTGGCCAGCCTACTATTACCGGCGATGATTCTCTGGAGGTAGCAGCAACTTCAGGTAGCAATACCAGGACTTATGCCACTAGCAACGGAGCTGCAGTAACAGCAGAAAGCAATGCTGATTGGCTGACCGTTTCCGCTTCAGGCAATAAGGTAACCTTCACCAGAACCGCTTATGCTTACAGCGCAGAAGATCCAGAAACCCGTTCTGCAACTGTAACAATTGGTATATCCGGAACCAACGTCACTAAGAGTGTGACCGTAACCCAGGCAATGGCCAGCCAGAGCTAACCATGAAACTGAAGGTTATCATACGATTCAGAGACAAGGACCATCGGTCCACGATCTATGAGCCTGGACAGGTGGTCTCCTTCAGAGATCAGGCACGCTGTGCGGATCTTATAGCCAAAGGTCTGGCCGAAGAAGTAAAAACGACTCCGAAGAAAACCAAGAAAACTAAGTAGATATGCGCAAACAACTTCAATATCTTGTCATTCATTGTACGGCCACCAAAGAAGGCCGTGAAGTCAGATCGGATGAGATCCGTGCCTGGCATACCCTGCCTGTATCTAAAGGCGGACGTGGCTGGCATCAGGTAGGTTATACGGATATGATTCACTTGGATGGCAAGGTGGAGAGGCTGGTAGACAACAACGAGGATGCCTGGGTAGATCCGTGGGAGATCACCAACGGTGCCAAGGGATACAACAGCGTCAGCCGTCACGTGGTGTATGTAGGAGGGCTTGCGTCGGATGCAAAAACTTCAAAGGACACCCGTACGGCTGCTCAGCTGGAAGCTATGGAAACTTATGTGAAGGACTTCCACAAAAGGCATCCGGATGTCAAGATTATTGGACACAATCAGGTGTCAGCCAAAGACTGCCCTTGCTTTGATGTCCAGAAATGGCTAAAAACAATAGGAATCAACCAGGATGGAAACATTTGACATCATAAAGTGGGTGGCGGAGATTCTCTTGCCGGTTCTTACGGGACTGGCCGGATTCTTTGCCGGAAAGCGGAAGAGAGACAATGACTTCCTTTCTGACCTGCAGCGTTCCATAAACGCCCTTTCCGAAGACAATGCAAAGCTCATAAGGAAGACGATTGACCTCAACCAGGAGGTCATAGCCCTCCGGAAAGAGAATGCCGAGTTGAAGGAGGAGGTGGAAGCTCTCCGAAAGGAGAACGCTGCCCTCAGAGATGAGATCGGTGAACTCAAATCCCAGCTCGACGGTGTCAAGACCATCACCAGAATCAGGAAAGATGCTTAGAAAAACCTCCCTTTTGTTGATAACTGCAGCTCTTCTGAGCAGCTGCGCTCCGCAGAGGCTGTCGGCAAGACAGTCTCTGAAGGAGAGCAGCCATAGCCAGTATGATACGATGGAGGAGGTCAGGCAGTCAATAAGCTCCATCAGGAAGCAGCTCTTGGATATCAGTTCCAAGTTGAATATCTCGGACACCTCAACACTCATCATTGAGACAGAGAGGGTCACGGAGGTCTTCGACACAGCCAAGGTCCAAGGTCAACAGCCGCAGATCCTGACCAGGACTCTTGAGAAGAGCTCTGCCAGGAAAAGATATGGAGTGACCACGTCATCTGAAACCCAAATGGAGGTTTCCTCTATGTCCTCGGACACTGCCTCAAACAGGCAGAACACTAGAGTTCAAAGCCTTGAGCAATCTGACATACAGGCTAAAACTTCTATTTCCCAGAAAAAGGGTCTGAAATGGTATCAGAAAGGCCTTATCTGGGTGGGGGCAGGAGCTTTGGTCCTTATAGCCGGACGATTGGCATCCATCTATTTCAAGCCGTATTTAAGCGGCCTTTCAACACTGTTTAGAAACCTTTTAAACAAGATAAAATTATGACGAACTATGTAAATGGTAGCGACCTGCTTGTTTCCATAGCAGGCAAGGCTGCAGGACACTGCACCACCCATACCACTACCTTCAATACTGAGACCAAGGATGTGGCTGTGAAGCCAGCTGCCTCTGTACAGGCTTCAGCGGCATCTCTGTTCAAGAGCAAGAGGGTTACAGGCCTGAGTGTTCAGATCAAGGCAGACGGTCTCTGCTTCTACAATGAAGCAGAAAGCGGATTCAAGGCTGCTCTCGGCCAGTGGAAACAGGGCCAGAGCGTGGCTGTAAAGTGTTTCGAGAGAGAGAACGATTCTGATCCTTATCTTACTGGAAACTTCATCATCTCATCTTTGGAGAACACTGCTGCAGCAGGTGAGGATGCAACCTATTCTGTCACTCTGGACAACGATGGTGCTGTAGAGATTGATACTACCAAGATAGATCTTCTAGCAACTGTTTCTGGATAAACATGGGCGCAAAGATCAAGATCAAGGGCAAGGAATACCCCTGTAGGCAAACTATGGGGGCACTCCTCCGCTATAAGAGGGAGACTGGCCAGGATATAAGCAAGCTGGAGTCTTCCGATACAAGCGGCATGGTAATCTTCCTTTGGTGCTGCGTGGTAAGTGCATCCAAAGCCGATGGCGTAGAGTTCAATATGACTCTGGAGGAGTTTGCTGACTCGTGTGAAGTGGAGACGCTCAATAACTTCACTGACCAGATGGCCAAGGAGGCATCAGGCAAAAAAAAAGTGAAGGCGAATCAGTTACAGAAGTAGAGACTCTTTTGGGAATAGCATTGGGGTGTGTAGGGATGAGTCTTCAGGACTTTGAACGATGCACCCCTTTGGAGTTCTCAAGAATAGTAGAGTTCTACCAGAAGAGGGAGGAAGACCGGATGCAGCTCAGCTGGGAGCAGACACGCTTTCTGGCCGTTACTAACCTCTCCCCATTCAGCAAGAAGGCCCTCAAGCCTACTGATGTCATAGAGTTCCCATGGGACAAGAGACCAGAGGTGCGGAAAGGTTCTAGCAGTTACGAAAGAATGAAGGAAATAGAAAAGAGACAGAGCAGGTAAGCTAGTCAATTCTGTTGAACCGAGGGAAAGACTTTACCCAGTCTTCTGATTCTTGCCTGTGATTTTTAGGATGCAATCCTGGATTAACGGAGAATTCGTGAATCTCAGCATATAGAACGAAAGCTCCAATTAACAGTATTACAAGGCACAATACAAAAACGATAGGAGAAATATCCCAAAGCATATTGACTAGGTCAATAAGAGAATTGAAGAAAGAAAAAATGGTTGTCATAGCTCTATCGTTTATGCAAATATAACAAATTTTATACCAATGGCAAGCGGAACAGTAGCAATAAAATTCAGGCTGGACGGAGCGGATCAATTTCATGTCCTCGAACTAGATGCTAAAAGTGCGGGGGACGCTCTGAAAAACATTCAAGACAATGCTCGAAGTTTAAACTCTGAACTAGTCAATTTTGCATCCATCTCCCAAATAGCAGAGGGAGCCTCCTCCGTGGTACAACAGTTGACAGGAGTCTTCCAGGGCTTGACTTCCGCTTATGCCAATCAGCACGTGGCCGAGACAAAGCTTGCTCAGGCTATGCGCAATACGATGGATGCCTCTAATGAAGAGATAGAATCCATCAAGCAGCTCTGTTCAGAACAGCAGAAACTGGGTGTCATTGGCGATGAGGTGCAGCTGGCCGCCTCACAAGAGCTGGCAACATATCTTACGATGTCTGACAATCTGAAGACATTGATTCCGGTTATGAATGACATGGTGGCACAGCAATACGGGCTAGGTGCCAGCGCAGAGAGCGCAACCCAGATAGCCTCCATGTTAGGCAAGGTCATGAACGGTCAGACTGAAGCTCTTTCGAGATATGGATACAAGTTCGATGATGTCCAGAAGCATATTCTCCAGTATGGAGATGAAAGTGAAAGAGCTGCCGTTCTGGCGCAGGTGGTAACAGAAGCTGTGGGTGGGATGAACGCAGAACTGGCAAAGACTCCTGCCGGAAGGATGCAGCAACTTGGCAATGCAATCGGAGACTTAAAAGAAAAACTAGGCAAAGCCATCCAGAATCTTATGCCGGCAATGACTCTGCTTTCAAATGTGACGAATATTATAGCAGGGTGGAATAGGCTTAAGGTGGCCATGGATGCTCTGGCTAAATCTACGCTGGTAGTAAAGATACAGTCTATGGGACTTGCCGTTGCCTCAAGGGTACAAGCTATGGCTCAGAATCTGGCAACAACATCTACCTGGGCGGCTGTCTTCGGAACCAGGGCGTTGACCGCAGCCGTCGCTGCTCTTTGGGCTGCGTTGACAATGGGTATCTCTCTCATAATAACTGGTATTATATCTCTCTTCCACAGTTTTTCTGACAGCGCAGAAGATGCGGCGGGGGCAATAGGAGAAGTTGACGAAGCGCAACAAGCATACAACAATGCTGCCGGTACTGCTCGAGGGGAGATGGCTAAAGAGATCGTTGAACTAGAAAAGCTTATCAAGCAACATGGCGATGAAACGAAGAAGATTCGAGAACTGAATGCTGCATACGGAGAGTCTTTCGGCTATCATAATACTGCTAAAGAGTGGTATGATATTCTTATAAGCAAGAGTAAGGAGTACTGCCGACAATTAGCCTATGAGGCAAAAGCAAAAGCATATCAAGACAAGCTGGGGCAGCAAATGGTCGAAGTTGATGAGGCGCAAGCTAAGGTCGATGCAATGATAAAAGCGAATGGTGGAGTAGAGCCTGCAAAAGAAACGAAAAGTACTAGTTATACTCCAGGAGCAATGGGAGGGGCATCATCTTATAAATATACACATTCAACGGAATATGGTAACGCAGTTCAAGATTTGGAGAGAAAAAAGAAGGCCGCAGACGAAACTGAGGCTAAAATGAAAGAGGCCATATCTGCTGCGTCAGATGCTCAAAAAGCAGTTGAGGGCGGCAATGCCGAAACAGACTGGAGAAAAATGTCTTATGCTCAATTGGGCGATGAAATAAAAAAGACGAAAGAATCCATCGCCAATAACTCTGGAACGGAAGAAGGAAAAGCAGAAGCAAAGAGGTTGACAACAGAGCTTAAACAAATGGAATCCCGTTATAAAAAGCTCGGAAAGGAAAACGGTCTTAGCAATGACACTTCAGGAGGTACTACAAAGCACAAATATGGCGGCGATAGACTTATCGCAGAGGCAAAAAGCTATAATGAGCTAAGCAATAACGTCAAGTATTATGAGAAAGAGATAGAGAAAGCCGATGCGTCCGATAAAGAGCAACTTGCCAACCTGGCAAGGGGTTATGCAGAGGCAAAGAAGAAGGTTGATGACTTCAACAAGTCCAAAGAGAAGATAATGCTGGAAGCTCAGAAACCGGAAGAGATCCAGTCTGTCGGCGACATTCAGTCTCTGGAGCAAGTAAACAAAGCTATTGAATACCAGCAGAAGCTCCGGAATTCGGCCACGGCAGAAGAGTTAAAGGGAATAGATGCAGAAATCAAGAGATTGAATGATCTTAAGACGGCTTTTGAAGACAGTACGCATGTAGAGCTGAAGACTGAGGAGATAAAGACATACAGGCAGCTTGAGGAGGAGATTTCTTTCTATAGCAGACAATTAAAGACTGCTTCAGAAGCAGACCGAAAGAAGATTCAGGCGCATATCGTCGATCTTGAAGATCTTAAGAAGAAATGGGATGATGTTCTGGAAGAAATGAGCAAGCCTGGTGACATCTCGACTCTCAAGACCATAGAGGACCTTGATGAAGCGATATCCTGGTATGGCAATCATCAGAAGAAAGTATCCGGACAAGAATATCTTGACATCCAGAAAATCATCAATGCTCTGCAGCAGAAGAAGGATCTGATGGAGGCTCCTGCCAAAAATGAGGCTAAGATTGCCGAAATGCAGGTTGAGACGAGTCAGTTGAATGGGCTGGAGGGCAAATCGCTGAAGATGAAGCTGGAGCTGATTGGCTTGGATGGTGTGGCACAGAAGATCAGGGAGATTCAGCAGATGATAAATGACCCTTCTGCTACGGAGGACCAGAAGAAAGCCCTGAAAGAGCTTAGAGCCCAGTATGTAAGCTATTACAAGGACTTGCTCAAGACAGACAAGGGGATGATCCAGGCTTGGGGCACCATTAGAGGATTGGGCAACAGCATTGAGGGTATGACAGAAGCCATCAAAGGACATGGAAATGCCTGGAAGAAAATCACCGGTATTATTGATGGTGCGATAGGCATATATCACAGTCTGGAGTCCATCATTGAGATAGTCAAGATGTTGACGGGAGTGACAAAAGCTATGACCGTTGCAAAAGAGATGGAGGGAAACCAAGACTTGATAACAGGTGCTCAGTCTCTTGTTGGTGCTGGCCAGGAAGTGGCTGCGTCAGAGTCAGTGGCTGAAGCAAAAGGCGTGGAAACAACAGCTAATGTTGCGGCCTCTGCATCTGCACTCATGTCGGCACACTCCGGAATCCCATTTGTCGGTTGGGCTATAGGTGCTGCATTAGTTGCAGCTATGCTTGGGCTGATGCTCAGCTTGCCGAAGTTTGCAGATGGAGGTATAGCCTACGGCCCTACCTTGGGATTATTCGGTGAGTATTCCGGAGCCTCTCATAATCCGGAGGTTGTTGCGCCATTGGACAAACTCAAAGGAATGCTGAATGAGCCTGCCGGATTTGGCGGAAAGGTCACTTTCCGCATCGAAGGCAGAAACCTTGTTGGAGTCCTGGGCAAAGAATCACATTACCGCAGCAGAACATAGTATGAAATATCTGAGGTATTATTCTGAGTTCTACGACACCACACAGGTGCTCTGGAGGGTGGAGATCCTCCAGGAAGCAGCTGCTGCCTTCACCCCTGAGGAGATAACCCTTCAGGGGGAGAGTCCGCTTGTCATTGACTGGCATTCCATTGAGAAGACAGATACGGCTATGGGTTCTGCGGCAACTCTTGTCCTCAACAGCGACAGAGACCGTCAGTTCATAGATATGTACCAAATAGAGGTTGGTGCAGTAAGGCTGGACGTCTATCGCAACGGGGCACTGTACTGGAGCGGGACCCTTGACACCGAGCTATACGAAGAGCCATACTCATACGAGAAGAACTACGATGTAGAACTGACTTTCTCTGACTTTGCCGTTCTGGAACGCAAAGACTGTTCTCTTGCAGGCTTCATGACCATAAGACAGGTGCTTGATGCCTGCCTTGAGGCAACAGGCATTCAGTATGGTGAACTGGTTCAGCATATATCCACCAGCAGAACCGGAGTAATACCAGAGAACCTTCTTGCCAATGAAAAGATCATCTGCGACAACTTCTATGATGAAGATGGAGAGCCATTGAGCCTGATGGAAGTGCTGGAGGGAGTTCTGAAACCATACGACCTGCATATACGGCAGAAAGCCGGAAAGATATATCTATGGGACTGGAACGCTCTCTGCGATGTGGCCTCAGAGGAAGTCGTGTGGGATAGTGACGACGCAACCCTTGGAGTTGATTCGGTGTACAACAAAATCAAGATTAATTTCTCCCCTTACCAGGTAACAGACCTTATTGCCTCAAAGATAAAAGAGAAGTCTTATGTGCCGAGCTCTCCGGACTTTCACGTTAATTATGATTATGACGGATCGGACAGTCTGCCAGGCTTTGACATCAACTTTGGCTCAGTGGCTACCGGTCTGGAGCTGAAAAACAGCAACGCCAAGTTTTACCATGTCATCCCCAAAGCGTCGGGAGATGAGTCGTATGGCATAGCCTGGACGATAGACATTGGACATATGGGTTCAAGTTATCACAACGGCTCCTGGCTGGACGGATATGAACGAAAACTCAATGCGCCAACAGCTAACATCTCTGCAGGAGCTCTCTTTGCCTGTCCGGAAAAGCCATGGATAACATACAGGGGAGGAGCCTTGACCAAAAACAAGCTGAAGCTGACTGTTGACCTTCTCTTTGATCCGAGATACAATCCTTTTGAACAGGCATCCGAGTTCAACGAGGAAAAGAAGATGGACTCTCAGATTCTCAGAGCAAACTTTGCATACATCCCAATAAAACTTACTCTAAGAGATGCTGAAGGGAATGCTCTGTATCATTATTACAATAAGGGTATAAAAGACTCCTCAAGCAGAAGTGATAACGGAACTTGGGTTGCCGGTGAAGCGAATTGGGGCGATGCCTGGCTTTGCTGGTATGATGAGCAGGATAGGAAGAAGCAGACAGGTCTCAATGGATATTCAACCAACAAACGGTGTATAGGAGTCACAACAAGAGAACTCCCAAAATCGTTTACTCACAATAACGAGGGCCAAAGAATTGATTTCCCTCAAGCTGACGGATGGCTGGAGCTGGTCTTTGGGACAGGCGTGGTCATCTATGACAATAACCGTGAAGTCAAATCTGTAAACTACGATAATTGCCATTGGGTATTATACAAAGACCCAAAAATTGAACTTATAGATCAGTATGGTGAGAGCATTGATAAAGAGGATATCGAGATTAAAGCTTGGCTAAACCGCTCTGCCAAAGAAGAACTCTCCATAGATACCATTATCGGCACAACCAAAAAGAATATCACGATGGCCAAGGGGTTTATTATGGACAATACCTCTGGGGCCATAATGGAAGAATACACAAGAAACAACCATTCCGGAACGTTGGAGCAGCTTCTGATAGGCACAATGTATTCTCACTATGCTTCCAGGCACACGAAACTGTCCGGAACGGTTCTGGCCACAACAGGCTTCAATACTTACACTGACAGAGCCACTCTTGACCTGTTTGCCCTCATGGCTGAAAGGCAGGATGTGATGCAGGGATGTTCCGAGATAGAACTGTGCCAGATATCAAAGGATGTCTATGATGCCATAGAATATGATGATGAGGAGGATTAGTTATGGGAAGTTATAATTATCAGGTGATGGGTTGGCCAGCTCAGCCGAGATCCAAGAAAAGAAGAGAAGCCAACATAGCCGCTGGCGGCGGTTCTATCTCCTCTGGAGGAGGCGGTGGTGCTGATGTGGATCTTTCCGGATATATCCGCATCGCTGACCTTATCAAAACCACCTCAGACGCTTCGGTATCAGAATTCCTTGATACCAATGCCATGTCTTCCCTGATGGTCAAGACTCTCTTGGATCAGAAGGCAAACACCATACATGATCACAACTCACAGCTCATCAGACCGGCTGTGTTGGTGGTGCCACAGATAGATCCTTCGGATGCCGGATTCAGCCTGGCTTCCGGAGAAGTCGCTGAGTTCATTTCTCATGATGGCTCTTTTGCTGAACCGTCCGGATCTGTCACTCCGGCAGATCTGAAAGACCTGACCTTGAAAATCAACGGGGTTACTCAGACTACCTACAACCCAGCTTCTGCAGCTCAGTTCAATGTGGATCTGACCAACTATGCTTTGAAGTCATGGGTGGAAGCCAAGAACTATCTGCAAGGCATCACAAAGGCTATGGTGGAGAATGTCCTGACAGGAAACATCACTAGCCATACCCACAGCCAGTATCTTACTTCACATCAGAGCTTGTCCGGATATGCTACGGTGGCTTGGGTGCAGCAGCAAGGGTATCTTACTTCACACCAAAGCCTGAGTAATTACTACACAAAGGCTCAGGCAGATGCCAAGTTCCTGACAGAACACCAGAGCCTGGCTGATTATGCTCTGAAGACTGAAATTCCGACCTCAATGGCCTGGTCTGCCATCACCGGCAAGCCAACAAAGCTGTCTCAGTTCACCAATGACATCATCTCCTCCTGGGCGTTATCTGCAACAAAACCGAGCTATTCCTGGACCGAGATTAATTCAAGACCTACGACACTGTCAGCCTTCGCTGATGATGCAACCCATAGGCTTGTCTCAGATGAGCAAATTACCGGTTGGAACAGAGCTTATGGTGAACTGATAATGGGAACCCAGACAGCAGCAACCGGATCCTGGACTGGAGTCAGCCGATTGGCCACAGCTTCTGATATGACATCCGGATATAGGTTTTCTTACTGGCTCCCTTATGCAGGCAGCGGAAACGCCTCCCTCACATTGACCTTTGCTGATGGGACCACCAAGACTATCAACCTTTATATTAGAGGTACAAGTCGTCTTACAACCCATTATCCGGCTGGCACCAAGATAGATTTCGTGTACTTTGAGAACATCTCAATAGCAGGCTCTACTACCTTATACACAGGAGCATGGCCTGATGCATATTATGACAGCACCGTATATGATAGGTTATATTCAACGTATGAACGTACTTATATACACAGTACAGCTACCCCTTTGTACCGATATAAGTTATGTGGGTACAGTGCAGAGGGAAAAATTGTACCGCTGACTGTCACCAACCAGACCAGCGGAACAATTGTGGATAAAACACCGACAACAGTTCCGATCAACCCGAAGAAGGGTATCGTGTACTATAATACAACGACCAACATTACGGCAACAACAACAGCTATAGCATCTTTATATAATGAATGTCCTCTATCAACAGGACAATACACATTTAACACGAATGTTCCTGCATATGCCGATATTTTTCTTAAAGGAAGCTATGATGAGAATAGTGGTCTATTCACCCTTGATACCTCCACTCATACATCATGGTATGTATTTGCATTGAAAACAGATGGCCAAGACTATAATTCAGTCTTTACAGATGGTTCTTATTACATTTACATTGGTCCAAGTTATAGTTCTGCTAACTATGTCCAGCTTAAAAATGACAACCCTCTGTATTTATTCAAGAATGGCAAGCTGATACCATTGGAACTCACGGCCTTGACTACTTCATGGTCAGATGTCGTAGGAAGACCTACCAAGTTATCAGATTTCAGCAACGACCTCATCTCTTCTTGGGCCCTTGGGGCTACCAAGCCGTCTTATTCTTGGAGTGAGATAGGCTCCCGTCCAACAACACTTTCCGGTTACGGCATAACTGATGCAAAGATTCAGAACGGAACTATCACCCTGGGCGAAAACACCATCACTCCTCTTACAAGTTTCACCGAGACAGATCCGACTGTGCCAGCGTGGGCTAAGGCCGCAAACAAACCAAGTTATAGCTGGTCGGAGATAACATCTAAACCAGCTAGCCTGTCTGGCTATGGAATAACAGACGGCTATTCTTCTCTGACAACCTCCGGTTCCGGCAATGCGATTACAGCAGTCTCCGGCTCCGGCCATAGCCTCACCTTCACGAAAGGTAATACTTTCGTTGATTTGGCCAATGAGCAGACAATCTCTGGCCGGAAGCATATTTCTTATCTCGATGTGACTGGAGCTTTGGCGATACCTCAGGTGGAGCCAACTGCAGAATCCGGCAAGGTATTCGAGTATATAGACCACTCAGGAAGCTTCGGAGAATCTTCGGGCTCTGTCACTCCTGCAGATCTGAAAGACTTGACTTTGAAAATCAACGGAGTTACACAGGTTACCTACAACCCAGCTTCTGCAGCCCAGTTCAATGTGGATCTGACCAACTATGCGTTGAAGTCCTGGGTGGAAGCCAAGAACTATCTGCAAGGCATCACCAAGACAATGGTGGAGAATGTCCTGACAGGAAACATCACTAGCCATACACACAGCCAGTACCTTACCTCTCATCAGAGTTTAGCCGGATATGCTACGGAGGTTTGGGTGCAGCAGCAAGGGTATCTTACTTCACACCAAAGCCTGAGTAACTATTACACGAAGGCTCAGGCAGATGCCAAGTTCCTGACAGAACACCAGAGCCTGGCTGATTATGCCCTGAAGAGCGAGATTCCGACCTCAATGGCTTGGTCTGCCATTACCGGCAGGCCCACAAAGCTATCTCAGTTCACAAATGACATCATCTCCTCCTGGGCTTTAGCTGCGACAAAACCGAGCTATTCCTGGACCGAGATTACATCAAGGCCTACGGCCCTCTCCGCTTTTACCGAAGATGCTACACATAGGCTTGTCTCTGATGAGCAGATTTCCGGCTGGAACAGAGCTTATGGCGAACTAATAATGGGTACCCAGACGGCAGCAACCGGATCCTGGACAGGAGTCAGTCACCTAGCCACATCTTCAGACATGACATCTGGATACAGGTTTTCTTACTGGCTTCCTTATGCAGGAAGCGGAAACGCAACCCTCACCTTAACTTTTGCGGACAATACAACCAAGACAATCAATCTGTATGTGAGAGGAACTAGCCGTTTGACAACACATTTTCCAGCCGGCACAAAGATTGACTTTGTTTATCTGGAGAGTGTCTCCATTGCTGGCTCTACAACGAAATACACAGGTGCATGGCCAGAAGCATATTATGATACAACCTATTCTGCAGGAACAAAGGCTCTCTTCGATGCAGGAGCAAACACGTCTAACAGGGTATGGTCAGCCAGTGTTCTGGCATCTGCAGTAGCAGCTAAGGAGCACAGCCACCTTTGGGCTGACATTACCGACTGCCCATCTAAGCTTTCAGACTTCACCAATGACCTCATTTCCTCCTGGGCTCTGGCCGCTACAAAGCCATCTTATTCCTGGACAGAAATTACATCCAGACCTACGACTCTGGCTTCCTTCTCTGGAGATTCAACACATAGATTGGTTACAGATACCCAGATATCGAATTGGAGCTCAGCTTATGGATGGGGCAATCACGCTGATGCCGGTTATTTGACCTCATTCACGGAGTCAGATCCAACCGTACCGGCATGGGCGAAGACAACAACCAAACCGTCATACACGTTGGATGAAGTTACCGATGGCAGTACAAGAAAGCTTAGCAACTATGTTCCAACGACCCGTACCATCAACAGCAAGGCCCTCTCCGGCAATATCACGCTGACTCTGGACGACATAGCCAATGGAACGAACAGGAGCCTTGCGAACTACTTGCCGCTTTCCGGAGGAACGCTGACCGGCAATCTGATATTTAACACATCGTCCGCCAAAGGTCTCTATTCAAATAACGGTACGCTGAATCAGAGAGTATTGCTGATGTCAAGCAACGGAGACCTCTCAATCGGCGATGGATTACCGGCCAACAGCAAGTCTCTGTATCTGTATGGCTACCAGACCTATTTATGCTTTGGCACTTCAAAGAACTACTCCATGACCTTATGGTCAGACGGCACTATCCGCTCTTCCACAGGCACCAACCTGCTTTCCATAGGATACCGCAGCGGCAATACTATCTATCCGTTCAAAAATGTGTATAGCACCATAAATGTATCTACCAAATGTGCCGGCACAATGGGAGGAACTATGCTTTATGGTGTGGCTCGTTTCGCCATCCAGAACACCAAGAAGGCGAGAACTTTCGCCATCAAGATTCCGTCCAGTATGGGGCCTTATGTGACATTCAAGATTGTGCTCTACAGTCCGTATAATCTATCTCCTAGCAGTACGATTACTGTAAGTGCAGGAGCCTTTAACCTGACAGCAGGTGCATTTTGTGCCCTCTATCCTTCCTGTTCCATTGAAGGATCCTTTGCCGGGAGGGTGGCGTTTGCCAGAGATGGCAACACAAGTTCAGCAAACATGTATATCCTGCTGGGAAGCTGCAATGATACCAATGCACTTTATCAAGGTGGCATGATAGCCATAGACTCTATTATACATGCGGATAGCATAACCAATGCTGACACTATCATGAATTTCGGCTATGAGTTGCTAGACCTTGACAGTGAAAGCATGTTTACCAAGATCACAGAGTGTGTCAATGCCGATGCTCATTTCAAGTCAGTGACCGTAGAAGATCATGTCACTGCACCAAAGATAGATTGCACCAGCATGATGCTGGTACCTACAATAGAGCCGTCTTCCGTGCCGGCAGGTAAAGTCGCTGAGTATATTGATTTAACCGGTGGGTCATTTGCAAATTAACAGATTATGGGAGCAACAGCAGACAGATACAGCAGAATGGTCAAGATGCTCAAGCTGAGCGATGGCACCAAAGGAGTCTTACACAAGTTCGCACTCCAGCTGGCGGCTTATCTTCAAGGTTACAATACCTCCGGACTCACAGAGGCCCAGAAATCCGGAATTGTAGCCGACAGGTTCTATCTTGACGACCTGATTACCAACACCGACGGAGACGGCAATGCCGTATTTGTCGGACGTGTAATAAAAGATTCCGACAACTATAACCATCATGGCACTGGGCGCATAGGCAAGAAATGGCAGAAGGATGACTCGGGAAGGCTCTTCAACCTGCTCAATGATGCTGGTCTGAATACCAAGCCTCACGCAGAGTTCTCTGGTAACATAATAGCCGCATACACAAACTACATCAAGATTCTATGCAACCTAGATTCCGCTTATTATGTAGCCACAGACAAATTTACCATAGACATATATACTGTAGCCAACGATGTTGAGACCTGGATTCATAGTGTAGATCTCGCTGTCAGCGACGCTACTGACCGCAGATATCTTCCGGCACAGTCTCACCTCTCCCAGTTCGTTGCCAAGATAAGAGACCTGGGCGGTGTGTCTGCAGGAACAGCTATCAGGTTAAAGATATCTGCGACCAACTCTGAAGGAACATACATCAATCCCACGCATAAGGAGGCCACTCTGCTGGCGGCCATGTCTTTCATCCAGGTCTATTACTTCCAGACGCAACCGGACTTTGTGAACACAGACCCGACGACAGGAACGCCTTATGTCATGCTCATATCCAGAAATATGTACGCTCAGGGTAGTTCTCAGGGAGTCGGTTCCGGCGGAGTGTTGCACAGGCTCTTCGTGGATACTGGGGCAGGAGACCCTATGGCCGGTGCAATAGCCAATTCAGAAAGGTTGCAGGGTGCAGCATTGATGTCTGGAGAGACAGTGGAAGACGCTTATGACAAGGCCCTCTCTGACCTTCCTGCTGGATTCTACTATGGAGTGCCGTACAAGGATTTCGAGGGGGCAGATGGATTCGCCTATGTACAGGTGGTGGATAGCAATCACCTGAAATGGTATGCCAACCGTTATGCTCCTGTAGTGCCTTCTGCATACTCTGTAATCATCAGCTTCTCCGGCACCTACGACACAACACTACAGAAATACTATGTGGATGTCTTTGCGCAGATCAGCGGCACGATACCTAATGGTGGAGTGCTTGTTACTACCATTGTCTGCACTGGCATCAGCCGACAGAACGAACCTGTCGGGATACAATTCGGAGGATCAATCTCAGCAAGAATCACTGGCTCTTCACCTGTGAAGCTCAACAGCGAATCCATTGAATGCGAAGACGGTGCTTTCTTCCAGAGCTATGGCACTTACGGAAGCCCCGTTTCTACTACAGACAACTATGTAACAGAAGGAAACATTCATGTTAACTCTACAACAATACCGCACGCCAATTAATTAACCCAAAATATTTACAATTATGCTTAAAATCAATTCAAAAGAAACTAGAGTCAACGCCTCTTATGAAGGCGAAGTGCTCAAGACCAACAACTTCTCAGCTACGCTTAACTCAGAAGGCAAGGTAACAGAACTCAACACCGCTCAGGTGAACCTGAAAGAGACCGATGAGAACGTTGGAAACATTTCCATGTCCGTTGACTATTCCGGAAGAAAGTCCAGGACAATAAACATCGATCCAGCTAAGGACAGTTATTCAGTCCAGGCTTATGCTCTCATAGATGAGATTGTAGCAGCTATCGAGGCTGAGATTGCAGGAAACGGTGTAACACTTGAGGAGGCTTAGTCTATGAAGCGCATAGATGCAGTTACCATGTACAATGTCTTGGTTCAGCTCCAGGACAAGAACAAGATCAAAGATTCCAAGATCCGAGTAGCTCTCATCCAAAACCTTCTTGCAACCAAGAAAATTGCAGAGGAGAATGAAGAGTATATGAAGAATCTCAGGGAACAGTACAAGACAGAAGAGTCAGAGAAGATTTCCAAGATCATCGCTGAGACCATACAGAAGCACTCTACTGCAACAACGGCAGAGGATAAGGCAATTCTCAAGGCCAAGATTGACATAGAGCAGCAGAGGCTTGACGAATACTTCGCTCCATTCCAGGAGGAGTGGCAGAAGATTGTTAGGGAGCATGAGCAGGAAGAAATCTCTGTGAAGTTGGCCAAGGTCTCAATATCTGCCTTGGATGCGGCAACAGCCGATATGGCTATGCCAATGGCATCTTTCGTTGCCCTGGAGCCTATGTTCAAGACTGAATAAAGAGTATTTCAACACCGTTGAAACGGTAGTAGTATTAAGAAAAAAAGTGTACATTTGGATTTACAAATGTGCACTTTTCGTTTTTCCGATTATATATGATGAAGCTTTTAACAGATGGTTTCATTTTGAGGATGTTTCCGAAGTGGCTATTCGAGAATTCAAGGAACAGGCACGAATAACATCAATGGCGCCAGATTCAGAATTTATTAAAAACCTTGATCTACTTGGTCCTAGAGGCGAGATTACTAATGTGGTTCCTATGTTCTTCTCCGAAGAATGCGGCAAGAAAATTCCTCAGGCTATCATTCACTGCGTTCTTTTCAAAGGAAAGACAAAAGTACACATAATCGATTCTAAGGTCATTGGAGGACACATTCTCAAACAATACAACGAAGCAACAACGTGGCTAAAGCAGAAATTAGCCGTTGAGTTCATTATGGATGGCTTCAATCCACGCATCGAAAAATGGGAGATTCCGCTTAATGCAATAAAAGAAGCTCTTACAAATGCTATATGTCATCGAGATTATTACGACACAGCTTCTACCATTATGGTCGAACTTTATGATGACAGGCTAGAGATATCAAATCCAGGAGGCTTGCTCCCGATTGTTGCCAAAAACTTTGGCCATATGAGCAAATCTCGCAATCCAAAAATCTTTGAACTATTTACACGAATGGATTTAGTTGAAAAGGTAGGTTCTGGTATCCCAAGAATGGAAAAATTGATGACAGAAGCAGGGCTCCCTGCCCCAGAATACAAGACAGAAGGATTTTTTACGACAATTCTTTACAAAAAACGAATAGCAACAAGAAAAACTACCAAGAAAACTACCAAGAAAACTACCAAGAAAACTACCAAGAAAACTTATGAGAAAATAATAGATTTAATTAAGGATAAACCTGGGCTAAATGTTGCAAGTATTGCAAAACAATGCGGCATAACTTACGACGGAGCTTATTATCATATCAAGAAACTGAAAAAAGAAGGTATTATCATGCGCAAAGGTCCTGATAAAGGCGGAGAATGGATTGTCCTTTAGTGGTGTTTCAAGATTTTTTTGGTCTTTGGAAAATAAATCTTATATTTGCAGCCCAATTGACGAAAAGAATAGGAAATAATAAAGATTTAAAGATATGAAACGTACATTCCAGCCTTCCATCCGCAAGAGACGCAACAAGCACGGATTCAGAGAGAGAATGAGCACTCCTAACGGCAGAAGAGTTCTCGCTGCACGCCGTCGCAGAGGAAGAAAAAAACTGACAGTTTCATCTGAGGACAGATTCTAATCTGGCGTCAGAGATGAGATTTGCGCGGCTGGCCTTTAGGCCGGCCGATTTTATTTTCTCTGGGTCTATTTCAGTTTTTTGTATATTTGTGTGTTATGGCAAACAAGAAAACTCAGGAAAAAACATCCAAGTACTGGTGGGTTAAACATCTGGTGCTTGCTGTGATAGCCGCGCTGGCTACTGTATTGATTCTGTTCTGGATGCTGAAGGGAATTACCCGTCACGGAAAAACTCTGGAAGTTCCGGATCTTACCAATATGACTCTTTCAGAAGCCAGAAAGGTGGCAAAGAAGAATCATATCAGGCTCAAGATCACCGATTCTGTCTATATTCCTCAGCTCCACGCAGGACAGGTGCTCAAGCAGACCCCAAGCGCAGGATCAAGGGTGAAGAAGAATCGCAACATTCTGATAACCATAAACTCTCTGGTTCCGATGATGGTCAAGGCACCGGATGTTGTCGGTTATTCTCTGAGGCAGGCTGAGAGCAATCTGCATGCGGCCAACCTGAGGATAGGAAGGCTCAACTATGTACCGGATATTGCCACTAACAGCGTTATGGGGCAGAGCTACAAGGGACGTGACCTTGCCGCAGGAACGGAAATACCAGCCCAAAGCGAAATAGACCTCACGCTTGGCCTGAGTGCTTCAGACTGCTGGACAAAGGTTCCTAACCTTCTTACGCTGCCTTACCACAGAGTAAAAAGCGAACTTACCTACTGCTCCTTGAATCTGGACAAGATAATGTTTGACGCAACGGTCCAAACCTATGCAGACACTCTTAATTCCATAGTTTACAAGCAGGAACCGGGCCCTACAATCGGAAATTCCGTAAGGATGGGAACGGGAGTTGTCCTGTATCTTACCCTCAACAAGGATCTTGCTGAACTTAACAAGCAGAACACCAAGGCAAAAGACCAGGTTCGGGATACAACGTCACTGGCCTTGCCTAAAGACACTCAGCTTGAAGAAGTGCAGCCTGAACCGGCGGAAACCCCTGAAGAGGCCCAGCCTATTGACACAAATACAGACGAGCCTGAACTTTAACCATTTATGGGCTCTTCCAAGAAGAATAATACAGTCAAGTCCCTTGCAGACAAGCTTAGCGCTTTGCCTTTGCAGGAACCCGATTATTCAGATGACGAGAACGTTGAGGAACTCTTTGAGCACTACAAGTTCATAGTTGACAAGGGCCAGTCTATGATGAGGCTGGACAAGTACATTACCTCCAGGATGTTCGAGACATCGCGGAGCCGTGTCCAGATGGCAGTTGAGGCCGGCTACGTTAGGGTGAACGGAGTAATCGGCAAGTCTAATTACAAGATAAAGCCGTTAGACGAGATTTCACTGGTATTCCCATACGAGAAAAGAGTCAGGGATATTGGGCCTGAGAACATTCCTATAGACATTGTTTATGAAGATGATGACGTGCTGGTTATCAACAAAGAAGCTGGTATGGTGGTGCATCCGGGGCACGGGCATTTCTCCGGCACTCTTGTAAATGCCGTGGCCTATCATCTTGGAGGAAAGAACGGTATTCTGGTTCACAGGATAGACAAAGACACTTCCGGAATCCTTGTAATAGCCAAGAATGAAGAGGCCCAGATGAAATTGGCCAAACAGTTCTTTGACCATACCACAAAAAGAAAATACGTAGCCATTGTATGGGGTAACGTTGAGCAGGACGAGGGAACTATAGAAGGCAACATAACCCGCGATGAGTCAGACAGGATGAGGTTTACCGTAACCAAGGATCCTAACAAGGGAAAGAGAGCCGTAACGCATTACAGGGTTCTGGAAAGGTTTGGCTATGTAACTGTGGTAGAATGTATTCTGGAAACAGGACGAACTCACCAGATAAGGGTGCATATGAAATATCTTGGCCATCCTTTGTTCAACGATGAGCGTTACGGCGGAAACAAGATTCTGCAGGGAACAATCTTTACCAAATACAAGCAGTTTATCGAGAATTGCTTCAAGATTCTGCCAAGGCAGGGACTCCACGCAAAGACTCTGGGATTCGTGCATCCGACAACGGGAAAGCAAATGGATTTTGATTCCCCTATTCCTTCTGATATGCAAGCTCTTATAGAGAAAATGAGAGCCTATGTCAAATCCCGAAACGATATAGAAGAGTAAACATCAGGTAACGGCCGAGAGTGTTGTTGCGTGTATCCTGATAATAATTTTCAGCGTTTGTCCTGGAAATTGCCTTGTTGGATTTCAGGATGTCATAAACCTTTACCCGGGCGGTCATTTTTTTTCTGAAGAAAGTCTTTGAAACAGAGGCGTTCCAGATGGTCTGGGATTTGCCGTAACCCTCTGAATACCCGATAAAAAAACGGTAGTTAAGGTCTGACGAAATATTCCAGGTCTTGTCTATTGTCCAGTTTACTGAAGCCGAAGCTCGGTTGGTCCACAGTGAAAGATTCTCCAGCGCCTTTGACGAATACCAGGTTCTCCTGTAAGAAAGTGCCAAAGATGCTGTAGCTTCAAAATCATCTAAGCGATAGCTAAGCCTGTTGCTCAGACCAAGATTCATATTAGTTGTCTGGTTTTCCTCAAACTGGTCTCCGTTCTTAAGGAAGCTGATTCCGTTACTTAGGGCGGAGCGGCTCCACAGGTTCCAGTATAGATCCGTCTCCGGAATACGGTAGTTGTACATCAGCCTGAGATCCAGGCTGTAAATACCCTTGTCTGAATTTATGTACTGCCGCACCTGGACTCCGTCCGGAGTATATGTCTTTTTATTTATGATACTGTTGGTTGTATATTTTCCCCTGAAAGTTACGCTGAACCAGCGGTAGCGGTTGCGTTTTCCTGTGCGGTACTCGGTGTCAAGATTGTGGGTGAAGGAAGGGTTTAGCTTGTCGTTTCCCTCCTGGACCACAAGCGGATTGGAGTTATCTCTTATTGGAAGAAGCTGATTCAGAGAAGGCTGTGATGTGGTTCCCCGATAAGTTACCCTAAGATAACGGCTGCCGTCGAAACGGTGGATGAATCTTGCGGTCGGGGCAAAATTGCATACTGTGTATGACGTGTCTTTTCCTCTGCCGGTACTCGTGGTCTTTGACGGCTGGAGCGATGCCCCGAGCATAAAATTGTAGTGCTTTTCCTGCTTCCTGAAACTAATCTCGTAGCGTCTGGTGGTAAAGTCTCCCTTATAGTCTCTTGTCTGGTCTTCATCCGGAATATCGTATTTTCCGGTTGAAGGATCATAGTCAAATGTATTTCTTAGCGTGGTGGAATGGCTTTTGGCGCTGCGGTGGGCCAGCTGAAAGAAATAGTTTTTCCCAAGCGGCTCTGTATAAGTAATATATACCGCATAGCCGTCACTGGTGTTTTTGCGGTTGTAAAGCTGGTCCACTTCTTTGGTGCGGTTGATTTCTCCGTTGTTGAAATAAGATGTCAGAGACTGGTTGGTGCCGTCTGCAGTGTTGCGTGAGAAATTGTAGTTTAGGACAAGAGCCATAGTTCTGCCAGGCTTGCCGAGCCTCTGCCTCCAGACGAATGTCACAGCCCCTTTTGATGAATTATTGTCGCCGATGGAAGAGCTGGTTCCTCTGTTGGTAGAATCTGAATTTCTGAGAGTTGAGAAAACTCGTCCCCTGGAGAAATCTCCGCTTCCAATCTGGAGAGACGGGCGGAGCGTGAAAGAAGTGTTTTCGCTCGGCGAATAAACAGTTTCGCTGTTGAACCTGTGCCCGCGAGTCTTGTTGCGGCTGGAATTCAGGGAATGGCTATACTGCGTAACGTCATCGCTGAGGCTGGAAACTCTGTCTACTGTCTGTTCAATTACCTGATCCGAGGTTGAATAGAGGTAGCTGTTCTGAGTCTTTATCTTCTTGTCTTTGCTTTCGTAGTTGTAGTTGGTGCCGGCCATGCGGCTGGCTGTCACGCCATTGCCGGTGGCGGTGTTGCCCACGAGGGAAGTGAGCATATCCATTGCCATATCCCTGAAACCCGCGTTGTTGGTGTTGTTGGCGTTGCCTATGAGGCTGAACTGTGAGGTATTGGTGAATCTTCCGGCAAGCAGGGCTCCCTCATAGCGCTTGTTGGAACCATAGCCGCCGCCGAGATTCCCGAACCAGTTGTCAAAAATGCCGTTTTTAAGGCTTAAATCCAGGACAGTTTCCTCTTCTCCGTCGTCTATTCCGGTAAAGCGGGCTTCATCGCTCTGGCGGTCAAGAAGCCTGATTTTCTCCACTATCTTGGCCGGTATGTTCTTGGAAGCCAGGGCGGGATCGTCCATAAAGAAAGTCTTGCCGTCTATCATTATCTTCTTGACTTCCTTGCCGTCTGCGTAAATCTTCCCGTCTTCTATCTCCACTCCCGGAAGTTTCTTTATGAGTTCCTCCAGCATATCCGCCTCTTCCACCTTGAAGGAAGAAGCGTTGAATTCTATGGTGTCCTGTTTGACCAGCATCTGGTTTCCGGTGGCGCTTACCGTTATGGATGACAGCTGATTGGCAGAAGAAAGAAGAACGGTACCCATATCGTTGGATCCCCTTTTTACATCAAATGTGGCCGTGAATGTCCTGTAGCCCACGTAATCTACCCTTGCTTCAGCCCTTCCAACCGGAACCTTTTTGATTATGGCCGTTCCGGCAGAATCAGTCATTGAGTGATGTTTGGGATTTTGCTCACCGATATACTTTACGCTGAAAAGAGCCGCTTCCACGGGAGCCTTGGTTGCACTGTCCAGAACAATGACTTTAAGAGTGTTCTGGGCATAAAGAATCATCCCCCCACCATACAGCGTAAGTATGATGAGGGGGATGATTGCCTTTATCCCGATGGAAGCTTTCATATTATCTTCTTCTTCCGCCGCCTGGAGGAGGGCCGCCCCATCCGCCAGGACCGCCACCGCGTCTTGCATCACGCATATTCACTCCGCCGAAGCTGCCGAAGCGGTAAGTAAGTGTGAACATCACATAGCGTCCAAGGGTGTTGTTGGTCACGTCCTCAAAGTAGTTCTCGGATGTTGTCCTGTAAGTGTTTCTTGACTTGTTGAGGATATCGTAAACCCTTACCTTGAAGGTGAAAGCGTTTCTGAAGAAGGTCTTGGAAACTTCTCCGTTCCAGATTGTTTGACTCTGGCCAAAGCCTGAAGAATAACCGTTGTAGAACCTGCGGGTAATGTCTGTGGTAACGTTAAAGGTCTTGAGGAATGTCCAGTTTACGCTGGCCGTCACCCTATTGGACCAGGTCTGGACATCGTCAAGGCTCTTGACGCTGTACCAGGCGTTGCGGAAGTTGGTTCCGCCGCCGAGCCTTGCCTCAAAGTTGTCTATCCTGTATGTCAGGTTGAGGTTAAGCATAACGTTCAAGTTCTTGGTCTCGTTTTCGGCAAAGTCCCCTGCCGTAGCTACATAGCTGATTCCGTTGCCAAAGCTGAACCTTGAGAAAACGTTGATGGTAAAGTCGCTCTTTGCAATCTTTGAATTGTAGAAGATTCCGCCTGAGAAATTGTAGATACCCTTGTCTGCGTTTATGTACTTGCTGTGCTGTACTCCGTCTGCATCATATCTCTTCTGATTTATGATGCTCTTAGATGTGAGTGATGTTTCAAAGTTGAACCCGAAGAAGCTGAAATTCTTGCGGTTATTGGTTCTGTATTCTCCTCCGATGCGGTGAGAGAATGAAGGATTCAGCTTGTCATTTCCTTCCTGAACATACAGCGGGTTGGAGTTATCAGGTATTGGAAGCAACTGGTTCAGGCTCGGCTGGTTTGTCCTTCCCCAATAGTAGAGCCTGAGGAAACGGTCCTGGGAAATCCTGTAATCGAATCTTGCGCTAGGAGCGTAATTGGTCACCGAGTAAGATGTGTCACGGCCTCTTCCCACGCTGGTAGTCTTTGAAGGAGAAGCGCTAACGCCGAACATAAAGTTGTATTTTTCCTCCTGTTTCCTGAGGGCTAATTCAAACCTTTGATTCTGGAAATCACCCATATAGTTGCTGGAATACTCATCGTTGCGGATTGAATATGTGTCTGTAACAGGATCATAATCGTTGGTTTCCTTAGACGTATTGGAGTGGTTGAGACTGTAACGGTAAGAACCCTGGATGAAGTAGTTCTTTCCTAAAGGCTCCGTGTAAGTTCCGGCCAATCCGAACTGGTTGGACCTTTGATTCTGATGATAGTTCTGGTTTATGTCATCCGTCCTGGCAATTGTGCCGCCAGTAAAGTAATTGGTCTCAGATATATTGAATCCGTCTGAAGAATTATTGGAGAAAGCGTAGTTGACTCTCAGCGTGAGAGTTCTGCCTGGTTTCCAAAGCCTCTGCCTCCACATCAAACGTCCGCCAACCTGAAGGGAATTGTTGTCTCCGAAAGAAGAGTTGAATCCGCGGTTGGTGGAATCTGCTCCCCTGAGAGTGTAAAAGTTGCTCCTCTGGTCAAAGTCTCCGTTGCCTACTCTCAGATAAGGACGGAAAATGAAGGAAGTTGCATCTGTAGGATTGTACTCAATCTCGCTGTCAAACCTGTGTCCGCGAGATACTGTATTCTGCTTGCCGTCTGACCAGTTATTCTGGTTCAAGGTCTCGGAAAGAATTGTAGTACGGTCTTTGGTTTCAAACACATCCTTGTCAGAAGTGGAATACAAGTAACTGCTATTTATCTTGAGTTTTTTGTTCTGGGACTCGTAGTTGGCATTCATACCGCCCATCTTGGAAGCCGTAATTCCGTTTCCGGTCCAGGAGAATCCGCCGCCGCGACCCATTCCGCCGCCCTGGCCCATTCCGCCGCCAGACATCATCACGCTCATCATTGAGCCTGCCATATCGTTGAAACCACGGTTATTGGTGTTGTTGGCATTGCCTATGAAGCTCAGCTGCATCCTAGGAGTGAACCTTCCAACCATAAATGAGCCTTCATACCTTTTCTTAGTTCCATAGCCGCCACCCACGTTGCCTATCCAGCCATCTGCCATTCCTCTCTTCAGGCTAAGGTCCAGAACGGTTTCCTCTTCTCCGTCGTCTATTCCAGTAAAGCGGGCCTCGTCTGATTTGCGCTCAACTACCCTTACCTTGTCTATGATCTTGGCAGGAAGGTTCTTGGATGCCAGCTGAGGGTCATCCATGAAGAAGACCTTGCCGTCTATCATTATCTTGGTGATTTCCTTGCCGTTCTGGGTAATCTTTCCGTCTGAATCTATCTCTACGCCAGGAAGTTTCTTCAGGAGTTCTTCCAGCATATCTGTCTCGTTGGTCTTGAATGAAGAAGCGTTATACTCTATGGTGTCTTTTTTGACCACAATCTGGTTTCCGGCAGCAATAACCACAATGCTGGAAAGGGTGTTCTGGCCGTTAAGGTATACCGTTCCAATATCGTTAGCACCCTTGTGGACGTCAAAAACCTGGGTATGCTGCCTGTAGCCTACGCACTCTATCAAAACATTTGCCCTTCCAACCGGAGGGTTGGGAATAACTGCAACTCCAGTGGAGTCTGTCAGGGCATAACGCTTTGCCTGAGCCTCGCCAATATACTTGATGCTCATTGTGGCGAATTCTACCGGCGCTTTTGACGCGCTGTCCAGAACCGTGACTTTCAAAGAGTTCTGGGAATAACTCCTGTTGCCCGCCAGAATAACCAGCGCTGCAATCAGGGAAAAGTATAAAAATATCTTCTTCATAAAAATCAATTAACAACGTTTTAGACGGAAAACAAAGGCAAAAGTAAAGTTACGATTTTTGGGAACTTTTGACACTTTTTATTGTCCGTCCAGGATTTGACTTTATAAAGTCACTCCAGCTGGATTTGTGACCTGCGCTCTTTATGTTTTCGGCTCCAGCCTTGCCCACTCTGCGGCTCAGTGCGGAAGCTTTTTTGGAGGAGGAAGCGGAAAGTCGGGTGCGGATATCCTCCGTCTGGGCCTTTGATGTGATGGATCCGCTGCTCAGGAAATGGCAGAGGGCAATGGCCACCGCATCTGTGGCATCCAGATATTTTACATCACAGCTGAAACTGAGTATGCTCTGCACCATCGCTGAGACCTGTTCCTTTGAAGCGGAGCCTTTTCCGGTAACAGCCAGTTTGACGCTGGTAGGAGCATATTCATAAATAGGTATGTCTTTCAAAAGGGCTGCGGCAATGGCAGCTCCCTGGGCCCTTCCGAGCTTGAGCATAGTCTGCGGGTTCTTTCCGTAGAAAGGCGCTTCAATGGCCATTTCGTCCGGGCGGTATTTACGTATGAGCTTGGAGATTTCCGACAGAATCCTCTGAAGGACAAGAAAATGCGTTTCTTCCTTCTTGAGGTTTACTACTCCCAGCTCCTTCAGGCGGGCTTTGCGTCCAGTTACGGAAATGACCCCGAAACCAAGGATTCTGGTCCCGGGGTCTATTCCCAATATAACTTTCTGGTCCGCCATCTGACTCCTTAATCTATATAGTCAAAGCCGGTATATGGTCTCAGGCAGTCAGGGACCCTGATTCTTCCGTCTTCTGTCTGGTTGTCCTCCAAAATAGATGCCAGTATTCTAGGCAGGGCAAGGGAGCTTCCGTTCAGGGTATGGGCAAGACGTATCTTGCCGTCATCGTCTTTGAAACGGAGACGCATACGGTTTGCCTGATAAGTCTCAAAGTTAGATACGGAGCTAACTTCCAGCCAGCGGCCCTGGGCTTGGCTGTAAACTTCAAAATCATAGGTAATGGCTGAGGTAAAGCTCATATCTCCACCGCAAAGGCGGAGAATCCTGTAAGGAAGTCCGAGTTCCTGAACCAGAGACTCTACGTGAGCTACCATTCCGTCCAGAGCCTTATAGGACTCTTCCGGAAGAGCAAGCTGAACGATTTCCACTTTGTCGAACTGGTGCAGACGGTTAAGGCCCCTTACGTCTTTGCCGTAAGAGCCGGCCTCGCGCCTGAAGCACTGGGTGTAAGCGGTCATCTTGATCGGGAAGTTCTTCTTTGGAACTATGCAGTCTCTGTAGATGTTGGTAACAGGAACCTCAGCAGTAGGAATCATATAGAACTTGTCTAGACCTATATAATACATCTGCTCTCCTTTGTCAGGCAGCTGGCCAGTGGCAAAGGCTGAATCCTCGTTCACAACAAGCGGCGGCTGAACTTCAAGGTAGCCGGCCTTGGTGTTGCGGTCCAGGAAGTAGGCTATCAGAGCCCTCTGGATTTTGGCTCCTTTGCCAATGTAAACTGGGAAACCGGCTCCGGTGAGCTTGACTCCAAGGTCAAAGTCTATGATGCCCAGATCTTTGGCCAGTTCCCAGTGAGGCTTTGCGTTTGGAGGAAGAACTGCTTTGTGGCCTCCTTCCTTTACTACGACGTTATCTTCAGCGCTCTTTCCTTCCGGAACAATGTCGCAAGGAAGATTAGGCAGGAGAACCAGTTTCTCTGTCTGCTCCTTCTGGAGGCTATCCAGCTTCTGCTGAAGCTCGGCTGAAGCGTTTTTAAGCTCAGCGACCTCTTTCTTTGCAGCCTCAGCCTCTTCTCTCTTTCCCTCTTTCATCAGCAGGCCGATGCTCTTGGCGGCCTGATTCTGGCGAGAGAGGTTACCATCCAGCTGAGTCTGGATGCTGCGCCTCTGGGAGTCTATGTCCAGAATCTCGGCTACTATCTGCTTTGCGTTAAAATTCTTTACGGCAAGCCTTTCTACAACGAAATCCGGCTGCTGGCGCAATAATTTAAGCTCTAACATATTTGTCTATACTTTATTTTTTGATTTCAAAACAAAAGGCGCCCTGTAAAGCAAAGGGCGCCTTCTCAGATTTTCTCTATGCGGTAAACCCGGGATTAGCTCTTTGCCTCTTCCTTAGGAACTACCGATACATAGGACTTGCCTTCTGACTTTACCGTGAAGGTAACGATTCCATCCGTCAAAGCAAAAAGAGTATGGTCTTTGCCCATTCCCACGTTCTTGCCCGGATAGTGCTGTGTACCTCTCTGGCGTACCAGAATGTTGCCGGCCTTGCAAAGAGAACCGCCTGAAATCTTCAGGCCAAGTCTTTTGCTCTGTGATTCGCGGCCGTTCTTGGAACTACCTACACCTTTCTTGTGTGCCATAATCTTTTACTTTAAGCGATTGATTCAATTTCCAGTCTGGTAAGGTACTGACGGTGTCCGTTCTTCTTGTCGAATCCCTTGTGGGCGATCTTCTTGAATACGATAACCTTGTTACCTTTAAGGTGCTCAAGCACTTTGGCCTTTACGGCCGCACCCTCAACATACGGAGTTCCGACTGTTACTGCTCCGTCGTTGTCTGTCAGCAGGACCTTGTCAAAGGTTACGGTAGAGCCTACCTCGTCTGCAAGACGATGAACGTAGATCTTCTTTCCGGCCTCAACCTTAAACTGCTGACCTGCAATGTCTACAATTGCGTACATAACTAAAACACATTTTGGTTTTGACAGCAAGCGGCCTGACTTGCAGGCTCTTATAAAAAGCTCCACTGCCTTCTTTCATTTGGGGAGGCAAAAGTAGTGTATTTGGCAGGAAAAAACAAAATTTTTGATTAAATTTGTGTCCCTATGCATTGAAAGATGGAGTATCTGTCGCCATTCGAATATAATGATATCGTAACCGGCCAGCGGTTTGTAGGCAGGGAGAAGGAGGTTTCCAGGCTCCAGAAGCTGATTTCCTCCCGCAAGAACGCCTTGCTCTACGGCCCGCCAAAGATCGGCAAGAGATCCATCGTGCATAATGCCCTCAAGGGAATGGACCTTGAAAAAGAAGGAATTGCGGTCTGCAAGTTCGACCTTTTCAACATCCGCCACATAGACAAATTGCTAAGGCGCCTGGCGCGCAGCGTCTCTCGTACCCTTTTTAACGAGGAAGAGCAGCAGAAGGCTTATTCCACCCTGCTGAAGAATATCCCGCTGGATCCAGCTTCTAAAGACGTCCTGACAGACAGGCAGATAAAGACTCTTCTGAAGTTTCCTCAATCGGCCGCCAGGCTGAAAGGAGTTCACCTGGTGGTCTATTTCCAGCAATTCCAGGATATCCTGCTGTTCGACAAGCCCATGAAGGTTCTCAATATGCTTGAAGGAGCTTTCGCTGAGGCAAAGGATGTGTCTTTCATAATTACCGGAGACAAGCGTAACGCTATGTATTCCATATTTGAAGAGATGCATTTCTTCCGCAATCTGGTAACCGAAATCCCTATAAAGCCAGTCAACAGGAAGGTGTTCGCCGATTTCATCTGCAAGTGCTTTGCAGACAATGGGAAAGTATGCTCGCAGAAAGACGCGCTTCTGATGTTTGACACGCTGGAAGGAGACCCGTGGTACACACAGCATCTGGCCGAGATTTGCTATCTGCTTACAGACAAGGAGCTTACGCCGGAGATTTACCAGCGTAGCCTGAGATATCTGCTGAGCATGTACGACTACGAACTCCACAACACAATCTATGGATTGAGCACTCACCAGCTTCAGCTCATAAGGGCTATACTGGACGGGGAGAGGCGTTTTTCCAAGACAGAAGTGCTTGAAAAATATGGGCTTAACTCTTCCGCCAACGTGAACAGGCTGAAGGAAGCCCTGATGAAGAAGGAAGTGGTGACTTTTGTCTCTAAGAACACTATTGAGTTCAACGATTCTCTGCTGAAGCTTTGGTTTAAGAATTATTTCTTCAACGACAACAACTGATTATGAAAAAGATAGCGGTACTTACTGGAGCTGGAATAAGCGCTGAAAGCGGAATAAGCACTTTCAGAGATAGCAACGGACTATGGGAGAACTACCCTGTAGAGCAGGTTGCAACCTCGGACAGCTGGTATGTCTATGGGCGCAAGGCTCTTATGCTTGATTTCTATAATCAGAGAAGGAGAAGTTTGAAAGGCTGCGAGCCCAACCTTGCCCATAAAATTGTCGCAGAGCTGGAAAAGGATTTTGAAGTTACCGTAGCCACCCAGAATATAGACGACCTCCACGAAAGGGCTGGTTCATCAAATATAATCCACCTTCACGGAGAGCTGACCAAGGCAAGAGGCGAATTTGATGACTATTACAGTGCCTACCCTATTGGCTATGACGATATTGAAATCGGTGACCTTACACCAAAAGGGCAGCAGGTCCGCCCTCACATAGTCTGGTTCGGAGAGGCCGTGCCTGAACTAGAAAAGGCCGAAAAGGCCGTGCGGCAGGCAGACATTATGATAGTAATAGGCACAAGTCTTGCAGTTTATCCTGCTGCGGGGCTGATTTACTATACCAGGCCAGGCACAGAGATTTACCTGATAGACCCAAAGGACGTCTCCTCTAGCGTGGGATTCACCCACATAAAGGAGAAGGCCACTGTGGGCATGCAGAAAATGAAAGAGATACTAATGGCAAAGAAATAACAAAATAATTATACAACACACACACTTATGAGACTTAAAGCATTACTTCTGACGATCATCTCTGGCGCCTTGCTGGCTGCCGGATGTGCACAGGAAGACCATCAGGACATGCCGTTCATAGATTTGGATGGCCTGTCTCAGGATGCGGTTCTGGTTTTTGAGGCCGGAGCGTCTTCTAAGACTTTTACTCTTTCTGCCAACAGGCTTTGGCACATAGACTACGACCAGGAGTGGATTAACGTATTTCCTTCATACGGTCTGGCCACTACAGAGCCGCAGGAAATCACTGTTACCGTACTGAACAACGACTCCTTTGACAGGACTGCCCAGTTCAAGGTTTCCATCGACTATGACTACAGGACCATAACCGTCAAGCAGAAAGGAGAATGGGGAGATCCTGAAGACCTGATTATCTACAAGAACAACTTTGACAAGGAAGCCGCAACCCAGACTTACGGCACCGGCAACAGCTGGCCTTACACAGACCAGAGCGATTGCTGGAAGAACGAAGAAGGTTCTGGTATTGAGAACATTGCCTACACCACTAATGGCCTTAGTATCAGGAACAACAGCAACTCCAACGGAAACTATTCAGACTACTCTGGTTCCGGAGTCAACAATATGTTCTTTGGTTCCAAGGGAGCTTTCAAGATTGCCAACATAGACATTACCGGCAAGGGAGTAAACTATTCGCTGAGCTTTGGTTCTGAAAAATATATGGCTCAGGGATCATCTGTATTCAATCCTGCAGAGTTCCACGTATGGGTAGGTTCTGACCCAGACCATATGGTTGAGGTTGAATACGCTTTCCCTAACGGATTTAAAGACGGAAGATGGGATCTGGCCTCAACAGTGTTCACGATTCCGGAAGGAACCACAACCCTCTGCGTATATTATAAGGTAGACGTAGCCAGCGCATATCGTCTCGATGACGTTAACCTGAGCGTCTCCACCACCGCTGGAACTCCTCTCGACTTTGAGAACGGAGTAAATCCAGACGGAGGCTCAGTGGGCGGAACCGTGGTTTACTTCAACAACTTTGATAAGGAAAAGGCTACTCAGACCTACGGAAGCGGAACTAGCTGGCCATTTACAGACCAGAGCGACTGCTGGATCAATCACGAGGGAGAAGGCGCTGCCAACGTAACATATTACAACAAAGGAATAACTGTAAGAGCTAACAGCGCATCTGACGGTTCTTATTCAGACTATGCCGGTTCTGGAGTCAACAACCTGTTCTTCGGAAGCGACGGAATGTTCAAGATAAAGGATATTGCAACCATTGCTGAACAGGCAAATTACAAGATTACCTTCGGAAGCGAAAAGTATGTCAACCAGGGAGACAGCAACTTCAACCCTCAGGAATTCCACGTTTACGTTGGAAAAGACACTATCAAGTGGGTTGAACTTACATATACATTCCCTAACGGCCTGAAGAGCGGCAGATGGGACGAGGCTTC
This sequence comes from Bacteroidales bacterium, assembly GCA_016285455.1. Lineage (GTDB taxonomy): Bacteria > Bacteroidota > Bacteroidia > Bacteroidales > UBA932 > Egerieousia. The sequence continues at coordinate 63,249 of JAEEQS010000002.1, forward strand.
AACCACCATCACCGTACCTCAGGGAACAGACAAACTGTTCTTCCGCATACAGGCAGACGTAGCCAGCGCTTACCGTCTGGATGACTTCAAGGTAGTGGTATCAGAAGAAGCTGGAACAAGCATAGACTTCGAGCGCGGCGTTGTCCTGGATGACGACCCTACTCCTCCAGGTCCTACCACAGAATACAAGTACAAGAAAGTTCAAAGGGTAACCAGCGGAAAGGCTTATCTGATAGTAACTACAGACGGAACCGTTGCCGCAGGCCCTGTTCCATCTAACAAGACATACGGATATCTGCCTAAGGTTGCAGTAACCGCCTCAAACGATGAAATTACCTTGAGTTCTGATGAGAACGAGTTCACATTCACGGAGGTTCAGCTTCCTGGAAGCACTTCAGACAATCCTGTATATACTATCAAGCAGAAAGACGGAAGATACCTCTATATGAAGGGTACTTACACCAGCTGCAATGTGGACGCCAACCCTACTGAAGGCCAGTACTGGACTGTTAAGGCTGATGCAACAGCTTCTGGATTGCTGATTGCAAACTACTCCAACAACAAGTGGATGCAGTACAGCACAACTCACTCATCTTGGGGAGTTTATGACTCTGCTCAGGACGGAGCCCTAAGGCCTGAGCTTTACGAAAGGGTAGACGGCGGCACAACTCCGAGCGGTGACGATGACCCTACAGGCGGAGACGATAATCCTGGAGGTGACGACTCTGGCAATTCCTACAGCTGGACCATTGGCTCAAGCAACCAGACCTGGGTTGAGGAAACAGACAACACCTACGGAGCAGGCTTCTCAGCCTCAGACAATACGATGAAGGTAGCATATTACAAGAACACCAGCACCACTGCTCCTGTAACGGCCTCTGCAGACCATATAAGGGTTTACAAGTATTCAGTGCTTGTGATCACTCCTCTTGACCAAAGCAAGAAGATAAAGAAAGTGGTTCTTGAAGCGACCGGAGCAAACTACAGTTCCAATATGACTGTTACTTCCCCTGCAAGCGGAACAGCCACAGCTTCAGGCACTACCATAACCTGGACCGGAACCGCCGGAGCGCCTTGGATTGCCAATGCTTCTACAGCACAAGTTAGGATTAAGAAAATCACAGTTGAATTTGAATAACCGTGAAAAGATTTAGATACATACTGCTAGCAGCCCCGCTTGCAACACTGATGTTGCTGGCGGGCGCCTGCGGCGGCGGAGGCGGCAGCAAGGGTTCCGACCCTATAAAGCCAGATGCCGTGGTATCAGTGTCTTTCACTTCCTCTACTGTTGAGGCTGCCAAGGGAAGCCAGTTCATTAGCATCTCAGCTAGTGGAAGCTGGACTCTGAACTCTTCCGTAAGCTGGCTGAAGGTCAGCCAGTCTAACGGCAGCGGAAACGCCACGGCTTCAGTCACCTATGAAGAGAATACGTCTTCTTCTCCTAGGCAGGCTGTAGTAACTTTGGTTAGCTCGGGGAAGAGTGCAACCGCAACTCTTACCCAGAAAGGAAAGGAAAGCACTCCTGTTGCTGTCAACCCGGGATGGATTGAACTTCCGGCCCTCCAGACCGGAACTGGACACAAGTTCGTTTCCCATAATTTTGACTCCAAGAGTCTCAGGAGCTTCTCTTATGACTGGAATGCTACTGACCAGGTAGCCAATTGGGTAGCCTATCCTCTTAACAAGAGCCTGATAGGTTCCGGCAGCAGAACAGATGCGTGGGGATATGATCCTAAGCTGTCTTCTTCTGAACAGCCTTTGCTGTCTTCCGCTTACAAGGGAAGCTATGACAGAGGCCATCAGCTGCCGTCTGCAGACAGGCTTACTTATGCAGAGAACGTGAAAACATTCTATTACACCAATATGACGCCTCAGATGAATTCTTTCAACGGCAAGATCTGGGCAACGGCAGAGAGTTTGGTAAGAGGATGGTCTACAAGCTGCGACACGCTTTATGTGGTTACGGGCTGCGTTGTCAAAGGAAGTTCCAAGAAGGCCTATGACAACAACGGCAAGGCCGTGACGGTTCCTGTGGCATATTATAAGGCAGTAATCCGCTATATGAAAGGCAGCACTCTGGGCTACAGCGGCTATATGGGACTTGGAATGTACTTTGAGCACAAAGCCTACAGCTACTCCAACATAGACAAAACCAATACAGAAGTAGTTATGAGCATAGACGCTCTGGAATCCAAGCTCGGGCTTGACCTTTTCCCTAATCTGGAAAAAGTTGCAGGAAAGAGCGTTGCTGACCAGGTGGAGGCGGAAGACCCTACTAAAGTATCTTACTGGTGGTAAAAGACTCGCGATATGAAAAAACTACTTTTATACAATATACTGGCCGTTACAGCCGCATTGATTCTCTCCTCTCTCCCGCTTAGGGGACAGGCCAAGAAATACACGTTTGTAATCGGCTTTTACAATCTGGAAAACCTTTTTGACACATACCACGACGACGGCAAGAACGACTTTGAGTACCTGCCGGACGGAGCAAACGAGTGGACCGACGTAAAGTATCAGAAAAAGATCCACAATATGGCAAAAGTCATCAAGGCGATGAAAGACGAAAATTCCGTCTATCACGCTGTGTTGGGTGTGAGCGAGATTGAGAACAGGCACGTTCTTGAGGATCTGGTCAACGACCCTCAGATTGCTGATGCCGGATATATGATAGCTCATTTTGATGGTCCAGACAACAGAGGAGTAGACGTTGGACTTCTGTATCAGCCAAGAAAGTTCGAGGTTCTGGACGAGGAGAGCATTCCTTTTGACTTCAATTCAGAAACCATTGTCTTTGATATGGATTCTATTTCCAAGTCAGTATTCAGAACAAGAGACATACTGATGGTTAGGGGTCTTCTTGGAGGAGAGATGTTTGCATTCTTTGTTGCCCACCTTCCTTCCAGAATCGGAGGCAAGGGAGGAGATCTCAGAAGCCGCGGAGCTGAAATCATTTACAAGAGGGCTAGCCAACTGATGAAAGAGTTTCCGGACATCAAGATTGTTGTTATGGGAGATATGAACGACAATCCTGACGACGAGAGCATGACTGTCTTTATGCACGGAAAGGAAAACATAGAAGACGTTGGAGAAGGAGACTTTTTCTCTCCGTTCCTGTCTATGCTGAAGGCGGGATACGGTTCCCTGGCCTATCAGGGAGCCTGGAATATCTACGATATCCTGCTGGTCAACCACAATTTGGCCAAGGCCAAGGAAGGCACGCTGAGGATTATACCTATCGTGAGGAAGAAATTCTACGGCAGGATTTTCCACAAGCCTTGGATGACTACTGAAGAAGGCCAGTACAAAGACGTGCCTTTCAGGACTTTCTCTAACGGCGCCTTTGTGGGAGGCTACAGCGACCACTACCCTACCTATATAGTTGTAACAAATAAAAAATAAAGATATGCTAAAGAAAATTTCCTTGATTTTAGCCGTTTTGATGTGTTCGGCTCTTGCCTGGGCTCAGACACCTACCGGCGGCGTTAAGGGAACGGTAATCAACCGAACGGACCGGTCTCCGATTTTTGACGCTAGACTTATGCTTCTCAGCGGAACGGAACGCGTTGCCACGGCAAACACTGATTCAGACGGAAACTTCCTGATTCCCGACCTTAAAGACGGAGTTTACACTTTGGTCATAGCTGCAGACAACTATGTTACCACAAGAGTGAACGTAACCGTCAACAACGGATATGTCAAAGACATGTTCACGATTTCCGTCTACCCTATTATCCGCCAGAACGAAACCACGTCTGATGATGAGCACATAGACATAGACCTGGAAGATTCCGGTTACCAGGACAGCCCTACAATCCTCTATGGCCAGAACGACGTATTCAACAACCAGGCAGGCTACAACTTCTCGTCTATCAGGTTCAAGACCAGAGGCTTCAACAGCGAGGCTCAAGACGTTTATCTTGCAGGCATAAAGATGAACGACGCCATAACCGGCTTCTCTCCGTTCTCACTTTGGAGCGGACTGAACGAGGCGACCAGAACCAAGTACACTGTAAACGGAGGCGAGATTTCTGATTACGGATTCGGCGGATACAACGGCCTGACAAACATTCCGGCTAACGCTTCAAATATCCGAAAGGGATGGAGGGCAAGCGCAATGACTAACAGCAGCCTTTACAGGCTAAGGCTTATGCTCACCTACGCTTCCGGTGTGATGGACAACGGCTGGAGCTACGCCTTCAGCGTTTCCGCTAGGCTTGGCGGCAACGACTGGATAAACGGTGTGTTCTACCGTTCATTCGGCTATTACGTAGGCGTAGAGAAAGCCTTCGCCAGAACTCACCGCATTGGTTTCACCTTTATGGGAACCCCAGGAACAAGAGGAGCGCAGAACGCTTCTACCCAGGAGGTTTACGACCTGATGAAAGACAATATGTACAACTCCAACTGGGGATACCAGAACGGCAAGAGGCGCAATGCAAGGGAAAGGAGGACTCACGAGCCTATCGCAATCCTGAAGTATGACTTTACTCCTTCAGACCGTTTCAAGGCATCGCTGACCACTCTTTACAGATTCGGAAAGAATGGCTACACGGCTCTGGACTGGTATGACGCAGCAGACCCTAGGCCAGACTACTACCGCAATCTGCCTTCTTACTTCCTGATGGACAACGAGGACTACAACCGTATCAACATCCAGAAGTATTTGTGGGCAAAAGACTCTTGGGAACAGAACATTAAGTCTATAACCCAGGTTAACTGGGACAGGCTCTACGAGGTGAACAAGAACAGCAGAACGGCAGACGGCCTTCGTTCTAAGTATGTGCAAGAGGAAAGAAGAGTTGACCAGAAAGACCTCAACGTAGGCCTGAACTTCAAGTGGAACGCCTTCAGATGGTGGGTTATTACAGCCGGAGCAAACGCCAAGTGGAACAAAACGGAGTACTACAAGAAAGTCGCTGACCTTCTTGGCGGAGAGTACTTTGTTAACATAGACAACTTTGCGGAAAGAGACTACGCTTCCAATGAGGCTCTGATCCAGAACGACCTCAACTACTTCTTCAAGCACGGTCACGCTCAGATTCTCCACAAGGGAGACAAGTACGGTTACGACTACTACGCCCACGTGCAGAATTACACAGGCTGGATGAACTGGACTTTCAGGTACAGAGGGCTCAGGGCCAGCTTTGCCGGGCAGGTCAAGAGAAGCGGTTTCTGGAGAGAAGGCCTTTACCGCAAGGGGCTTTTTGCCGGGGCTAATGAAGACGGCTCAGATATTTATTATAACGGCGAATTGCTCACCAGATACGACAGATACGGAGATATCATCTCATCATACGGAAATAGCGAGAAAAAGCACTTTACTACCTATTCCGGCAAGGCTATTCTGAGCTACAGCCTGCTGGGAGGCCACAGGTTCGAGGTAAGCGGAGGTTATTTCACCGAGGCTCCGTTCTTCAACAAAGCATTTATATCGCCGAGGACAAGAAACACCCTCATCCCGATGATGGACAAGACCAAAGTTTATGCAGCAGACGCCACCTACTCCCTGAACAACAACCACGTGAACTTCAGGATTACAGGATTCTACGCAAAGATCAAAGACCAGACAGACGTGATGAGCCTTTATGACGACAGCCAGAATACCTTCACCAACTTTGCAATGAGCGGCATAGACGAAAGGCATATGGGTGTTGAGATGGGATTCAAGGCGCCTATCTTTATGCGTGGCCTGTTCATCGTGGGAGCTGCAAGCTACGGCGAATACATCTACACATCCAACCCGCAGATGACTCAGACCTACGACAACACTACTGAGATTATTGTAGATAATGTGAAGATTCCGTACTGGATGAGCCATCCTGTATTCAAGATGGATGCAGACGGCAACTATATCAAAGACGGCAAGGGCCATTACATAGTGGAAAAATACCAGAAGCACTATGTTCCTTCAACCCCTCAACTGGCTTCCTCTCTGGGACTTTCCTACAACAGGAATTACTGGTTTGTGGATGCCAACGTTAACTTCTTTGACAAGTCCTACCTTGCTATGAACCCTCTGTTCAGGACAGATATGGCAACTGCAGGTCCGGACAAGATTATCACTCCGGGCGAAGTTGATTATATGGCCGCCCAGGAAAAGTTCAAGAAAGCGTGGATCGTGAACTTCAGCATAGGAAAGTCCTGGTATCTCCACCGCAAATACCAGATTGGAGTTAACATCAACGTAAACAACGTGCTCAACAACAAGAACGTCAAGACCGGCGGATTTGAGCAGAGCCGTATGGTTGACAACACCCTTAGCAAGGAGTGCTACTACAAGTTCGACCCTAAGTACTACTATATGCCGGGTCTGAACTATATGATTAATTTCTATGTCAGATTCTAAATGCGAGCAACTATGAAAAAGATATTTGTCATTTCATTGATTTTGGCCTCAGCCGCCTTTATGACAGCATCCTGCTCTGAGTGGGACCCGATTGTCAACTTAGGATATGACCAGCCGGAGGAAGTTCCGGTACCGGATATCAAGGCCAACATTACTATTGCGGCAGTAAAGGATCTGTACGCCGGCAAGCCTTTGCATATTGAGAAAGATCTCATAATTGGCGGCCAGGTAACCACTTCAGACCAGGCGGGCAATATTTACCGTTATTTCTATTTACAAGATGAGACCGGAGCTATAGAGATTAAAATAGGCAAGACCAACGTCCATAACGACTACCACGTTGGACAGTGGGTATTTGTAAAACTGAACGGACTCACTATTGGATCTTATGAAGGAATGCTTCAGGTAGGCCTGGATGATCCATCTGGAGAATATGAGACTACATATATAGATCTGCAAAGAATCATAGACCTTCACATTATCAAAGGCAAGATGGACACCCCTGTAAAGCCTGCTGTTCTTTCAGAAAGTGAACTCTATCTGAAGGAGAATATGGACAGGCTGGTTACTCTCAACGGGCTACAGTACAAAAACGAGGTATTTGCCCTTCTCTATCCAGACCCTTACGGAGACAAGAAGAGCACAGCCAACAGGGTTTTCCTCAGCGACAAGACCTGGGGCGTAACAACTTGGGCTATGAGCAAGAACAAGATGCAGGCTTATCTCGATTCCGGAATCTGGGATGCTGCAGTTACTGCAGACGGAGGCAAGACTGTTGCACAGCTCAGGAAAGATAATGCTATTGAAGCTGTTGCCACCTATGTAACCCAGTACTTTGTAATGGGCTCTTCAGAAGTCCAGATTCGTACCAGCGGATACGCCAAGTTTGCAGACATTGAACTGGACGAGAATGTTCTCAACGGCTCCAAAAAGATTAACGTAACCGGAATCCTTTCCAACTATCGCGGAGCTGCCCAGTTCACGCTTATAGATTTGGACGGGGTGCAGATTGTTGATCCTTAGACACCCGCAAACAAACAGAAAATTTTATGAAAAGATTTTTGGCAATTGTTTCATTGATTATGTTGGCAGCATCTTGTTCAGAAAAGAACCCGTTCCTTTCAGAATGGAACACTCCTTACGGAATTCCTCCTTTTGAGCAGATAAAGACAGGAGACTACATTCCTGCCATCAAGAAAGGCATAGAGGAACACCAGAAAGAACTTGCTGCCATTATTGACAATCCGGAAACTCCGAACTTCGCTAATACCATTGCCGCATACGACCTTTCAGGACAGCTTCTTACTAAAGTCAGCGGAGTGCTTTTCAACCTCGCCGAGACCGATGCTGACTCAACTCTGAACAAAGTTGAGGACGAGGCCAACAAGCTTCTGACCGCACATATGGACGAGATATTCATGAACAAAAAGTTCTTTGAAAGGGTGAAGGCTGTCTATGATGCAGACCAAAGCCATCTTGACCGCGAGCAGCAGATGGTTCTGAAGAAACTCTACGAAAGGTTCACCCGAAATGGCGTAGCTCTGGACGAAGCCGACCAGGAAGAGATGAAGAGAATCAACCAGGCCCTCCGCGATGCCCAGCACAAATTCGGCGACAACCTTCTGGCAGAGAGCAACGCCTTCAAGGAGAAGTTCGGCATTCCTGTATCGGCATACTATGAAGAAATGGGAAGCTGCCCAGACAGAGAGAGGCGCAAGGCTATGTTTGAGGCTTACTCCAACCGTGCCAACCACGGCGATTCTCTGGACAACAAGGCCATCTGCCTGGAAATTCTGAAACTCAAGGCAAAGAAAGCCAAGCTTCTTGGATTTGAAAGCTTTGCAGCCTACCAGCTGGATGACAAGATGGCTCACGATCCGCAGACCGTAGACTCTTTCCTTGCCGAGATAATGGCAGCCGCCAACGCCAAGACCAAGGAAGAAGTTGCAGATATGCAGAAGGTAATGGATCAGGACATCAAGGCTGGCCTGCTACCTAAGGGCAGCAAGATAGAGCCGTGGGACTGGTTCTACTACGCTGAAAAGGTACGCAAAGCCAAATACGACCTGGACGAGGAACAGACCAAGCCGTATTTCAAGATGGAAAACGTGCGCAACGGAATCTTCTACGCCGCCAACCTTCTCTACGGCATAAACGTTGAGCCGCTGGAAAACGCGCCTAAGTATAATCCGGAGGTAGACGTCTTCAAGGTCACCGATGCAGACGGCTCTCTGCTAGGTATTTTCCTCACCGATTACTTCCCTAGAAGCACCAAGAGAGGCGGAGCCTGGATGAATAACTTCAGAGACCAGTACGTTGACAAAGACGGCAATGAAGTACGTCCTATCATTGTTAACGTTGCCAATTTCAACGCCCCTACCGATTCTCTTCCAGGCCTTTTGACCATAGACCAGGTTGAGACAATGTTCCACGAATTCGGACACGCCCTCCACGGCCTTCTGACCAAATGCCATTATCCTTCTGTAAGCGGCACCAGCGTTACAAGAGACTTTGTGGAAACCTTCTCCCAGTTCAACGAAAACTGGGCATTCCAGCCTGAAATCCTGGCCCAGTACGCCAAGCATTACAAGACTGGAGAAGTTATCCCTGATTCCCTTGTGGCCAAGATCCTCGATGCCCGCAAGTTCAACCAGGGCTTTATGACTGCTGAGCTATGCGCCGCTTCCATCCTGGATATGAAATGGCACGAGCTTACAGAAGAACAGCTGGAAGGAATTGACATCAAGGCCTTTGAAGACAAGGTCTGCAAGGATATGGGCTTGATTAAGGAGATTATCCCAAGATACCGCACCACCTATTTCAACCACATCTTCAACTCCGGCTACAACGCCGGTTACTACGGCTATCTATGGAGCGAGGTTCTGGACAAGGACGCCTTTGATTACTTTGTTAAGCAAGGCATCTACGACAAGGCCGTAGCCTCCAAGTTCCGCAAGACCTTCCTGGAGAAAGGCGGAAGCGAGGAGCCAATGGTTCTGTACGAGATGTTCAAGGGAAGCCAGCCGGACCCTAAGGCAATGCTCAGAGCCAGAGGCCTGATCAAGTAATCAGAAACGAAGTCTCAGGTCCAATCCGGCATGAGGTCCGCGGCCTCTCTGCATAAAGCCAGAAGCGCCGCTGTCGAAATAAAATAGCGCGTAATCCTTATTCAGGATGTTCGTGCACCAAAGGGAAACCTCCAGACCCGCATAGCCGCTTCTGGAGGTATTCTTTTTACCGGAAGAGAACGTAATTCTTCCGCCAAGAAGACCGTAGAAACTCTGGCTCACGTCGTTTGCCTCTGTAAAGTATATCTTGCCAAGTCCTGTGTAATCCGCTCCAAATGAAACCTTGCTGCTCCGCGACAATTCTACATCATATGAGGCTGCAAGCCTGAGAGTATGCTTTGGCGCAAAAGGCACATACTTGTCTTTGTAGTCTTCGTGTCGTGTGAATTTTGCATTCGTATAACCGTAATCCGCCATCAAGGTCAGTCCATATGCAGGATTGCAGATCAAAGACATCTCCCCGCCCCAGCTGAGGCTTTTTCCGGCATTGGATGTATATCTTCCCATTCCGCTTTCCACAAAGCGGGAAACCTGCTGGTCCTTCACCATCATATAGAACAGGCTCGCGTCCACAGAAAGCCTTGAGTCTTTGCTGGTGAAATGCCCACCCAGCTCCTGATTCCAGGAATACTCAGGCTTGTAGCGCAAAGCTTCATTTATGGTCTCGTCGTTTTCCCGCGTGCCCACGTTTTTCTGAAGGTCTCCCTGCATATAGTCGCTAAGCATCTGGATATTGAAACCTCCTCCACGATAGCCTTTTGCAGTCATTATATAAATGTTGTTGCGGGAGTTGAAGTCGTACTTGAGTGCCAGACGCGGCAGCACCGGCATCGATTCCTGATACTGCTTTCCCAAATACTCCACATTGTAGCTTCCTTCGCTGGTTCTTCCGCCCGGCATTGTCATAAGGTAGTTCATCGCCGAGGAAGTGGCATAGTCTATCTTTACCTTCTCGTAGTCGAACCTTACGGCAAGGGTGGCAGACAGGCCCTTTGCTCCGAATATGTCGTTGAACACGCTCTGGTGGAAAAGGGCGGCTCCGCTTGAAGGGAGATAGAAGAGCCCCGGAACATCCATCCTCTCGTCTGTGAGCTTTACCTTTACCGGTGAACGTGCCATAGCGGCATCCATAGTGGCCTGAAGGTCAGATATAAATGCAGAGCCAAAAGTCAGCGGAGTGCGGTTGCGGTTCCACTGGTAGAAGCCGGAGACTCCTGTTGAAAAATCCATTCCGCCCCAGAACTCGTTCCATTTGCCCTTGACTATGACCTCCTGGCTGATGGTGTTCTGCAGCTGGTTCTGATTCATTGTAAAACGGTCTGCCGGAGAATAATCCGTATCCATTGTCATACGGTCTTTCAGGTACTGCCATCCGGTTGTGGACGTGATGGTTATTCTCAGACTCTGGGGAGAATACGCCGTTATCAGGCCGGCATTGACCATATTCCTTCTGTACGTGCTCTTGAAATTGTAATCAGGATTGGAAAACTCCCCCGTTGCCTTGTCATAGGCTCCGTATGGATAGCCTCCGTCATCGTCATACTCGTAGCTGACATTCAAGTCAAACGACAGGCTGGAATTCGGCTTGATTATGCCGTGCATCCTTCCTCCCGCGCTGGAGCCTTTGTCTATCTTCTTTCCGTCAAACAAATTCCTGTAGAATCCACCGGTATAGTCATAGAATCCTCCAGCAGAAAAAGCAAACTTTGAGCTGATTCTGTGGTAATGGGTAACAGACGCCCTGTAGCTGTTCTTGGTTGCGGCGCTCAGCATCAGGTCTGTGCCTGAGTAGTCAAACGGACTCTTGGTCTTCAAATTAATCAGCCCACCCATAGTATTCCTTCCGTAAAGCGTTCCCTGCGGGCCTCTTAGCACCTCCACTCTCTCAATGTCTGAATAGTCAAAGTCAAATCCGCTCTTATCGAAATAAGGTATTCCATCCACATAGATTCCCACAGCCGGAGAATTGATTCTGGATCCTATTCCCCTGACATAGATTGACGACGTGTATTTTGTTCCGTAATCTGGTATGTAAAGGTTTGGAACTATTCCGCTCAAATTCTTCATTGAAAATACCCTATTATCTTCCATCGCCTTCCTCTGGAGGATGGAAGAAGAGACCGGCTGATTCCGCAGCACCCTGCTCTCCTTAGGGGAATCCACAACCCACAGCTCTTCAATCGAGTACTTCTTGATGGTGTCTTCCTGATCTGCAATGGAGCCATTGTCCTGCCCATATGACAGGCCGCAAAAAAGAAGGGAGATAGACAGCAAAACCGCCTTTATCCCGATGGTTTTTGTTTTCATTTCAAATATATCGGTGAACATTAAAAATCACATTGATTAAGGCTTGCAAATATATCAAAATACTTGGTTTTTCTGCTTATATTTGTACTTGGACATGAGCAACAAGATTTCAATTAGGTTCTACAAGGACCATGAGGTAAGGGCCATCTGGAGCGAAGAAGAAAGATGGTATTTCTCCATTGTGGACATAATTGCGGCAATAACAAAAAGCCCGCGTCCACGTGTCTATTGGGGCACTGTCAAGAACAGGCAAAAATCAAAATATGCCCAGTTGTATTCAAAATGTATACAACTGAAATTAGCTTCTTCAGACGGCAAACGATACGCCACCGATTGTTTTGCACAAGAAGACATTGAGGCTGTAATCAAGACACTTCCAACAAAAAACACATCTGCTTTTCTGGACTGGTTTACCTATTCAGACAACACCATTGACGGAAAAAGCCGAAAAAAAGCTTATTCTTTCTGGGAAAGCAACCTGATTGCGGATGATGAAGTAGGACGGGTAATGGCTCTTCAGAAGATACACGCTTACATTTTTGGCGGATTATATGATTTTGCCGGAAAAATACGCACGGTATCGATTTACAAGGGCAATACCCTGTTCTGTCTGGCTGAATACCTTCACAGAGAGATGGCGAAGATAGAAAAGATGCCGCAAAAGACATTTGACCAAATCGTGGACAAATACGTGGAGATGAATATGGCTCACCCGTTTATGGAAGGGAACGGGCGTTCAACCAGAATCTGGCTGGATCTTATCTTCAAGAAAGAGCTGAAGCTTTGCGTGGACTGGAGCAAGATAAACAAGAAAGAGTATCTGGAAGCAATGATAAAGAGCGAGTATGACCCCAAAGACATCAAGGCTCTCCTCAAACAGGCTCTTACAGACAAGATCAACGACCGCGAGTTGTTCATGAAGGGAATTGACTATTCATATTACTACGAACAGGAAGACTGATATGAACTGGCACGGAATACTCATAGGAGCCATATCTTTCCTGATAATTGGAATTTTTCATCCTTTTGTTATTAAGGGTGAATACTGGTTCGGTGTAAAGATCTGGTGGGCGTTCCTGATTGCCGGAATCGGGTTCGGAGTATGGGCCTGCCTTACTCCAAGCATCTTCTGGAGCGCCATCCTCGGAGTTGCTTCTTTCTCCAGTTTCTGGGGCATTCTGGAAGTATTCCACCAGAGGGAAAGGGTTCGCAAGGGCTGGTTCCCCAAGAATCCGAAACGCAAAGCCTAGTTTCATCATTTTTTCATCAATAATCCCATCGCGGAGGAAAAATCTCATATTTCTGCACAGTTATTGAGAAGATTTCTTTGTCCGTTGCTCAAAATATGCAATGGATTGTCAAAAGAGATTTGTAAATTTGAGAACAATAAAATCTTAGGTTATGAAAACCAAATTATTCACCTTAATCCTTATAGTAATGGCATTTTTAGGATTCGGGGCCGCTTTTGGACAAGATGTTTCCTACAATCAGCTTTGGAAACAGGTAAAGGAGGCGGACGACAAAGACCACCCAAAGACTGTGGTGGAAATCTGTGACAAGATTATCGTTAAGGCCAAAAAAGAGGGCAACCGTGGACAGTTGCTCAAGGCCTGGTTCTACAGAGTAGACAAAAAGACTGACATCACTCCAGACACCCTTTACTCCAATCTCAGGGAACTGGAGAGCTGGGCAAAGGAAGAAAAGGATCCTGTAACCAAGATGGTGCTGCACAGCTGCATAGCATCCATATATTCCAATTATGCAGACTGGAATTCCTGGGGAATAAACAGCCGCACCAATGTTGAAGGCGGAGAAGACTCTCAGGACGTTAAGGAATGGGGCAGCGTAAAGTTCGTCAAGACCATCCTGAATAACGTGAACGCCTCACTTGCAGACATTGAGGCGCTAAGGAAGGCGGACAATTCCAAGTTCCTGCCGTTTGTGGAACAGCGCAAAGATGGGGAACGCTACAATCACGATTTGCTGCACATCCTGACATCCAGGGCCATATCCAGTCTCAGCCAGGCAAACGGGGTAGCCAAAGACAAGAAGGCCATCAACGACCGTATCCGCCAGATAGAGGAGCAAGCCATTGTTTCCTATTACAAGGCAGACAACATAGACGGATACATTATTTCATCGATGAAAATGCTGAACAGAAGGCTTTCTGGAAGAGACGATGAAAACAAGTACATCAAGGCTCTGGAAGACCTTATGGACGAAAAGGTTAAGTCCAGTCCTTCCTGCACGGAAATTCTCATTGAGCTAGCCAAAAAGCTTGAGGATGATAACCCGTCCAAGGCTATGGAGTACTGCGATATGGGACTCAAGAATTACTCGTCCTACAAAAGGAGCAGCTACCTGAAGGAAATCAAGGAAAACATACTGAAGCCTTACGTATACTTCTCCCTGCCTGATTTCGCATATCCTGGGCAGAAGAAAGAAGTTTATATCAGCCATAAAAACCTTGACAAGGTGGAGATTGTGATCTACAAGCTTCCTGAATCTATAATAAAGATAATCAACGACGGGGAAAAGAGAAAGCTGAAGAAGGAAGATCTTGCTAAATGCCATATGATATCTTCCCAGACCTACGCTCTTGAAAGGCCTAAGGATTATCTTTCTGACAGCAAAGCCATTCAAGTTGATATTCCGGCAGAACCTGGAGTTTATACCTGCAGGGCCCTTGCTGACAAGGAGGAAATCTTCAGCTGGGACGTAATGAGAGTGGGACGGATGAAGCTGATGACAAACAACTTCCAGAGCAACAACGTGGAGGTTATAGTGGTAGACCGCATCAGCGGACAGCCTATAGAAGGAGCCAAGGTATTCCTCAAGAAAACTCCTTACTACAGCAATAAAGGCAAAGGACAGATACTGGAAAAGACCAGCGGAAAAGACGGAAAACTGGAATTTGTCCAGAGTGAGAAAGATATGGATGGCTACGGCAACAGTGTTATTATATATGCCGAGAAAGGCAATGATATCTATATGCCTAAGACCTCTGTCAGCCTTTATCACGGCAGAGGCTATTATAACAACAACTCAGGCGAAAACCTCCAGCTTCTGACCGACAGGTCTATCTACCGCCCGGGCCAGATAGTCTATGTCAAAGGCATTTGCTACACCCAGAATGGAGACGAGGGCAAAGTGCTTGAAGAAAAAGCTTTTACCGTTATCCTCAAGAACCACAACCGCGAGGAGGTTGACAAGAAAGAAGTCAAGACCAACGCCTTCGGATCCTTTGAGACATCTCTCCAGATTCCGACATCAGGGCTTATGGGCACTTACAAGATTGAGGTTCAGGGCAGTGGTTTTACATATGACGCCAGCACCATTAGCGTGGAGGAATACAAGAGGCCTACTTTTGAAGTAAAGACAGACCGCATAGAAGGCAGCTACAAGTTCGGCGACCAGATTGAGGTTAAGGCAAACGCCAAGTCCTTCTCCGGAGTTCCGCTGGATGAGGCAGATGTCAAGTATACCGTAATCCGCCGCAAGTGGAGCTGGTGGAGAATGGCAGACGAAAAGATCCTCCAGGAGGGAGAAGCCAAGACCGACAGCCAGGGAAATGTAAAAATTCCTGTTACACTTGTTCCTCTGGATGAAGACGAGGAAGATAACTCCCGCTACTCCAGCAGCTACTGCTCATATCAGGTAAAGATAGACGTTACCAACACAGCAGGAGAAACACAGAGCACTTCAACCAGCGTTTACGTAGGAAAGAAGAGCCTTGTAATCAGCTGCAGCATAGACAAGTCCATAGACAAGGAAAAGGAAATCTCCATAAGGATGAGCGTTACCAATCTGGATGGAACAGAGCTGGACAAGGAAGTTTCCTACGCCGTCTACACAGACAAGAACGGAGAAAAAGGCAATAAGGTCAAGGAAGGAAAGGTTCAGTCCAATATACCGGTTAAAATGGACGATTGGAAGAGCCTGCCTTCCGGAAAATACATAATAGAGTACTCCGCCGTTGACGACAAGGGAGAAAAGGCAGAGGGACAGACCTCCTTCTCAATGTTCTCCGTAAAGGACGGAAAGCCTCTGGAAGGAACGGACCTGTGGACCTACCGCGACGGCGACAAGATCTGGTTCGGAACCTCACACAAGGATGCCGTAATCTATATGGACGTTTATTCAGACGGCAAGAATGTGGAAAGCAAAGTATTCAGACTCAGCGACAAGATCCTGGAAAAGAACTTTGCCTACATTCCTGAATACAAAGACGGGGCAAGCATCAACTTCCGTATGGTTAGAAACGACAAATTCTTCAACCAGTCCTACTCCGTAACCAAGCCAATTCCTGACAACCACCTGAAACTCAAGTGGAGCGTATTCCGCAACACCTTGATTCCTGGACAGGCAGAGCAGTGGACAATGAACATTGTAGGACCGGACGGAAAGCCAGCCGACGCGGAACTTCTGGCATTGATGTACGACGCTTCTCTGGACAAGATCAGAAGCCATTACCTCAGTACAATTTACCGCTACTACCCTCGCAGGGTGACATACTCAAACTGGAACTGTACCGGATCATCTTTCTTTGGAATGAGATATTCTCCTGGCAGGAGCGTTTATGTGCCTAATCTGGAATTCGATTCTTTCACCTACATCGCTAACCTCCTAGTCGTCAGAAGTATAGGCTACTCCCGCTACACCAAGGCCTTGGGCGCCGGCGCCGGAAGGAATGTAAATGTTGATTATATGATGGTGGAAGAATCCGCAGCCCCTGCTGAATCAATGAGAATAAGAGGTGTCAATTCTCTTAAAGATGATGAACTTGAAAAAGCTGCAGATGAAAATCCTGAAGTGTTTAAAGATATTGCTCCTACCATAAACAAGGAAGAGGAGCAGGAGCCTCAGCTCAGGACCAACTTCAATGAGACTGCGTTCTTCCTGCCTCAGCTGGTAACAGACAAGGATGGAAATGTGGCAATCAGCTTTACCCTTCCGGAAAGCCTCACCCGCTGGAGATTCCTCTCAATGGCCCATACCAAGGACCTTAAGACCGGATACTTGCAGGATGAGATAGAGGCCAAGAAAGACTTTATGATATCCCCTAACATGCCTCGCTTCCTCAGAAACGGAGACGTAACCACCATAGCTTCATCACTCATCAACCTGTCAGACAAAGATATCGAGGCCAACGTTAAGTTCGAGCTGTTTGACGTGGCAAGCGAGAAAGTATTCCACACACAGAACCAGAAAGTAAGCGCCGCAGCCGGCAGAACCTCCAAGGTAAGCTTCAGCTTCCCGGTTGAGGATACCTACGATGTTATCGGAGTGAGAATCATCGCTGAGGGAGGAGAATTCTCAGACGGCGAGCAACATTCTCTGGCAGTGCTCAGCGACAAGGTACGCCTGGTTGAAAGCGTTGCTCTCCCTGTAAGAGGCGGCCAAAAGAAGGAATTCTCTCTTGAGAAACTCTTCAACCACCATTCTCCATCGGCGACAAAGAAGACTCTGACTATAGAGTTTACCGGCAACCCTGCCTGGTATGCAGTTCAGGCGCTGCCAAGCCTCGCCGAGCCAGATGACGACTGCGCAATCTGCTGGACCAACGCCCTTTACGCAAACGTTCTGGCAAGCAAAATTGCAAACTCCCAGCCAAAGATCAAGAGCGTGTTCGAGGCCTGGAAGAAGAGCGGGCAGAACAAGGAAACCTTGCTTAGCAACCTGCAGAAGAACCAGGAGCTGAAGAACATCCTCCTTGCTGAATCTCCGTGGGTTCTTGAAGCCAAGAGCGAAGAGGACCAGAAGATGATGATCTCCACCCTCTTTGATGTGATGAACATCAAGAACATCCAGGACAAGGCCGTCAAGAAGCTCGGCGACCTTCAGATGGCTGACGGAGGATGGACATGGTGGAAGGGAATGGAATCCAGCCCTTGGATTACTGAATATGTCCTGACGCAGGATATCAGGCTCAGGATACTTACAGGCGAAGAGCCTACCGGGGCCCGTATGGAGATGCACTCCAAGGGTATGCATTATATGCACAGCCAGGCCCAGAAAGACTATGACTGGATCAAGAAGGAAAAGATCAAGAGCAAGGGAGTTTCCTACTTCATACTCAAGTATCTCTACCTGGTAGCACTTGAAGCCCAGGCAGACGGAAAGGCCCCTATCGACATCGTTCCTAAGAACAGGCAGACAATGTACAACTTCTTCCTGAACAAGGTGGCCGAAGTTCCTAAGAGCCAGGATATACAGGAGAAGAGTATGGCAGCTGTAATCCTCAAGGCTAATGGAAAGCAGCAGCTCGCAGACGAATATATCCAGTCTATAAGAGAGTATCTGACCAGCTCAGAGGAGATGGGAATGTTCTTTGCCTTCAACGAGAATCCTTACCGCTGGGGCAGCCTGAACCTCAACGCCCAGGTTGCCGCAATCGAGGCCTTTGACCAAGTTGCAGGTGATATGCAGACAGTGGAAGAGATGAAGATTTGGCTCCTGAAGCAGAAGCAGACTCAGATGTGGGGCACTTCCGCCCTTACCGCAGACGCAGTCTTCGCCCTTCTGGCAAGAGGAGACAACTGGCTGGCAAGCGAGGGCGTTGCAGACCTGAGCTTTGCAGACAGGACCGTATCCACCAACAAGCCTGACGAAGAAGGCAACGCCCCTGTTCCGGGTCTCAACTACATCAAGAGGACCTACACAGACGACAAGACCATAGACGCCCGCACTATAACCGTAGAAAAGAAAGATGCAGGCATCGCCTGGGGAGCCGCCTACGCCACCTTCTTTGAGAAACTCTCCAACGTTAAGGACAACCAGAGCAAGGAGATGAGCATTGTTAAGGAACTCTATGTCAAGAGAGTCAACAAGGTTTCCGAAACCGGCAATACTGATAACGGAGCCCTGGCCTACACTCTTGAGCCTCTGGCCAATGGCGCAAAGATCAAGGTCGGAGACATTGTTACCGCAAGAATGGTTATCAAGATAGACCGCCGCATGGACTTTGTCCAGCTGAAGGAACAGAGAGCCGCCTGCTTTGAGCCAATGACTCAGCTATCCGGCTACCATTACGGAGGCGGAACCGGCTACTACGAGGAAATCAAGGACGCCGCTACCAACTTCTTCTTCTACTCTCTGGGCAAGGGCACCTATGTTCTGGAAGTCAATTACAGAGCCTCCAGAGCCGGCGAGTACGAAGCCGGACTTGCAAATATCCAGTGCGCATACGCGCCTGAGTACACGGCACATACAAACTCCTGCCGCATAACGGTAGAAGACAAGGATTAAAAGATTTTGGGATTACTTGCGCCTAGGTCTTGGGCGCAGGTAGTCAAGATCCATAGTAAGGCGGAAGGCGAACCTCCAACCGTGAAAAACGTTGTAGCACTTCTCTTCCGCCTTTCTGTATGGAGAGCCGAAATGCAGCGATGCCGCAGCCTCTCCTTTCAGCCAAGGCGTAATCTGAGGATTGTATCTTACTGTAAACCAGTCTACCCAGCCTGTATTCCTTCCCTGGAAATGAAATCCAAGTTCAGCCTTGTAGACGTTTTCGCCATAAGGTTCATCATCCCAGCCGCCGTCATAATAAGGCATCTGGTCTTTCCCTGCAAAAAAGCGGTTGTCAAGAAATACGTTCCACTTTCCGGCCACCACTCTGGAGTAGAAACCGGCAGGAACCTTAAAGTCGTGAGAGACAATTCTGTCGCGATGATAAGACACAAGGGCTCCCGTCTCTATCCTGAGTTCCTGAAGGCCTGAGGCCGGACTCCATTCCAGCCTCGGATTTACCATATGGTTATCCACCACGTTTTCGCTGATGTGGGAAATGGAGTAATGGTAAAGAGACATTGTCCAGCCCAGATCCAGCCTTGGAGCCAGATTCCATTTTCCGCTGCTGAGGATCCTTATTTTTTCTCTGCGACGGGGATGAGTTTCATCTCCCCTCTTGCTGTGCCAGTCCAGAATCAGTTCTGCGGACACTTTCTGAGGATTATCATACTTCAGCATAAAGCCTTCTATGTTGGGATCCAGATAGATAAGGTCGCTGGTGAAAACCGTGAACGCATAGGCGCTCCTGTTTCCGTATCGCCGAGGGAAACATCCTGCGTAAGCCTCAAAATGGCTTCCGTTTCCAAGAAAAGCGTCTGCATTGTAGTAGAATATGATTTCCTTGAAAAGCCCCTTGTTTTCCACCCCTTCTCCCATCTGGCGGAAAAGGTCTACTCCGGCTCTCAGCCTGTGGAAAACGGAAGGATTCTGTTCCAGATACAGGCCAACCTCAGGCGTCAGCCTCACGGCGTGAACAGTGTGGGACTTGTCCATCTGGCTGTGGGAAGCATTGTACTCGTAGTCTGCAAACACATATTCAAGGGCAGCGTTGTAATCCAGCTTCTGGGCATCAGCCCAAATGCAGGAAAACAGGAAAACTATTGCCAGAGCTATCTTTTTCATTGGATTAGAGATGGAGAACTACATCTATTTTATTCAACACCATTTCAGGAGAAATCATATTCAGGCAGGCATAGTCTCCCCTGCTGCAAGGCTCTTTGCCGAACACAGAGCAAGGGCGGCAAGCCAGATCTGCCTGAACAGCATTTGAAGGATTCTGCCTCCAACCGTAGAATCCGGCAAACGGATGGGTGGCGCCCCAAATGGAAACCACGGGAGTTCCGGCCAGTGAAGCCAGATGCATATTAGCTGAATCCATACTTAGCATAACGTCCAGAGCTGCCATAGAAGAAACTTCTCCTCCCAGGTCGTTCTTTCCAGAAGCCAAAGCCGTATGAGGGTATTTTTCAGCCCACTGACGCATCAAGGCAATTTCCTTTTCTCCACCGCCGTAAAGGAAAATCTCAGTATTTTCTCTACCGGAAAGAGTCTCTATTACTTTCTCCATAAGATTCAGGGGATACTGCTTTCCAGTATGCTTTGCAAACGGAGCAACTCCTATCCTGAAACCCTGAGAATCTTTCTTCTTTGCCGGCAGAACTCCATCTTTTAGGGCAAAACCCAGGTCTTCCAGCCCGATGCGCACAAAAACTTCTTCCATACATCTTTGGCTGCGGGTTATAGGTGCAAGAACCTTGTTCTCCGCGCTGCACAGAAGTTTTCTCTCTTTGCGCCTCTTGTCTATCCTCCTGTATTTGATCCCGAAGAAAGTCATCAGCCTGGCATAAAGGCCTATTGTGCGGCTTCTTATAACTCCGTGAATATCGGCAATGTCTGTAATCTTGTATTCATTGACAACCTGGGAAGCCAGTCTCTTCAGGCCTTTGCGGTCTCCGCAATAATCCGGAGAAACTTTCTTTATGTCCGCCGGAATGAAATGCAGGTTCTCCACTCCGCCAAAAAGCGGACGGCAAGCTGGCTGGCTCATCATATAAAACTGGATAGAAGGATTGCAGCGGGCATATTCCTTAACCAGAGGCGCGGAAATGGCTACGTCTCCCAATGCCGACAGGCGGATTGCCAATATGTTGCGCCTCTTTTTCAACCTTTTTTGTAAAGTACCGGATTGGTGGAAGGATCGTTGTACATCTTCATCTGGCGGTAAAGCTTCATATACTTTCGCCCGCTCTGAAGGTCTTCCAGAAGAGTTTCTATCGCTGAGGAAAAATCCTTGTTCTGGTCAAGGAGAACAGAAAGCTTCTCACGGCACTTTTTTCTGTGTTCAGGACTGGCGCTTAATCTTTCAGACTCTTCCTTCATGTGATAGATCTTAAGCTGAAGTATAGACAGCCTGTCTATTGCCCAGGCCGGAGTTTCCGTGTTCATAGACGCCCCATCCTCAAGAGGAACATCTTTGCAACTCGCCATAAACCAGTCGTCTATCTTCTCCACAAGATCTGTCCTGTCCTGGTTGGAACTGTCTATCCTATGCTTTATGGCCAAGGCTTTTTCCGGAGAAATATCCGGATCTCTGATTATGTCCTCCAGATGCCACTGGACTGTATCTATCCAGTTCTTCAGATAAAGCAAATTCTCTATTGACCCCTCTTCATAAGGATTGGAAATTGGAGTGTCTACATCGTTCCTGATATGATAGTCAGAAATGCTGCGGCGGAAGATATCTATGGCGGACTGGGTAAACATAAGTGTTCTAAGTGGTTGGGATGTCAAATATACGGAAAAATCCCCTAAGCACCCAAATCAGTATTCCAGAAGACAGATCACTCCGTCCATAGTGGAAACAAGAAGCTGTTTGTCACCCACAGGGAGAGCATAGTTCACAAGAGCTCCAGAAACATTGTGCTGCCAGGCCACAGACCCGTCTGCGCAGTTGAGGGCAAAAACGTTGCCCTTGTCTGTACTTATGAATAGCAACCCCTTTCCGTCTTTTCCGGCCTTCTCTTTTACCGTAATTGGCGTTGGGGATATTTCATACCTGTATTCCGTGATTGTCTGCCAGGCGGTGTTCAAATTGTCTGTAGAATAGGCCCTTACGGTATCTTTCATGCACTTGATGTAATACTGCTGTCCATCTGGTGAAAGTCCTATTGCTTCTCTTCCGCCGTAAATGCTTGAAACTGTATTGCCGCTAGCAGCATCAATTGCATAGCTGATCCTGTCCGGAAGGACTATGAATATCTTTCCCTTGCTCTTTACAGGCCAAACCTGGGCCGGAGAGTAATTCCTCACGCTCTTTGGAGTCTTCCATATCCACTGCACCTTTCCGTTTTTAGGAGAAAAAGAATAAAGGCAGTTTCCCCAGTCGCCCACAACAACCTGATCCTTGTCCGCATAAGGGCGGCTTACCACAAAGCCCTTCATCCCGTCATAGCTCCACGCCAGTTTTCCGTCTTTAAGGTTCAGAGCTCTGAAAACCCCGTCAGAAGCCCCGATATAGACCTTTTCCTTGAAGATATTGGCGCTGCCGAGTACAGACTTGGCGCAAGTGTATTTCCACCTTAATTTGCCGTTTTCCGGATTCAGGCAGTAGATATTGTTGTCTGAACTTCCAACTACAGCATAATCTCCAAAAACAGCTGGAGTAGAGAATATTTTTCCTTCCGTCTTGAATTCCCACTTCTTAACGCCAGAAACAGCATCCAGCCCGTAAATCATTCCGGCTTCATCGGCGAATATCACAACATCCCCTTCCCTGACTTCTCCGCCCACTGAAGGCAGGGCATTGAAGCCAACACCTGGAAATACAAGCCCCTTCTTCCTCCAAATAGCAGCCGCGCTGCCGATGTCCGCATTGTTCTCATATCTCCACACTTCCCTAACCTCCGGGAACCTGGCGTTGAAGTCATTTTTCGGATGCTCGTAAACCACATCTGAAGGAAAAGCCTTTCCCTGGCTCAGCCTTACAGCATACCAGATCTTCCCAGGCTTCTTGCCCACAATCTTGTCTCTGAAAGTAATGAGGGAGCCTTTCAGCTCAGCGATTACATAGCCTTTCTCCCCTTTTGCAGTTGCCAGGGTGGAACGGATAATTACCCCCGGCACACCCTCGTATTCCATTGCCTGGTCCACGTGCCAGTGGCCCGAGAATACAAGCTGTATGTTCTTGGTCTTAAGCAGTTCCAGCACATTGTCATACTTTAGCAAAGACGTGTCCAGCGGATAATGGTTCACATAGAAAAGCGGCTGAGAAGAAGGCATCTTCCCAATCTGGTCAGAGAGCCACAGCATACTTTCTCTTGGAACCAGCGCAGGCGCCATCCTTATGTTAGGTCCGCAGGGCGTTCCCAGGAACTTTATTCCACCTGCCTCAAACTCAAACCTTTCGTATCCGAATATACGGGTAAAGGAATTGGTTCCGCTCTCGCTCCAGGTAGCATCGTGGTTGCCCGGAATTATGAACCACGGCATCTTAAGATGGTCAAATATGTTCTTTGCAGACTGTATCTCATCGTCAGAGCCAAAGTTTGCTATGTCTCCCGTTATAAGCACAAACTGAATCTCCGGATCCTTGTTTATGTCTTCCACACATTCCAGAGTTCCGGACTCGCTTGCCGTTCCAACGGAAATATGCACATCGCTCATTACGGCAAACTTCAGGCTTCCGTCTTCCTTCAAAGGAATCCTCATTCCGGAATAAGTCCCGTCCTTTACTGTCTGGGCACACAAAAAACCTGCAGCCGCAACCAATGCGGCCACAGTCAGCGTCAACTTCCTAAAACTCATATATACAGGTTTAAATAACTTCTATGTCAGAGGTTTTTATCCAGCCCTGGCGGCCATCCTGAATCTCAATCCTGGTCCATTGCTCCACACTTTCAAGGATCTTTACCCTGGTTCCTTCGTGGAGTACAAAGATGCTGTTTCCTCCTGCGGCAGGAGAGCTTTTCACGCTGCCGATGTTCTCAACCACAATAGCCGTATCCGTGGCATTTGCCTGGCGGGCAAGGCTGACAGAGAAGAGGAAACTGAACAAGGTAAGGGCCAGCATAACCATCGCGATAATGAAATAAACTTTTCTTGATGAAGCGGAGCGGCCAAACCTGTAAAGCAGGATAAGGACTGCAGTCAGGGCAAGGAAAACAAGAGACAGAATTGCCCAGGCATTGGAAGAAAGCTTGTTTCTCAGGTTTCTTACCCACTCAACCAAAATAAACTGCGGAACAGAGTCTATCTTGTCCAGAGTATGGGTTCTGGCCATTTCCAGGTTGTGCTTTATGTCCTGGTCTGCAGGATCAAGCTTGAGGGCTCTCTCATAATTGAGAATGGCTTTGCCAACGCTTCCCCTGCGGTAATAGGCGTTTCCGAGATTGTAAAAGAGAAAAGAAGAAACCGCGCCCTCCTTGCAGAGAGCCTCGTAATTCCTTATCGCGCCGTCAAAATCTCCCACGGAATAAGCGTCCTCCGCGCTCTTCCACACGGAAGCCTGACTCTGAGGCTGGGTTTGCGGAGTTTGCTGTGATTCCTGGGCAAACAGTCCTGCAGAAACAATTACAAGCGCTATTGAGAGTAAAAACCTTTTCATCTCCATATCCTTTACAATTTGTTCTCGAATCCTGAAATAAGCTCTGCCGCTTTCCTGTACTGGGCGTCCATTGCTCCGGCTGCTCCCTCTGGGGAATAGCGAACCATCTCGCAATCGTCCAGAAGAGCAATCAAGGCACTCACATCCTCCTGCGGAACGCTCTTGGAAAGAAGAGTCTCCTGAATTATATCCCTCTGAAGGTCAGACCTCTGTATAGACAGCTTGTCTGCCGTGTAACCCAGAATCGCCTTGTGGAGTTCCTCATAGAATTCCGGCACCTTGTTCTGGGAAAGGAAGGCCTGAGCCTGGCGCAGCCTCTGGCGGGCAACCTTGTTGGCCTTGCGGTTGCGGCTGCGGACAACGTCTTTGCGGAGAGCGGCACGGTCTTTCATAAGCTTTGCGGCCAGGAAGGCCAAAGCCAGAAGAACGGCGGCAATCACATAATAGATCCACCTTAGAACCAGGAAGTTCTCTCCCTTCATAGATGGGATGCCGGTCTTGATGTAGCGGATGTCCTCGCCGAGATTGCTTACGGTTTTCTGGGTGGCAGGAATATACATTCCTCCGGTGTTTTCACTCTTGCCCTTGCCTACCTTAACAGTTATGGTATCTGTGGTAAGCGTACGGTACTGTCTCTGCCCAAGGTCAAAGTACGAATAAGCTATAGGAGGAATCTGGTAAACTCCCTCTCCTCTTGGAATAAACGGATACTCAATGGTTTTCTTGCCTGAATACCCCTCCGCTGAATTGGAGAAATTGTTTGTGCTCTTGGCGTCGTATCTTTCAAAATCAGGAGGGAATGAAACCACAGGATTCTCAATGAGGTTGAGGTTGCCGCTTCCTGAAAGTTCAACGATGAGCGAGGCGGCCTCATTGGCGTTGAGGCTGTCTTTTGTAAGACGTGCCGTCATATTCAGGCGGCCGACTCCTCCGCCGAAAGTGGAAGGAGCGCCGCTAGGAATCTCGGATACGTGAACCGTGACCTTGCCGGTTGAAAGGCGCTTCTTGACATAGTTCTTGTCTACCATATCAAAGAAGTCGTCCAGAATGCTTCGGCCTCCCCTTGCACGGGATGCCACCTCAACCTGGCAGACCATCTCCGCCGGATCTATGGTAAGAGTTCCGCTCTTCTGAGGCATAAGCATATACCGGCGAATAAGAGCGCTGTTGTATATCTGGTTTCCAACCTTTTCCCTGACGAAATTAAGGTTCTGAGGAGCCTCTGTTTCCTGGCTCCAGAAGCCGTTGAATACAGGCCATTTGATATCCTCAAAGCCCACAATGTTGCTTCTGGTGTAAATCTTCAGTACAGCCGTAATAGGCTCTCCTTTGAACACCTTGGTCTTGTTCAGGCTTAGCCTGAGGAACAAATCCGCCTTGCCGTAGGTAATTGCCGGATCATCGTCATAATCCTCCTGCTGGCTGCGGCTCTGAGTCTGGCTCTGGGCTGCAGAAGAAGCGCTCGGCTGACCGGAAGACTGCTGCTGTCCCTGGGAAGAAGCCTGTGAAGAAGAAGACCCCTTGACTATTTCTATGCTCAGAGGCTTGGTGGTATAAGTGGTTCCCTCAATCTCCGCGCTTGCAGAAGAAACGGTTACCGCCTCCTGGTCTGAAGCCTCCAGAACATAAGTATAGGTAGATGTATAGGTGCTTGACCTTTTGCCGTTTATGATGGTGGTGCTCCAAGATGTAGAAGTAGAAGGTCCGGCAATAACATCCGCCCCTGAAAAAGTCGGGCGGATGAAATCCGACACTTCTCCGCTGGCGATGAACTTGACTAAAAACCTCTCGCCTTCCCCCACCACATTAGGAGCCTCAACCTTGAAGCTGTTCTGCCCCCAGGCAAAGGAGGCTCCCAGCATAAGGCAAACAATCAGCGATAATCTCAATAATCCGTTTTTCATATTTACAGCAAACGCAAATTTACCAATTCTTGTCTTTCTTCTTTTTCTTTGCAGCAACGGCCTTGGCTTTTTTCACTTTTTCCTGTGTCTCCTTCTCCTTGTCCTGAATGGCCTGAAGCATCTGGGCTGCAGCCTGTGAACTCATCTTCTGGTCAGAACCCCCGCCCTGAGGCTGATTCTGCTGGTCCTGCTTCTGATCATTGTTCTGATCTTGATTCTGGTCCTGATTCTGATCTTTGTTTTGATCCTGGTTCTGGTCCTGATTCTGGTCTTTGTTCTGATCCTGATTCTGATCTTTGTTCTGATCCTGATTCTGGTCTTTGTTCTGATCCTGGTTCTGGTCTTTGTTCTGATCCTGGTTCTGGTCTTTGTTCTGGTCCTGATTCTGGTCTTTGTTCTGGTCCTGATTCTGATCTTTGTTCTGATCCTGGTTCTGCTGCTGATCCTGATTCTGGTCCTGATTCTGCTGATTTTGCTGGTTCTGTTGGTTCTGCTGCTGGTTCTGCTGGTTCTGCATCATCTTGCGTGCATAGGAGTAACTAGCCTTTGCCGTCATATCTGAAGGATTGCGCAGAAGAGCCTGCCTGTAGGCTTCCATCGCCTTGTCGTACTGCTTGGCCTGCAGCATCATATTTCCAAGATTGAAGAAATACTTGGATGAAGCATCGTCTTTGCCCTGCATCTTAAGCAGCGGATCGTCTATGGAGCCCTGTACGTTTTCAGGCATAACAGGCATCTTGTTCACGGAGCCTTTCCATGATGGGGAATAAGGAAGTTTGGAAACGGTATCGGCAATTGCGGCATAAGCCTTGGCGGCGCCTTCAACATCCTGCTGCTTCCAAAGCGCATTGCCGAGGTTGTAATTGCCTTTTACTGAGAGAGAATCCTTCAGAAGACCCTTGCGGTATTCCACCTCGGACTGCTTCCATTTGTCCTTCTTGAAATAGCGGTTGCCCTTTCGGATATCGCGCTTGTCCACCTGAGCCGACATCTGGACAGAAGTCAGGCACAAAAGTATCAGTATTGCAAAAAGTTTCTTTTTCATTTTCCTGTCGCCGATCAAGAACTCCAGAACGAGGAAGAAAAGAGCAATTCCGAAGAAGTACATAAACTGCTCGTTGTATTCCTCAAACGCAAGTTCCTGATATGATGTCTTTTTCAGTTCCCTAATCTTTTCTACAATGTCTCCGAGGCCAAAGTTGGTATCGGAAGCTCTGACATAAATTCCGCCGCCAGCCTCAGCGATGCTCTTGAGGGTCTCCTCGTCGAGTTTGGTAACCACTATCTGGCCGTCCTTGTCTTTCATCAGGCCTCCGCCATCGTCAGGAATAGGCTCTCCGCTAGGGGTTCCCACGCCTATGCAATAGACGTTGATGCCGGCTTTGTGGGCGTATTCGGCAGCAGCTACGGCATCATCCTCGTGGTTTTCACCGTCGCTGATAACGATTATGGCCTTGTTGCCCTCTTCCTGCATTCCCTCCATAGAGAAGCTCTGGGCGCAAGTCATTATGGCATTGCCGATTGCGGTTCCCTGTACAGGGATAGATGAAGTGTTGATTCCGGAAAGGAACATCTTGGCGGAAACGTAGTCTGCGGTAATAGGAACCTGAACAAAACTCTCGCCGGCAAAGATCACCAGGCCAACCCTGTCGCTGTGCAGCTTGTCCATAAGGCGAGAAAGGTCCATCTTGGCCCTTTCCAGGCGGTTAGGAGAATAATCCTTGGCCTTCATAGAGTTTGAAACGTCCAGAGCCACCATAATTTCGCTTCCGGTATTACTGCTCTCGCGGAGCTTTGCCCCTATCTGCGGACGGGCAAGGCCCAGCATCAGGAACAGCCAGGCCAGGCTGAAGCAGGTAAGCCTAATCCAGCCTTTTGCGCTTGAACGCTCAGGCATCAGAGATGAAACCATCTCGGGATTACCGAAACGTCTCAGCCGCCTGTTCCTGCCTCTGCGGTAAAAAGCGTAAAAAACATAGAACAGCGGAATCGCCAATATGAAAAGAAGAAATACAGGTCTTGCAAATTGTAACATAATCCCCTCCTTTCTAATCAGGCAGATGCCTAGTGAACAATCTCATAATAACTTCCAGTATCACAGCCAGAAGAGCTATCAGGGCAAACCTCATGAACAGCTCCTTGTACTGCGGATAAGTATCAACGATGGTCCTTGTCTTTTCCATCTTGTTGATCTCGGCGTAAATCTCGGCCAGTTTGGTGTTGTCTGTTGCGCGGAAATACTTGCCGCCGGTATCGGCAGCTATCTGCTTCATCAGAGGCTCGTCTATATCCACCTTTACCATCTGGATTCCGTAATCGGTCGGATAAGGGGCTTCTCCCATAGCGCCGATTCCAATAGTGTAAATCCTTACGCCGTAGGTTTTTGCTATTTCCGTAGCCATCTGCGGAGAAATCTCTCCGGTGTTGTTAACACCATCGGTGAGCAGAATCACAACCCTGCTCTTGGCATCGGATTCCTTCAGGCGGGCCACAGCGGTAGCTATGCCGTTTCCTATGGCCGTTCCGTCTTCAATGACTCCGCAGCTGATGTCTTTCATCATATTGATAAGAGTCTGGCGGTCAGTGGTAAGCGGGCATTGAGTGTAGCTTTCTCCTGCAAACACAACCACTCCCATCCTGTCAGCAGGCCTCTGTGCCACAAACTCCATAGCAATCTGCTTTGCGGCGTTGATTCTGTCTGGCTTGAAGTCCATTGCCAGCATACTGGTTGAAACGTCTATGCCAAGAACTATGTCTATTCCCTCCGTGGAAACTTTCTCCAGCTCGGAAGCCGAACGCGGACGTGCAATGGTCAGAATCAGAGCCGCAATGGCCACGCATCTCAAAATGAATGGAAGGTGTCTTGCCACTCTCTTGAGAAATCCCTGGTCGCTGAGTTTCCACGGGGTTATGTCTGAAACCGTCAGATAAGGATGCCTGCCCTTTATCTCCCGCCATACATATATCAATATGGCAAGGGGAACCAGTGCAAGCAACCACAGTAGTTTTGGATATTCAAAGAACATTACTTGTCCTCCCCGATTTTCTTTTCGCCTTCATTCTCCTCCAGCTGCTGCATATAGGCGAAGTTCACGAAATTGACTGCAGCAGGTATTGCCTTTTCATTTTCCTCAGCCCCAGGTGTGTGCTTTGCAAACTTCACAAGGTCGGACGTGGAGAACATAGTCCCCAAATCGCTGAGTACCTTCTCTTCTATCTTCTTGTCTTTCAGAGATTCCATTATCTCCGTGGAAGTCTGCTCCATAGCCCTGACGCTGTAACGCTTTTCTATGTACTCCCTGACGGTGTCTGTGATGCCGGTGTAGAAAAGCTTCTCCTTTCCGTTCTGCCAGAGTTTCTCAGTACGTATCTTCTCCAGTTTCTTCAGGGCCACTATGTGAGGCGGATCGGATTCCAGGCTGCGCCCGAAGAAGTCTTTGTTTTTCCTCCTCATCTCGAAATAGCGGATTATGGCCCAAATCAGGACGGCTATTCCTATTCCCAGAAGAATCCACGGCAGCACTTCCTTAAAAGTAACTGGATAAGTCTCCTGAGGCTTGATGTCGTACATCTTGAAAGTGGCGGTGTCTACTGGTATTGTATTAACATACAGAGTCTTGGGATCTATTTTAAGCGTATCAGCATCTCCGCTCCCGTCTTTGTCCACCAGAATCAGAGGCGGAGGAAGACGGAATGCTCCGCTGTCGAAGGAGGTCAGAAGTATCCTTCCCCTCAGCTGAGCCAGATTCTTCTTCACGCTCAAGGTGTCCAGCTCAAAGTCTCTGACCACCTCAACAGATCCTTTTATGGAGGTGTCTCTTGCAAGTATCTCTGAATAAGGGGCAACGGCAAGCATCTTGCCTTCCGGAACGGAAAAGTCCAGAGTCCAAACGACCTGGTCTCCTACCAGAAGGGAGTCTGCGGAAAGAGTGGATTTGTCCAGCCGCTGACCCCAGGAGGTGCCTGCAAGGGCTATTGCCAATATCAATAATATCTTTCTCATTTATTCTTGAAAAATGCTATCAGGCTTTTTACGTAATCGTCGTCGGTAGAAATGCTTACGGTATCTACCTTGTAGCGGTTGAACAGTCTCTGGGCGGAATCCAGAACCGTGCGGCTCCACCTGGAGTAACTGTCGCGGACGCTGCGGCTGGAGGTGTCTATCCATCCTTCCGCTCCGGTTTCGGCATCCCTTACCCTCACAAGACCGAGGTCTGGAATCTCCCTTTCTCTCGGGTCATAGATGTTGATGGCTGATATCTCGTGGCGGTTAGCGGCGAGCTTCAGGGCATCCTCGTAGCGAGGCTTGCCATTTGAGTCAACGTCCAGCAAATCGCTGAGAAGGAAGGCTGTACATCTTTTCTTGATGGCCCTTGAAAGGAATCTCAGCGCTTCGGAAATGTCTGTTCCAGGCTGAGACGGCTTGAATTCCAGCAGCTCGGAGATTATCCTAAGCAGATGGCTTCTGCCTTTCTTTGGCGGGATGAATTTCTCCACCTTGGAAGAGAAGAACAGGGCTCCTACCTTGTCGTTGTTTATGGAGGCAGAGAAAGACAGCACGGCGGCTATCTCCGCCACAAGTTCCCTCTTGGTCTTGGTGGATGTTCCGAAAATACTGGAAGAAGACACGTCTACCAAAAGCACGACCGTAAGCTCTCTCTCCTCTTCGTAAACCTTTATGTAAGGAGAACGGAGCCTGGCCGTAACGTTCCAGTCCATATTGCGGACATCGTCTCCGAACTGGTACTCCCTCACCTCTGAGAAGGCCATTCCTCTGCCCTTGAAGGCGGAATGGTATTCTCCTGCAAAGATCTGGTGGGAAAGGCTCCTTGTCCGGATCTCGATTTTACGTACTTTCTTCAGAAGATCGTTGTCCATAGCTCAGATTTAAGGAACGGCTACCACGTTTACGATTTCGGTTATGAGGTTCTCTGTAGTTATATCCTCTGCCTCAGCCTCGTAGGTAAGGCCGATACGGTGCCTTAGTACCTCGTAGCAAACGGCTCTCACGTCTTCAGGAATCACATATCCCCTTCTCTTGATGAAGGCGTAAGCCTTGGCGGCCTTTGCCAGGGAGATGCTGGCTCTTGGAGAAGCTCCGTACTGGATCATTCCCTTGATCTTTCCCAGACCGTACTCTTCAGGAGTTCTTGTGGCATATACAATGTCAACGATGTATTTTTCAATCTTCTCATCCATATAGACGTCCTTTACCACGCTGCGGGCTCTGATGATATCTTCCGGCTTGAGCACTGTGCTGGCCTTAGGGAATTCACGGGCGTTGTGCATCTTGATGATTTGCTTCTCCTCGTCTTTTCTCGGATAGTTGACAATCACCTTGAGCATGAAACGGTCCATCTGGGCTTCTGGCAGCGGATAGGTTCCTTCCTGCTCAATCGGGTTCTGGGTTGCCATTACCAAGAACGGCTTAGGAAGCTCGTAAGTCTGGTCGCCGATGGTTACGGCTCTTTCCTGCATCGCCTCCAGAAGGGCACTCTGAACCTTTGCCGGAGAACGGTTGATTTCATCCGCCAGCACGAAGTTGGCGAAAACCGGACCCTTCTTTACCTGGAACTGCTCGTTCTTCTGGCTGTAGATCATCGTTCCCACGATATCGGAAGGCAGCAAGTCTGGGGTAAACTGAATCCTCTGGAATTTGGCATCTATAATATCGCTGAGAGTGCTGATTGCCAAAGTCTTTGCCAATCCTGGCATTCCTTCCAGCAGAAGATGTCCGTCTGCCAGCAGGCCTATCAGCAAATCTTCTACAAGATGCTTCTGACCAACGATGACCTTGTTCATTTCCATCGAGATGATGTCTACAAAGGCACTCTCTTTCTGAATCCTGTCGTTCAGTTCTTTAATGTTGATGTTCTCCATAATCAAAAATGACTTTTTATATCTTTTGTTTTTTACTTTGCGTTGGTTGTCTTACCTTTATGCTCCGATATGAGATACTTCATCAAGCTTTCATATGACGGGGCGCCTTTCAACGGGTGGCAGCTCCAGAAGAATGCTCCAAGCATCCAGGAGGAGCTGCAAAAGGCTTTCTCTCTTTTGCTTAAGGAAGATATTGAGGTTACCGGCTGCGGCAGGACAGATACCGGAGTGAATGCCGTAGGCTATGTTGCGCACACCGAAATCACTTCCAAAATGGCTCTGAGAGCAAAATCCAAGCAGCAATTTCTATACAAAATAAATGCCATTCTGCCCAATTCCATCAAGGTTTCTGGCATATATAAGATGCATCCGGAAGCCCACGCCAGATTTGATGCCTCAAGCCGCACTTACAAGTACTATCTGAGCACCGAGCCTTCTCCTTTCCTGGGGCCTCACACCTGGTATTTCAAGTGCAGGGAACTGGATATGGAGGCTATGAACAAAGCGGCAGCCTATTTCGTTGGAACCAAGGACTTTTCCAGCCTCCAGAAGACGGGAAGCGACACTACTTCCCCTATCTGCACAGTAACCGAGGCATTCTGGAAAAAGGCTCCCCTGCCGGCTCCGTTCTCCAGGGAAGCCGCCGGAAAGAGGCTGGTCTTTACCGTAACCGCCAACCGTTTTCTCAGGAACATGGTCCGTGCTATGGTGGGCTCACTGCTGGAAGTTGGCACCCATAAAAAGGATCCTGAGTGGATTGCCCGAATGCTGGAGAAGAAAGACCGTTCAGCCGCTGGACTTAGCGTGCCGGGGCAGGCCCTTTTCCTCTGCGATGTCAAATACCCTTATCCCGTCAAATAAATGACTCGCACAATTTTTGCTTATAAATTAACCGTCGCTGAAAAAGATATTATAAAACAATAACCTATATGACATTGCTCACGTTTTTACTCCAGGCAGATACTGCGCAGGCGCTGACAGAAGCAGCAGCCGCAGTTGCCACCAAAGAAAAAGTAACATTCTCAATGATTGACATGGCCGTAAAGGGAGGATGGCTGATGATTCCTCTGATAATTCTAAGTTTGATTACCATCTACATTTTCGGAATGAAATGGTGGACAATCAGCCGCGCGTCCAAGATTGATCCTAACTTCATGAGAGACATCAGAGACTACATCCACGAAGGCAAGATCTCTGCCGCCCAGAATCTCTGCCGCCAGCACGATACTCCTGTATCTCACCTTGTTGAGAAGGGCATAGAGAGAATGGGAAGACCTCTGACAGACATTCAGGCTGCCGTGGAGAATATGGGAAACATAGAAGTTGCAAGGCTTGAGAAAGGCCTTCCTACCCTGGCTTCAATTGCAGGCGGCGCCCCTATGATCGGATTCCTGGGAACTGTTCTGGGAATGGTGCAGGCTTTCTTCAACATGAGCCAGGCAGGCAACAACATAGACATCACCCTGCTTTCCGGAGGTATCTACACCGCAATGATCACCACCGTGGCCGGTCTGATTGTGGGAATTCTGGCGTACTTCGGCTATAACTACCTTACATCCAAGGTATCAGACCTGGTGTTCACTCTTCAGAGCAATACAATTGAATTTATGGATCTGCTCCACGAACCGGCAAAAAAGTAAGCTATGGCAATCAAACAGCGAAACAAGGTGAATGCAGCTTTCAGCATGTCCTCTATGACGGACATTGTGTTCCTGCTGCTGATATTCTTCCTTGTGACAAGCACACTCATAAACCCTAACGCCCTGAAGCTTCTTCTGCCAAAGAGCACCAACCAGATCTCGGCCAAGCCTCAGGTTAGCGTTTCCATCAAGCACTACCAGGAGAACAACACCTTCTCGTACCACATTAACGGATTAAAGCAGGAAACTCCGTTTGAGCAGGTGGAAGTTTCTATTCAGGCCCTTTTGCAGAACACAGACGAGCCTACGTTCACCATACTCGCGGACCAGAGCGTCCCTATCGAGAAAGTGGTTGAACTGATGAACATTGCAAAGCGCAACCAGTACAAGGTTATACTTGCTACTGCACCGGAATAATATAAAAAACAAGCAAATGTACTCCCTGACAAAGCAGCAGCGGCAGGCCAAGGAAGGCAAGCGGATAGGCGTGGTTCTGACCATAGCCTTTCACGTGGTGCTGCTTTTTGTCCTGGGAATAACAGGCTTCAAACTCGTCTATCCGCCTCCTGCAGAAAAGGGCATACTTCTGGAAATCCCCATAGAGGAAATTCCGAGAAAAGCCGTTCAGAGAAAATCTCCTGAACCAAGAGCACCGGAGGCCGACCCTAAGAAGGAAGTCAATATTGTCCAGAAGGCCAAGGCTCCTTTGCAGAGCGACAAGTCCAATGCAGGAAAGCCTCAAACCGCCCAGGGCAAGGGAGACGTTGAAATCCCTGAGCCTAAGCGTGAAATAGACAAGAGAGCCCTCTTCCCTAGCGCAGACAACAAGAAAGACACGGGCAAACCTCAAACCGCCGATGAGGCTTCAGGAGACCTCAAGGCAGGCCATGCAAAAGGCAACACAGAAAGCGGCAAACTCAACGGCAAACCTTCCGTAAGGCTGGAAGGACGCTCAACTCTGGGCTCCCTTCCTCTACCTGCCTACACCGTCAACGAAAGCGGAACAGTTGTGGTCAAAATCGTTGTCAACGAACAAGGCATCGTCACCAACGCCATCCCTGGCCAGAAAGGCACAACCACCAACAACTCAACTCTCTGGAACGCAGCCAAGCAGGCCGCTCTCAAGGCCCGCTTCTCCCCTTCCGACGCCCCTACCCAGGTTGGCTACATCACCTACGTCTTCACCCTCCAGTAAGATAATAACAGATATATACTATTCAACGATAGGTATTGTCTGGTAGTCAATCATGCGGGAGATGGCACGTTGGCAGACAGGGCAGAAGAGAGGGTATGTATTGTCTCTCATCCTGCAGGTAGGGAACGGGCGGTAGATGCCCTCGGAGAGGTAGCCGCCGCCTTCATAAATGCCTACCTTGTAGTCAGATTCTACAAGAGTAGTGTAGGCCGGAAATTTCTGGTCTGACTTTGTTACAATTTCTTTCTTTTCGATCATATCCTCCCACTTGGATTTAAAGCCTATCAAGGTGGTGATGTTTGGTTCCCACGGCTCGGTGTTCAGGTCATACTGGTCTGTGCCGTCATCGTAGAAGTACTCGTCTGCAAGGCCGGCAAAGCTGTGGCCGAACTCGTGAACCACAACAGGCATGGCCCAGCGGTTATGGGCTGCTGTAAGAACATAGGAGTTGAGAATGCCGCCACCGCCATAGTTGTCTGTGTTGGCGAGAATTATGATATGCTCATAAGGAATGCTTGCAAGGGCGTCGTGAAGGTCGAAAAGATGCAGGGTGGTAAGGTAGCGGTCTGAGTAGAAGGTGCTGAAGTGAGAAGAGAAAGCCGTCTGTTTCCAGATGTTCTTCAGAGGAATGCTCACCCCGCTTTCCTTGGACTCGACAGGCACAGCAATGAAGTTGAGTTTATCTGCCTTGCCCTTGAAAGGCTCGTAGCTAAGAATCTGGTCTGCAGTTTCCTTTGCATCGCGATAGAAAATCTCCATTTCCTCCTTGGTATAGCCTTCTCCCACGATGGCTATATCTATGGCATCTTTGCTGTCTCCGCCCTTATGGACATAGCGGCATTTATCTATTGTATAAGGAGATGCAACGGGACGGATGAGTATGTCATCGGGATGGACAACGTGTGTAAACGAAGCTACAATGCAATCCATCTTGTCAAAGATCTGTACGGTTACATATGATGTATTCTTTGGCATCGGCACAAGATACACGTTCTCAAAGGCCTTCCTGGTATGCTTAGCCTCCGGAGTGGATTGCCATTCTGAAAACAGCGTAGAGAAAGAGTTGCAGTATAAAACCTGATTTGTGGCTGAATCCCTGAGAGTTATCTGGCCGTTGCCCCTGAAGAGAAACCTGTCCATATTGACAGTTCTGCCCCACCAGCCGTCCAGTTTTCCCATCTTGGCGAGTGAGATTTCCGTATGGGTTGCATCGCCGGAAAAGATATAGTCCAGCCTCAGCGTATAGTCAGCTGCAAACAAGGAACTTGCCGACAACGATACGGCAGTCAGCAACAGCAAAAGCTTTTTCAT
The DNA here is from genome assembly GCA_016285455.1 of Bacteroidales bacterium. Taxonomy (GTDB): domain Bacteria; phylum Bacteroidota; class Bacteroidia; order Bacteroidales; family UBA932; genus Egerieousia. Next base: position 99,795 of record JAEEQS010000002.1, read on the forward strand.
TTTCAACGATTATTGTATGTAACCAAATTTCTTGAGTTCGCGCTTGTTCTCCCTCCAGGAAGGATCAACCTTTACGAAGATCTTCAGGAAGACTTTCTTCTGGAAGAAGTTTTCCATCTCTTTGCGGGCCTGGGTTCCAACGCGTTTGAGGGCAGCGCCTTTCTTTCCGATGATAATGCCTTTCTGCGATTCCCTCACGACATTGATTACGGCCTCTATAGAATAAAGTTCTTCCGTTTCCTGGAAACTCTCAATCACAACCTCAGCGCAGTAAGGGATTTCTTTGGTGTAGTTCTCAAGAATCTTCTCCCTCAGGATCTCGGAGGCGAAGAAACGCAGATTCCTGTCTGTGAAGACATCCTTGTCGTACCAGGCCGGCTGCTGAGGAAGAAGGGTAACGATTTTCTTCAGGAGAATATCCGTATTGAGGTTGTTCAGGGCGCTCATCGGAAGGATATCTGCCTTTGGAACCAGGCCGTGCCATTTCTCCACCAGTGCACCAAGAGCTTCATCGCTGAGAACCTTGTCAATCTTGTTGACTACAACTATTACAGGAACGGAGAGAAGGTTGAGCTTGTCTACATATTCCTTATTCTTCTCGGAAGTCTCGTAAACATCGGTGACATAGATAATTATATCTGCGTCGCCGATGGCGGTGTCTACAAAGTTCATCATTGCTTCCTGAAGCTCGTAGCTTGGCTTGAGGATGCCCGGAGTGTCTGAAAAGACAATCTGGTAATCGTCTCCATTGACAATGCCCATAATCCTGTGACGGGTGGTCTGGGCTTTGGCGGTTACGATGGAAAGCTTCTCGCCAACGAGGGCGTTCATAAGGGTGGACTTGCCCACGTTAGGATTGCCGATTATGTTCACGAAGCCGGAACGGAAAGTCTTTTCTTCCATATTCGGATGATTGTTTATTCGTAAGATCCCATCTTGAGAATGGCGAGTTCCTTTTCTGTGAGGAAACGCCACTGTCCCCTTCTGAGGTTTTTCTTTGTAAGTCCCGCAAAATAAACGCGGTCCAGCTTTTCAACATTGTAGCCCAGAGCCTCAAAGATTCTTCTGACGATGCGGTTGCGTCCGCTGTGGATTTCTATGCCGACCTGAGTCTGGTCTCCGTCTATGTATGACAGTGCGTCTGCGTTGATCATTCCGTCATCCAGGTAAACTCCCTTGAGAATCTTGTCAAAGTCTGCCTGGGAAAGGTTTTTATCCAGGAAGACGTGGTAGATTTTCTTCTTGTTGTATGAAGGATGCGTGAGCTTTTCCGTCATGTCTCCGTCATTGGTAAGAAGGAGAACGCCGGTGGTGTCTCTGTCAAGACGGCCAACCGGATAAACCCTCTGCGGGCACTTTCCTGCAATAAGATCCATCACAGTCTTGCGGGCGTGCGGATCGTCTGTAGTGGTAACGCAGTTCTTAGGCTTGTTCATTATGATGTAAACCTTTTCCTCTCCCTGGAGAAGTTTGCCGTCCAAACGTACTTCGTCTGTCTGGAAGACCTTGGTTCCAAGTTCTGTAACGGTCTGGCCGTTAACGGTTATCATACCTTGCTGGATGTATTCGTCTGCTTCTCTGCGGGAGCAGATTCCGGAATTGGCAATGAAGCGGTTCAGGCGGATTCCCTCTTCCAGCTTTGCCTTAGGCTTGCGAGGCTTTGGAGTATAGACCTGAGTCTGGGCCTTGCGAGGAGGAAGAACCGCTTCCCTTCCTTCCAGCTGGCTTCTTACCTGCTCAAAATCGCCGCGGGTGCGTTTTTTCCCTGCCTCAGGATTGGAGAATGTCCTCTTGATGGCCGCCGATGTCCTGCCGGAAGTTGAATATCTCTTCGGAGCCTCTTTGCCTTTCGGAGAGAAAGAGCGTTTAGGAGCATCTGAACTTCTCGGCTTGAAGGATCTTTTCGGAGCATCTGAAGACTTGGCTGAGAATGAACGCTTTGAAGCACCTGAACTCTTTGCGCCGAATGAACGCTTTGAAGCGCCTGAACTCTTTGCGCCAAATGAACGTTTCGGGCCTTTTGGGTTTCTTTTTGCGGAAGAAGGCTTTCTTGTTCTGGAAGCAGCTCTTCCCGTATTTGCTTGTCTTGCCATAATTCTACTTGTTTATCTTGCAAAGATAGGCCGATTAAACTATTTTTCCTACATTTACGGCTCTAAAAGTTAAGGGCATGGAAAGAAAGAGAAGAGCGATAATGGCACCGCTGGTCAGGGAGAATGTGAAAGTCGCCCTTAAATCCATCAAAAGCAACAAGCTAAGAAGCACTCTTACCATACTGATGATAGCCTTCGGCATCACGTCCCTGCTGGGAATCCTTACTGCCACGGAGGCCCTCAAGCATCAGGTCAACGAGAGTTTTGCATCCATAGGATCCCAGTCTTTTTTCATCAGCTCTGAATTCAGGGCCTCCGGAGAAAGAACGGGAAGAATCCGCAACAACAGCGCCATCAGTTACTTTCAGGCCACAAGTTTCAAAGACAACTTCTCTCCGGAAACACCTTGCGTAGTATCTGTCTTCTGCAGAAACGGTGGAATTACCTTCAAGAGAGCAGACAAAAGCACCAATCCCAATTCAACCGCAATACTCAGCGATGAGGATTATGTCCTTTTCAACAACTTTACTATAGAAAAAGGCAGAGACCTGAACAAGAAGGACATACGAGACGCCGCTTTCGTGTGCGTGTTAGGAAGCAGCGTGGCCGCAACCCTTTTCGACAGCTCGGAGAATCCGCTGGGAAGCAACATCAGCATAGGCGGAAGCCCCTATATGGTGGTGGGCGTGCTCAAGAAATCTTCAGCTGGAGGAATGAACAACATAGACCAGGCGGTTATCCTGCCCGTAACCAACGGAAGGGCCCGCTTTACTACCAACTCTTTCTCCATAGGCATACGCCCCGCTTCCAGCCAGGCAGATATGCAGAACCTCTATGCAGAAGCTGAAAACTACTTCCGCTCCATTAGAAGGCTCTCTCCGGCGGATCAGACAGACTTTGGCATAAGCTATAACGAGACAATGGCCAAGGAGGCGGACAAAACTCTGGGAACCATAACTTTGATTGCCGGAATCATAGGTCTGATAACCCTCCTGGGAGCGGCCATCGGCCTTATGAACATAATGCTTGTAAGCGTAAAGGAAAGGACGGCGGAAATCGGAATCAGGAAAGCCATAGGAGCCTCCGCCAAGCTGATCCGCCAGCAATTCCTGGTGGAAAGCATAGCCATTGCCCAGATCGGCTGCGTTATAGGAATCATACTGGGACTTCTGGCTGGAGCTCTGGTGGTGGCTATTACAAAAGCCTCATTCATAGTCCCGTGGGTTTGGATAATCGCCGCCGTGCTGATGTGCGTGGCTGTGGGAGTTGCCAGCGGCTACCTCCCTGCCAAAAAGGCCGCGGCGCTGGATCCTATTGAGGCTCTCAGATACGAATAGAATTTTGAAGGCGCGATTTTTTCGTAAATTTGCGCTCGGGAAAAAACAAGAGATACAAAATGTCAGATATAGAGAGGGAAGATATTGCTCAGGAAGAATTGCAGAACGATGAGCCGAAAGGCAAGTTCTCAAAGCTTCTTAAAGAGGGAGAAAACAAGTACAGGCTTCCGGGAATGTTCCGGAACTGGTTCCTGGACTATGCTTCATATGTTATTCTGGACCGCGCCGTACCGCATATAGAAGACGGCCTGAAGCCGGTTCAGAGAAGGATTCTGCATGCAATGCGGAAGATCCACGACGGTTCTCTGATCAAGGTGGCCACCATCGTGGGAGAAACCATGAAATACCATCCCCACAGCGACGCCTCCATCAAGGATGCGCTGGTGCAGATCGGGCAGAAAAACCTGCTGATAGACTGCCAGGGAAACTGGGGAAACACCATAACCGGAGACGAAGCAGCAGCAGGAAGATACATTGAGGGAAGGCTTTCCAACTTTGCCCTTGAGGTGGTCTTCAATCCAAAGACCACGGAGTGGATGAACTCCTACGACGGCAGGAACAAGGAGCCTGTCACCCTTCCGGTCAAGTTCCCGCTGGTTCTGTACCAAGGAGCGGACGGTATTGCCGTAGGACTCAACTGCAAGATTCTTCCGCACAACTTCAACGAAATCATAGACGCCTCCATCGCTTTCCTCCGGGGAGAGGAATACCATCTCTATCCAGATTTCCCTTCAGGAGGAATAATGGACGTGAGCCGCTATGCAGACGGCAAACGCGGCGGCAAGATTACAGTCAGGGCCAGAATCCTCAAGGTAGACAAGAAAACCCTGAAAATCACTGAGCTTCCTTTCGGAAAAAATTCCGGCAACATACTCCAGAGCATCATAGCCGCCAACGACAAGGGCAAGATCAAGGTCCGCAAAGTTGAGGACCTCAGCGGAAAGAAGGCGGAAATCGTGGTTACCCTGGCTGCCGGAGAATCTCCGGACAAGACCATAGACGCCCTTTACGCGTTTACAGACTGCCAGGTTTCCATAAATCCTAACACCTGCGTCATAAAAGACAACAAGCCGCATTTTCTTACTGTATCCGAAGTGCTGGAATTCAGCACGCTGCGCACCCGAGACCTTCTGAAGAAGGAGCTGGAGATAAAGCTCAGCGAACTGGAAGACAGCTGGCATGCCCTCTCCCTTGAGAAAATCTTTTTTGAAGAAGGCAAGTACAAGCTGCTGGAAGACAAGAAGACCAGAAGCTGGGACAGCCAGGTGAACGAGATCCACAAAGCCTTGAAAGTTTACGAGCCGCTTCTTCACCAGAAAGTTACAAGAGACGATGTTCTCAAGCTGGTGGAAAAGCCTGTAAGGAAAATTTCACGTTTCGATATCAAGGAATGCAACGCCAAAATAGACAACGTAGAAAAGGAAATTGCCAAAGTCCATCGCGATCTTGAAAACCTTACAGAGGTCACGATAGAATACTTCCAGAGCCTGAAAGAAAAATACGGAGAGGCCTATCCGAGATGCACTGAGATTTCCAACCTTGAAACCATTCAGGTTGCCAGGGTGGCCGTTGCCAACGCCAAACTCTACGCCAACTTTGAAGAGGGCTTCATAGGAATGGCTCTCAAGAAAGACGACAACGCTGAATTCGTATGCAACTGTTCAGATATAGACGATATCATTGTCTTCCTGCAGAACGGTAAGTATCTGGTTACCAAGGTATCTGACAAGGCCTTCGTAGGCAAGGGCATAATCCACGCGGCTGTCTTCCAGAAGAATGACCTCAGAACCATCTACAATGTCATCTACCGCGACGGAAAGGCCGGCAACAACTATGTAAAGAGATTTGCCGTTTCTTCCGTTACCAGAGACAAGGAGTATGACGTTACACTTGGAACTGCAGACAGCAAAATTCTCTGGTTTACCGCCAACCATAACGGAGAGGCGGAAACCGTAAAGGTCAACCTCCGTCCAAGGCTAAAGCTCAAGAAGCTGAACTTCGACTACGACTTTGCAACTCTTGCAATCAAGGGAAGAACCTCCAGGGGCAATCTCTTGAGCAAGAACCCTATAAGCAAAATCACCCTGAAGGCAAAGGGCGGTTCAACAATCGGCGACAAGCCTCTTTGGTTTGATACAGACGTCAACCGCCTCAACGAAGACAAGCGAGGAACATACCTGGGCAAGTTCAAAGACGAAGACCGCATTCTTGCTGTTTACAAGAACGGCACCTACGCCACTACCAGCCAGGATCTTAACAACCACTACGAGGGAGAGCTCATCAGGGTTGAGAAGTTTGATCCTGCAAAGGTCTATGCCGCCGTATACTACGATGCAGAAAGCGAGAAGTTCTACCTCAAGAGGTTCAAGTTTGAGCTGAACAATAACCCTTCCAATATTTTCATAAGCGAGGCGGAAGGATCATATCTAGTGGCCATCACTTCGGCAACGGGAAGCCAGGTGGTTCTGCAGTTCGGCGGAAAGCACGAAGGAAGGCAGAACGAAGCGATAAGCGTAGATTCTTTCATCGCCGAGAAAGGCTGGAAGGCAAAAGGAAAGAGGCTCACCCAGTTTGAAGTTGAGAAGGTTGTGCTGATAGAGCCTCCTGTGCTTGAGGAAGATGAATACGAGGAAGAGGAGGAGACCCCTGAGAGCCCTAAGGAAGATATTCCGGAAGACATTGATTTCCCTGAAGAAGAAGACAGCCAGGATTCCTGGGAAGGAGAAGACGAACCAACCCTATTCTAAATGATAATTGCTCTGTGCGGTTTTATGACAGCCGGCAAGACTCTTGCCGGAGAAGCCCTGTCTGAAAAGATAGGCAAGAGGCTAATTGACCTAGACCAGTACATAGAGCAGAAAGAAGGCTTGAAGATGGAGGATATCTTCAAGCTAAAAGGCGAGCCTTACTTCAGAAAAAGAGAGGAAGAGTGCCTTAAACAAATCGTTGAAACAGATGATGATATAATCCTCTCCTTAGGCGGGGGAACTCCAATGAATCCAAGATGCGCAGCCATTCTGAAAGAAAAGTCAAGGTGCATATTCCTTAATTGCAATCCAAAGGTTCTTGCTGCCAGAATGCTCCTTCTTCAGGACGGCAGGCCACTTGTCAAAAACCTTCTGGCAAACCACAAATCATCAACCCCTGAAGAAAAACTCCAGATACTCGAGCAGTGGGCAAAAGAAAAACTCCAAGAACGAGAACCAATCTACAAAGCCTGCTCAGTCAAGACAATCGACACCAGCGATTGGAATGTTGATAGAATAATCGACGAAATTCTTAGAGGGTAGTGTCTTTGCCCTCGCGGATATCCTTGATTCTGAGCTGGATGTTGGCAATGCTGCTGCGATAGAAGTTCTCGGCGATCGAGTAGCAGATGTCAACAGGCTCGCCAGCAGCCAGGTGGTCGAAGTATTCGCTCATATTGAAGGCGATGGCGCTAAGAGGGCGGAATGAATCAGCCTCCTGTATAAGTTCGAGCTTGAGATGGCCGCCCCTGCCGCCTACAGGGTTTCCGACTATTCGTCCGTTGCCGTTGTCATAGACGCTTGTTGTCATAAATACAGGAGACTGGTTGCCCGGTCCGAAAGGCTGGAACATGTTTAGAAGGCGGAAGAATCTTGGAGTGATCTGCCTGAATTCCAGGAAGGCGTCTATGTTGATGATAGGAGTAAGTATCTCCTTTGTAATGTTCTTGGTTACAATGTCTTCAAACCTCTGGCGGAAAGTCTCCAGATTCTCTTCCTTGAGCGTAAGGCCGGCGGCGTAAGTATGTCCGCCAAAGTTCTCCAGGAGGTCTGAACAGCTCTCGATGGCATCGTAAAGATCGAATCCGGCAATGCTTCTAGCAGAACCTGAAATGAACCCGTTGGAAGATTTGGTGAGAACTATCGTAGGCTTGTAGAAAGCCTCCACCAAACGGCTGGCAACGATTCCCACAACGCCCTTGTGCCACTCCGGATTGTAAACCACCGTGGAGTTCAATGTGCTGAACTGAGGATGGTTGCGCACAATCTCAATGGCCTGCTGAGTAATGGTGCGGTCTATGCTCTTGCGCTCGTTGTTGTGGTCGTTGATCTGCTTAGCAATGTGGTTGGCTTCCTGGATGTCGTCCGAAATCAGAAGGTCAACCGCCATTCTACCGCTCTCCATTCTGCCGGCAGCGTTGATTCTAGGGCCAATCTTGAACACTACATCGTCTATGGTAATCTTGTGCTTCTCCAGGCCGGAAAGTTTGATCATTGAAAGAAGACCTTTCCTCGGCGATTCGTTCAGCCTCTTGAGGCCGTAGTAGGCCAGCACCCTGTTCTCTCCTGTAACTCCCACAAGGTCAGCCGCTATGCTCACCGCTACAAGATCCAGAAGCGGCTCTATCTCCTCGAAAGGAATGCCGTATTTCTGGGCGTACGCCTGAACCAGCTTGAATCCCACTCCGCATCCTGAAAGGTCGTCGTAAGGGTAATGGCAGTCTTCTCTCTTAGGGTCCAAGGTGGCTATTGCAGGAGGCAGTTCCTCGCCAGGGAGATGGTGGTCGCAGATGATGAATTCTATGCCTTTACTCTTGGCGTATCTTACGGCTTCGGCTTCCTTGATGCCGCAGTCCAGGGCAATTACCAGAGAACATTTCCTCTGGGCAGCCCAGTCCACGCCGTAGAACGATATGCCGTAACCCTCGTCGTAGCGGTCTGGAATGTAGTATTCTATGTTGCCGGTAAGCCTTCTTAGGAAGGAGAAAACAAGTGAAACTGCAGAGGTTCCGTCTACGTCGTAGTCTCCGTAAACCAGAATCTTCTCCTTGCTCAGGACAGCCTTGTGAACCCTCTCCACAGCCACGTCCATATCCTTCATCAGGAAAGGATCGTGAAGGGCTTCCAAAGAAGGGTGGAAGAAACGGCGGACTTCGTCTGCGTTCTTTATTCCCCTCTGGACCAACAGGTTAGCCAGAACCTCGTCTATTCCGAGATCCTGAACCAGCTGCCGGGTGTAAATGGGATTACCCGGTTCGCGCACGATCCATTGCTTTTCCCTGCTTTTAACTACCATAAATAATCCACTTGTCTGGGGAATGGCAAATTTAGTTAATATTTATGTTATAAAAAAATGTTACCTTTGCCCGGTAATAGAAAAACCTATGGAACAAAATCTTAACGAACAGGAACAGAACAGAAGGCAGAGCCTTGAACAGATACGCGCTTTGGGCATCAATCCATACCCTGCAGAGGAGTTTAAAATAACCGCGACTTCTAAGCAGATTCTGGACGGTTTCAATCCGGAAGCCGCAGAAGATGACCCTTCCCAGCTGGCTTTCAAGTCCATTTCCTTTGCCGGAAGGCTTATGAGCCGTAGAATTATGGGAGCGGCTTCCTTCATCGAGCTGCAGGACAGCGAGGGAAGAATCCAGGCGTATGTAAAGAGAGACGAGATTTGCCCGGGAGAGGACAAGACTCTATACAACACCGTGTTCAAGAAGCTTCTGGATATCGGAGACATCATAGGCATCAAGGGTTTTGCATTCGTAACCCAGACCGGCCAGAAGAGCATCCACGTAAAGGAGCTGAAGGTTCTGAGCAAGTCTCTGAGGGTGCTTCCTATCGTAAAGGAGAAAGACGGAGAAGTGTTCGACGCCTTTGCAGATCCTGAAATGCGCTATCGCCAGAGGTATGTAGACCTGATCGTTAATCCGGAAGTCAGGAAGGTCTTTGAGAAGAGGACCAAGATTTACAATACAATGAGGGAATTCTTCAACTCCCACGGATATCTGGAAGTTGAAACCCCTATCCTCCAGCCGATTCCTGGAGGGGCAAACGCCCGTCCTTTTGTAACGCATCACAACGTTCTGGATATGGACCTGTACCTCAGGATTGCAGACGAGCTTTACCTTAAGAGGCTTATAGTAGGCGGCTTCCCTGGAGTTTACGAGTTCAGCAAGAACTTCCGCAACGAGGGAATGGACCGCACCCACAACCCTGAGTTCACCGCAATGGAAATCTACGTAGCCTACAAAGACTACTTCTGGATGATGAACTTTACGGAAAAGATGCTGGAAAAGATTGCAGTAGCCGTAAACGGAACCACCAAGGCCACAATCGGCGACAAGGAAGTTGACTTTGCCGGCCCATACAAGAGACTTCCTATGCTGGAGGCCATCAAGCAGTATGCAGGAGTGGACGTTACCGGAATGAACGTTGAACAGCTCAGGGAAACCTGCAAGAAGCTCAACGTTCCAATCCAGCCGAGCTTTGGAGAAGGCAAACTGATTGACGCCATCTTCGGTGAATTTGTGGAGGGTAACCTCATCCAGCCAACCTTCATCATAGACTATCCGGTATCACTTTCTCCTCTTACCAAGCGCAAGAGAGACAACCCTAACCTGGTTGAAAGGTTTGAGCTTTTCGTATGCGGCAAGGAGCTGGCAAACGCTTACTCAGAGCTTAACGACCCAATCGACCAGCTCGGCAGGTTCCAGGATCAGCTGATGCTCAAGAACGGCGGAGACGACGAGGCAATGTACATAGACCACGACTTCATCCGCGCCCTTGAGTACGGAATGCCTCCAACCAGCGGAATGGGCATTGGAATGGACCGCCTGGCTATGTTTATGACCAACCAGATATCCATCCAGGACGTGCTCTTCTTCCCTCAGATGAAAAAAGAGCAGTAAGAGAGAAAAGGCAGCATCAAGTTTGACTTGCAGCACATAGCGGAGCGTGGTGCAAAAGTCACAACTGATGCGGAAAAATATGGCAAATATGGATAAGCAGCTGATGCAGAATAAGATAACCTCCTTGCAGAACCCTAAGGTCAAGGAGGTTGTCCTTTTGCAGGAGAAGGCTCGGGAAAGGGAAAAGACCGGCCTGTTTCCTGTAGAAGGCCTAAGGGAAGTTTCCGCCTGCATCTCATCTGGCTTTGAAATAGATTCAGTTTTCCTCTGCGACGAGATTCTTCAAGAAAAGCCAAGCTTGAAAGGAATAAGCCCTGAAAATATCTTCAGCGTAACTCCACAAGTCTACGAGAAGATAGCCTACCGCTCTTCAACGGAAGGAATAATGGCACTCGCCAAGGCCAGGCATACAAGTCTCAGCGATCTTGGCAACCTCCTGGAAGACAGCAAGCAGAATCCTCTGATTCTTGTAGCCGAAGCTGTGGAGAAACCAGGCAATCTGGGAGCGATTCTCAGAACCGCCGATGCCGTTGGCGCTACTGCAGTCATCTTTGCAAACCCAAGAACAGACCTCTATAATCCTAACCTCATACGGGCAAGTCTTGGCGGAGTATTCACCCAGAAGATTGTCTGCTGCAAAAGCGAGGATGCAATAGATTTCCTCAAGGACCGCAATATCAAGATTTACACCGCCCAGCTTCAGGACAGCGTTCCTTACTACGGAACTGATATGACAGAAGCCTGCGCCATTGCCCTCGGCAGCGAAGCAGACGGCATCTCCAACATCTGGAGAGAAGCATCTGACCGCAAGATTATGATTCCTATGCTGGGCCGGCTGGATTCTCTCAACGTTTCCGTTTCCGCTTCCATCCTCTGTTACGAGGCACTTAGGCAAAGAACTGCAAATCAGCAATGAAGAAGTTTGCTCTCATAGGAAATCCCATCTCCCACTCACAAAGCCCAAAACTTTTCAAGGAGGCTTTTCCTAATGACGATATGTCTTACGATCTGATAGAAAGGCGGACCGTGGAAGAATCAATCGCTGAGCTTAAGGAAAAAGGCTTCTGCGGAGCAAACGTCACCTCCCCTTTCAAAGAGAGCGCAATGAGATTTGTCACCGATCCTGACGAAACAACCAGAATCTTAAACGCAACTAATCTCATCATCTTAAAAGGCAATAAAATCTTCAGCTACAACACTGATTATCTGGCTGCAAGAAGGATGATCAGAGAAATTGGAGCCACTGTTGCTGTTGTTGTCGGATGCGGAGGAGCCGCCAAAGCCGCTGCCCTTGCCTGCAAAGACGAAGGACTGGACACATTCATCACCAACCGCACCCAAAAGAAAGCAACAGACTTTGCAAAGCATATCGGGATAAAGGCTATAAGCATCGCTGAGGCAAACACCCTGCTGAAAAATCCAACGCAAGGCATTCTTGCTATCTACGCCATTCCTAAAGCTGACGGCATTCTCAGCGATACTCTAAAGAATACCCCTACTATCCAAGTCATCGAGGCCAACTACAAAGACCCTTGCCTGAATAGTGAAAGTGGTCTCAAATGGCTCGAATATCAGGCAGAAGAAAGCTTCAAAATATTTGCTTGTGCAGGTTATTAAAATTTATCGTAACTTTACTCGGTTAAATTTTTGATTTTTGATTTATGTCTTTCAACAAAGTATTGATTTTAGGGAACGCAGGAAAGGATCCTGAGATAAGGCACCTGGAAGGCGGCGCGGCAGTTGCGAACTTCACTGTAGCCACAACGGAAGTATTCAGAGACAGAAGCGGAAACCGCCAGGAAAGAACGGAATGGCACAACATCGTGTGCTGGAGACAGTTGGCGGAATTCGCCGAGAGATTCGTAAAGAAAGGAACACAGGTATTCATAGAAGGAAAGATCAGAACCCGCGAATACAACGACCAGAACGGCCAGAGAAGGTTCGTTACGGAAATAGTTGCAGACACACTGCAGCTCACTGGCAGAAAGCCTGAAGGCCAGGGAGGAGTACAGCCTCAGGGCGGATATCAGAGCCAGGGCAGCTACCAACAGCCTCAGAGGCCGGTTCAGCCAGCTCCTGCAACTCCGGCTCCACAGGATTTCCCTGCAATGGACGATTTCAACGCCAGTTCAGACGCAAACGATCTTCCATTCTGATTTTCTGAATTTTATCGCGATAATTAATATCATTTTGATTTATGAAAGTTGATGTGGTATTGGGCCTGCAATGGGGAGACGAGGGCAAAGGCAAGATTGTAGATGTTCTCGCAAAGAACTACCCTGTAATATGCAGGTTCCAGGGAGGCCCTAATGCGGGTCACTCTCTGCAGTTCTCAGGCAAAAGCTTTGTTCTCCATTCCGTTCCGGCGGGAGTGTTCAGAAAGAACACCGTAAATGTTGTTGGAAACGGCGTGGTTCTGGACCCTATTATTTTCCAGGAAGAATGCCAGGCCATAGCCAAAATGGGAGTGGATCCAACAAAGAACATTATCATTTCCAAGAGGGCGCACCTGATTCTCCCTACTCACAGGATAATGGATGCAGCTTCCGAGGCCAGCCTTGGAAAGACAAAGATAGGTTCCACTCTCAAGGGCATAGGCCCTACCTATATGGACAAGACCGGAAGAAACGGCTTGAGGATAGGAGAGGCTCTCTCAAAGGATTTCAAGAAGAAATTCAATGTATTAAAGCAGAAGCATATAGCATACCTGAAGCAGTTCAGCTTTGAGTATGACGTGAACAAGAACGAGAAGGAATGGTTCAAGGCAATTGACTTTCTGAAGAAGTTCAAGATTGTAGACAGCGAGTACGAGCTCAACACCCTTCTCAAGACAAAGAAAGCCCTTGCAGAAGGAGCCCAGGGAACAATGCTGGACGTGGACTTTGGAGCATATCCGTTTGTTACTTCTTCTTCAACAATTTGCGCGGGAGCCTGCACCGGACTGGGAGTTGCCCCTAGCAAGATCGGCAGAGTATTCGGAGTGTTCAAGGCTTACTGCACCAGAGTTGGAAGCGGACCTTTCCCTACTGAGCTCAGCGATGCTGTCGGCGAAGAAATCCGCCAGAAGGGTCACGAGTTCGGAGCCACTACCGGAAGGCCTAGAAGAACTGGATGGCTTGACCTTCCTGCCCTCAAGTTCGCCATTATGGTGGACGGAGCAACAGACCTTATTATGATGAAGGCAGATGTGCTTGACACGTTTGACACCATCAAGGTTGCTGTCGGCTATAAGGTAAACGGCAAGAAGACAGACCGCTATCCATACGAGGTCGACGCCAAGATAGAACCTGTCTACAAAGAGTTCAAGGGCTGGAAGAAAGACCTTACAAAGTGCAAGACAGCCAAGGAGCTTCCGGCAGCTTTCAAGCGCTACATCGCCTTTATAGAGAAAGAGCTAGGAGTCAAGATCGCCTATGTTTCCGTAGGGCCTGACCGCTCCCAGACAATCAAACTCTAAACAAAAAATCCCTGCCAGCCGGCAGGGATTTTTATTTACATATTATTCTAGCCTACTTCTTCTTGTTCGGAAGGTCGAGTTCCAGCTGAGGGTTCTTCTTGGAAGATGCCTTCAGCAGGAGTGATACGCAAACTGCTACGATTCCCAAGCCGATGAAGATGTATTCTGCTCTTACGGCAGCGGTAATCTCCTGGGCGTGGTTGCCGGCATCGATAACGTATTTCTTCAGAACACCGCCAACAAAGATAGGAACCAGCAGCATACCCATATTCTGAATCCAGTAGATCAGGGAGTATGCGGTTCCCAAATTCTTTTCCGGAATAATCTTAGGAACGCTCGGCCACATTGCTGCAGGAACAAGGCTGTAACCTATTCCGAGAATGCCGATAGCGGCATAGCCGGAGAACTGGCTTCCCTCAGGAGCAAAGGCGATAATAAGGTGAGCTGCAAGAACCAGGCAGGAACCCAGTATCATCCAGGTAGTTGCCTTGCCAATCTTGTCTACCAGAATTCCGAACAGAGGAGTTCCGATAACCGTGCAGAACGGAATCATGGAAACCATCCAGGCCGCGGTTTCTACATCCAGGCCAAAGCGAGGGATAATGATGGATGTAGCAAACTTCTTGAACGAAATAATGCAGCAGTAGAAGAATACGCATAGCAGGGAAATCAAGATGTAGTGCTTGTTGGTCAGAATCTTGAAGATGTCTGAGAACTTGAACTTGTCGTCCTCGCTGGTTTCCTTGGTGTCTGTTTCTCCGGTCTGCTTGTCATAGCGGGCATCCATCGTGATAAATACGCTCCACAGAATGATGCCCACAATCATAATTGCAAGGCCTACAAGAGCAGGACGGTTAGTCTCGGCAAAGGTGTAGAGAGCGTCCTTGGCGTGCTCGCCCACAAGAACAGGAGAGAGCACAAAAGCCATAGCGGTACCAAGTCTGGCGATAGCTAGCTGTGCGCCCATTGCAAAGGCCATTTCCTTGCCTTTGAACCATTTGGCAATGGAGCGCGTAACGGCAACTCCGGCAATTTCGCTGCCTAGGCCGAATAGCATACAGCCTACATATGCCAGCCAAAGAGAAGGTTTGGCAATATGCAGGGAATTGGCCATCCAGTTGCACAGGCCGCTGCCGTTAAAGCTTGAAGATATGGCGTAGGCCACTATTGCGGCGCCGCCTACCATCATTCCAACAAAGATGGAACCAGTAACTCTTACGCCCCATTTATCCAGGAGCATACCGCAGATAATCAGACCGCCCCATACGCAAAGGAAGGAATAACCGCCAGCGTAGAAGCCATAGTTCTGGGAATCCCATCCTAGCTGAAGCATTTCTGGAGTCTTGAAGATATGGCTCAGCGTAGAGAACATATCGTCAAAGAAGTACGATGCAAACATCGGAACAACGAGACAGGCGAGCACAATCCACCTTGCGCTCTTGGAGTCTCTGAGTAGTTTGACTGCTTTGTTCATATTGCTATTGATTAATTTACCTTAATTCTTCTCCGGTAATAGTCTCTTCTATAACCTTATCCGGTTCTTTCTGGATGTTAGGAAGCTCCAGGCCGTAGCCTTTCTTGCGGTCTACCCTCTTGAGAATGAAGCCCAGAATGAGGGCTGCAACGCCAAGGCAGGCCAACATAACAAGCGGAGCCGTATAGTCGAACTGTGTTGGATCATCCACGTCTGGATTGGTCTTGTCCAGAACCTTGCCGATAAGAAGAGGGAAGAGCCACAAACCGATGTTCTGGATCCAGAATATCAGAGCGTAGGCACTTCCTATGATCTTAGCGTCAACCAGTTTAGGAACACTTGGCCAGAGTGATGCCGGAACCAGCGAGAATGAAGCTCCAAGAACCAGAATGGTGATGTATGCTACCACAACTCCACCTACTGCACTGCCTTTGAACATAGGCAGTATGAAGGCGAATGTCAGGTGGCAGATAATAAGAAGGATGGAACCGAGAACAAGCATCGATGCGGCCTTTCCCTTGTGGTCCACATAGCTTCCAAGGATTGGAGTGATGCCCACTGCCAGAAGAGGGAATACAGCAAATATGGTCTCTGCGCTTCCTCTCATATAGCCCATATAGCAGAATACAATCAAGGCTATTATCGCGATTGTCAGCAGCGTAGCTTTCTTTGCCTTGCCCTTTGAGAAGTTGCTCATGAAAGCAGCTACAGCAACTACCAGCATTATAATGTACTGTACAATTGTTACCGTGTTGCTTGCCCAGAACGAGCCTTCTTGCACGTCTACAAAGGTTAGGTTGCACTGGAGCATATTAACGGCATATTTCTGGAACGGGAAGATAGCTGAGTAATAAAGAACGCAAAGCAGAGCCACCAGCCAGAAGCCGGAACTTACCAGAATCTTTCCTATGTCGCTGACCTTGAACGGATCGTCTTTTTCCTCAGCCTCTCCAGTCTGGGCATCCAGCTTCTTGTCCATAAAGAAGTAAACAATGAACATTATCAGGGCGATCATCAGCAGAACCACTCCGAAAGCAACTGAACGTGAAACATCTATCCTCTCTCCCATCTTTGCGAACATCGGAGAGAATATCATGCAGGTTGCAACGCCAAGTCTTGCAAGAGCCATCTCAGAACCCATTGCAAGAGCCATCTCACGGCCTTTGAACCATTTTACTATTCCTCTGGAGACAGTAATTCCGGCCATTTCCACTCCGCATCCGAAAATCATAAAGCCTACGGCTGCGAATTTTGCCGACGCCGGCATTCCCCTGTAGAACGGAGAAATGCCCAGCTCGTCAAAGCCAGGTATGTAATTGAGGTTGGCGTCAAACCAGGCTGCAATAGAAGAGCCTGCAAACGAGTCCGTTACGGCGTACCATTTGATAACCGCTCCCACCAGCATCACGAATCCTGAAAGTATGGCGGTGAATCTCACGCCCATCTTGTCCAGGATTATACCCGCGAAAATCAGGAAGAAAACGAAAACGTTCAGGAAGGTCTCCGCACCCTGCATTGTACCGAATGCGGTTGAATCCCAGCCCCTTGTTTCCTGCATTAAGTCTTTGATCGGGCTCAGTATGTCCATAAAGATATATGAACAGAACATTGCAAGCGCCAGAAGCAGCAAGGCGGTCCAGCGGATTGCGGCCGAATCTCTTAGAGTCTTTTTCAGATCTGTAGTCATTATTTATATGTTTAAAGATATTTTCCTTTAGGTGCCAAAATGACTTCGCAATTTACAAAATATTGAGTAAATTGCCACCTGATTTTTGGGGATAGTTCAGATGGAACAGGTAAAGAAATTGCTCAGAGATTCAGCAAAAGCCCGCTGGACGGCACTTATGATAGTGTCGTTCGTGATGTTTGCCGCTTATCTAGCCTCAGACGTGTATTCTCCGCTTAAGACACTTCTGGAGGAAGACAACGGCTGGACCAGCACTGAATACGGATACTTTGGAGCGGCCCAAAGCGTTTTCAATGTTTTTCTTGGAATGCTTATTTTCAGCGGATTGCTCTTGGACAAGAAAGGAATCCGGCTTACGGGAAACCTTGGTTGCATACTGATGGTAGTAGGATTTGCCCTTAAATACTATGCCGTAACTTTCATTCCTTCTGATGCGGGAAATGTTTCTTTCCTGTCTATGACAATGAAGAAACAGGTTCTATGGGCGAGCCTCGGGTTTGCGGTCTTTGGCACGGGATGCGAAATGGCCGGCATCTCCATAAGCAAGGCCATAGTCAAGTGGTTCAGCGGCAAGGAACTGGCTCTGGCGATGGCTGTGCAGTTATCCATTGCAAGGCTGGGAAGCGGAGTAGCCCTGATATTCTCCCCTATGATTTCCGAAAGGCTTCACAACGTTACAACAACGGTTGGTATAGGGCTGGTATTCCTGATAATAGGAATGTTGGGCTTCTTTGTTTACTGCCTGCAAGACAGGAAGCTAGACCGTCAGCAAGCCAAGCTCCTCAAAGAAGAGGGAAAGGAAGAAGAGTCTTCTTTCTCCATCAAGGACGTCAAGAGCATAATCTCCAATCCGGGATTCTGGCTTATTTCACTGCTTTGCCTGATTTTCTACGCGGCAGTCAGCCCTTTCTTCAAGTTCACCTCAGACCTTATGGTCAACAAGTTCAACGATGTAACCCCGTTCTATTCGGGCATATTCCCATCGCTGATACCGTTCGGATGCATATTGTTCTCCCCTCTTTTCGGAGCCATTTATGACAAATGGGGAAAAGGCACCAGACTTATGATTATTGGGGCGCTCGCCATAACTATTGTTCACGTGGTATTCGGCCTTCCGGGAGTTCACCAGATTTGGGTTGCCGTGGCGCTTTTGCTGCTGCTGGGACTTGGCTATGCAATGCTTCCGGCAGCGCTGTGGCCTTCTCTGGCTAAAATAATGCCTCAGAAACAGTACGGAACGTCCATTGCACTGGCATTCTACATTCAGAACATAGGATTGATGCTGGTGCCGATGGCCATAGGATGGGTGCTGGACAAATTCTGCCTTCTTGAAACTTTCTCCGGCGGAACTGTGAGCTATCCGGACAACATAAAGTACGATTACACCCTTCCGCAGATAATCTTTGCTGCAATGGGAGTTGTGGCAATAATACTTGCCTTTGCACTGAGAAGGCTTGACAGGAAGAAGGGCTACGGGCTGGATCTGGGAAAGAAAAATAGACAATAACATTTCAGAAATGGAATTTGCAATACTGGACAAGATAAATTCACCTGCAGACATCAAGAGTCTGGACATCAGGCAGCTGGAGACATTGTGCGAAGAGATAAGGGCCTATATGATAGAATGCTGCGCCACCAACCCGGGGCATCTGGGAGCTTCTCTTGGAAGCGTGGAACTGGCTGTTGCGCTGCATTACGTTCTGGACACTCCAGAAGATAAAATAGTATGGGACGTGGGCCATCAGGCATATGCCCACAAGATTATAACCGGAAGACGGGAGCTCTTCAAGCTTAACCGCAAGAAAGACGGTCTTTCCGGATTCCCAAAAATGAGCGAAAGCCCTTACGATTCCTTTGGAGCCGGGCACGCTTCCACTTCTGTTTCAGCGGCTCTGGGACTGGCCACGGCTGCAAGGCTTCAGGGAAAGTCCACCAAAGTGGTGGCTGTTTTGGGAGACGGGGCCTTCTCCGGCGGGCTGGCTTATGAGGGAATGAACAACGCCGGCGCCTGCGGGACAGACCTTCTTGTTGTGCTCAACGACAACCAGATAGCCATAGACAAGAATGTTGGCGCAATGCACAACTATCTGCTCAGGCTTTCCACTTCCGCAACCTACAACAGAGTTAAAAACAAGGTCTGGAACGCGCTTGGAGCCAACTGGCTACGTAGGCATCTGCAAAAAGTCGTGAAGGGTGCCAAAAACTATTTCTTCAAGCACTCCACTATTTTCAGCGGCCTGGGATTCAGGTATTTTGGAATTATAGACGGAAATAATATATCCGAACTCGTAGAAAAACTACGCAGGATAAAAGACCTGAAAGGGCCAAAGCTTCTGCACATTAGTACGGTAAAAGGCAAGGGATACAAGCCGGCAGAAGAAAACCAGAGCGTATTCCACGCTCCCGGCAAGTTCGACATAGAGACCGGAGAAAGAATCCGCACGGAGGGCGCTCCACTCAAATACCAGAACATCTTTGGCCAGACCATTGTCAAGCTGGCGGAAAAAGACAGCCGTATTGTGGGCATCACCCCTGCAATGCTTTCCGGAGGTCAGCTCAGCGATATGATGAAGGCCTTCCCGGAAAGGACTTTCGACGTGGGCATCGCTGAGGAACATGCAGTTACATTTTCTGCAGGCCTTGCCGCAGATGGAATGCTTCCGTTCTGCAATGTCTATTCTTCTTTCCTCCAGAGGGGATTCGACCAGATTATCCACGACGTGGCCCTTCAGGAACTCAAAGTGATTTTCACCATAGACCGCGCCGGGCTGGTTGGAGAAGACGGAGCCACCCATCAGGGAGCCTATGACCTGGCCTATCTCAGGTTTATACCTAATATAATAGAGATGGCTCCTATAGACGAGATAGAAATGCAGGATATGCTCTACTCAGCGACACTGGATGAGTACAAGGGTCCTGTCACTATCCGCTACCCGAGAGGCAACTGCCAGGGCCTGGCTCTGCCGGAAGAATTCCAGAGAATCGAGCCAGGAAAGGCCGTAAGACTCAAGAAAGGAAGCCGCGTTGCCGTTCTTTCAATAGGAACTATAGGAAACAAGGTTAAGGAAGCCATCGCTGAGGCTGAAAAGGAAGGCATCAATCCTTCCCACTACAATATGAGATTCCTCCGTCCTCTGGACAAGGAAGCAGTTCTTGAAGCAGCTTCTGAGCACGATCATATAATAACGGTAGAGGACGGAAGTGTCATTGGAGGCCTGTACAGTGCTGTCTGCGAGGCACTTTCAGACAAGGCCTCCGGCTGCACGGTTACCGGTCTTGGCATACCGGACAAATTCATAGAACAAGGTACGGTTCCACAACAGCTTCAGGAGTGCGGAATAGACACAGAAAGTATCCTGAAGGCTATAAAATACTTTTTTTGATACTTTCTTCAAAAAAGTTTTGGTAAATAATTTTATTCTTCTACCTTTGCAGTCCCTTTTGAGAAACGCAGATTTATCTGCCGATGTAGCTCAGTTGGCCAGAGCAGCTGATTTGTAATCAGCTGGTCGGGGGTTCGAATCCCTCCATCGGCTCAAGAGAAAGACATAAATATTAGACGGAGGGGTACCAAAGTGGCCAACTGGGGCAGACTGTAAATCTGCTGGCTCATGCCTTCGGAGGTTCGAATCCTTCCCCCTCCACTAACATTAGATTGCGGAAGTAGCTCAGTTGGTAGAGCATCAGCCTTCCAAGCTGAGGGTCGCGGGTTCGAACCTCGTCTTCCGCTCTAAGGCCGACGTAGCTCAGTGGTAGAGCACTTCCTTGGTAAGGAAGAGGTCACGGGTCCAATTCCCGTTGTCGGCTCTAAGAATATTCAAAATCATTATAAATTAATTAATTAATTCTAGCTATGGCAAAAGAAAAATTTTTGAGGGACAAACCTCACGTTAACATCGGTACGATCGGCCATGTTGACCACGGTAAGACCACTCTTACTGCCGCTATCACCAAGGTATTGGCTGAGAGAGGTTTCACCAGCAATGATGATATCAAGTCTTTCGACCAGATCGACAACGCTCCAGAGGAAAAGGAGAGAGGTATTACCATTAACTCCGCTCACGTTGAGTATCAGACCGCAAAGCGTCACTATGCACATGTTGACTGCCCAGGCCACGCTGACTACGTAAAGAACATGGTAACTGGTGCTGCCCAGATGGACGGTGCTATCCTTGTTGTAGCCGCAACCGACGGTCCTATGCCTCAGACAAGAGAGCACATCCTCCTGGCACGTCAGGTAAACGTTCCAAGGATCCTTGTTTTCCTTAACAAGGTTGACCTGGTAGACGACCCTGAAATGCTTGACCTGGTAGAGATGGAAGTTAGAGAGCTTCTCGGCTTCTACAG
Source organism: Bacteroidales bacterium (assembly GCA_016285455.1). GTDB lineage: Bacteria > Bacteroidota > Bacteroidia > Bacteroidales > UBA932 > Egerieousia. The sequence continues at coordinate 120,851 of JAEEQS010000002.1, forward strand.
CTTCGACGAAAACTGCCCTATCATCAGGGGTTCCGCTCTTGGAGCACTTAACGGAGATCCTCAGTGGGAAGCTAAGGTAATGGAACTTATGGACGCTGTTGATGAGTACATTCCACTTCCTCTGCGTGACAACCAGAAGCCGTTCCTGATGCCTATCGAGGACATCTTCTCAATCACTGGCCGTGGCACCGTTGCCACTGGAAGAATTGAGACCGGTGTCGTTCACGTAGGTGATGAGGTTCAGCTGATCGGTCTTGGCGACGAGCCTAAGAAGACTGTTGTAACTGGTGTCGAGATGTTCCGCAAGCTGCTCGACGAGGGTGAAGCCGGAGATAACGTAGGACTTCTCCTCAGAGGTATAGACAAGAAAGAGCTTAAGAGAGGTATGGTTGTGGCTAAGCCAAACAGCGTAACCCCTCATAAGAACTTCCAGGCAGAGATCTACGTTCTGAAGAAAGAGGAAGGCGGACGCCACACTCCTTTCAAGAACAAGTATCGTCCTCAGTTCTTCATCCGTACACTGGATGTAACTGGAGAAATCCAGCTTCCTGAGGGTCACGATATGGTTATGCCAGGCGATAACGTTACTATCACCGTTGACCTCATCTATCCGGTAGCAATATCTGAAGGTCTCCAGTTCGCTATCCGCGAAGGTGGAAGAACCGTAGGTGCTGGTCAGGTAACCAAGATTCTCGACTAATCTCTGGACATAAGTCTTATTGATTAATCTCAAAATTCCCTGACGGCCAGAAGCAATTCAGGTCTAGGGGAATTTTTTAGGGACATAGTTCAAGGGTAGAATAGCGGTCTCCAAAACCGTTGATGGGCGTTCGAATCGCTCTGTCCCTGCATCCGGAAGGAAATGTTACGATTTCCCAACGGCAAACGGGAAGCCGAAAGCTTCCATTCGGCTTCCGTAATTTTAAATTAAATGAGCAAGATAGGTACATACATCAAGGAGTCTTATAAAGAGCTTACCAAGAAAGTGACCTGGCCTACTTGGGCACAGCTCCAGTCAAGCGCAGCCGTTGTAATGGTGGCAACTGTCATCTTTGCAGTGCTGGTGTTTGTCATGGACCTGGCGTTCAAGAACATTATGACCGGTATTTATAGGATGCTCCAGTAATCTGCTTACAACAACAATCGAGTTATGGGCGAGCCAAAGCTTAGGTGGTACATCTTAAGGGTGCAGGGAGGCAAGGAGAAGAAAGTTCAGGAGTATATCCAGAACGAAGTCCGCAGAGCGGGCAAGGAGGAAGAAATTCCTCAGGTTCTCATACCAACCGAAAAAGTCTATCAGGTAAAAAACGGAAAGAGAGTGCTGGTCGAAAAGATCTGCTACTCCCAGTACGTTTTTGTTCAGTGTGAACTTACCGGAGAGATTCAGCACCTGCTTTGCGATATTCCTTTTGTGGCCGGTTTCTTAACAAAGGAGGCTAGGAGCAAGGATACCAAGAAGGAACCTTATCCTGTCCCGGACGCTGAAATCAACCAGATCCTGGGCAAGGTAGACGAGATGATAGACACAGAAGAAGAGGCCGCTCCATCGTTTGTTGTAGGAGAGCCTGTAAAGGTCATCGACGGTCCTTTCAACGGCTTCAACGGAAACATCCTCGAGATTCTCGAAGACAAGAAGAAGCTGAAAGTAGAGGTCAAGATCTTTGGAAGACCAACTACAATGGAACTGAATTTTGTTCAAGTAATTAAAGAGTAAAAAATTTCAATTATGGCTAAAGAAATTGCCGCTTTGATCAAGTTACAAATAAAAGGCGGTGCAGCAAATCCCTCACCTCCTGTAGGACCCGCACTGGGTTCCAAGGGCGTGAATATCATGGACTTCTGCAAGCAATTCAATGCCCTCACCCAGAATAGAGCAGGCAAGACTCTTCCTGTTATCATCACCGTGTTCACGGACAAGAGCTTTACCTTCGTGGTAAAGGAACCTCCTGTAGCAGTGATGATCAAGGAGGCTGCAAAGATCCAGTCAGGTTCTGCAGAATCTAACAGAAAGAAGGTCGGCAAGCTCACTTGGGAGCAGGTAAGGAAGATTGCAGAGGACAAGATGCCTGACCTGAATTGCTTTACCCTGAAATCTGCCATGAGCATGGTTGCAGGTACTGCAAGAAGCATGGGTGTCAAGATTGAGGGAGAATTCCCTGCCGACGTTAAATAAAAGTGCAATGAGTAAGCTAACTAAAAATCAGAAAGCAGCCCAGGCTAAAGTTGAGCCTGGAAGACAGTACAAGTTGGCAGAGGCTTGCAGCTTGATAAAGGAAGCCGCCTTCACTAAGTTCGACTCATCCGTTGACATTGCGATGCGTCTGGGCGTTGACCCTAGAAAGGCCAACCAGATGGTCAGAGGCGTCGTAACCCTTCCTAACGGAACCGGAAAGACAGTGAGAGTACTTGTACTTTGTACTCCTGACAAGGAGAACGAAGCTAAAGAAGCTGGAGCAGACTATGTTGGCCTGGATGAATACATCGAGAAGATCAAGGGCGGATGGACAGACGTTGACGTCATCGTCTGCACTCCTTCTGTGATGGGAAAGGTCGGTGTGATTGGTAGAATACTCGGCCCGAGAGGTCTGATGCCTAACCCTAAAACCGGTACGGTTACCATGGATTTAGCAGGTGCCGTAAAGGAGATTAAGGCAGGTAAGATAGACTTCAAGGTAGACAAGCAGGGTATTGTGTCCTCAAGCATCGGAAAGGTTTCATTCACAGCCGAACAGCTTGCGCAGAACGCCAATGAATTCATCAATACCGTACTTAAGCTGAAGCCTCAGGCACTCAAGGGCACTTATGTCAAGAGCGTATTCCTGTCTTCAACTATGGGTCCTGGCATAGAGCTGGATATGAAATCAGTCGGTGTTGACGCTTAATTGATGAGGAGGTAAAGATATGAGGAAAGAATTGAAAGCACAGATTATTGACGATCTGACCGCCCGCATCAAGGAGAACCCTAATTTCTATGTAGCAAACGTAGAGGGGCTCAATGCAGAGGCTACCGCTAAGCTGAGACGCAACTGCTTCAAGCAGAACATTAAGATGATGGTAGTAAAGAATACCCTTTTCGCCAAGGCTTTGGAGAAGAGCGGCGTTCAGGACTGCCAGGCATTCGAGAACGTATTGAAAGGTTCTTCTGCGATTATGTTTGCAGAAACTCCGAACGGTCCTGCAAGACTCATCAAGTCTTTCAGCGCTGCAGACGGAAAGGGCAAGCCTGAATTTAAGGCTGCTTACGTCCAGGAGTGCGCTTACATAGGTGCTGAGAACTTGGAGGCACTTTGCAACATCAAGTCCAGAGAGGAACTCATCGCGGACATCGTTGCATTGCTGCAGTCTCCTGCAAGGAACGTCATCTCCGCTCTTCAGAGCCAGGGTGGCGGCAAGATTGCAGGTATCGTCAAAACATTATCGGAGAAAGAATAATTATTAACACAATAAAAAATAAAAACTATGGCAGATATTAAGAAATTTGCAGAAGAGCTTGTTAACCTGACAGTAAAGGATGTTCAGGAATTAGCTAAAGTTCTCAAAGAAGAGTATGGTATCGAGCCAGCTGCCGCTGCTGTTGCAGTTGCTGCTGCCGGTCCTGCTGCCGCTGCTGCTGAGGAAAAGACTGAATTCGACGTTATCCTTAAGTCAGCCGGCGCTCAGAAGCTTCAGGTTGTAAAGGCTGTGAAGGAATTCACCGGTCTTGGACTGAAGGAAGCTAAGGATCTCGTTGACGGTGCTCCAAAGGCCGTTAAGGAGAAGGTTTCCAAGGCTGATGCTGAGACTTTGAAGGCAAAACTTGAAGAGGTAGGAGCTGAGGTTGAGATTAAATAAGTTCATTTTTGGTCTCTACTTCCCCCTGCCTGTCAGGACGTAGTCAGGTTTAGGGCTAAAATGCCCTAAACCTTTTTGTCGTTTTTTTAAGTTTACATCAAGCTAAATTTGATATAATGCCTCAAAATACTAAAAATCAGCGAATTTCATTCGCAACATCCAAGACGCTTCTAGACTATCCCGATTTTCTGGAGGTTCAGCTGAAATCCTTCAAGGAATTCTTCCAGCTGGGAACCACAGCAGAAAACAGGAAGAACGAAGGCCTTTACAAGGTCTTTCAGGATGCGTTTTCACAGAATTCGGAACCTTCAGGCATCAGAGACACACGCAACAACTTCGTTCTGGAGTTCATAGACTACACTATCGATCCTCCTATCTACTCAGAAGAAGAGTGTCTAGACAGGGGACAGTCATACAGCGTCCCTCTGAAGGCAAAGCTCAAACTCTCCTGCACCGATCCTGAACATGAAGATTTTGAGCAGGTTATCCAGGACGTATTCCTGGGCAACATTCCGTATATGACTCCGAGAGGTACATTCATCATCAATGGTTCAGAAAGAATCGTGGTTTCACAGCTGCACCGCTCACCTGGCGTTTTCTTCGGACAGAGCATGCACCAGAACGGAACCAAGCTGTATTCAGCCAGAATCATTCCTTTCAAGGGATCCTGGATTGAATTCACCACAGACATCAACAAGGTGATGTACGCCTACATCGACAGAAAGAAGAAGCTGCCGGTGACTACTCTTCTGAGAGCAATCGGATTCGAATCAGACAAAGACATACTCAACATCTTCTCTCTGGCCCAGGAGGTAAGGGCAGAAAGAAGCGAGCTTGAAAAGCATATCGGACAAAGACTTGCAGCTAGAGTTCTGAAGACCTGGAACGAAGACTTCGTAGATGAGGATACAGGCGAAGTTATGTACATCGAAAGAACCGAAATCGGAATCGAGAGAGGTACAGTTCTGACAGAAGAGCTCATAGACAAAGTTCTTGAATCTGGCGTTGACTACATTCTCCTCCATAACGAGGATGCCGCCAGCGCGGAGTTCGATATCATATACAATACCCTGCAGAAGGACATCTGCAACACCCAGAAAGATGCTATCTTCTACACCTACAGGCAGCTCCGCAATTCGGAACCGCCTGATGAGGCAACGGCAAAAGACGTAATCGAGAAGCTTTTCTTCTCAGACAAGAGGTACGACTTGGGTACAGTCGGAAGATACAGGCTCAACAAGAAGCTGAATCTTAACACTTCCGAAGACGTGAGGGTTCTGACCAAGCAGGACATCATCGAGATTATCCGTTACTTGATCCAGCTGATCAACTCAAAGGCTACTGTCGATGATATTGACCACTTGAGCAACAGAAGAATCCGCACCGTAGGCGAGCAGCTCGCCACCCAGTTTACGGTAGGTCTTGCAAGAATGGCAAGAACCATCAAGGAAAAGATGAATGTCAGAGACAATGAAGTGTTCACTCCTTCAGACCTGATCAACGCTAAGACTCTGTCTTCCGTAATCAATTCCTTCTTTGGCTCCAGTCAGCTCTCGCAGTTTATGGACCAGACCAATCCTCTGGCCGAGATGACTCATAAGAGAAGACTTTCCGCACTCGGTCCTGGAGGTCTTAGCCGCGACAGGGCCGGATTCGAGGTCCGTGACGTTCACTATACGCATTACGGACGTCTCTGCCCTATCGAGACACCAGAAGGACCTAACATCGGTCTGATTTCTTCTCTCTGCGTTTACGCCAGAATCAACAATCTCGGATTCATCGAAACTCCTTACCGCAAGGTAAATGACGGAGTTGTAGATCTTTCAGACGAGGGATTCGTTTATCTTAGCGCAGAAGAAGAGGAGAACCGTATGGTAGCCCAGGCAAACGTTAACCTGGACGAAAACGGAAAGATCTTAGACGAGAGAATCAAATGCCGCTGGCAGGCAGACTACCCGGTAGTTGGAAAGGAAGACGTCCATCTGATAGACGTTGCTCCTAACCAGATTGCCTCCATTGCAGCATCTTTGATTCCGTTCCTGGAACACGATGACGCAAACCGCGCACTCATGGGATCCAACATGATGCGCCAGGCCATTCCTATCATCAATCCGGAAGCCCCTATCGTTGGTACCGGTCTGGAAGGCCCTGTCATGAGAGATTCCAGAACCCAGATTGCCGCAGAAGGCGCAGGAGAGGTTGTTTACGTGGATGCCAACGAAATCCGCGTCAAGTACGACAAGACAGAAGAAGAGAAGTTCATAAGCTTCTCTCCTGAGATCACAGTCTACACCCTCCCAATGTACAGGAAAACCAACCAGAGCACATCCATCCGCCTGAAACCTATTGTAAGGAAAGGCGACAGAATCGTTGAAGGACAGATTCTTACAGAAGGATACGCCTCCCAGAACGGAGAGCTAGCACTGGGCAGGAACCTGAAAGTTGCCTTCATGCCGTGGAAGGGTTACAACTATGAGGACGCCGTTGTTCTGAGCGAAAGGATTGTAAGGGAAGACATCCTCACCTCTGTTCACGTGGACGAATACCTCCTTGAGGTAAGAGACACCAAGAGAGGCCCTGAGGAGCTTACCAAAGACATTCCTAATGTCAGCGACGACGCTACCAAGAACCTCGACGATAACGGAATCATCCGTATCGGCGCAACTGTCCAGCCGGGCGATATCCTCATTGGAAAGATCACTCCTAAGGGAGAGACCGATCCTTCACCAGAGGAGAAATTGCTCAGGGCAATATTCGGAGACAAAGCCGGAGACGTTAAGGACGCTTCTTTGAAGGCATCCGCATCGCTTACCGGAACAGTCATCGGAAAGAGGCTCTTCTGCAAGGCTGGCCAGGGCAAGATGACAGACCGCGAGAGGAAGAATTTCAAAGCCAAGATGAAGGAAGAGTCCAAGAAGGCTGAAGAGGAGTACAACAAGAAGTGCTCTGCCCTGAAAGCTTCCTTCATAGACAAGCTTCTCACGATTCTGGGCAAGAAGACTTCCCAGGGCGTAACGGATATCTTCGGAACCGTTGTTATCGCCAAGGGAAACAGCTTCAAGAAAGACGTGCTTGAGTCCATAGTAAACTTTGAGCAGATCAATCCTGCCAAGTGGACGTCAGACAAGCACACAAATGAGCTGACCAGATCTCTTATCCAAAACTATCTGACTGCTCTCAAGGACATTACAGCCAAATTCAAGAGGCGCCAGTTCGACATCCAGCAGGGTGACGAGCTGCCTAACGGAGTAATGCAGATAGCAAAGGTTTATATTGCAAAGAAGAGAAAGATAATGGTCGGCGACAAAGTTGCGGGACGCCACGGAAACAAGGGTATCGTGGCCCGCATAGTCAGCGACGAGGACATGCCGTTTATGGAAGACGGTACAATTATGGACATTGTGCTCAACCCTCTGGGCGTGCCTTCACGTATGAACCTCGGACAGATCTACGAGACCGTTCTCGGATGGGCCGGAAGGGAACTTGGAGTCAAGTTCGCAACCCCTATCTTTGACGGAGCTTCTCTAGAGAACATCTGCGAGTACACAGACAAGGCAGGACTGCCTCGCTACGGTACAACCAGACTCAGAGACGGCGGAACCGGAGAGCTGTTCGACCAGCCTGCTACCGTGGGTGTCATCTATATGATCAAACTCGACCATATGGTTGAGGATAAGATGCACGCCCGTTCAACCGGTCCTTACTCTCTGATCACCCAGCAGCCTCTCGGAGGAAAGGCACAGCTCGGAGGACAGAGATTCGGAGAGATGGAGGTTTGGGCGCTGGAAGCATTCGGCGCAGCCAATATCCTTCAGGAGATCCTGACTATCAAGTCCGACGATATCACTGGAAGAAGCCGCGCATATGAAGCCATTGTAAAGGGCGAGCCTATGCCGGCACCTAACATTCCGGAATCTCTGAACGTGCTCCTGCACGAACTCAGGGGTCTGGGACTGAGCGTTCACTTGGATTAATCGGTAACTTAGAAATCTATCATTATGAACATAAAGAAAGATACAAAGGTTAAGAGCAATTTCAGCAAGATTTCAATCGGCCTTGCCTCTCCGGAAGAAATCCTGGAGAGGTCACACGGTGAAGTCCTCAAGCCGGAAACTGTTAACTACCGCACCTACAAACCTGAAAGGGACGGTCTTTTCTGCGAGAGAATTTTTGGTCCTACAAAGGATTACGAGTGCTCCTGCGGAAAATACAAGAGGATCCGCTACCGCGGTATCGTCTGCGACCGCTGCGGTGTGGAAGTTACCGAGAAAAAAGTAAGAAGGGAAAGGATGGGACACATATCCCTGACTGTTCCTGTAGCTCATATTTGGTATTTCCGCTCCACTCCGAACAAGATCGGATCGCTTCTCGGCATCAAGAGCAAGCAGCTGGATTCAATCATATACTATGAAAGATATGTGGTTATCCAGCCTGGCGTTGCAGCTGAGAAAGGAGTAAAGGAACTTGATCTTCTCAGCGAAGACGAGTATCTGGCTTTGACAGATACACTTCCTAAGGACAACGCTTCACTCTCAGACGATGACCCTAACAAGTTCATCGCCGAGATGGGTGCTGGCGCAATCTACAAGCTCCTTGCAAAAATCGACCTCGACGAACTCTCCTACTCGCTGCGCCACTCTCTGGAAACGGAGACCAGCCAGCAGAGAAAAGCAGAGGCACTGAAGAGACTCAGCATCATTGAGGCTTTCAGGGATTCCAAGGATATCAACCGCCCAGAGTGGATGATACTCAAGGTGATACCTGTTACACCTCCGGATCTGAGACCTTTGGTTCCGCTGGATGGTGGAAGGTTCGCCACTTCAGACCTCAACGACCTTTACAGAAGAGTAATCATCAGAAATAACCGTCTGAAGAAACTCATTGAAATAAAGGCTCCTGAGGTTATTCTCAGAAACGAAAAGAGAATGCTCCAGGAGGCAGTGGACTCCCTGTTTGACAACTCAAAGAAGTCTAACACCATCAAGAGCGAATCCAACAGAGCTCTCAAGTCTCTGTCAGATTCCCTCAAGGGTAAGCAGGGAAGATTCCGCCAGAACCTCCTCGGTAAGAGAGTCGACTACTCCGCACGTTCAGTTATCGTGGTAGGACCTGAACTGAAAATGCACGAGTGCGGACTGCCAAAGTTCATCGCAGCTGAGCTGTACAAGCCGTTTATCATCCGCAAGCTTCTGGAAAGAGGCGTGGTCAAGACCGTTAAGAGCGCAAAGAAAATGGTAGACCGCAAGGATTCCGTAATCTGGGACATCCTGGAGAACGTAATGAAGGGCCATCCGGTACTTCTGAACCGTGCTCCTACCCTCCACAGACTCGGTATCCAGGCTTTCCAGCCTAAGCTCATTGAGGGCAAAGCCATCCAGCTTCACCCTCTGGCATGTACGGCATTCAACGCAGACTTCGACGGAGACCAGATGGCAGTTCACCTCCCTCTGGGAAATGCTGCAGTGCTTGAAGCACAGCTGCTTATGCTCGGAAGCCACAACATCCTCAACCCTGCCAACGGAGCCCCTATCACTGTTCCTTCACAGGATATGGTGCTTGGACTCTACTATATTACAAAGGAAAGGGCAGGAATGAAGGGAGAAGGCGGAAGATTCTATTCTCCTGAAGAAGTCATCATAGCCTACAACGAACAGAGACTGGATATCCATTCCAAGATTTCTGTCCGTCTGCCTATAGACATGACCGATCCTTCAAAGGGCTATCATCTGGTGGAAACGACCACTGGCCGCATCCTGTTCAACCAGGTGGTTCCTAAGGAAGTAGGCTATCTAAACACCCTGATCAACAAGAAAGCGCTCAGAGATATCATCTCTCTTGTTATCAAGACTTGCGGAGTCATGAGAACCACCCAGTTCCTGGATGATATCAAGAATATGGGTTACCTTATGGCTTTCCGCGGAGGACTTTCATTCAACCTTGGAAACGTAATCGTTCCAAAGGGAAAGCAAAAGCTCATAGACGACGGTTACAAGAAGGCAGACGAAGTTAAGTTCAACTTCGACAACGGTCTGATAACCAACAATGAGCGTTACAACCAGATTATCGATATCTGGACTAACGTCAACAATGAGCTCAGCAAGGTTGTGGTCAAGGAAATCTCCGCAGACAACGAAGGATTCAACCCAGTATGGATGATGCTGGACTCCGGAGCCCGTGGTTCCAAGGAGCAGATCCGTCAGCTTTGCGGAATGAGAGGCCTTATGGCCAAGCCTCAGAAATCAGGTGCTACGGGAGGTAACGAGATTATTGAAAACCCTATTCTTGCAAACTTCAAGGAAGGACTTTCAGTTCTCGAGTACTTCATCTCCACTCACGGTGCACGTAAAGGTCTTGCCGATACCGCGCTTAAGACTGCAGACGCAGGTTATCTTACCAGAAGACTTGTGGATGTATCTCACGACGTGATAGTTACGGAAGAAGACTGCGGCACCCTCAGAGGACTTGTAGCAACCGAAATCAAAAACAAGGATGAAGTTGTGGAGACTCTCTACGACCGCATCCTCGGTAGAACCACTGTTCACGAAATCTACGATCCTACAAACGGAGAACTGATCATCGGAGCCGGTGAGGAAATCACTGAAGAAATCGCTTCCAAGATCGAGAGCCTCCCTATCGAGGCAGTTGAAATCCGAAGCGTGCTCACTTGCGAAAGCAAGAAGGGAGTCTGCGCCAAGTGCTACGGACGTAACCTTGCCCGCAACAAGATGGTCGAGACCGGTGAGGTTGTGGGCGTTATCGCCGCACAGAGTATCGGTGAGCCTGGTACTCAGCTTACACTGAGAACATTCCACGTCGGTGGTACTGCAAGTGCTTCCGTCGCTGAGAATGAAATCGTATCCAAGTATGATGGAAGGCTCGAATTCGAAGAGCTCCGCACACTCGACAAGATAGACGAAAACGGCCAGAAACAGACCATCGTCATCGGCCGAGGCACTGAGCTCAGGATTGTGAACGCAGAAAGCGGAATATCTATGTCTGAATACCGAATTCCTTACGGTTCAATTCTTTACAAGAAGAACAACGAACTAGTAAAGAAGGGAGACAAGATTTGCGAGTGGGATGCTTACAACGCACTCACGCTTGCAGATGTTGACGGTATTATTGCCTACGACCAGCTGGTTGAGGGAGAGACTTTCAAGTCTGAACTGCTTGACGAATTCTCTAACCACGTAGACAGAGTCGTAGTTGATTCAAAAGACAAGAACAAGAACCCTGTAATCAAGATTGTGGATCCTGAAGGAAACGAGCTCAAGAGCTATAACCTTCCTTTGGGAGCACATATTATGGTATCCGACAAACAGGAAGTCAAAGCCGGAGACATTCTGGTCAAGATTCCTAGAGCCGCCTCATCAAAGGCCGGAGACATCACCGGAGGTCTTCCGAGAGTTACCGAGCTCTTTGAGGCGCGCAACCCTTCAAACCCAGCTATTGTCGCCGAAATAAATGGAGACGTACAGATGGGCAAGATCAAGAGAGGTAACCGCGAGATCATAATCAAATCCCGCCGCGGAGATATTGAGAAACACTACCTGGTTCCAACAACCAAGCAGATTCTCGTACAGGAAAATGACTACGTGAAAGCCGGCGACGCGCTTTCAGACGGAAGCATTGCTCCTGCAGACATTCTCCGTATCCTCGGTCCTACCAAGGTCCAGGAGTACATCGTCAACGAGGTACAGGCAGTTTACAGAATGCAGGGCGTGAAGATCAACGACAAGCACTTTGAAGTCATTGTAAGACAGATGATGCGCAAGGTGCAGGTTGTAGATCCGGGAGATACCCGCTTCCTTCCTGAACAGCTTGTGGACCGTCAGGAATTCTTCAAGCAGAACGATGAACTTTGGGACAAGATGGTAATTCTGGACGCCGGAGATTCCAAGAACCTCCGTCCGGGCCAGATAGTTACCGTCCGCACTCTCAAAGACGAGAACTCTATGCTCAAGAGGCAGGCTCTCAAGACCGTTACTGCACGCAACCCTGTTCCGGCAACGGCAGACCAGATACTCCAGGGTATTACAAGAGCAGCTCTGAAGACAAGCAGCTTCATGAGTGCAGCATCATTCCAGGAAACGACCAAGGTTCTCTCCGAGGCCGCAATCTATGGAAAGACAGATACTTTGGAAGGCCTGAAGGAGAACGTTATATGCGGACATCCTATACCGGCAGGCACAGGTATGAGAGATTACGAACAGATTGTCGTAACCAGCGCAGAAGAATACCGCAAGATGATGAAGGCTCAGGCAGAACTCGCCGCTCAGGCAGCTTCCGCCGAGCAGTAATCAGACTCTCTACCGCAATTAAGAGGATGGCAGATAACTGTCATCCTCTTTTTTTGCTATTTTTGTCTCCGCGATAGAATAACAACAATAATTATCTTCATATGAAAAATCTTTTCATTCTGGCTGTTGCCGCAGTAGCGGCACTGTCCTGCACCGAGAAAAAGCCTAGCTACACCGTTACAGTAAACGCTGGAGACGAGGGCTTTACAAGCTTCATCCTTACAAACCGCGACAAAGAAAACCCAATTGCAGATACAGTTGCGGTAGTTGACAAGAAAGCCGTATTCAAAGGAAGCGTAGAAGGATTCGACATTCGTTCCATCCAGGGAGTGAAAGAAGGAGAAGAGCCTGTCAACATTGCCAGATTCTTCCTCGAGAACGCAGACTACACCATCAGCTTCACTCCAGACGGCAATCACTTCCACGCAGACATAGTGTCTAACGCTCCTATCCAGACTGAGAAAGATTCTCTTAATAAACTGATAGAAGCCGCTTACGGAGAAACTGATATGGATGCCCTTGAAAAAGAGTATATGGCCGGAAACAAAAAAATACAGGATTCCATCTGGGCCATCGTTGAGCCTCTGCTTCAGAAAGGCGAGGAAGCAGAGAAGGCTTACTATGCAAACAACCCTCTCTCCGTTCTGACTTTGGAAGACGCGCTTTCATCTGCAAGATATGCACAGATTGACCTTGATTCTGCAAAAAAGGTTGTAGAGAGATTTGCAGCTGTTCCTTCCCTTGCCGGATGCAAGCTTTTGACGGATTTGCAGACTGTAGTTGAAAAGAAAGAAGCCCTGACTCCTGGCAAGCAGGCTCCAGACTTCACACTCAACGACACCGAAGGAAACCCTGTAAAATTCTCAGAGGTTTATCCAAAGAACAAGGTGACAATGATTGACTTCTGGGCTTCATGGTGCGGACCTTGCCGCAATTTCAACCCGACTCTTACCAAGATCTACGCTAAATACAACAAGAAGGGCTTCGGCATCCTCGGCGTTTCCTTTGACAAAGACAAAGACAAATGGCTTGAAGCCATCAAGGCAGACAAGCTCGTTTGGCAGCACGTTTCCGACCTCAAGTTCTGGGACTGCGAAGCAGGCAAGCTCTACAACATTATGTCTATTCCTCAGAGTTACTTCGTAGACAGTGAAGGCAAGATCCTTCTCGCCTCTCCAACCCACGACCAGATCGAAAGCTTCCTGGCTGAGTACCTGAAATAATGGTGGAGCGCAAATAGCTACGTTTTAACAACATACAAAAACAACCATAGGCAAAATCACCTATGGTTGTTTTATTATATCGCTGAGTTACAGTGGTTTATATTTCACCAACCTCCAAATGCGTCTCCACTATCTGAAGCTCGTCTAGAGAGCGGATTTCAACAGCTCCAAGTTCAGCGGGTATGAGATATAAATCTCCATCTGAAACAGAAATACAATCTCTGATGCAGGAGCCAGGCAAAGATTTGTAAAACAGAGTGCCACTGCCACCTGTGCAGACTATCACAGAAAAAGATTCATACCTTGAATTGTCCAGATGATAAAACTGTTCAATCCCGTTTTTGGATTCGGAGGCAAAACTTATGAAATTGCATACAAAGTGAGGGCATCTGGCCAGCGGAACAACATTGACGCCAGAAGCTGGAGTGTCAAAGACATTGCGCTGTACTTCAACATATTCTTCCTGGGTTTCCTCAAAGTCTATTGCATCAAGGGCATCCTCAACGTCCAGATGGCGGCGGTGGCCTTCAACATCCACGCGGTTAAAATCGTACAGGCGGTATGTAATGTCAGAAGGCTGCTGGATTTCCAGGATTCTTGTTCCAGCCCCAATGCTGTGAACTGTTCCTGCCGGAATGAAATACCAGTCTCCCCTCTTTGGGGTAAACCGGTTGAGCACATCCTCCAGAGTCTTTTCTCCTTTCTTTACATCTTTCTCCTGGATGGAATTGCTTACGATTTTTGCAAAATCCTGCTTGGAAAAACGCTTGGAAAAACCGATGAGAAGCTCTGAATCTTTCTTAGCCTCAAGTACATACCACATCTCTGTCTTTCCGTTCGGGAGGCCTTTGCGGTCTGCCATCTTATCTCCAGGGTGAACCTGGACAGACAGCTGCTGACGTGAATTGATATACTTTACAAGAAGAGGAAAACGGCTGCCGTATTTATTCCAGACTTTTTGGCCCACAAGCCTTTCCCTGTACTTGCAAACAAGTTCAGATAGACTCAGTCCTTCATCCGCATTGTCTTCCGGCATAGCATTGCCGCCAGGAAGGCAAATGGTTTGCCTTCCCTCCATCGCGGAGAGAATCCAATCTTCTCCTCCCCAGATAGTGCCTATTGGAACAGGTTCAAACTTCAGCGGGCGCATAACTTGTATATGTCTGGCTTACAAAACGTTCATTGCAACAGTAACACCGGCCATCACAATAGAAACCATACTCATCAGCTTGATGAGGATGTTCAGAGAAGGGCCGCTGGTATCCTTGAATGGATCTCCCACGGTATCTCCAACAACGGTTGCCTTGTGGGCGTAAGAACCCTTGCCTCCAAAGTGGCCTTCCTCCACATATTTCTTGGCGTTGTCCCAGGCTCCGCCGGAATTGGCCATGAAAACAGCCAGAACAAACCCGCTGCTCAGGCCTCCTACCAGAAGTCCCAAAACTCCGGAAACTCCGAGAATAATTCCTACAATCACAGGAGCAGCAATGGCAAGAAGAGAACTTCCTATCATTTCCTTCTGGGCGCTGCGGGTAGAAATCTCAACACAGCGTGCATAGTCCGGAGTACTTGTTCCTTCAAGTATTCCCTTGTCACTCTTGAACTGGCGCCTTACTTCCTCCACCATCTTCTTGGCGGCTCTTCCCACGGAACCCATAGTAAGTCCGCAGAACAGGAAGGCCAGCATAGCTCCGATGAATACTCCCACAAGAACCTTAGGATTCATCAGATTGACGTCGAACCACGTCATGAAATCTGCAAATCCAGCGCTATGGAGAGATTCTGCGCTGTCTATCTTCAAAGACTCAACGTTCAGGTTGCGGATGGCAGCCTCCAGGCCGGAGGTATCCGCTACTCTGAGTAGAGCAATCTTTATTTCCTCAATGTAAGATGCCAGAAGAGCCAATGCTGTAAGGGCGGCGCTTCCTATGGCAAAGCCCTTTCCTGTTGCGGCTGTGGTGTTGCCAAGAGCATCCAGGATATCTGTACGGTCTCTAACCTCAGGCTCAAGTTCACTCATCTGGGCGTTACCGCCGGCATTGTCTGCAATCGGGCCGTAAGCATCTGTAGCCAAGGTGATTCCAAGGGTAGAAAGCATACCAACAGCGGCAATGCCTATTCCGTAAAGGCCAAGGGAAAGATTCTCCTTGGAAAGAAGGCTGCCAGTAAATTCTGTGGCGCACAGATAAGCCAGAATGATGGCGGCGCCAATGGTGATAACAGGAATAGCGGTGGAAATCATTCCAGTGCCCACACCGGAGATTATGACCGTCGCTGAGCCTGTTTCAGCACTCTCGGCGATTTTGCGGGTTGGGCGGAAAGAGTGGGACGTATAGTATTCGGTAGTCTTTCCAATTATGATTCCGGCAAGAAGTCCGGTCACAACAGAGAAGGAAATACCCAGCCAATGGGTAAGTCCCAGCGCATATAATATAACAAAGGAGAACACGGCAATCAGCACAGAAGAGAAATTAACTCCAAGGTTGAGGGATTTCATAAGCTGAGCCATATCTGCTTTCTCCTTGGTTCTAACCAAGAAGATTCCGATAACGGAAAGGAAAACTCCCACGGCTGCAATCAGCATAGGAGCGAAAACAGCCTTGAGCTGCATTGCGCCAGAACCTATGAAGGCAGAAGCTCCAAGAGCCGCAGTTGCAAGAACGCTTCCGCAATAAGACTCGTAAAGGTCTGCTCCCATACCGGCAACGTCTCCTACATTGTCTCCCACATTGTCTGCAATGGTTGCAGGATTTCTTGGATCATCTTCAGGAATGCCAGCCTCGGTCTTTCCCACGAGGTCAGCTCCAACGTCTGCGGCCTTGGTGTAGATACCGCCGCCCACTCTGGCAAACAGAGCCTGGGTGGAAGCTCCCATTCCAAAGGTCAGCATCGTAGTGGTGATTATTGTAAGCTTCTGGGCCGCGTCTGCAGGATTGATGAAGTAATCCAGAACCATATACCATATAGATATATCAAGAAGGCCCAGTCCCACAACCGTAAGACCCATAACCGCGCCGCTGCGGAAGGCAACCTTCAGTCCGCTGTTAAGCGATTTGCGGGCTGCATTTGCAGTACGGGCTGAAGCAAAGGTGGCGGTCTTCATTCCAATGAAGCCTGCAAGGCCGCTGAAGAAACCTCCCGTAAGGAAGGCGAACGGAACCCATCCGTTCTGGATTCCCAGCCCGTAGGCAAGGAAAGCAAAAATAGCAGCCAGCACCACAAACACTATGATTACTATCTTGTACTGCTGCTTAAGATAAGCCATAGCCCCCTGTCTTACATACGAGGCAATCTCCCTCATTCTTGGAGTGCCCTCGTCCTGGCGGAGCATCTGGCGATAAAACAGAAAAGCAAAGCCCAGCGCAACTAAAGAAGCTGCCGGGACAAGATAAAACAGTAAAGATGCTGTATCCATACTCTAAAAATTATAAAAGTTTGAAATTATATTTCCAAAGATATAAAAATTATTTTTTCCAGATGCGCAATTTCACTTTCAGTTAGTAAGCCCTCTTCAGCAATCTGCATTGTCACCGATGTAGCAAGACTCCTTAAAGTATCTGTATTTGAACCAGTTGTAGCAATTACAATTTTGCTCTGCGATGTTAGCTTGTCTTTAGGAAGACTGCTCCCAATCCCGTTTCTACGCACTTTATCAAGGAGTTGCCTAGCCCGTTTTGCTACTGCAGGTGCCGGATTTATAACAATCAATTTGTCAGACGACACCTTTCTTATTATAGGCTCCAGGAAAGGGTAATGGGTACAGCCCAACACAACGCAGTCTGCACCGGCTTCAATCATCGGATCTATATACTTTTTGACAAGAGCCTCAGCCTCAGGCGATTGAGTATCTCCACCCTCTACAAGCTCCACCAGTCCGTCTCCCACTTCCTCTATGATTTTCACCTCTTTGCGGCGGGCATACTTTTCAGAAGTAGCCTTGTATAAACTCCCCTGAAGGGTTCCGTGGGTTGCAAGCACGCCTATTACTCCGGTCTTGGTCAGGGCTGCAGCCGGCTTTACCGCAGGTTCCATCCCAACAAACGGAATATCAAAGCTTTGCCTCAATCCTTCTATAGCCGCGGCGGTGGCGGTATTGCAGGCCACAACAATAATTTCCGCTCCTCTTTCAATAAGAAAACGCGTTATCGCTGAGGCTCTTTCCAGTATCATTTCTTTACTTTTTCTCCCATAAGGGCAATATGCCGCATCGGATATATAGAAATAATCCTCTGAAGGCATTGTCTTTACGAGCTCCTTCCAAACTGAAAGGCCACCGGCCCCTGAATCAAATACACCTATCATTATATACCTATTTAATAAACCCCTCCATCACATTCACCACAAATATAACATAAATGTTGCGTTTTTTTATTAAAAAATAAAACCGCCCTAAAAAAGTTCTTCGAAAATTTTGTCGATTGAGATAAATTTCAGTATCTTGCACCCCTAAACTAAAGCCAACCGAACCAAATTATTATTAACAAATAAACAACACTACTTAAAATTAACTAAAAATCAACCAAATGAAACGAATTACATTTGTTTTGGCGTTACTTTTGTTATGTGTTGGGCAACTCGCCTATGCACAGACAATTAAAGTAACAGGAACCGTCACCGACGCGGCCGACAACGAACCGCTTCCTGGTGTTGGTGTTCAGGTAAAGGGGACCACCAATGGTGTTGCGACTGATGTTAACGGACAGTATGTCATCAACGTAAGGAGAGATGCTGTTTTGGTTTTCACATCAGTAGGATACACCACTCAGGAGGTACCTGTAAATGGCAGATCCGTAGTTAACGTAGCTCTTTCTTCCGATGCTACCCAGCTCGAAGACGTTATCGTAGTAGGTTACGGTACCGGTAGAAAGATCTCTACAGTGGTAGGTTCTGCCCAGACCGTTAAGGCAAAGGCCCTCAAGGACAAACCGGTTATCAATGCCGCCGACGCTCTTCAGGGACAGGTTGCCGGTCTGCAGGTTTACACCTCTTCTGGAGACCCTTCAGCTACCGTATCTATGCGAATCAGAGGTGTGAACTCTCTGCAGGCTTCAACTGCCCCTCTGTTCGTGCTTGACGGAACTCCTGTTCTTAGCGACATTTTCAACACTCTGAACCCTAACGACATTGAGAGCGTTACAATTCTGAAGGACGCGTCCTCAACCGCTATCTACGGTTCACGTGCCGCTAACGGAGTTGTTTACATCACAACCAAGAAGGGTACTACAGAGAAGCCAGTAGTTAAGCTTACTGCCAACTACGGTGTTTCCAATCTGGCAAGAAACCCTATCAAGCGAGTTAACTCCGAGGAGTGGTTCAGACTCTATGAAATGGTAGATCCTTCCGCTGTTACAGACGCTGCCTTCCAGGCAAACAAGAAGTTCAGGCTGGAGAACAAGATCGAGACCAACTGGATGAAGTGGGCTTTGAACCAGAATGTTCCAACAATGGGAGCAGATCTCTCCGTTTCCGGAAGAACCAAGGCTGTTGACTATTACATCTCCCTTGCTGCAAACAGAATGGAGGGTGTTGAGCCAATGACAGCTCACAACCGCTATGCCGCTCGTATCAATATGAACGTTAAGGCAACCGACTGGTTCAAGATGGGTATTTCCATGGGTCTTGGATATCAGCAGTCTAGAGAGAACCCTTACAACTCAGACTACTCATCCGGTAACCGTAACAACTGGAACAACCCTGTTAACTTTGCTCTTTGGGCACCAACCTGGTGGACTCCTTATGAGATTCTCACAGACAGCAAGGGCAACTTCATCGGCTACGGCGACGAGACTCCTTACATGAGCGACTTTGGAGCATACAACCCTCACTATCGTTACAAATATCTGAAGGTAAAGGACAACACCGTTAGATTCAACGGCAACCTCTATGAGGAATTCACTCCTCTGAAGGGTCTGACCATCAGATTTGCACAGGGCCTTGAGGGTTATGACTACAGATGGACAAGAAGAGACCTCCAGGACCCTGAGGACTGGATTCACTTATATCATGAAAATGGTCCTTATGTTGGACAGAGCTTCTCAAGATATTATCGTCTGACTTCTACAAACACTGCTGAGTATAAGTTCCAGCTTGGCGAGAACCACAACTTCACAGCTCTGATTGGTCAGGAAGCCATCATCAATAATAGCAATGGATTCTCAGCTACCGGTAGCGGATTCCCAGACAATTCTATCGCTACTTTGGCCAACATAGATACTGACCTTCCTCACGATGTATCAGAAAGCTGGTCTCAGTATAAATACAACTCTATCTTCTCAAGACTTTCATACGACTATGCAGGCAAGTACTATCTCGACGCTACTTTCCGTCGTGACGGTTCCTCCCTGTTCGGAGCCTTGAACAGATATGCAAACTTCTGGTCTGTAGGCGGTATGTGGGATATCAAGAAGGAAAACTTCCTGAAAGACAAGGAATGGATCAACAAGTTGCAGATTTCCGCAAACTACGGTACTGTAGGTAACTCAGGTATTGACAACTACCTCTCACACGCTACAGTTAGCACCGGAACCAATTATCTTGGCAAAACTTACTTTGTTGCAAACCCTGGTAACGAGCACCTGACTTGGGAGACTCTGGAGAACCTGAACATCGCTCTCGATTTCAGACTCTGGAACAGACTGGAAACCAAGATCGAGGTTTACAAGAAGAGAACTAAGGATATGCTCCTTGAAATTCCTTGGTCATATGCAACCGGATTTGACGGCGGTGAAGGCAACATCGGTAATATGGAGAACAAGGGTATCGAGGCTACAGTTACTTTCGACTGGATCCGCAACGAGAACATGTTCCTCCAGACCAGCTTGAACGTTGCCTACAATAAGGACAAGATCACCAAGCTGTTCGACGGCCGTGACGAGTTCCAGCTTCCTGACTACGGTCTGAACTATTGCGTAGGCCACTCTGCTGGTGAACTCTGGTACGTTAAGAGTGCAGGTATCGACCCTGCAACCGGACGTCCTCTCTGGTATGACAAGGAAGGCAACATCACCGATGTTTACTCAGATGACAACCGCATTCTCCTTGGCAAGAGCCGTTACGCTCCTTGGTCAGCAGGTCTGCAGATCGACTTCACCTATAAGAATTTCGCTCTCCAGGCTCAGTTCTCCGGAATCTTCGGAAAATACCTGATCAACAACGACCGTTACTTCTACACCAACTCTAACTTTGCAGATAACCGTCTTGCAAGCGAACTCCTTACCGAGATGTGGATGACTCCAGGCCAGAAAGCCAAGTATCCTAATCCTCTGTTTGTGGTTAACGATGAGTGCTTCGACTCCCGTTTGGTTGAGAATGCTTCATTCGTAAGACTCAAGGGTGTGACCCTTTCTTACTCACTCGGCAAGAACGCCATCAACAAGCTCGGCGGTATTCTCACAGGTGTAAGATTCTTTGTAACAGGACGTAACCTCCTTACTTGGACCAAGTACTCTGGTTGGGATCCTGAGCAGAACATCAATCTCCAGCTCGCTGTTTATCCTAACAGTAAGCAGTATGCAGCAGGTGTTGAGTTAACTTTCTAAAATCGCAGAGAATATGAAAAAGATTATATTATCACTTGCAGTTCTTGCTCTCTTCTTTACAAGCTGTAATTTGGATGAGCAGTCACACAATCAAATGCCTCTTGACGGCTCCTTCACTATTGATAAGGCTGAAGGCTGGATGAGAGCTGAATATATCTATATGAGAGCTTATTCAGCAGGCTCTTATATCTATACTCAGGAGATTGCTTCAGACTTCTTCAACCCAATGATTGACTATGGTAACCGCGAAGGTTCCGAGTACAGATGGGACTGGAATTCCGGATCTCCATTTGTTGATATCTGGGCTCCTGCTTATGGTGCAATTGCTCACGCTAACCTTGTTTTAAGAGAAGCTGACGCTCTGGACAAAACCGACCTGGATGCTAGCCAGATTAAACTCCTGAGCAAAGTTGTTGGAGTAGCTCACTTTACAAAAGCATACTTCGGCCTTAAGCTTCTGGAGTTCTATGCTCCTGTTTACAATGCTGCCAACAAGGACAAGTACGGCATTATGCTGGTTGACGAATTCAATCCTACTGGCGATATTACTACCTATCCTGGAAGAAGCTCTGTTGAGGAGTCTTACAACTGGGTTCTTAACGAGGCTAACCAGGCTCTGTCTCTTCTTGGAAGCTATCCTGGAGTAGTTGGTTCTGAAGAACTCACTGTTGATGTCGTTAAGGCTTTCAAGGCAAGACTTGCTCTTTATATGGGCAAATATGACGAGGCTATCACCTTGTCTACTTCCCTTGTAGACGGCGGAAAATATCCGCTCTGCGCTAGCCAGGCTGAAATGACAGCTCTCTGGACTAATGACTCTGGCCAGGAGTGCATTATGCAGCTTTTCTCAGACAACAACTCAACTCCTAGCACAAATGATCCTAGCTACCTGGGTTACAATCCTTCCAACGGCCAGTACAGGCCAGACTGGATTCCTAATGTTTGGGTTGCAAAGAATCTGTATTCTACTTCTGACTTGAGATTCAAGACTTGGTTCAAGACCGGCCTTAAGGTTTCTTGCTCTCTCGGTACTGCTTCCGGCATGACTCTGATGGACAAGTTCCCTGGCAACTCTACCTTGGCTACATCCTCTACCGCTCACCTTAACAAGATTAAGCCTTTCCGCATTGCTGAGCAGTATCTTATCGCTGCTGAGGCATTTGCAAGAAAGGGTGGCGCAGACGTAGCAGCCCAGTCATATCTGGACAAGCTCGGCGAGAAGAGAGACCCTTCTTATCACGCCGTAACTGCAACAGGAGACGCTCTTCTGGAATACATCAAGGAAGAAAGAGTTAGAGAGTTTATTGGAGAAGGTATGAGATGGTTCGACCTCAAGAGATGGGGAGACGGAATGTCTGCAAGACCTAATCCGCAGCTCGCAGCTCTTATCCATACTGCCGGATCTAACGGTCCTGCTCTCAATATGACAGTAGCTCCATCCGACCACCGTTGGGTAGCTCCTATTCCAATTGACGAGCTTGCTGCCAACCCTCAGATCAGAGACCAGCAGAACCCTGGATATTAATAGATTGATAATTATTAAAATAAGATGAATATGAAACTTATTAAATACGGATTCGGATTATTGCTTTCTGTATTGATCGTTACATCTTGCGCATCCAAGTGGCCTGAGTATAAGGTTGTTAACGAAGATGTTTCCTTTGCAATCAACGGAACTGGTTTCGGTATGGACGAGGCTGAGACTCCTGTTATTGTAAAGATACAGAGAGGTGTTGCTACTGAGGCGCTGGAAGTTCCAGTTACCCTCGCAGACGAGTACGGTGTTTATACAATTAGTCCTTCAAAGGTCAGCTTTGCAGCAGGAGAGTATGAGAAAACCATTACCGTCAGCTACGACTACAGCAAACTTACACCTGGTGTAGAGTACGTTTTCACTCTTGCTTTCAATAACGCACTTGCAGGAGCCGGAAGCTACTACAAATATGAGGGAGTCGGCAAAATGCTCCTCCAGTATGAAGACTATCAGACTGGTTGGTATTCTGGCCGCTGGGAAGTTAATGCCGCCCTTACTGGTTTTGAATGGATCGACGGACCATTGGTTTCCGATCTTGACAGCGACGAGTGGACTCTTCAAAGGGCAAAGGGAACCACCGCTTACTACAAGATGGTTCTGTATGACGAGAACATGTTCTTCGAGTTCAAGAACCCTGGTGACGGAACTCTCGTATTCGACAAGTATCCTGGATACAACGACTTCGTAGAGAAGTACTCAGGAGGCAGGGCAGATATGAGCTTCACTCACAAGGGCAATGCATACGTATTCCAGCAGAGACCTGCAAATTGTGAGATCTATTGCTCTAGCGAGGATCTTGTAAGCGGAGACTGCGTTGAACTCGAAGGATGGGTATCAAAGAATGGAACTTGGTTCAGCCATGGCTACAACTGCTATGCAGACTATGACATTCTTTAATTCTCATTAAAGATTCAAAAGTTAGGCTGGCCTTTTGGTCAGCCTTTCTTTTTGCTGCTAAAGCAAGGTTTTTGCATTAGGCATTATTATTGCTATATTTGTATTGTTGAGTTGAAAAGTATACTAAAACCGATAAGATTATGAGCAAATTCCTAAGACTGCACAAGCTTTGTGCTATGGTTATTGTATCGGGTATAATCTCCTTGGCTGCAACTTCTTGCGGCGGAAGCGGAGATAAAGGAGGCTCCAAGCCAACACCTACTCCGGAACCTACAACAGAGTCTTTAAGCGTTAGCCCAACCGCTGTTACCCTGGCGGGTGGAGCATCCACTACAGTAAGCATATCTTCTAATGTTGCCTGGACAGTTAGCGCTTCAACAGGATACACTGTGTCCCCTGCCAGCGGCAGCAACAACGGCAGCGTCAAGATAACTGCAAGCGCTTCAGCAGCTGGAGGAACTGTAACAATCAAAGGCAAATCCAAAACCGTTACTGTTACCATTAACGCGCCGACTGCTGCAGCCATAACGATTACTCCTGAAAGCATTTCCATTCCGGCGGAAGCTGGAAACGGAACCTTTACAATCAACTGCAGCGGAGCCTGGAGCATAACTCTTCCTTCCCCTAAACCAGCATGGCTGACTAGCGTTACCCCTATGAGCGGAACCGGCAATGCAACGGTTACAGTAAATACAGGCAATTATGCCGGCAAGACTAAAGACCAGACATTCCTTACTGTCAAAAGCGGATCTAACACCAAATATTTCACCATTGCCAAGGAAGCCGCAGCAAATGCCGCTCCTACCAAGCCAACAGGCCTGAAGCCAACAGGAAGCGGTGTTGAAATCATTACCACGTTCTCCTGGAACGCCTCTACAGACGCCAACGGAGACAAGATCAAGTACACGGTAATGCTCTCCAAAGACAATAGCACCTGGACATCATTTGAAGCCACTGAAAAGACATCTATGATGAACAAGGAGGATCTTGACAAGAACACCACCTATTATTATAAGGTTGTTGCCGATGACGGCTATGAAGGAGGAAAGACTGAAAGTGATGTTGTTACATTCACCACCGGAAGCACCAAATCTTACTGGGCAGACGGAGAAGTAAGACTGTATGAGGTTAATTCAGACGGTTCTGTAACTGAAGTTACCTCTACATCAAGGCCTTTCAAGCTCATTTATACAGGTGACGGCTATACCCAGGATCTCTATAATTACGGAGGACAGTTCGACAAGGAAGTAGATGCCGGAATCAAAGCCTTGTTTGAGATAGAACCTTACAGATATTACTATAATTACTTTGCAATCTACAAGGTAGCAGCCTATTCCAACGAGGCAGGCATGAGTGTCGGTTCAACCACCTGGGCAGATGCCAGTACAAAGGTTGATACAAAATTCAAGTGCTCTTGGCAAGGCGGTAACTCTACCGGCATTGGCTGTGACCTTGACATTGTAATTGAATATGCAGCAAAAGTCCCTGGCATTGGCGCCTCCACATTAGATCAGATTTACACAAACCTAAGCTGGTCTCCTGTCAGCATTATTATTAATGCAGACCAGTATGCAGGAACAAATATCTGGTCTCGTTTAGGCAACACCGAAGGAATGAGGATGATTTCCGTAGCACAGACTCCTGCAAGACATCCTTCAACTTCTTCTTACGGAGGATTTGCCTACACTCTCCGCCACGAGTACGGCGGACACGGCATTGGCCTTCTGGGAGACGAATACGTGTATTACAATACTACTGCTTATCCTCAAGCCAATGAGTCTGGTTTCCGTACATGGCAAAGTTTGGGAGCTTATACCAACACGTATCTTCCTAACTGGGATTCAGCTAACAGCACCTGGTATTCAACTTCAGATCCTGAGCACTGCAACCTCGGCCTAACGCCAACAATAGATGGAGCCAACTGGAAGACTTTTGCGGACAAGACGGAATATACAACTTGCAACATCGGTCTTCACGCCGGAAGCGCAATGTACGGAGTAGGTATCTACCGTTCAGAGAATAGCAGCTGCATGATCAACAACATTCCTCACTTCAACACATTCAGCCGTTGGAGAATCTACTGCCGAATCAAGAAAACTGCAGGAGAAACCCCTTCCGTAGAAGACTTTATAGCTCACGACTTTGACAAGACCAACAGCTACGGTTCAGCTGCACCATCAACCAAGTCTGCCGCCAACGCTCCGGCTAGAAGATGCGAGGGACCTCTGCTGATGGATCCTTACCACAAGAAACCTTACAGGCTGAAGTAATTATCTCAGAGATAAATAAAAAAAGGGATGCCGAATGGCATCCCTTTATTATTCAATTCGCTGATCGAATTAAATAATTCCCTGCTCCAGCATTGCGGTAGCAACCTTCATAAAGCCGGCGATGTTGGCACCCTTTACATAGTCGATATGACCATCTGGCTGAGTACCATACTTAACGCACTGCTCGTGGATGCTCTGCATGATGAAGTGCAGCTTGTCGTCAACCTCTTTAGCTGACCAGCTGATGTGGCTTGCGTTCTGGGTCATTTCCAGACCTGAAGTAGCAACACCACCGGCGTTTACAGCCTTGCCAGGAGCGAAGAGGATGCCGTTGTGCTGGAAATAGTGGATAGCGCCAGGCTGGCAACCCATGTTGGAAACCTCGCAGCAGCACCAGCAACCGTTTGCCTGAAGCTCTTTGGCGTCGTCCTCAGAAAGCTCGTTCTGGAATGCGCAAGGAAGAGCGATGTCGCAAGGGATGCTCCAAGCCTTCTTGCCAGGAGTGAACTTAGCCTTCTCTGGGAACTTGGTAGCCATATCCTCAACCTTGTTGCGGTTAGAAGCACGCATATCAAGCATATAGGCGATCATCTCATCTGTAATGCCGTCTGGAATTTCGCAGACTCCGTCTGGACCGGAGATGGCAACAACCTTTGCGCCAAGCTCCTTAGCCTTTGTAGCAGCACCCCAGGCAACATTGCCGAAGCCGGAGAGAGCTACCTTCTTGCCTACGATGTCCTTGCCGGCAGTCTGGAGAAGGTGCTGAGTGAAATACAGGGCGCCGAAACCGGTAGCCTCAGGACGAAGGATAGAACCTCCCCAAGTTGCTCCCTTTCCGGTAAGAACTCCTGTGTTGTACTCTCTAGCAAGCTTCTTGTACATTCCATAGAGGAAACCGATCTCGCGGCCGCCTACTCCTACGTCTCCTGCAGGAATATCCTGATCAGGACCAATGCACTGCCAAAGTTCAGTCATGAATGCCTGGCAGAAGCGCATGATTTCGTCGTTTGACTTTCCAACTGGATCGAAGTCAGAACCACCCTTTGCGCCACCCATTGGAAGAGTAGTCAAAGCGTTTTTGAAAGTCTGTTCGAAACCGAGGAATTTCAACATTGAAGGAACCACTGCCTTGTGGAAACGGAGACCTCCCTTGTAAGGGCCGATGGCGCTGTTGAACTGGATACGATAACCGAGGTTAGTCTGAACTTCTCCCTTGTCGTCTACCCAAGTAACACGGAATGTGAAGATACGGTCTGGCTCGACCATTCTCTCAACGATTTTTGCCTTTTCGAATTCAGGATGCTGGTTATAAACCTCCTCGATGCTCTCGAGAACTTCCTGAACGGCTTGAAGGTACTCATTTTCACCAGGATGCTTTGCAGCCAGGTTAGCCATTATTTCAGCTGTTTTCATATAAGTATGAATGTTTTAAAAATTGGTTTGTTATAGTGTGAATGTTAATTATTTCTATTCTACTGTCCAGGTAGCTCCGCTGTGCAGAAGCTCATCCATATTGTGGATCTTGGCCTTAGCCTTTACTTCATCTAACTGCTCGTAGATGCTGTCGTCGTAAGTCTTGTCTGCCACATCGCGGATGACACCAAGTGCTACAGGGAAATCAGGACCCTTCATATCCACCAGCATAGAGTGAATGCCAAAGTTGTTCTCCTTGGAATTGTGCACCAGAAGGTCTTTTTCAGTGATGCCGTTTTCTCCAAGCTTTACTACTTTTAGCTTCAGGCCGTCCAGGATGATTCCCTTGTCGCGGTCTTTTCCAAAGATCATAGGTTCCCCATCGCGGAGAATAATAGTTCTGTCTGCTCTTACGGCACGGTCAGAAATGTCTGCGTGAGTTCCGTTGTTGTAGATCATGCAGTTTACGAGCATCTCCATAACGGAAGTTCCGTCGTGCATTGCGGCTCTTACCATAATCTCCTGGTTGAGAGCAAGTTCGCTATCAAGGCTTCTGGCAAAGAATGTTCCTCTTGCGCCGAGTACCAGTTCACCTGGAGTGAACGGATACTCTATGGTTCCGTAAGGAGAAGTCTTGGTCACCATTCCGAACTTTGAGGTAGGAGAATACTGGCCTTTTGTAAGACCGTAAATCCTGTTGTTGAACAGAATGATGTTAACGTCTATGTTACGCCTTATCTCGTGGATGAAATGGTTTCCGCCTATAGCCAAGGCATCTCCATCTCCGGTCATCTGCCATACGGAAAGCTTAGGGTTTGCCACCTTCATTCCTGTAGCCAGGGCGCCGGCTCTTCCGTGGATTCCGTGGAAGCCGTAAGTGTTCATATAGTAAGGGAAACGGCTGGAACAGCCAATACCTGAAACAAACACGAACTGGTCTCTGGTATATCCCCTCTTCTCGCAGATCTCAGGCATTGCCCTGAGAACGGCTGCAAGAATGGCGTGGTCTCCGCATCCCGGGCACCACTTAACTATCTGGTCGCTTTTGAAATCTTGCTGTGTGTATTTCATAATAATTCCTCCGCCGGTTAAAGTGCCTTTACTGCGTCCACAATCTCGTGAACCATAAACGGCTGACCCTGTACTTTATTGAGCTGCAGATACTTGAACTGAGGAAGCTTTGCCCTCAGATAATCTGCAAACTGTCCGCTGTTAAGCTCGCAGACGAGAATCTTCTTGTAGCGGGCAAATACTTCTGCAGTGTTCTTAGGCAGCGGGTTGATATAATCGAACTGGGCAAAGCCCACGCTCTTTCCTTCTTCCAGAAGCTGTGATGCGGCTGTATAAAGATGGCCGTAAGTTCCGCCCCATCCAACCAGCAGCACATCTGCTTCCTTTTCTCCGAAAACCTCGAGTTCTGGAATGCAGTCTGCAACCTTTGCAAGCTTTGCAGCACGGTTTGCCACCATCATCTCGTGAACTTCAGGATCTGATGAAACAGCTCCGGCAGGACTCTTCTCCAGACCTCCTACCCTATGCTCCAGACCCGGCGTTCCAGGAATTGCCCACTTTCTTACGAAAGTCTCAGCGTCTCTCTCAAAAGGCTTGAACTTGCCATCGCATTCGCTTATGATCGGAGGATTGATTGCAGGATAGTCGCTCATAGAAGGAATCTTCCACGGCTCGCTTCCATTGCCTAAATAACCCTCTGACAGGAAGACTACTGGCATCATATGCTCCATAGCGAATTTTGCTGCGTAGAAAGCTGCCCTGAAGCAATCTGAAGGAGTGCGGGCTGCCATTACCATAACAGGGCACTCGCCGTTTCTTCCGTAAAGAGCCTGAGCAAGGTCTGTCTGCTCAGTCTTGGTTGGAATACCGGTGGAAGGGCCGCTCCTCTGGACGTCAACAACAACCAGTGGAAGCTCAGCGATGACAGCCAGTCCAAGAGCCTCGCTCTTAAGCGACAGGCCAGGGCCGGAAGTCGTGGTAACAGCCATATTGCCGGCATAAGCGGCTCCGATGGATGTACAGATTCCGGAAATTTCGTCTTCGCACTGCATTGTCTTGACTCCCAGATTCTTGTGAATAGCAAGTTCTTCCAGGATTGCTGTTGCCGGGGTAATAGGATAAGATCCTACGAACATAGGCCTTCCACTCTTTTCAGAAGCGGCAATAAGGCCCCAAGCCGTTGCCTGATTTCCGTTGATGCTGCGGTAAACGCCTTTCTCCAGCTTAGCCGGTTCAACGGTGTAAGTGTTTCCTATCGCGTGAGTATTGTGTGCATAATTGTAGCCATCGTTGAGTACCTTGATATTAGGCTCAATAAGATCAGGTTTCTTGGCAAACTTCTTCCTCAAGTACTCCTCCGTAAAATGCAGCGGACGGTTGAACATGAAATAGCACATTCCCAAGGTGAAGATGTTCTTGCACCTTACAATGGATTTAATGTCCATTCCGCTGTCTTTCAGACTCTCCTTGGTAAGGGAGGTGATAGGAGCCCAGATAATGTTATAGTCCTGAAGATTAAGTTCTTCAATAGGATCCATTGTCTTGAAGCCGGCCTTCTGAAGACCTTGCTCGTCAAAGGAATCCTGATCCAGAATAATGCTTCCGCCAGGTTTTGCAAACTTGGCGTTGGCCATAAGTGCGGCAGGGTTCATAGATACTAGAACGTCTGCAAGATCTCCTGGAGTCTTGACATCGCTCTGGCCTATATGCACTTGAAAACCGGACACACCTGATACGGTGCCCTGTGGAGCCCTGATTTCAGCTGGATAATCCGGGAATGTGGAAATTTCATTTCCGTACAGCGCAGAAGCATCTGCAAACAGAGTTCCGGTGAGCTGCATTCCGTCTCCGGAGTCTCCGGTGAAGCGGATTACCACATCTTTTACGTCAACCACTTTACGTTCCATAAAAAATATTAACGATTCGGGTGTAGAAATACTTTCAATTATTCATTAAAATATTTCCAAATATAGGTAATCTTTCAACGATGAGCAACAAAATCCGCTCAATTTTTAAACAACCTCATCAACACCCCAATAAAACAAATACGGTCTGGCGAACCAAACCGTATTGAAAAATATCTTCTATGCTTGTTAGTTTACTGAATCTGGGTTGGTTGAGTTTTACTTGCAGGGATACCCAACTCTGCCTTAACCAAAGGAAGCAGGTTAACAGTATTGGCATCATCTATATAGACAAGAGCTCCGGAAGCCAGGTCTATTACATATGCAAGACCTTGAGCCTTAGCCACTTTCTCTATAGCCTCAAATGCCTTTTTCATAACCGGCTCCATCAGAGTATTCTGGCGAGCGGTGAAATCCTGCTCTGCCTGCTGCTGGAACTGCTGGATGCGCTGGATGATGCTGTTGATTTCATCTTCCTTAGTCTTCTTGATAGACTCGTTCCAGGTAGCTGCTTTCTCGTTGTATTCCTTAACTTTTGCCTGATAGTCGTTCTGCATGGAATTCAAGGTCTCCTGAAGCTCCTTGCCAAAAGCCTGAAGCTTGGTGTAAGCCTCGTCTCTCTCAGACATAAGAGCTACAACTTCCTGTGAATTGATATGCCCAAGTTTCTGGGCAAGAACTTTTGTAGGCATGAAGGCTGCTCCGGCAATTAAGGCGGCAGCCAGCAAGATGATTGTCTTCTTCATAATTGTATATACTTTTAGATTTGTTATTCTAGTTGATTGTAGGATAGAGGCTTATAACCTTTGAAGAAAGATCCGCATCGCTAGCTGCATAAACTACGCCTTCTGTAGTTGCAATGTCTATGATCAGCATATAGCCGCCGTCTTCAGCAACTTTGTCTATTGCTTTCTGAACCTTTTCCTTTATAGGATCCAAAAGCTCCTGACTCTTCTTCTGCATCAGGCCGTCCTGTCCAAAATACTGCTGCTGCTTCTGCTTTGCAGCCTTTTCCTTGGAGATAATCTGCTCTTCCTTAGCCTGCCTCTGGGCAGCGCTCAGAGAAGCCTTCTGTTTCTGATAATTGTTGTAGAGAGTCTCTATTTCGGAAAAGTCTTTCTTTACCGCTTCCTGATACTGTTTGCCCAGAGCCTCAAGCTTTTCTGAAGCAACCTTGTACTCCGGAATCGCGGCAAGTATGGTTTCCGTATTCACATAGCCGCATTTCTGCGGAACATTCTGCGCTGCTGCCCCAAGGCAGATCAACGATGCCAATGCAAGAACCACTAACTTTTTCATATTCATTTAATTTTAAAGTAATTGTCTAATGTTTTTTCTAGAACTGCTGTCCTATCACAAAGTGGAACTGGCTTCCTCCCTTCTTCTTGCCTTCGTTAGGAACAGGATCGAATCCATATCCCCAGTCAATACCCATCAAGCCAACCATCGGAAGCATTATCCTCACGCCAATTCCCGCACTTCTCTTTATGTCGAACGGGTTGAATCCGCCTATTTCTTTCCAGCAGTTACCGCCTTCGAGGAATGCTAGAGCAAATATCGTGCTCGACGGCTGAAGAATCAGCGGATATCTGAGTTCTAGGGTAAATTTATCGTAAACGTGACCCACGTAAGCATTGTTTTCTATAGGAGTCAAGGAGTAGTTAGGATAGCCCCTGAGAGAGATAATGTCAGATCCGTAAGTGTTGTAGCCGCTCATACCGTCTCCACCGACCTCGAATCCCTCGAACGGTGAATAGCCCAGACTCTTCTTGTAATATCCCAGATAGCCCCAGTTTGCTGCCGCCCTGAATACCAGGTTCTTGACAAGCTGCAGATAAACGTCGCTCTTGAACTGCCACTTATGGTACTCAATCCACTTGTACTTTTCAGTGGCATCCATATTCTTGTAATCGCGATGGCCTCTCATCAGAGAGTAAGGCGGCGTAAGCTGCAGGGTGAAAGTGAAGTCTGAACCTCCTCTAGGGAAGATTGGCTGGTCTGTAGAGTTTCTCTCAAGACCGATGGTGTAGCTGAAGTTGTGGCTCTTTCCGGTATCGAACAGGAAGTTGTAATACCACTTCTGCAGCTTGTATGTCTGCCAGCTCAGCGAGTGGAACAGTACAAAGTAGTTGTCTGGCCAGTTAAGTCTGCTTCCCAAGCTTGCGCTAAGTCCGTAAACCTCCATATACTGGTCTGAATGCTTGTAGAAATAAGTGGAGTTTGTCTGGCGTGTATAGTAAGTAGAAACGCTCAGACTCACAGGCTTGTTGCCCAGAAGCCAAGGCTCGGCAAAGCTTGCGGACAGAGCAGTATAGTATGTTCCGCTGGTCTGGAATCTAATAGACAGGTTCTGGCCATCTCCCAGAGGCACAGGCCTCCAGGCCCTTTTCTTGAACACTCTCTTTATAGCAAAGTTGTTGAAGCTCAGTCCAAGGGTTCCTACAAAGGTGTTTCCGCCCCATCCTCCGGAAAGCTCAACGTGGCTGTCTGGCTTTTCCTCAAGGTTGTAGGCAATGTCCACAGTATTCTTGTTGGCGTCTGGAACAACGCTGTAGCCGGCTCCGGTCTGGAAGACTTCAGGATTGAAGTGGCCTATTGAAGAAAGTTCGCGGACAGACCTTTCAAAATCAGACTGGGAGTAAAGGTAACCAGGCTTTGTGAAAACTGCCCTTCTGGCGATTTTCTCGGCTGTAATGTTGTTGCCGTTGATTATTATCTTGTTGAATGTAGCCGGTTTGCCTTCGTACATTCTCATCTCCACGTCTACAGAATCATTCTGTATAGTCTTTTCAACAGGCATTACGTTAAAGAACAGATAGCCGTTGTCTGTATACATCTTCTTTACGTCCGGCTCCATCTGCTTAGGGTCACCGTTAAGGCGCTTTTCCATAGTCACCAAATCGTAGACATCTCCCTTCTTGATCCTGAGAACCTGGTTAAGCTGGTCTGTGGAATAGATGCTGTTTCCGGTCCAGGTTATATCTCTGAAATAATAGCGGTCTCCTTCCTCCAGAGTAAAGTCTATGGCAAGGCGGTCATCTTCTATATAATACATCGTGTCTTTGAGGATTCGGGCATCTCTGTACCCCTGCTCATTGAAAGCCGATATCATATTCAGTTTGTCCTCAGCATACTCTTTCTCTTTGAATTTCTTGGACTTGAAGAAGTTCATTAGCCTCTTGTCCCTGGTATGCTTCATAGACTTCATCAACTTGGTGTCAGATAGGTTCTTGTTGCCTTCAAAGGTTATTCTGCCTATTTTTACCCTAGGACCGCGGTCTATGTCAAATGTTACCCTAACCGCATTCTGCACAACAGGATCCTCGTCTGTCAGCACCTTTACCTGACACTTGAGGAAACCTTTCTCGTGGAAATATTTCTTGATAATTCCGGTGGAAGATTCTATTATGTAATCAGAAAGCTCTGATCCTCTTTTGAGCTTCAGTCTCTCTGTCAGGTCTTGTTTCTGGCCGTTTCGTATGCCGCTGAACTGCCAGCGTGAAACCCTTGGACGTTCTGCAAGATGAAGCCCCAGCCAAACGGTATCTCTGCCTGCGGATAAGGAATCGATGTAGAATCCAGCATCGGAAAAATATCTCTGAGCCCAAACTCTTTTAAGAATATCTGAAAGCTCTATGCTAGGGATTGTTATTTTGTCTCCTTTGTTGAGCCCTGTTACGGAAAGAATCTGCTCCTCGCTAAGATACTTGATGCCAGAAACTTTGATTCCACCTATGATATAGGTCTTTGGACTTGTGTAGTCAACGTCCTGAGCGGACAAAGACAGCGGCAGAATCAGCGCAGCGAGGACAATTGTCAGCTTTAATATTTTCATCTGTTACTCATTATTCGATTTAACCTTGCCATATCTACGGTCTCTTTTAGCGTAAGCCTCCAAGGCAAGACGGAACTCTTTTTTGCGAAAATCAGGCCAAAGAGTGTCTGTAAAATAAAACTCTGTATATGCTGTTTGCCAGAGCATATAATTACTGATCCTCTCCTCTCCGCTTGTACGGATAAGAAGGTCAGGATCAGGAACTCCAGCTGTTACAAGAAAACTGTCAAAATCTTCCGGAACCATCTTTTTCCCTGGATTTTTCTCAGCGAAACGGTTGGCTGCCTGGACTATGTCCCATTTTCCGCTATAGTTCAACATCACAACAAGGGTGGTTCCCTGCCCTGAGGCAGTAACTTCCCTAAGACCTTCTATAGCCA
Organism: Bacteroidales bacterium; assembly: GCA_016285455.1. GTDB lineage: Bacteria > Bacteroidota > Bacteroidia > Bacteroidales > UBA932 > Egerieousia. The sequence continues at coordinate 154,987 of JAEEQS010000002.1, forward strand.
TACGCAAATCTGGGGAAAGCTGCTCCAGATTACCAAGAACCAGCACCCTTACCCTATTTTTGACAAGGTTCTTTGTCTCTCTTTCTATAGCCTTGACCATCAAAGCCCAAAGACCCTGGACTTCTTCTTTTGGACGGCCCCAATTTTCTGTGGAGAATGCAAATAAGCTCAAGTACTTTATTCTCATTTCCACAGCAAACTCCAGACAGGCCCTGACGCTCTCCACGCCTTCTTTGTGGCCCTCAAGACGTTCGAGGCCACGGGATTTGGCCCAGCGTCCATTGCCGTCCATTATGATGGATACGTGTTGCGGTATTTTTGAAAGCTCTTCCATAGAATGCATATAGATGGCAAATATAGCAAAATTACTCCAACTGTTCTATAAGGAATTGCGCCAGTCTGCTCCCCAATACAGTTTGCTGCTGAGGGCCTCCATAAAACCATTGTCCGGACTGACCGTTTCTAGTTCAGTGGAAGATGCGGTAAAAACAGCCGTTTCTCCGTCTGGAATGGAGAATGAACGGTTATCCGCGCTGAGTGTAGCGTCTTTGTATCTGGTAGAAAAACAGACTTCTATGGTTGCCGTATCGGAGACCACCAAAGGGCGGATATTCAGGTTGTGGGGAGCAACAGGAACTATTATGAGCACCTTGCAGCCCGGCATCACTATCGGTCCACCGGCACTCATTGAATAGGCTGTGGAACCTGTGGCTGAGGCAATAAGCACTCCGTCTGCCATATAGCGAGGTATTGGCTCTCCGTTCACCTTGATTTCCAGTTCCAGCACAGCCGGCCCTTTTCTCTGCAAGGCAAATTCGTTAAGAGCATAGGGGCAGAAATCTTCCGGCATGCTCTTGCAACTCATTTTCAGCAAAGTGCGCTTTTCTATCGAAAACTTTCCCTCAAGCAAAGAAGATATTCCCTCTATCTTGGACGTTGTAAGGAAACCCAGCCGGCCGAAGTTTATGCCCGCAACCGGAATCTTCTTTCCGGCAACCAGAGGAACGCTGGACAGGAATGTTCCGTCTCCGCCCAAAGACAGCAGAAGATCTGTATCGGGCGGAAGTTCTCCGCTGGAAGAAAAAAGCCTGACTCCCCTGAAATCCACAGAAGGAAGCAATTCTGACACATAGCGGTAGAACGGTTCCCAGAAATATATCTGTGAAGACGATTTCTCCACGATTTTCAGCACTTCCTCCAGCTTTGGAAGAGAAGACTTGTAAACGGTTCTTCCGAAAATAGCGACTTTCATATATGCCAATTTTTCGCAAGTTAGGCATAATTTCATAAATTTGTCAAATATGGAAACAAGACTTAGCGTAAACATAAACAAGATCGCCACCCTCAGAAACGCCAGAGGGGGCAATATGCCGAATGTCCTTAAATGCGCGCTAGACTGTGAAAGGTATGGGGCGCAAGGAATAACAGTTCATCCCAGACCGGATGAAAGGCACATTAAAAGGCAGGACGTTCTGGATCTGAAGCCGGTCCTGACAACTGAATTCAACATAGAAGGCAATCCTAAAGATCAATTCAATCAGCTGGTGCTCAGTGTGCTTCCGGCTCAGGTAACCCTTGTCCCCGATGCCGAAAACGTTCTTACTTCCAATGCCGGATGGAACACTGTGGCAAACCATGATTTCCTTAAAAAGACATGCAAAATGTTCAAGGATGCCGGTATAAGAGTATCCATTTTTGTAGATCCTGTTGAAGATATGATACTGGGAGCCGCCGAATGCGGATGCGACAGGGTTGAGCTTTACACAGAAAGCTACGCCAAGAATTATCACGCCAACCGCGAACAGGCCATCGAGCCTTACTACAAGGCGGCTGTGGCTGCCGGAAAATCCGGGCTTGGCCTGAATGCCGGCCACGACCTCAATCTGGACAACCTCAGGTATTTTGCCCAGACAATACCTGGGCTTCTGGAGGTTTCTATCGGCCACGCTTTAATCTGCGATGCTCTTTATCTTGGACTTGAAAACACAATCCGGGCATACAGACGGGAATTGCTGTAATTTTTACTACATTTGCAGCCTCTGAAAGAAACAACAAAACGTAACATACATCAAGATGAAACAAATTAAGACATTTCTCTGCATTGCAATAGCTGCCGCATTTGCCGCATCCTGCAACCAGAAAACCAACACTACCGCGACCGAGGCTCAAGGTTCAGTTCCTCAGGCAGGAAGCATCGTTTATATCCAGCTGGATTCCATCGTTGCCAAATACGATATGTTCAACGATCTGAAGAGCGAACTCGAGGAAAAGGTCCAGAAAATCCAGAACGACCTCCAGGCAAAGGGAAGAGCTTTTGAGAAAGACGTTAAAGATTTCCAGAACAAGATAAACAAGGGCCTTATGACTCAGAGCGAAGCTGAGGAAAAGAACCGCGTTCTTGGCAACCGCCAGGCAGATCTCCAGAATCTTAGCGCTCAGAAAGAGGCTGAAATCCAGGAAGAAAACGCCGTTATGATGAATAAGGTAATGGATGCCGTTGAAACCTTTATCAAGAAGTACAACGAAGAGAAAAAGTATTCTTTGATCCTTACCGGAGTATTCCTGGGAGACCCTAATCTAGACATCACCAACGACATTATAGAAGGCCTCAACGAGGAATATATCAAGGACAAGAAAAAGGCTGTTTCCTCCGAAACGGAAACCGAAACCAAGACCGAGGAGACAAAGGCTAAGTAAAGCCGATGAGGATTGCAATACTTTCTTGCTTTTACCCGTTCAGGGGAGGGATATCGCAGTTCAACACCTACTTGCTGAAGGAGCTTTCCAAAAGGCACACCGTAAAGGCGTTCAACTTCAAAAGGCAGTATCCCGGAATCCTCTTTCCCGGCAAAACGCAGAAAGTTACATCTGAAGACACAGCGCTGCCAGTAGAGAGTGTTTCTCTTCTGGACAGCGCTAATCCTTTTACATACGGCCCAACGGCAAAAGCCATAGCCGCTTTCCGTCCGGATGTACTTATAACAAGGTACTGGATGAGCTATTTTGCCCCGTCTCTGGGCCGAGTCTGCTCAAGGACGGCAAAAATCCTTGCAAAGCAGGGCTTTGGAGAAAGCGGGAAATTCCGCACGGTAGCCATCGCAGACAACATTATTCCTCACGAAAGGCATTTCTTCGATATTCCGCTGGCCAAATATTTCGTAAAAAGGCAAAGCGGGATTGTTACCCTCAGCCAGGCTGTGGAAGACCAGCTGAAAGAAATCTGCCCCGGCGCCCATAGCACAGTAATACCCCATCCTCTTTATTCAAATTTTGGAGAAAGAGTGGATATTGTACAAGCCCGCCGTCATATCGGAATGCAAGGCTCGGACGAAGAAATTCTTAGCCGGAAGGTTCTTCTTTTCTTTGGGCTTATCAGAGATTACAAAGGCCTGGACATTTTACTGGAAGCTCTTCCGCTTTTGGACAGATCCTACACCCTGGTGGTGTCTGGAGAGCCATACGGCAGTTTTGCAAAATACCGCCAGATTATTGATTCTGAAATGTTTGCCCCGGTCAAGGACAATCTCATACTCCACGATAGATATATTCCTGATTCAGAGGTTAAATACTATTTCAGCGCAGCGGATGTCAGTGTCCTTCCTTACCGTAGCGCAACCCAGAGCGGCATCAGTTCCATTTCCTGGAATTTTGACGTTCCGCTGATAACCACTCCAGTTGGCGGCCTGGTGGAAAACGTGGGAAAGGCCGGAACCGGAATGCTGACTGATGGTCTGTCTCCTCAAGACATAGCCCGCGCCATTGAGAAATACTTTGCAGAAAACAAGAAAGAAGAGTATCTTTACAACATCTCCCGCCTGAAGGAAACTCTCGGATGGGAGGCTTTTGCAACAAAGCTTGAAGATTTCATAAATACCTTATAGCCATATGGATTCCATTGTAAGAACCGATTTCGATTTCAAAGACCTGACAGGAAGATATACCGGAAAGGTCAGAGACGTGTACTTTGTAAAAGACAAATACATGGTGATGGTTGCCACAGACAGAATCAGCGCGTTTGATGTGGTTCTGCCAAGAGGAATCCCGTACAAAGGCCAAGTTCTAAACCAGATAGCGGCAAAATTTCTGGATTCTACCCAGGATATAGTTCGCAACTGGAAGATTGCCTGCCCGGATCCTATGGTAACCGTCGGATACAAATGCCAGCCGCTCCCGGTAGAGATGATTGTAAGAGGCTATTTGACAGGCAGTTCCTGGAGAAGCTACAAGGCCGGAGCCAGACAGATCTGCGGTGTAGAGATTCCAGACGGAATGCGCGAGCACCAGAAGTTTGAGCATCCTATTATAACCCCTACTACCAAGGCCGAAATCGGCGGCCACGACCAGGACATCTCAAAGGAAGAGATTATTGCCAAGGGCCTTATTCCGGCAGACATTTACGCCAAGGTAGAAGACGCCGCACTCAAGCTTTTTGAAAGAGGAACCAAAATCGCTGAGCAAAGAGGCTTGATACTTGTAGATACCAAATACGAGTTCGGCCTTCTGGACGGAGAAGTCTGCCTTATGGATGAAATCCACACTCCGGATTCTTCTAGGTACTTCTATCTAGATGGGTATCAGCAACGGTTTGATGCAGGACAGCCGCAGAAACAGCTTTCCAAGGAGTTTGTAAGGGAATGGCTTATGGAAAACGGCTTCAGGGGGCAGGCAGGAGAAAAGGTTCCTGAAATGACAGACAGCATAGTATCCGGAATTTCAGACCGTTACATAGAACTATACGAAGCCGTTACCGGAGAGAAATTCTCCAGACTTCCGTACGACGAGAACATTTTTGAGAGAATAGAAGAGAATATCAAGAATATGCTCGCAAGGCTTTAGTATCATGAAAAAGAATCTCAGACTCGGCATATTGCGCATTTGCGTGGCTGCAATTATCTCAGCGATACCTACATATGGGCTTTCGCAGGTGAAGATTACCGTCTCAGACCAGATAGTGAGTGTCAAGGGAGAGAAAATGTATGTCCACAACGTAAAGAAAGGAGAGACTATTTACTCTATAAGCAAGGCCTACAACATTTCCCAGGAAGAGCTTCAAAGGCGCAATCCAATACTCAGCGACGGGCTTAAGGAAGGCCAGCTTCTGTATATTCCGGTGAGCGGGCTTCAGGCAGCCAAGACAGAAGAAGAACCTCAGCCAGAGCCTCAGCAGCAAGAACTGGTTCAAGATGGCCGTCAGTATTTGATACACAAGGTTAAATGGTACGAAGACCTGGACGAAATCGCTGAGAAATACGGTGTTTCTCCTGAAGAGATTCTTGAGTTCAACAACATAAAGAAGAAAAGGAAAGTAAAAACCGGAATGGAGCTGAAGATTCCTGTTAAAACCAAGACGGAACCCGTAACTGATCCTTCAACTGTTCAGACAGACACCATAGAAACCAATCCGGTTGAAGTGTTTGATACAGACACCACTACCACTCCTGAAAACACTTTGGACAATTACACTCTTCCTGTTGTTGACAATACAAAAACCAGAACGGTTACCCTTCTTCTTCCGCTGAATTCGGAAGGCAAGGCCAACGGCAATTATATGGATTTCTACAGCGGAGCCCTTATGGCAGTGGAGCAGATAAAGAGAGACGGCGGGAACATAAAGCTCAACGTGATTGACTACGCTTCCTCAGATCTTGCAGATATTGCTGAGAGCCAGAAGATTGAAGAATCGGATATGCTTATAGGCCCTATACGCTACGATGCGCTCAGGCAATTTGCCCAGACAGTAAACAGGCTTAGGATTCCTATGGTTTCCCCTCTGGATGCGGCGGCAGACTCTCTGCTGGAGGATTGCCCTTATCTTTTCCAGGCTGCCCTTTCAAAGCAGAGGCAGGCAGAGGCCTTGGCAGATATGATCGCTGAGAAATACCGCACTTTCCAGAATCCTAATGTCATTCTGGTTTACAATACCGAATCATCGATGGGTCAGCAGGCGGAAATGCTCAAGGCTGCTCTGGAAGAAAGAGGAATCTATGTAGACAATGCCGGCGGCATTGGAGCTCTTGGCCAGATGAGGAAAGACCGAGACAATGTCGTGGTAATCCTTACTACGGCTGAATCATATGCCGCAGAAGCTCTCAGAAACCTGGATATCAAAATGATACCTCCGGAGAAGGTTATTCTGTTTGCAAATTCCAGATGGAAGAACTTTGAGACTCTGGACATGAACCTTTACTTTAAGTATAATCTCCAGTTATGCATGCCTTACAACGTAGACCTGGAGCGGGAAGAAGTAAAGCAGTTCATACGCCGCTACCGTTCTCTCTACAATAGGGAGCCAAGCGCAAACGCTTTCAGCGGCTTTGATGTTGTTTACCTTTTCTGCCGCAACTCCATCTTGGGAATGAAGGAATATGCCCAGAATCCAGCTAACGGGGTGGCTTCTGACTATATGAAAGAAAATCTGCTGCAACACAATATGCTGCAGCAGAAATTCAAATTCGAGAAATCCGCTCTAGGAGGATGGGTTAATACGGCAGCCACTCAGGTTTCTTTCAACCCAGACTACACTATAACGTCTCACTAGGATCAGAATTCTCCTTTTTCTATATCCTTGAAGTAATTAACGGTGCCTACCTTAAGTTCTACGGTAGCGGCATCGTCGCATACTATAATACCCTTCTTGTGCATCTGAAGCACAGATACAGTCCACATCTGGCTTATGCCCTCTTCTATGGCGTGGCGAAGTGCCCTTGCCTTGTTGTGGCCGTTTACCAGAATCATTACTTCTTCAGCATCCATAATGGTTCCAACTCCCACTGTAAGCGCAGTCTTTGGCACTAGGTTAATGTCGTGGTTGAAGAATCTGGAGTTTGCGATTATAGTGTCTGTGGTAAGAGATTTCATACGAGTACGGCTGTTCAGAGATGAACCCGGCTCGTTGAATGCTATGTGGCCGTCCGGGCCTATTCCGCCCATAAACAGGTTTATTCCGCCGTAGGATTTGATTTTGTCTTCATAGCGGGCACATTCAGCCTCAAGGTCTTTGGCGTTGCCGTCAAGTATGTTGATGTTCTCTGCAGGAATGTCTATGTGGCGGAAGAAATTCTCCTTCATAAAAGTATGGTAGCTCTCAGGATGGTCTTCAGGAATGCCCACATACTCGTCCATATTGAATGTCACCACATTCTTGAAGGAAATCTTTCCTTCTCTGTAAAAGTTCACCAGTTCCTTATATGTGCCAATTGGAGTAGAACCGGTAGGAAGACCCAGAACAAAAGGACGTTCCTCTGTAGGATTGAAATCTGTGATTCTTTTCAGGATCAGCGATGCAGCCCATTTAGACATATCTGCATACGACTTGCGGATGATTAGTCTCATAATATCTAGTTTTTATTTATTTGTTTCCAAAAGCACCTCGGCGTTTGCAATCGCCTGAGGGGTAGTCTTTTCCCCGCTGAGAAGGCGCGCTACTTCTAGCACCCTCTCCCGCCCCTCTATGTATTTTATGCGGATAGCGGCCCTTCCGCCTGAATCCGTCTGCTTGTAAACCAGAAGGTGAGCCTTTCCCTTGGAAGCCACCTGAGGAAGATGGGTTATGGAGATAACCTGCATATCTTTTCCCATATTCACGATCCGGCTCCCCATTTTGTCTGCCACGCTTCCGCTCACGCCTGCGTCTATCTCATCGAAAAACATCGTAGGCATTTTTCTGAAAGATGCCATCAGGCTCTTTATGCAAAGCATTATGCGAGACTGCTCACCTCCGCTGGCAACCTTTTCCAGCTCCACCATCTTTTCCTTTGGATTGGCGGAAAAGAGAATCTGCACGCTGTCCTGGCCTGTTGGAGTGAATTCATCTGAAGATTCTACATCTATGACAAGCCTTGAGGCCGGCATCTCCAGATCACGGATCATCTCCAGAAGAGCCTTCTGCATTTTCTGGGCTCCTTTCCTTCTTTTTTCAGAAAGTTTCAACGATATTTCCTCACGCTTTTTCCTACGTGAAGAAAGTAAAGTTGTTATCTCGTTTTTCCTGTCTATCAAGCTGTCTGTTTGTTCAGAAGCAGACGCAAGTTCATCTCTTAAAGCTATGAGAGAAAGCTCATCTTTGCAGCCGAATTTCTTCATTATGGAATAAAGCGCGCCAAGCCTTTCCTCTATCTGAGAGCGTCTTGCAGGAGAGGCGGAAATCTTCTCCCCAAAAGCCTCTATGTCTGAAGAAATATCTTTGCATTCAATGCGGCAGCTTTCCATCCTTTTGATAAGCTCCTCAAGTCTGGAATCAAATCCGGCGCATTTTTCCACGCATTTTTCAGCCTCCCTGAGATTATGAATCACAGAACCCCCTTCTCCATCCAGAAGGTTTGCGGCAAGACAAGAGTTTTCCTTCAGCATCTCGGCATTTTCCAGAAGGGCTAATTCGTTCTCAAGATCCTGAACCTCACCTTCTTTTAAGGAAGCATCCTGAAGCTTTTTCAAATCAGCCAGACGGCCTTCTGAATTCTTTTTGTCCTCAGCGATCCTTTTTTCCACTTCAGAAAGTTCCTTTTCAAGATTCTTCACAGCCTCATACTCAACTCTGTATTTTTCAACAAGAGTGGAGTTGCCGCAATACCCGTCTATAAGATCCAGCTGCCAGCGCTTGTCTCCAAGAAGAAGATTCCCCCTCTGCCCGTGAATATCCAAAAGGCCGGAAGCAATATCTTCCATCTCGGAAATACCTACCGGACAGTCATCTATAAAAAAGCGGGAACGCATTCCAGAGGATATCACCCTGCGGAGAATCTTCTGGCCCTGCTCTGTTTCAAAAACACCTTCCACCACACAGCTTCGACTCTCGTCTCTGAGAATAGCCTTGTCTGCCCGCCCTCCTGATAAAAGAGAAACGGCGCCTAGCAAGACGGACTTGCCGGCACCTGTCTCTCCGGTCATAATTGTAAGACCGTCAGGAAACTCGATGTCAAGGCTCTCTATGAGAGCGTAGTTCTGTATGGTCAGATGCTTAAGCACTAAGACTCTATCTTGCGCCAGTAAATCTCTCCGTCCTGGAACTCCTTGACAGCCGTAAGAGTCGGTTTAGGGAGTTTTTCGTAGTGACGTGATATTTCTATCTGCTCGCGGTTCTCGTAAGTTTCCTCAAGAGTGTCCGCTACATTGCTCTGGGAAAATTCCTCAAGCTTGTCGCTGAGCTCCTTCTTGAGCTCGGCTGCTATCTGGTTTGCCCTCTTGGCAATTATGACTACAGACTCGTAGATGTTTCCTGTTGGTTCGCTCAGGGCAATCACGTCTCTGGTGACGGTATTGTCAGGAACCTTTGTTGATTTCTTTTCTTCCATATTGTACTTTATTCTGTTTCAGATAATTATTTCTTCTTTTCCTCTTCTGCCTTTTCCTTGGCCTTGGCTTTTGCCTCCTCGTAGATCTTCAGAGCCTCCTCTCTTTCTTTGCGAGCCTTGCGTCTTTCGTTCTGGCGCTGGGTGCCGGAGGTTTCCTCGTTCACCTTCCTTGCCACGGCGCTGCGGTTCTCTGCCTCACGCACGGCCTTCTTGGCTTCCTTGATAGCCTTTCTTGTGTTCTTTCTGTCTGCCCTGATATTCTTTCCGGATTTAGGTGCAGCTTCCTCCTTAGCCAAAGCAGTTGCGGCAGCAACCTGGGCGGAATCCAGACCTGTCTTCAGACCAACAACCTTCTGAGCCTTCACGAATAGCTGGTCCAGTTCACGGCGCTCGTTGACTTTCGGATACTCTCCAATGAAGTTGTAATAGTCGTCTATGAAAGTCATATACCTCTCTTTCTGCTTCTCCTTGATGCTGTTGAAGGCATATTTGTAGGAAGACAATGCGGTATAGTAAAGGATTTCCTCGCGGTAACGGTTTTCGGAATTATCTCGGAGGACGGTCCTGAGGGCATAGTGAGAAGACTTGTAGTCTTTCATTGTGTAGTATAGCTTGGCGCCTTCGTAGGCCTTGCGGTCAAGCCTTTCATTGAACTCGTCCATCATTGCCTTGCACACGTCGTAATACTCGCTCTGCGGATTGTCGTACATAAACTCGGCTATGGTGGCCATTGCCTTTTGAGTAGGAACCTGGTCTAGTTCCCAGCGATAGGTTCCTTCATAAAGGCACTTGATTCTTAGGAACTTTGCTTCCTCTGCCATAGGGCTTCTAGGGAATACTTCCAGGAATTTGTTGAAATTCTGCTCTGCTGTGATGTAGTCTCCGTAGCGGTAGTTGCTCATTCCGTTGTAGAACTGTACGCTGTCCTCCTTGTCTGTTCCCTGAGACAGGAAAATCATGCTCTCGAACAAAGCGGCAGCCTTGCGGTATTTACCGTTTCCGTAATAAGACATCGCTCCCCTGAACCTCTCGTCCAAATCCTGGGTGCGGAACAAAGACTCGTAATAGCTCTTGCATCCGCTTAAAGCTAGAAGCACAATCAGCGCAACGGAGGTAATTTTTATGTGTTTCATCTTCATATTCCGTTATTGGCCCTGCAGGAAGCGGTCTGCCTCAATGGCAGCCCTGCATCCGGAAGCAGCGGCCGTAATAGCCTGTTTATAATGCACATCTGCAACGTCTCCAGCGGCAAAAACGCCAGGGACATTGGTCTTTGGAGAATCAGACTGAGTCTGTATGTAGCCTTCTTTGTCAACATTTATCCACGGAGCAAAAACCTCGGAATTCGGATGGTGACCCACGGCCAGGAAAACTCCCGAAACCGGAACAACTCTGGATTCTCCGCTGAATTTGTCTTCAATCTTTATGCCACTTACGCCTCTGAGGTCTCCCACAACTTCCTTCGGAAGGCTATTCCAGAGGATTTCTATGTTGGACCTGGATGCCACCTTTTCCTGCATAGCTTTGGATGCCCTCATCTGGTCTCGGCGGATAATCATATACACCTTGTTGCACATACCTGCCAGATAAACAGCCTCTTCGCAGGCAGTATCCCCGCCGCCTATGACTGCCACATCTTGTTTGCGGTAGAAGAAACCGTCGCATGTTGCGCAGGCGCTTACGCCGCTCCCCCTGAATTCCTGCTCTCCAGGAATGCCAAGATATTTGGCGCTGGCTCCGGTTGCTATGATAAGGGTTTCTGCTTCCACTTCAACGCTTCCGTCCACTGTAACCTTAAAAGGGCGTGATGAAAGGTCGCAGGAAGTGACTGTACCTGTGCGGATTTCAGCCCCTACCCTTTCGGCCTGCCTTCTCATATTGTCCACAAGAACAGTTCCGTCCACTCCTTCCGGAAAGCCCGGAAAATTCTCAACCACAGTGGTTGTGGTAAGCTGTCCGCCAAGTTCCATGCCCGTATAGACCACAGGAGCCAGATTGGCTCTTGCAGCATAAATGGCAGCAGTGTAACCGGCCGGACCGCTTCCGGCAATCAGAACCCTGATTCTCTCCATAAACAGTCAAAGTATAGTTAGCCCGCAAATTTAGTAAATCTGTCGCGAATATGAAAAACAAGCCGCTGCATCCAAACTGTTACAAGACTCAGCGCCCACCTGGAAAGCAGAATGATCCACCATATGCCGCCCACAGAAACAAAAAGCACCAGATCTTCTATATTGCTGTGAGATACGCAGATATGGGTGTTTAGAAGTTGTATGTCTCTCTGCGATATTCTTCCTTTCTCCTTTTCCTGGAACATTACAGCCGCTCCATAGGCCAGTCCCAGGGTGTTTGCCACAATCCACAGAAAAGAAGTGTCTGAAGGAAGACCGAAGAACTTGAGCGGCCAGCGTATGATATCCGTCAGGACTTTCATTATCCCAAACTCATTGAGAATCTGCTGCAAGATGGATAGCAGAAGTATCAGAACGCTCATCTTAAGGCAAAGCTTCAGAAGAGAAAGAGCCCAGGGGCCGATGCTGGAGGCCAAGGTGATCTGTTCGTTTTCAACCTTTCCCAATTCTCCTTGAGCTTCCGGAGGGAGTATCAGATTAAGCACAAATGCAAGAAGAAGCCCACCCAAAGTTCTCTCCAGCACTATCCACAATGCAGAAGAACCGGTTTTCTTCTGCACAGCGGTTTCCACTATCATATTGTGTGAACATAGAACCAGCACAGCCAGGATTGTAACGCTTCTGGCACTCAGGTTCAACGATGCGCTGGCGGCTATCGCTGAGTAAACATTCACGAAATAACCGCTTACATATGCCAGAGAAGCTTCTCCCGGAAGGCCAATGAAACTCATCACAGGCTCAAGGCTGCGGCTGATCCAAGGAAGAGCTCCGGTAAGCCTGAGGATATAAATGACAACAGAAACTATGGCGGTTATTTTTATTACCCACCACATTGTCTTGAGAGCACCTGGAAGCGCCTCTTTTACACAATCGGAGAGCCTCCTGCCGAATGTTGGGGCAGAAGGCTTTCCACTAGATTCTTCTTTCAAATGGAACAGTATTAATAATTTTCTCCCTTAACCTCAAAGTATGCCTGAGGATGCTTGCAGGCAGGGCACTCCTTTGGAGCGTTCTTTCCACGGAACACATATCCGCAGTTGCGGCACTTCCATACAACAACCTCGTCTTTTTCAAAGACTTTTCCGCTCTTGAGGTTCTTCAGCAGGGCGCGGTATCTCTTCTCGTGAGCCTTCTCTGCCACGGCTATCTCTTTGAAGCACTTTGCAATCTCAGGAAAGCCCTCTTCTTTTGCAATCTTGGCAAACTCAGGATAAGCAATCTTCCACTCCTCAAGCTCTCCGTCTGCGGCAGCCTTCAGGTTGTCTGCGGTGGAGCCTATAACTCCTGCAGGGAACGATGCCTTGATCTCCACCATTCCGCCTTCCAGAAACTTAAAGAACTTCTTGGCGTGCTCTTTCTCGTTGTCTGCGGTCTCTGTAAAAAATGCGCTAATCTGCTCATAACCCTCTTTCTTTGCGGCGCTTGCAAAGAATGTGTAACGGTTTCTGGCCTGGCTCTCTCCGGCAAATGCCTGAAGCAGATTCTTTTCGGTCTTGGTTCCTTTCAAACTTTTCATAATGTATCTTTTAATTGATTATTTCCTGTCTAGGCAAATTTAGGAATTTAATCTTTCCGCCCTACAATAATAATGATGAAAACTGCGGCAAACACCAGAAGCATTCCTATAAGAGAATTGGCCGTGAATGTTTCTCCAAAGAATATCACTCCGCAGATAACGGCCACCAGAGGCTCCATGCAGCCCAGGATTGCGGTAATCGTGCTTCCGGCCATCTGGATGGCGTAAATCAGGGCAAAGTCGCTGATCAGTGTGGGGATGATTGCCAGGGCTATGGCATATTCCCATTGGTATGAAGTTTCAAGCGGAGAAAAGTGCGCTCCCTTGACCAGCACGTTCACAAAAAAGATTATCGCCGAGAAAAACAGCACCAGGAAAGTCTGCTTCATCCCGTTCATCTTCATAACCACAGGAGTCTGATTGACACCAACAACATAGGTAGGATAAGTTATCACCGTAACCAGCACCAGAATAAGGCCGGTCAGCGATATCTTCTCCCCAGAAATACCGCCGCTCAAAAAGAACACTCCCGCAATGCCCGCTATTATCGCGATTATCTTCCAGAGAGATATCTTCTCACCGAAAAGCAATATCATAGCCAAGGCCACAACTACCGGATAGAAGAAATGAATAGTAGTTGCCGTGCCGCTTGAAATGTATTTGTAAGATGCTGTCAGAAAGAAGCTTGTAGCAGCATAGAAGATTGAAAGGATAGCCATTGCCGCAATTTCTTTCCACTTCAGGGAGAGGTCAACCCTCTTGACCTTGCAGATTATCCACATAAAGAACGATGCAAAGGCAAACCGGTAGAAGCACACGCTGTCCAGCTCCATCCCGCTCTTTAGCAGCGGTATGGAAAACAGCGGTATGAAACCGAACGTAGCGCTGGCCAGCATTGCCAGCAAAAGCCCCCTGAACTTTCTCATGATTTGCGGGGTCAAAGATAAATCATTTGAATGCTATGCCGAACGTTATTTTTGAGTAAATTTGTATGATTGAATCTATAAAACATGAAAACAGACAAGACACTTGGAGTACTGGGCGGGATGGGCCCTGCCGCTACGGCGGACTTTCTGATGCTTCTGGCTAAGAAAGATCCTGCAGACTGCGACCAGGAGCATCCGCGAATGATAGTTTACGAATATACAGAAACCCCGGACCGAACCACCTATCTTCTGGGCAAAGGGCCAGATCCTCGGCGATATCTGAGAGAAGGGCTTGAAACCTTGATCAAGTGGGGAGCAGACTACCTCTGCGTAACCTGCAACACTGCTCATTTCTTCATAGACGAGTTCCGGAGCGAGCTCTCAAAGCCCGTAATCCACATCATAGACGAGACCATACGCAAGGTAAGCAAGGTCTCTCCTGAAGGAGCCTGGCTAACAGCCACTTTGGGCACTATGAAGACCGGCTTGTACCAAAGGCACGCCAAGGACAGCGGCTATAACTTTGACATTGCGGACTATCCTACTCAGGTTGAAATCCACGATGTAACAGACCTTGTGAAGGCCGGAAAAATTGAGGAAGCAGGCAAGAAATTCCGTCCTATCATAGAAGGCTTGTGGAAAATCAAGGAACAGCCTATAGTAGGAGCTTGCACTGAGATTCCTATTGCATACGCAGCCACCGGACTAGACCCAAAGATGCACATCAGCAGCCTTGATGCCCTGGCAGACGGCTGCGTAAGAGAACTTTATGGAGTTGAACTTTATTAGTCACCGATGAAAAAGATTAGTATTGCCCTGCCTTGGCAGATATTGATAGGCCTTTTGCTGGGCGCAGTTTTCGGCATTCTTCTGCCGCAATATGCAGGATATATAGACTGGGCCGGACAGATATTCCTCAGGGCCTTGAAGATGATTATCATCCCTCTGGTATTCACGTCTCTGGTAGTGGGAGTTGCCAGCATCAACTCCTCCAAAGACCTGGGAAGAATCGCAGGAAAGACGCTTCTCTACTACCTGGTTACCACAGCTATAGCCATTGCCATAGGCCTTGTGCTGGTGAACCTGATAAAGCCGGGAGTTGGAGCCAACCTGCCTATGCCTGAGAACGTGGATATCTCCACCGTGGGCAAGAGCGAGACTTCCTTTATGGACCAAATTATCCACATAGTTCCAGACAATATCTTCAAGGAGATGAGCGCCGGCAACATCCTGCCTGTTATTTTCTTTGCCATAATCTTCGGATATTTCATAACCCGAAGCAGAGAAAAGACCAGAGGCACCCTGCTGGACATCTGCAACTCCATTAACGAGGTGATAATGAAGATCACGATGTTCGTCATAAAGCTCGCCCCTTACGGAGTGTTTGCCATCGTGAGCAATATGCTTGCAAAACAGATAAATGCAGGCAATTCCATCCTGGATCTTATCAGCTCACTGGGCATTTATCTGCTGGTGGTATGGGCCGGTATGCTCATCCAGTTCTTTGGAGTTCTTCCTGCCGGAGTGTTCTTCCTCGGAAGGGAGCATCCTTACCGCCATATGAAGAAGATGAGCACCGCCATCCTGACTGCATTTTCCACCTGCTCTTCCGGAGCGGCTCTTCCTATATCTATGAGAGATAGTGAAACCAAGTGCGGCATTTCCAACAAGATCACCAGTTTCGTACTGCCGCTGGGAGCTACCATCAATATGAACGGAACCGCCTTGTATGAAGGAGTTACTGTGCTGTTCATAGCCCAGGTTTACGGCATAGACATGAGCATTGCCCAGCAGCTGATAGTTTTGGGAACCGTTATGCTAAGCGCCATTGGAACCGCCGGAATACCTATGGCGGGATTCGTGATGCTGAGCATTGCCCTCAGCGTAGCGGGCCTTCCTCTGGAAGCAATGGGCCTGGTTCTTGCAATAGATCAGCTCTGCGATATGCCTAGAACCGCCACCAACTCCTACGGAGACGCCTGCGGAGCCGTGGTAATCGCCAAGAGCGAAGGTGAAAAACTCACGATTTAAGTTAGAATTATATATGAAAAGAATGATTGCAGCAGCTGCGCTAGTTTTGGCAGCATCGCTGAGCCTTAAAGCACAGCCTTACATTGGCCCGCAAACCAGCCCTGTATATGCAACTCCAGACTGGGAGCAGGTACAGGCCAACCCTAAGATGGTTCTCTCCGACTACCAGCCCTATCCTGTGCTGAACGAAGACCCGGCATCCATCCCATCGCTGACCAAAGCTCCAAAAGGCTACAAGCCATTCTACATCAGCCATTACGGCAGGCACGGATCGCGCTGGCTGATAAGCACCGCCACCTATACTGAGCCAGTGGCTTTCCTCAAGAAGGCAAAGGCTGAAGGAATGCTGACTCCGCTTGGAGAAGATGTGCTTTCAAGGCTGGAGAAAGTTGAGGAAGCAGCCAGAGGACGCTACGGGGAACTCACCCGGCTGGGAGCAGAGCAGCACCGCCAGATTGCCGGCAGGATGTTCAAGAACTTCCCGCATGTATTCAAGGGAAACGCTCCTGTTGACGCAAAGAGCACGGTGGTAATCCGCTGCATCCTCAGCATGGAATCTTTCTGCATGAGGCTCAAGGAACTGAACCCGAAACTCAGAATCACCAACGATGCCTCCCACCACGATATGTACTATATGAACAACCAGGATCCGGACGGCTTCTTCAAGAAGATAACTTCAGACCCCGAAAACGCCAAAATCCTCAAGGCTTACGGACAGAAAGTGTTCACGCCGGAACGCCTGGTAACCAGCCTCATCAAAGATACTTCCTGGTTTACAACATACAAAGAGAAGTTTGCCTTCAAAGACAATCCTGAAAAGCTCCCTAAATACACGGCCACAAGTTTGTTCTACGATGTTACAGAACTTGCCATTAGCCTTCCAAACACAGATCTGGACATCAGCCTGATGGACGTGGTTACTCTGGAGGACATGCACCAGCTCAACCTCTACCGCAACCTCGGTTCATACCGTTACGCCGGATTCTGCGACATGGGCCAGAAGGTTACTCCTTTCCGCCAGACCTATCTGCTGAAGAACATCATAGAGACTGCAGACAAGGCCATTGAAAGCGTGGGAACAGACGGAAGCAAGACAGCAGGAGCAACCTTGCGTTTCGGCCACGACTCCAACCTGATGCCTCTGTGCTCCCTTATGAACATAGACGGCGCCGGAGTCTACGAGCCAAACAATGACAACGTGGCAAACGTCTGGAACATAGAGCACTACATTCCTAAAGCAGGAAACCTCCAGTTCATCTTCTACGGAAAGAAAAATGCCCCGGTCCTGATCAAGGTACTCCTCAACGAACACGAGGCCACTCTTCCTGTTGAAACAGACAAGTTCCCTTACTACGAATGGGAAAAGGTAAAGGCCTTCTACCTGAACATCTTGGCCAATTCCCCTATCAAGGAAAAATTTGAATAACAAAACATTATGAAAATGAAACGATATCTTGCATCCATTCTTTTGCTGGCCGCGCTTCTGACATCTTTTTCGGCCAGCGCTCAGGAAGAAAAGACATCCAAGCCAGACACCTTGTATGTAAACTTCCTGGAAGGTCTTGACAAGGGAGACATTATCCCCTTCAAGTATATTTACCAAAGGGCCAAAATCGGTGTCGGAGAAGTTCAGGACACTGCTTTAACATGTTCCATAACCAAGGATATTTCCTTTGAGGTGGTTGAAAACAACAAGGAAGAGCACGTTGTTCATTTCACCGTGACTCAAGATAACTTTATAAAAGTGGGCCCTGAGTGCAACAATTTCCGCTATAGCGGTTCCACTTGCCTTGTAGGAGACGGCTTTACATACGATGTATATGTGACATACTCGGGAAATATGTACGGGCCTTGTCCAGACGAAATGTATTCCAGGTACCAGAAGAATCTGGATTATATTTCAGACACCCTGGCAAATAGTCCTTATGTTTCTAAAAAGCTCTCCAAAGAAGAATGGACGGATATCTTTTCCTTTATGAAGGACACAAGCTATGTTCTGTCTCACGCCTCCTCCGATTTTTCTGACCTGTTCTTTTTTGGCGCCTATGACTATGAGCCGGACGAGGTTTATACATCTATAGACAGCGTTTTGTGCGACGCTGACCAGCAGTATTATTACATCCAGAAACGTTTCGGATGGGACAAAACATTTTCAGAAAACAACGAAGAGTTCAAAAATACTTATGTATTCCGGTCTTCACAGGTTATTGACCCGCATCTTTTCCTTGAAATTCTCTATTCGCCACACAAGTTTACAAAGGAAGAACTAGAAGATTTGATCCAGAAAGCCGATCCGAAAAGACTGAAACACATAGTTGAAATTACCGAGATAGCAGACAAGGCTATGGGAATGCCTATACTGCTGGAAAAAGAGACTCTCGAGGGTTACTATGAAAAGGTCGGCGAGGATTATGTCTGCCTTAAGAAAGAGATTCTGATACTCGACTTTGATAAGCTTGGGGCAGACGAAGGGGATGAAGACGAAGAAGATGATGACGACTCGCCTCGCTACGACGACTACGGCTTCATCAAAGTGAAATAGGATTAAATAGGTACACAAAAAAGGCCGAGAAATCGGCCTTTAATTTTGTGGTGTCACCGGGAATCGAACCAGGGACACAAGGATTTTCAGTCCTTTGCTCTACCAACTGAGCTATGACACCATTTATTTGGGAGTGCAAATATAGAGATTATTTTTAATTTTGCAACTATGGACGGGCAATTTGTTTTCTATGCTTGCGTTATACTCCCGATAAAGTTCGAGGAGGAGGTTTTCTATGGAATAACCTCTGACAAGAAGGAAACTGCGGCCGGAAGCTGGGTGGAGGTGGAATTCGGGGGAAGAACCCTGCAGGGAGTAGTAAGAAGGACCGTTGACTGGGCAGGCCTGCCATCCAAGAGCAGAAGCGTGGAAATTAAGCCCATCGGCCAGCTTCTGGACAGAACGCCAGTGGGAATGTCCGAAATCCGTTTCTGGGATATTATTGCAAAGTATTATCTGTGCACCTGCGGAGAAGTTTTCAAAGCCGCATACCCTATTCTGACGGTAAGGCAGCAGGAGGTATCGTCACACAAAAAGCCGGAAGACGTGCTTTCTGCCATCAAGGAGGAATTTGAGGAGATTGTCCTTTCCTCTGCCCAGCAAAAGGCTTATGGACAGATTCAGGAACAGCTGGGAAAAAAGACCGTGCTTCTGGAAGGAGTAACCGGAAGCGGAAAGACTGAAATCTACATAAAGCTGATAGACAAATGCCTGTCTGAAGGCAAGGACGCTCTCTATATGGTTCCTGAGATCGCGATGGGAAACTATCTGCATCAACGGCTGAAGGAGCATTACGGAGAAAGGCTGATGAGCTTCCATTCATCGGTGACTCAGGCTTCTAAGAAACTTATAAGGGAAGTGCTGACCTTCAAGGGAAAGCCGGAGTGCCCGAGAAAGCCAGTGGTGGTGCTGGGAACAAGATCATCCGTATTTCTGCCTATGGAAAACCTGGGGCTTGTTGTGGTGGATGAAGAGCACGACCAGAGCTACAAGCAGGAAGATCCGGCTCCGCGATACAATGGCAGAGACGCTGCTCTGCTTCTGGCCCAGATGCACGGGGCAAAGGTTCTGCTGGGAAGTGCAACCCCTTCTTTTGAAAGCCTTTACAACTGTTATACGAGGAAGTTTGCAAGAGTTCTGCTGACAGAAAAATACTTCCAGTCTCCGCCGCCTGAAGTGACGGTTATAGACACTATCTGGACCAGGAAAAGCCGCCAGATGAAGGGCTGTTTTTCCCAGCAGCTGATAAACCTGATGGAAAAAACCATCGCAGAGCATAAACAGGTTTTGGTATTCAGAAACCTGCGTTCCTATGCTCCGGTGGTACAGTGTTCCGAGTGCGGAGAGGCGGTCAAATGCCCGCACTGCAACGTTCCGCTGAGTTACCACCGCTATGACAATACCCTAAGATGCCACTGGTGCGAGTACAAGGCTCCATATTCTCCAGTATGCCCTTCCTGCGGAAAACAGGCTCTGGAATATCGCGGAGCCGGAACCGAGAAAATAGAAGAGGAATTGAAGGAACTCTTCCCTGCCGCTCGCATTGCCCGTTATGACGCAGACATTGCCCAAAGCAAGAAGGAAGCCCTTAAGGTGATGACGGACTTTGCACAGGGAAACACAGATATACTTGTGGGCACACAGATGACAAGCAAGGGGTTCGACTTTGAAAACCTCGCGCTTGTGGCTGTTATCCAGGCCGATACAATTCTTTCTCAGCAGGATTTCAGGGCAGACGAAAAGGCTATGCAACTCTTTATCCAGCTTCTTGGAAGAAGCGGAAGAAGAAACTCCAAAGGCCATCTTGTCATCCAGACAAACCAGAAAAACCATCCTGTTATAAAGAACATCCAGGAAATGTCTTCCAGACTGTCTTGGGAGTATGAAACCGGAGCTGCCGCCTCAGCGGATTTAGAAGAAAACCCTCACGGGGAAATGATGGCTGAAAGAAGCATGTACTGCTTCCCGCCTTTTGTAAGGCTGGTGAACGTGATTCTGAGGAACAAGAACTTCCACAAGCTGGAGAGCGCAGCCGCTTCCCTTTCTCACGTGCTCAAGAATACAAGATCTTTCTCAGCGATGGAAATATCAGGGCCTTTTGCCCCACGTATGGAAAAGCTCCGCGACGAGTACCAGCTGTGCTTCAGCATAAAGTTCTCTAGAGACACCCGCCTCCAGGCAAACAAAGACGCCTTGAAAAAAATCTTAAGTCTGATGAAACTCCCCGTCCAGGTGATTATTGACGTGGACCCTGTCTAGCTACATTTTGTAGGAAGAACCTACCACAACCTTGATGCTCTTTGGAACCAGTCCGAACTTGAATGGAGAAGTGCCCACGGCCTCTCCGTCAATCTCTATTCTAGTCTCTGGCTCCGTATGAATTTCAATGGTGCGGCACTGCTGGAAAAGCACCTCAGGAAGAGTGTATATCTTTCCGGAATACAGCAGTTTGAAGTTCCTGATGATCTTAAGCTTGGACATATCCGTAATAACGGTAAGGTCAAGCAAACCGTCGTCTATTGCGGCATTAGGAGTCTGCTGCATTCCGCCGCCGTTGTACCTTCCGATTCCAACGGCTCCGGAAAATACAGGTCCGCTGTAGAATGGCTGGCCGTCCACCAATATGTCAAAATGCTTGTTCTTGAACTTAAGCAGAGTGTTGAATGTACTCCTTAAATACAACCCCTTGCCGTACTTGCCCTCATCTTTGAGGTTGTTGTACTTGAGGTTAACCACGGCATCGAATCCCAGGCCGGCCACATTAGCCATATATCTTATGTGAGGCACTCTGGTTTCAAAGAACTCTATTTTTCCCACATCCTGAAGAACAGTCCTTTTCTGGACAAGAGCCTCCACCGCCTCGGAATAGGTCAGGGAGATTCCGTACATTCTGATCCAGTCGTTGCCGGTACCGGTTGGAATTACCGCCAGGAAAATATCTGTAGTAGGAACAGCTTTCTGTATGAAAATCCCGTTCACAACCTCGTGGATGGTGCCGTCTCCGCCCACCGCCACAATATGCCGGTAGCCGTTGTTGATGGCATTCACGGTAAGTTCTATTGCGTGAAATTTGTGTTCGGTGAACACGCAGGTGAACTTCAACCCGCTATTGTACATAAGGTTAGATATCACGGGCCAGTCCTTCAGACCGCGCCCGCTTCCCGCCTTGGGATTTACTATCACCATCCAACTTTCCGTAGTCATAACGGGTACAAAAATAATAAAATCACCGATGCAAAGGAATACCCGATTTTTTTGCTATTTTTGTTGGGTTATGATGAAATGATATGGGAAAAGTAATTTCTATAGCAAACCAGAAGGGCGGAGTGGGCAAAACCACCACCGCAATCAACCTTGCCGCATCGCTTGCCGTGCTGGAGAAAAAGACCCTGCTGATAGATGCGGATCCGCAGGCAAACGCCACTTCAGGCCTGAATTTCAATCCGAATTCAACAGACAAGAAGACCATATACGAAGTTCTGATAGGCACTCGCCAGATTGAGGAAATCCTGCTGGAAACAGAAATCAAGAACCTCTACGTGGCCCCTTCTCACATAAATCTGGCAGGAGCGGAGATTGAACTGGTAGAAGAGATAGAATCTCAGGAAGACAGGGCAAACGTTATGAAAAATGCCATTGCTCATATAAGAGACAAGTTTGATTTCATAATCATAGACTGCGCCCCTTCTCTGGCTACGGTAACAATCAACGCCCTGGTGGCATCGGATTCCGTAATCATCCCTATCCAGAGCGAATTCTTTGCTCTGGAAGGCCTGGGAAAACTCCTGAACACAATCAAGCTTACCCAGATAGAGCTGAATCCGGACCTTACCATAGAAGGCTTCCTGCTGACAATGTTCGACTCAAGGCTCAGGCTTGCAAACCAGGTGGCTGAAGACGTAAGGCGCCATTTTGGAGCAATGGTGTTTGAGACAATCATTAACAGGAATGTAAGGCTCAGCGAAGCGCCTAGCCACGGAAAGCCTGTCATCCTGTATGACGCAATGAGCAACGGAAGCAACAATTACCTTAACCTCGCCAAAGAGGTGATAGCCAAGAACCAGCAGCTATGACAGCAAAGAATAACAACAAGGGGCTTGGAAGGGGTTTGGATTCTCTGATTCCGGGAGCCGGCTCAGAAAGCGGGATCAAGGTTGAGAGAGCTTCTTCTCCTCTCACATCCATAAGAGAAATAGACCTGGAGCAGATTTCTCCCAATCCGTTCCAGCCTCGCAGCGAGTTTGACAGGGAAAAGCTTCAGGAATTGACTGAATCCGTATCTCGCCTGGGAGTGATCCAGCCTATAACTGTAAAGAAGGTTTCCATTGGCAGATACCAGATAATCAGCGGAGAAAGAAGATTCAGGGCAGCCAAGGCCGCCGGCCTGAAGACAATACCGGCATATGTAAAGGAAGCTGATGAAAGCTCTATGCTGGAAATGGCCCTTGTGGAAAACATCCAGAGAGAAGACCTGGACCCTATAGACATTGCAATAAGCTTCCAGAGGCTGATAGAAGAGTGCAACCTTACCCAGGAAGCTCTGTCTCCTAGAGTCGGAAAGAACAGGGCCACCATAGCCAACTACCTGAGGCTTCTTAGACTCCAGCCGGAAATCCAGCTTGCCGTAAAAAGCGGCGCCATCTCAATGGGACACGCCAAGGCCCTGCTGGGGCTGGAAGACGGCAATCTCCAAAAAAGAATCGTAGACAGCATTGTCTCCGATGAGCTTTCCGTAAGGCAGACAGAAGATTTGGTAAGGAAACTTTCATCGCCGAGAACAGAAAAGACGGCAAAGACCAGCTTCAAGCCAGGGGAAACCGCCGTTTCAGCCGGAAAGCTGCTGGGAAAATTCTTTGGCGGAAAGGTTACTCTAAAGGCAAAAGAAAAAGGAGGAGAGGTGATCCTGCACTACAGCGACGAAAAACAGCTTGCATCCTTCATCAGCGTGCTTAAGGAACATAATTTGCAGTAAAACAGCATCGTGACTTTTAGGAAAAAATACATATACGGAATTGCGGTTTGCCTGATGGCTTTGCTTTGGAGCGGCACCGTTTCATATGCCCAGTTCAACCCCAACGCCAATGCCGCGGGAACGATGCGCTCAACCATAGACAATATGGTGGACACCACTGAATACGAAGTGGACTCCACAGTCAGGCAGTTTACCATAAAGAGATTCATCAATTCCCTGGCCCATAAGGACTCCATGACTTTGTCCAACACATTCTTCGGGGCTATGGTTCTTCCGGGAACCGGCCAGATCTATAACCGCGACTATTGGAAGCTCCCTATAGTTTACGGAACCCTTGGAGGATGCATCGGAGGAGCTGTTGCCTTCAACCAGAAATGGAAGAAGGACGGCCACAGCAAAGACCGGAAGATGCGCAACCTTCTGGTTTGGGGTGCAGTAGCAAGCTACTGGGGCCAGCTGATGGACGTTACCGCAAGCTACAAGTCTTACGAAAAGCCGCTTCCGGCAAGAGCCTCATTCTACGCCTCTCTGCTTCCGGGGCTTGGGCAGGCTTACAACGGAGACTACTGGCACATTCCAATCTACTATGCCGGCTTTACCATCAGCGGCTATTGCTGGGCCTTTAACCAGAAGCAGTACAAGAGATACCGCAGGATGTACCGCGAATGGGGAGAAGGCACTTACACCGGGCACGTAACACCGGAGAATATGGTCTGGTTCAGAGACTATTACCGCCGAAACCGAGACTATTCCGTGCTTTCCACCGCGTTGATTTACATTTTGAACGTCATTGACGCAAACGTGTTTGCCCACTTTTCGCATTTCGACATCTCGGATGACATAACATTCAATGTTCATCCAGACGTAATAATCCCTGAAATGCCTTCTACCGGGTATTACACCTACGACCCGGGCTTCAATAGCGCCAAGGTGGGATTGACTCTGGATATAACTTTTTAGAAATTTGAAAAAATACAGATAATGAAAATGAGAAGACTTGCAATCCTGATTATGGCGGCAACGTTTTGTATCGCCGCTACCGCCACTCAATCGTACTCGCAGACAAGAAAGGAGCTTCTGAAAGAGAACCAGAAACTCAAAAGGATCATAGACTCACTCCAGAGAGAACTGCAAGACAGCGAGATAGAACTGACAGACACAACCACCAGCGGAGACACCATAAATCCGGGCAACATAGGTTTTCTCAATTCCGAATTATACGAAAACATAACGCCGGGAGAAAATCCTGACAGCCTCCTCAGCATCTACTATCTTCAGAGGCAGATGGCAACCGCAAATCTGCCAGCCGTGGAAGACGTGGAGAACGCAAACTACACTAGCAATATCCCAGACGAGGTTTATATTGAAAATCTCAAGAAGATGAATTCTTTTATATCGCTGCCTTACAACAGCGTGGTAAAGAACTACATCATACTTTACACTGAAAAGATGCCTAAGAGAGCCGCTTCTATGCTGGGCCTGGCATCTTACTATCTTCCAATTTTCGAGAATATATTTGACTCCTACGGGCTTCCTAAAGAGCTGGCCGCTATGGCAATCATTGAGTCTGCGCTCAACCCGTTCGCCGTTTCCAGCGCCAATGCCAAAGGCCTGTGGCAATTCATCTATTCCGCCGCAAAGCAATATAACCTTCAGGTAGACTCCTACATAGACGAGAGGTTCGATCCGGAAAAGAGCTGCGACGCCGCTGCCAGATTTCTCAAGGATTCCTACACCATATTCGGCGACTGGGCTTTAGCTATCTCTTCCTACAACTGCGGCCCGGGCAATGTTAACAAGGCTATCAAGAGAGCCGGCAGCAGGGATTTCTGGTCTATCTACCCTTACCTGCCAAAGGAGACCCGAGGCTATATGCCATCGTTCGTGGGAGCGCTTTATATGCTCAAGTATTACCAGAACTACAACATAGTTCCGGACAAGCCTTCTATGCCGGCTCACGTGGATACTTTCATGATTCACAAGAACCTGCACTTTGAGCAGATTTCAGAGGTTATCGGCATCCCGGTCCAGGAGCTGAGAGAGCTAAACCCTCAGTATCTCCGCGATATAATCCCTGGAGACAGCAAGGGAATGCTGCTCCGCCTTCCATATAACTACACAGCTTCTTTCGTAGACAATGAGAAGACTATCTACAACTATAAAGACAGCATCTTCTTCAACCCTATAGTTTACAGCAACTACAAGAGCGGGCAGGACGGCGGAAGCACCAGAATCTACCATAAGGTCCGTAAAGGCCAGACACTGGCGTCTATTGCCAAACGCTATGGCGTAACCGTAGCGCAAATCAAAGACTGGAATAATATGTCTGCCAAGACCAAGACGGTTAAAACCGGCCGTATGCTGATAATCTACCGTAACTCGCCTTCCAGCGCGCCTCGTTCTTCATCCACGTCTTCTTCCTCAGGCAGTTCTTCTTCCAAGTCCAATGCCGGTTCATCTAAGAACTCGAACAGCGGTGGAGGAACCAAGACCTATACCGTAAAGAAAGGCGACACGCTCTATGGCATAGCAAAGAAGAACAATATGAGCCTGAACGACCTTCTTAAGATGAACGGCCTGACAGCCAAGTCTACTATCCACGCAGGAAAGAAACTCAAAGTCAAATAAATATAACCTATGATAAGAAAAATCCGCGTAATCCTCGCCTCCATTTTTTTCATACTGATTACGCTTCTGTTCCTGGATTTCACGGGAATTCTCCATCTGTACCTGGGATGGATGGCCAAGGTACAGTTTCTGCCTGCTGTTCTGGCGCTTAATGTGTTCATAATAGTTGCGCTTGTAATACTGACTCTGGTTTTCGGAAGAATCTACTGTTCTGTTATCTGTCCGCTTGGAGTCCTCCAGGACATTTTCGGATGGATGGGAAAGAAAGCCAAGAAAAACCGCTACACTTATTCCAAGGCCAAGACTTGGCTCAGATATGGTGTTCTGGTCTTGTTCATAGTTGTCCTGTTGATTGGAATTGGTTCTCTAATTGCCCTGCTGGCACCTTACAGCTCATACGGAAGAATCGCAGAGAATTTGTTAAAACCTATTTATTTGTGGGGCAACAACGCCTTAGCATATTTTGCAGAAAGAGCAGATAGTTACACGTTCTACCATCAGGATGTTTGGATTAAGTCTCTTTCCACTTTCATTGTTGCAGTTGTAACAATTGTGGTACTATTCATTCTGGCATGGCGCAACGGCAGAACATACTGCAATACTATCTGTCCTGTAGGAACAGTGCTTGGAACGCTGGCAAGATTTTCCATTTTCCGCCCTGCTATAGACGGAGAAAAATGCGTGAATTGCAATCTATGCGTGAAAAACTGCAAAGCTTCCTGCATAGATATTAAGAATCACAAGATAGATTACTCCAGATGCGTTGTGTGCGGAGACTGCATTTCAAAATGCAAGAAATACGCTATCAGATACACAAGCAAGAGGTATTCAGAATCCCTTGAACCAAAGCACGAAAACATTCAAACAGCAGACAAGGGTATGGAAAGAAGATCTTTCATTGCAAGAGCTTCTCTGGTAGCCGCTTCTGTTGCTGCCGCCAAGGCTCAGGAAAAGCTCACCGATGGCGGGCTTGCCCCTATCGTTGAAAAAGAAGAGCTGCAGAGAGAAACTGAAATTGTTCCACCTGGAGCTGTTAGCCTTAGCCATCTCACTCAGCATTGCACAGGATGCCAGTTATGCGTTTCAAAATGTCCTAACAAAGTTCTCCGGCCTTCTTCAGATCTTATGACTCTTATGCAGCCGAGGTCTTCTTACGAGAAGGGCTTCTGCCGTCCTGAATGTACAGTATGTTCTGAAGTTTGCCCAACAGGAGCAATCAAGAAGATTTCACGGGAAGAGAAATCCTCTATACAAATTGGACACGCCGTATGGGATGCCGGAGCTTGTCTTCCTATGGTGGAAGGCGTAAGCTGCGGCAACTGTGCAAGACATTGTCCGACAGGAGCTATCACTATGGTTGAAATAGACCCTTCAGACGAGAAAAGCCCTAAGTTCCCTGTAGTGGATGAGGCCGTTTGCATTGGCTGCGGAGCCTGCGAATATGTATGCCCGGTCCGCCCTGTCAGCGCCATTTATGTAGAAGGACATCAGCAGCATAAACTAATCTAGAAACTGAGCCTTATGGAAAAGAAAATATCGAGAAGAAACTTTGTAAAGAAGGCTGGACTGGGCTCAGCGATTTTGGGCGCAGCCGCCATTTCCGGAGGGCTTGCCTCCTGCAAAAAGAAAAGCAAAGATGTTGTGGAAACCGGACCATTAGGCCCGATTCCTACAGACCAGATGACATACCGCACCAACCCCAAGACAGGAGAGAAAGTCTCCCTTCTCGGATACGGATGCATGAGAATTCCGAGTGTCGACAACACCAGCACCAGAGAATCCGACAGCGCCATAGACCAGGAAACCTGGAACAAGCTGGTTGACTATGCAATAGAGCACGGCGTAACCTACTTCGACACATCCCCTGCGTACTGCAAGGGAAAGAGCGAAGAGGCCACGGGAATCGCCCTCTCAAGGCACAAGAGAGAAGAATACACCATCGCGACCAAACTCTCCAATTTCTCCCCTTCCACCTGGACAAGGGAAGAGTCTATAAAGATGTACAGAAATTCTTTCAAGATGCTGCAGGTAGATTACATAGACTACTACCTGCTCCACAGCGTGGGAAACGGAGATTTTGAGACTTTTGAAAACCGATACATCAAGAACGGAATGCTGGACTTCCTGCTTAAAGAAAGAGAAGCCGGAAAAATCCGCAATCTGGGCTTCTCCTATCACGGAGACGTGAAAGTATTTGACTATCTGCTGGCTAACCACGACAAATATCACTGGGACTTTGTTCAAATCCAGATGAATTATCTGGACTGGAAACACGCCAACGAGCTCAACAAGCGCAACCAGGATGCAGATTATCTCTACAATGAACTCCAGAAAAGAGGAATTCCTGCAGTGATAATGGAACCGCTTCTGGGAGGAAGACTGGCAAATGTCCACGAGCACGTGGCCCAGAAACTCAAGCAGCGCAAGCCGCAGAACAGCGTGGCCAGCTGGGCATTCCGCTGGGTGGGATCCTTCCCTGGAGTGCTGACCGTTCTTTCCGGAATGACTTATATGGAGCATCTTCAGGACAATCTAAGGTCATTCTGCCCGCTGGATCCGGTAACGGAAGAAGACAAGGAGTTCCTGGAAGAAACGGCACAGCTTCTGCTCAAATACCCGACCATCCCTTGCAACGATTGCCAATACTGCATGCCTTGCCCTTATGGAATAGACATTCCGGGCAACCTGCTGCTGTACAACAAATGCATCAACGAAGGCAATATGCCTTCTTCTAAACAGGACCCTAACTACCGCAAGGCAAGAAAGGCATTCCTGGTGGGATATGCTAGGAAACTGGCTCCCGAAAGGATGAGCGACCACTGTATAGGATGCCGCCACTGCGTTCCTCACTGCCCTCAGAACATAGACATTCCGGCACAGCTTCAGAAGATTGACCAGTATTACGAAAAACTGATGCGGGGAGAAGAACTCTAGAGTTCCAGCCTCACGGCACCCTTTGCCGTGGAAACTCCCCTTCTATACTGATATTTCAGATAAAAGCTCAGCCACCGGCTGGGCTTTATCGTTACCAGGCCGCAAAAATCCATTCCCTGTCCGTAAAGAAGATGAGAAGAAAAAGAATACGGAAGTTCAGCCTCCGGAAAATATATCCTTGCAGCCCAATCTCTTACGTGGAACATCGCTGAGCCAATCGTAAAGCCGATCCGCTTTTTGTCTAGTTTCAGATAAGAAGAAAAGCCTCTTCCGTTCAAAGAATTCAACTCTCCGCGCAGTACAAGTTTGAGATCTGAAAAAAGATGTATTTTACCGCCAGTTTTTAGACTGTAAAGCCTATCTTTTACATAGCCCTTAATCCAGAATTCATTTTGTGAAGCAGTTCCGAAAGACGAATCATCCCAGAATAATTTCCCCCACCATTTGAGGGTAGAAGACTGGGTTCTAGAGTAATCCACCCCTGCGGCGTAGCTTATTTTCCTGTAGAGTGGCCCTGCCATCCTCAGCGACAGCTTTTGCTGGTTATTGAGTTTACGCAGAAGAAAATGAACTGTAACCTTCTCCATCTCCAAGCTGGCTCCGCCAAGAGCTGTAAATTGTTGCGTTTCAGGGCTCCATGCAGCTTCCGTAAACACAATGGCACCCGGAAGGCCGCACAGGAAATCGGCCGAAACAACACTCTTCTCATTTTCTTTCCTGTAATAACTCAGGCCGTATCTAGAACGCCGGCCCGTATAATTCAACCCTAAAACGCTCTCCCTTTTCTTGAAAGAATAGCCGGCCGAAAACCGGACTTTTTTCATCTGCAAAGAAAAGGCCCCGCCCCTTAGAAGCTTGGAAGTATCCGAACTTGTGTAAAGCGAAATCGGCATAGCGTTTTTTGCAAATCCTGCTGTTTCCGAAGCACCAGAAAAGGAGTATCCGTTCCAAATTGCAAGCCCCTGGCCCATACGGGCATAGAAATCTCCAATGACTAACTTATCCAG
This sequence comes from Bacteroidales bacterium, assembly GCA_016285455.1. Classification (GTDB taxonomy): domain Bacteria; phylum Bacteroidota; class Bacteroidia; order Bacteroidales; family UBA932; genus Egerieousia. Next base: position 184,965 of record JAEEQS010000002.1, read on the forward strand.
CCGCAGAGTTCCAGAACCAAGACCTGAAAACGAAATGCCCCCAGTAGTAAAATTATCGCTTGATTTCTGAGTGGAGTTCCCCTTGAGAATCATAGACAAATCCACCCTGTCCAGATATGAAGACCTCAGCCTTATCAGATGCTGTTCTGCTTCAGGAGAAAAGGCCCTCTGGTAACGGGAATAGACTTCTGTCTTTTCGTCTTTCAGGAAACCTTCCGGACGCCTTGCAGCCTCTCCAAGCCTTATGTAGGGGCGCAGACGTTCCACCGTCTTTTCGTCAAATCCGTAAAGAAGCCCCAGTTCCGCAAAAGAAAGAATTGGACCGCTGGACTTTATCCTGTCCAAGATTGATTCTATCTGAAATGGAGTTAGAAGCATAAGAGCCTCCATCTGGTTTCTTGAGGCTGAGTTCAGATTAAGCGGATGCCGCCTCAGCCTCTGCAGATGAGATAGCATATCCTCTCCGTATAATTCCGTTTCTTCTTCCCGTTCCGCCATCTCTTCAGCCACATCATCCTCTGTCTGGGCATTGAGCATTCCAGGCAAGATGCTCATAAAGCCAATGAGTGCCAACAACTTCCATCTTTTCATATGTACAAAAATAGCATCCCGCCACCAGGGCAGGATGCCAAATCGTACAATTTACTATGTCCGGATTTCGGACAAAAAACGGACAATTAAGCCGTATGCGTTTTATCCGTTTACCTTGAATTTATAGTCCAGTTTCTTAAGCTCTTGGTTTGCCTTTGTAATCTTTCCGGCAAGTTCGTTTTTGAAACGGGCTGATTTTTCCGCTATCACCGGATCAGACAGGGAAAGTATCTGAGCAGCGAATATTGCAGCATTCTTTGCCCCGTCAATGGCCATTGTAGCCACAGGAATGCCGCTAGGCATCTGCAAAATGGAGAGAACGGAATCCAGCCCCTCCATAGAGTTGGAACTTTTAACCGGAACACCTATCACCGGAAGATTGGTGGAAGCGGCTATCACTCCCGGCAGATGGGCCGCACCGCCTGCTCCTGCAATTATGACCTTGATGCCTCTTTCTGCAGCATTCTTTGCGAATTGGGCCACCAGCTCAGGCGTGCGGTGAGCCGACAAGGCATTAACCTCAAAAGGAATTTCCATTTCTTCCAGGAATTTCAAAGCGGCCTCCATGACCTTCAGGTCTGAGGTGCTTCCCATAATGACGCTTACCAAAGGTTTCATCTGTGACATTTGTTGCTTTTATTCTGCAAAAATACCTAAATTTGAACCTTAATACAACACCCACCGCCATGAAAAACGTACAGCTATATGACAAGAGCTTCAAGCTCTATATGCCTTACGAGGAAATCCAGAAGGCAATAGACGCTGTCGCTGAGAAAATCAACGAAGACCTCAAAGACGAGCATACCCCTATTTTCGTTGGAGTTCTGACAGGCAGCTTTATGTTCTTCGGAGACTTGATGAAACGCATCAACCTGGAGTGTGAAACCTGCTTCATACGCCTGGCTTCATACGAAGGAACCTCTTCTACCGGAGTGGTAAAGCAGGTCCTAGGCTTAACCCAGAGCGTAAAAGGCCGCAACATTGTTGTGGTAGAGGATATAGTGGACACCGGCACCACCATCAAGGAGCTGTACCAGATACTCAACGAAAACGGAGCCAGGAGCATCCGCACAGCAACCCTGATGTTCAAGCCGGGCAGCTACAAGTACAATATCAAGATAGATTATCCTGCCGTAAGCATTCCTAACGACTTTATTGTGGGATTCGGCCTGGACTATGACCAAATCGGACGCAATCTCAAAGATATCTATGTACTTGATCCTGAAGAGACAGAAAAGCGCAAAGCAATCAACGTGAAATAATATGAAATACTATATTTTGTTCGGGCCTCCCGGAGCCGGAAAAGGCACCCAGGCCAAATTCATCGCGGAGAAATACAATCTTCTCCATATTTCCACGGGCGACCTCCTGAGAAAGGAAATGGCCGCCGGAACCCCTCTGGGCCTTCAGGCAAAGCAACTGATTGAAGGCGGAAACCTTGTTCCGGATGAAGTTGTAGTGGGAATGATTCAAAACACCTTCAAAAACAATAAAGATGTTAGCGGATTCCTTCTGGACGGATTTCCAAGAACTATCGCCCAGGCTGAAAAGCTGGACGAGATGCTCGCGGAAAGTTCAGAGAAAGTGGACAAGGTCTTGAGCCTTGTCATCAAAGACGAGACTATCTTTGAAAGATTGGCAAAGAGGGCACTGATAGAAGGAAGAAAAGACGACGCCGATCCTGCCACTATCCAGAACAGGATAGACACCTACCACGCAAAGACAGAGCCGCTCATAGACTATTATAAAGAAGCCGGGAATTATTGTGAAATTCCTGGAGAGCAAACCATAGAAGAAGTTTTCCAGAGTCTCTGCGATGTTATAGGATGAACACAGATTTCGTAGATTATGTCAAGCTCCATCTTACCTCCGGAAACGGCGGCAATGGGTCTATGCACCTCCACAGGGAAAAGTTCATAGACAAGGGCGGCCCAGACGGAGGTGACGGTGGTAAGGGCGGAAGCGTTATCATGCAGGGTGACAGCCAGATGTGGACTCTCATCAGCCTGAAGTACCGCAAGCATATCTCAGCCGAAAACGGAGGAAATGGAGGCTCAAACCTCTGCACCGGAGCCGATGCCAAGGACGTGATCCTGAAGGTTCCCCTGGGAACGGTTGCAAAGAACGCGGAAACCGGAGAAATCATTGGAGAAGTTACCGAAAACGGAGAAAAGTGCACATTGCTCAAAGGCGGAAGAGGCGGCAAGGGAAACGCTTTCTTCAAGAGTGCCACACGCCAGACTCCTAAATTCGCCCAGGAAGGAGAACCTGGGGCTGAGGGCTGGTTCATACTGGAAATGAAGGTGCTCGCCGATGTGGGACTGGTTGGTTTCCCTAATGCCGGAAAATCCACCTTGCTTTCCACGGTATCTGCAGCACATCCAAAAATCGCAGACTATGCTTTTACCACTCTGGAACCGAGTGTTGGAATCGTAAGATACTACGATGACCAATCCTTCGTTATGGCAGACATTCCGGGCATAATCGAGGGCGCTCACGAAGGCAGGGGCCTGGGCCACAGGTTTCTTCGCCACATAGAGCGCAACTCCATCCTTCTTTTCCTGGTATCGGCTGAAAACCTGGAGATTGCAAAGGAGTACAAGATACTCCTCAACGAGCTCAAGATGTATAATCCCGAGCTTCTGGACAAAGAAAGGATACTCGCTATAACAAAATGCGACCTTCTTGGAGGAGACAAAGACCTGATCTCTTCTCTCAAGAGAAAAGTTCCTAAAAAAGTTCCGTACGTTTTCATTTCTTCAGTTACCGGAGAAGGCATACAGGAACTTAAAGACCTGATTTGGGAAACACTTCACAAGCAATGATTGATATAGACAACCTTCTGAACCTAGACAGGGCTCTTACAGTAACCATCAACAGCTGGCATTCCCCGCTGCTGGACAGCATTATGATATTCCTGTCAAACAAATGGGCTCTGATTCCGCTTTATGTGGCTATTGCCCTTTATGCGCTATCCAGAAGAACCTATGTTTTCAGAAGGAGGAAGTATTTCAACGGCTGGGCAATATGGATTCTTCTCCTGCTTGCCTGCGGCGCCGCTTTTTTCATTCTGGATTCAACCGGACACGATATCTTAAAGCCATATTTCCATCGTCTTAGGCCTGGATTTGATTTCTACACCTGGGACATCATTAGGACTCCAGACGGAAAGGGCGGAGCCTACAGTTTGCCATCTCTCCACGCCGCCAACATAGCAGGCTTTGCAATGGTAACAGCCCTGTTTTTCAAGAGGACGTGGTACACTCTGCTTATCTTCCTGCTGGCTCTTGCTGTATGCTACAGCCGAGTTTACCTGGGAAGGCATTTCCTCGGCGATGTGTCCTTCGGCTTTGTTTCCGGCATTATCGTAGGATATTTCGTATATCTTATTGCTGTTGCCATCATAGGTTTCTTGAGGCGGCGCTACATAATCAGGGAAATAAGATAGGCGCGCAATGCTCTATATCTCAGATAAATCAACAGACCCCTATTTCAACCTGGCAGAGGAAGAATTCCTTCTCAAGAATATGAAGGAAGATATCTTCCGCCTGTGGAGAAACTCTCCTTCCATCATCGTGGGCAGATACCAGAACACCATCGCTGAGATAGACTCAGAATACACCAAGTCTCACAGCATTCCGGTTGTCAGAAGGCTCAGTGGCGGCGGCGCGGTTTTCCACGATCTTGGCAACCTCAACTTCACCTTCATTCAAAACGCTAAGGGCAAAGAAGACACCACTGAGCTTTTTCGCCGTTTCACTCGCCCTATAATAGACGCTCTCCGCACCCTTGGAGTAAACGCTGAACTTCAGGGCAGGAACGACCTTGCAATAGACGGTAAAAAGTTTTCCGGCAACGCCATCTGCATTCATAAAGACAGGGTTCTGATGCACGGAACCCTGATGTTCAGCGTAAGCACATCAGATCTGGGCAAAGCGCTGAAACCCAGGCCGGAGAAATTCATCGGCAAAGCCGTCAAAAGCAACGTAAAACGCGTAACCAACATCGGCGAACACCTTAAAGACAAAAACAAAAATATCCTCTGGTTCAAAGATTTCCTGGGAGAGTTTATCTGCTCCCATCTGGAAGGCATTACGCCATATTCCTTCTCAGAAAAGCAGCTTCAGAAAATAGAAGAGCTCAAGGCAAACCGATACTCCACAGACGAGTGGAATTTCGGCAAGTCTCCGCGATATTCTTTCTCTGCCAGCAAAAGGTTCCCAAAGGGCATCGTTGAACTTTACCTTAACGCTGAAAACGGAATTATTAAAGATCTAGACATAAAGGGGGATTATTTTTTCACCCGCCCTACGGAAGAATTCATCAAAAAGCTCATCGGAACTCCGCACACCAGAACGGATATAGAAAAGAAAATAGGCACCCTTGATCTGGGCGCCTACTTTGCGGGTATTTCTTCAGAAGATATCGTAAGCTTGTTCTTCTGACAAGCTTACTCTTATCTGCCGAATTTCTTTTCCTTTAGCTTAACCAGCTGTCCTTTAAGCACATCAACACAATCTACAACGGCATCCTCAAAGCTCTTGGCATTTCTGGTTACGATAATGTCGTCTGTAGGTACCTGAAGTTTGATTTTGCACTCCTTGTTCAGCTGGTCAGGAAGCAGGCTCAGAATAACATCGGCCTCCATAAAACCATCAAAGAACTTTTCCAGCTTTTCAACCTTCTTCTCTACAAATGCAAGAAGTTTCTCATCTGCATCAAACTTAACTGATTGGATTCTAATTTCCATAATCAACCTCCATATTTTATTGGTTAAACTGTATTGTAAATATACAAAAAATGAACCGAAAAGCAAAACTTGGCACTATTTTTATACATTTGTAAAAGGATCAAAAAATCACCGCAATGAAACGTCTATTCATCTTCTCTATCCTGCTTCTTTTCTCGGCGATTTGCTATTCACAGAACACCGTACAGACACTCCCTGCCAAAGACGGCGGCAAATACGTGGGAGAAGTTTCAAACAACCTGCCCAACGGCAAGGGAATAATGTACTATGCCAACGGAAACAAGGAATATGAAGGCACTTTCAAAGACGGCCAGTTCCACGGCACCGGCACCTCCTATTACGAAAACGGGAAGCTGGAATACACAGGCCAGTGGAAAGAGGGGTATATGGACGGCTACGGAGAGGCGTACTGGGATAATGGCTTCAAGTGCTATGAAGGCACTTTCAAGGATGGCTATTTTGAGGGAGTTGGAACCTCTTATCGCCTAGAAGACGGAACAAAATTATACTCCGGACAGTGGATAGAAGACAGCCCGGAAGGTCAAGGAACGTATTATTACCCAGACGGCAAAGTTGAATATACCGGACAGGTTAAGGACGACCAGCCAAATGGACCGGGAACTTCCTATTACAAGAGCGGAAGCATTGAATTTACCGGAACCTTCTCCAACGGCTACAAATTAGACGGCCACGGAACAGAGTATTTTGACGGCGGCGGCAAAATGTATGAAGGAGACTTCGTTAAAGGTATTTGGGAAGGCCAGGGCACCTGGTATTACCAAAACGGAAATATCCGCACCAAAGGCAGCTTTTCTAAAGACCTTCCTTGCGGACAGGTTGTCCGATACTACGAAAACGGAGTCAAAAAATATGAAGGCAGCGTTGCGCTTTTCACAAATGAAGAAGGCAAGACTGTGAGCTCTGCTCAAGGCTACGGGTTATGGTATGACGAAAATGGCAAGATTATCTACAAAGGCAATTTCAAAGCAGGAAAGTTCGATGGCTACGGCACCTCCTACAAGGAAGACGGAGTTACAATAGAACATCAGGGACAGTGGAAAGATGGCGATTTTATAGGAAAATAGACATACGAAAATAGTAAAACAAAAAACAGATAGATATTATGAAAAGATTCTTGAGAACAACCGGAATGTGCCTTGCAGCAATATTGGGCGCTTTTGTGCTGCTGAGCATGGACAAAGTATGCGAAAGGTGCAAAGGCACAGGTATGGACCGCAATGAATGCTACTCCTGCAAAGGCCTGGGCTACACGCAGTGCCTTACCTGCAACGGCAACAAGATGATCAGATGCACCTTCTGCGGAGGCGGCCGCACCATCGTTTGCCCACACTGCCACGGCAGAAACCCTAACTGCATCAAATGTGACGGAAAAGGTTACTTTGACTGTGAAAGATGTAGCGGAACCGGCCAGATTACCTGCACCGTATGCAACGGAGAAGGCCATAATCGCTGCATGACCTGCGACAAGAAAGGCTATATTGAATTCCGCTGCCCAGACTGCAACGGCACTGGAGAGCTCCCGGACGATTAAACCGTCTGAATCCTCTATTTAAACAGGCAGACAAATGACATTATTTTTGCACAAATATTATCTTTGTGCAAACACAATTATTCTTTCTATGAAGCCTATTACTATTATAGCAACAATTATCGCGATAACCATAGCCCTTTCTTCTTGCAAGAACAATAATAAAATCGACAATCCGGCTCCTTCCACAACAGACTCATCCAAAGTCTTAAGCTCTTCTGCCATCACAGGCAATGAGTCTGGTTCTCAGGACTCTGACCCCGCATATGTTATAGATGTTGAGAAAATATTCACTCTCATAAAGGAAGTTGCCAGCGACTGGAAAGACGAAGATGGCCTCAAAGGACAAAAAGCAGGGCTTTCCCTAATGAAGCAAACACGTGGAATAGACGGAGAAATAGAACTGATTGCTTTCTATTATGGCCACAATGTCCGTCTTGTAGCTGACACTCCAAACAAATTCACCAGCCCCAACGCAATGAACGCTCCTGTTTTCACCCCTGCAGGAGGAAACGCCTTTTACATTTTGATAGGAGCAGATTCCACCCACGGCTCCATTATCTTCTTCAACCAGAAAAATGACTATGACCTTTTCATTTCCAAAGTTACAGAATACGGCCTTTACACAAATGACTACGGATATTCTTTCATCCCTGAAACCAAAACCGGCAAAAACGAGTCTTTGTCTCAATCAAGCAACTTGGAAAAGAATCCGCCTATGTTGAGTTTTGAGCCAATGGGTCTCCAGAACGGATGGTTCAAGATTATTATGGGCTTAGATATTTAGACTTATATTTCCGCCTTCAAGTATTCCTTTCCCAATTTTCTGATTTTCTGTAGGATTAGTTTTTCTCTTTCTTTGGAAGGAGTCTTGAATCCCAACAATTATTTGTCGCAAAGAAAACAAACTGCCAATAAAGAATCCGAATTATAAACATTTATAATCGTTTAAAACATTTCGGAATTAAATGACAAAAATTGCATTCTGCAAGGTTGTTTTATCGAGTTTACAGGCCACTTTACAGGCCACTTTACAGACCACTTTACAGGCCGGTTTATAGGCCGGTTATGATTTACAGGCTTATTTACAAGCTCATTTACAGGCTCATTACTCCTGTCTTCAACAAAAATAGTTATCATTGTTGATAATACTGACTTCATTGGAAAACAGATGAGGAGCTGGATGCGTGGATAGCGTTGTTATCAATCTTGATTCTACATCAAACCACAACTGAGGGAGGGCCAGGCATGAAACTGACGCAGTTGTTATCAATCTTGATTCTACATCAAACCACAACGAGTAGGAGGCATACAGCACGGTGCTGTTGTTGTTATCAATCTTGATTCTACATCAAACCACAACCTTGCGCGATGCCAAGAAACTTGAATCAGAGTTGTTATCAATCTTGATTCTACATCAAACCACAACTGCAGGCCTCTTTCCAGTGCAGCGCGGCTAGTTGTTATCAATCTTGATTCTACATCAAACCACAACTCAGTTCCCCGATAACGCGTTTCGCGTAATCGTTGTTATCAATCTTGATTCTACATCAAACCACAACTGCAGAACATATTTTCCTGTGGCAGTCTGAGTTGTTATCAATCTTGATTCTACATCAAACCACAACCGATCCAGCAGCACGCTGTCCGTGCCGTAGGTTGTTATCAATCTTGATTCTACATCAAACCACAACGCTCTCTCGCAAGCTCTGAACGAGCAATAGTTGTTATCAATCTTGATTCTACATCAAACCACAACCCAGGGCGTAGGCGCAGATAGCGCACTTGAGTTGTTATCAATCTTGATTCTACATCAAACCACAACTTCATTGACGAGCGGTATTTCGGGCCGGACGTTGTTATCAATCTTGATTCTACATCAAACCACAACATAAGGCCGTCGGCTTCGTAGCGGGCCACGGTTGTTATCAATCTTGATTCTACATCAAACCACAACCTAAATGAGAAACGAGAGGCGTTGCTTAAAGTTGTTATCAATCTTGATTCTACATCAAACCACAACCGGCACGGTTTCGCGTGAATTTGGCACGGTGTTGTTATCAATCTTGATTCTACATCAAACCACAACCTTCGTCATAATAATATTCCCGTTCGCATCGTTGTTATCAATCTTGATTCTACATCAAACCACAACCTTCTGGGTTTGTGCGTCAAAAAAACCAAAGTTGTTATCAATCTTGATTCTACATCAAACCACAACTGGCAACTCAAGCCACCGTGCCGCAGAATTGTTGTTATCAATCTTGATTCTACATCAAACCACAACTCCTGTTGTGCAATCTGTGGCATAATCGTTGTTGTTATCAATCTTGATTCTACATCAAACCACAACCTTCTATATCAAATGTAGTTAGAGGAAAAGGTTGTTATCAATCTTGATTCTACATCAAACCACAACAGAGAGTGCGTATATGGCTGCGCTGGCCGCGTTGTTATCAATCTTGATTCTACATCAAACCACAACAGGTAGATGTAGTTGGAACCTGCAAGGCCGGTTGTTATCAATCTTGATTCTACATCAAACCACAACCCATATTCTATATGTGTTTGAAGTTTTTCGTTGTTATCAATCTTGATTCTACATCAAACCACAACTCGTGCTGCGCCAGTTTGGTGACGGTGGCAGTTGTTATCAATCTTGATTCTACATCAAACCACAACCCGTTCAAGCGGTTTACCTCTTTGGTAAGGTTGTTATCAATCTTGATTCTACATCAAACCACAACCGCCCAGATGATGTTATGTACCAAGAAGGGTTGTTATCAATCTTGATTCTACATCAAACCACAACCGTGCGTGGTGCTTCCCAGAACACAATACGTTGTTATCAATCTTGATTCTACATCAAACCACAACGGTTATCTCGGCAGCCAGCTCCCGCTTTTCGTTGTTATCAATCTTGATTCTACATCAAACCACAACGTAAGTTAATTTTTCTGCTGAAATACCGCTATTTAGATGCGGTTTATCAAAGCAAAAAACGATATGACAAGGCCTACGAAGTAATGTTTGATGTCAGAATTTTCATCCAAATATAACTAAAATAACTCTAACTGTTGAGACTCGGCGTTCTTCAGTCCCTCTATCTTTCCCCAGTAGTTTTGCATATCCCCATATTGTTTGTCCGTTACACTCAGCAAACTTATATTCCCACTTGGCGGAAGAATTCCTTTAACTCTTTTTGTGTGAACCTGAAGACTTTCATAGGAAGCACAATTTCGGACATACACGGAAAACTGCATCATCGAAAAGCCGTCACGCATAAGCAATGTGCGAAACTTGGCTGCATTACGGCGTTCGGTTTTCGTGTTTGTCGGCAAGTCAAAAAAGACAAACAACCACATTATTCTATATTCGTTCAAGCGAATCTCGCTCATATTGACGGATATACTATAGACTTTGCCTCTCCAGAAAAACATTTGACAAGAGAGGCCGTAGTCATAGACAACGCCACATCCAACGGACGTTTCATTTTGGGGAAAGAGGTGTCGCAAAACAAAACTTTCACCAATTCACTCTTTACCTTAGCGTTCAGTTCACATTCCCCTAACATCAGAATGTTATAGACACATTCATCCACAAAAGGACGATAAGGTTCCATTATATCATCTGCCAAAGGAAAGGCATTATAACGGTTCCTGTGAAAAATGCCGAATGCTGGAGAGAGTCCAGACCCCATCAAAGCCCTGGCCACGGCGGCACGCAAGATTGCATAACCGTAATTCAAGACAGCATTAGGATCACCACCTTCTCTATTTCGGATGAAATCCTCTCCAAACAATTGTTTCCAATAGATCCGAGCCGAAGCTCCTTCCTTATTATCTGAGTCTCCGCTCTTCACATTTCTATAGTAAGGAACTAGCAGATCGCCATCCTTGCCCAGCTTATTAAGTAACTTTGACTGATTCTTAATCTTTGCTTCTATTATCTGCTTCCAAATATTCTTCTTAATTGGAAGGCTTGCTTCTATCTGCGAACGGTAAACCTCAGCTTGAACACTATTGGCCTCAAGCGGTTGAAGCATACAATGAGGCATCTGATTATTGCCACAAATAATCAACGATGTATTATTGTCAACCAATGCATTCATCAACGGAATGGTAAGAGATATTTGGTTGTTGACAATTATCACATAGCCAAGATCCTCAATTGGAACGGAACGGTTGGGAGTATCAGTATCTCTATACTCCACAATAAGCTGGTTATTCTTCAGCGATAGTTTCGCCGGATTAGAGAAGTATATTGCCTTCTTTAACATAATACTATCGCCTTATGAAATGAATCTTTCCGGAAGGAGAAAGAGTAAAGTCAAAACCTTCGACCAATGCATTCAACTGAGTATGTTTCATTCCAATAATAGGACGCAATTCTTCAAAAGACTTGTAAGCTCCTCCTTTTGCCTTTAAATCCTTCATTGATCGTGATTCTTGACAATATAATAATGAAAGTGTTCCATATTCATACAAACCACTTACGAGCTGCGAAGACAAACCGATCACCTTATACAATCTCCTTGTCAACTCCTCCTGGTTTGCCTCATAGATTTCTTCCGGAGTATCCTCATAGAGAAGAACCATTGTTCCTATCTTCAGAACATACTTGAGTTTGTAACCATTATTGTCTTCATTTGGAACCATATTGGAAGAAACACCCTCATTAACAGCACCAACAGCGTTTAGATTATTGACCAATTTGAATGAGCGTTTGATCTTTCCTTTTGCATCAGTTCCTTCGTAAATACCCATACAGTAGTTTCTGTCATTTGCAACATTGAATTGCTGCTTGTACTCAAAACGGGATTTGTCTCGCTGATCTTTGAGATGGATAGGATTGGTAACGGAAGGGGTAAAGATTCTCACTTTCTTTATCTGGATGCCCTTTTCCTCATTCATCCAAATAGTGCCAGCCATTGCTTCTTTGAAGCCTTTCTCCGCTATGGCCTGTTCTATCTTTTGGCGGACTACATCATCTACAATCTTTAAAACATCTGTTTTCTCCAGAGATGAAAGAGGCTTTCGGACGACATATTTGATTTCATCACCTCTTTGAATGGCTCCATAAAATGTTTCAAGATGAAGGGCGCCGCGGGCGGTATCTCCTTTTGTCATAAATGGTTTGCCGTCTGGCCCTTTCTGTATCTCACCTCTTTTCCTCAACAACTTATATGTACGTTTTTTAAGATTGTCTGGTGTATAGTGAGAGACAAGAACTTCTTTGTTAATTCTCTGCAAATCTTCAGTAAAGGTTGCCCAAGGTTTAGGCATAGTTGGACGTTCTTTTCCAAACCACTTATTTTCTTCTTCTTTGTGGTAGTAATTAGCCATCTCGGAGTATTCCCTAGGACCTATGCATGCTATCACAATTGCATCAACAGTATGATTAAGGAAAGTGCTACGGTCTTTCTTCTCATCCCCCTGAAGACCCCACATCTTGCGGAACTGGGATGTGGTTAAACCTTTAATAGTATAAATATGATTGAATACCGTTCGCAAATAAGGACGTGCATACTTAGAAATAATGCTATTATCGACATCCTGATTCTTTCTATAATCAGACGGCACTTCCTTCATTAAAAATTTGCCATATTTGTCTGACAAGTAGTTTCTTTCATATTCCAGCAGTCTGCGCTTTTGAATAATGGCATCACGCACTTCTTTGGTTGCAGCTCCGCTCCCCTTCAGTTTTTCTATCTGTTCCCTAAGCTCCTCTATTCTTTCTTTTACTGGTTCAAGCCGGATAAGAATCTCTTGATGATTTGACAATTGAGAAGGAATCTTGTTTTTCTTGACATCTCTATTGAACTTGTTGTTACAAAGAGTCTTGTTTTCCAAAGCATCTTCTCCTCCTAAGCTTCTTGGAATAGTGTGCTCAATGTCATATTGCGGATTAGAGCCAAGGAACTGAGAAATACCTATTTTTTCTCCTGTATATAGACATATATGCCTCTGCTCTTTCCATAGTCTATATTTTTCTATATCTGTCTTTGTTGGCTCAGCATTTATACCATTCTCGCGGAAATGCTTCAATATTTCTTCGTGATAAAGATTGTTTTCCTTTTCCCTGTCTCGCTGATATCTTTCAAGAGCCTTACGCTTGTTGGCATCGTTAAGAGAACGGCTATATTCAATGTGAATCTTAGTGTCTTTGTCAACCTCGCCATTCTTTATCAAATCGTTGATAAGTGCTCTCAGCCTAAACAAAGCCCGCATAGCCATAGGATTCTTGAAGGAATTAGTTCTCGGAGAACCAAGAAAACCTGTGTTAGATTTAGCATAAACATCTATCATAGAAGGATGATAGAGCCTCTCATAATGAGCTGCTCCCAAATTAAAGTTGTCCATCAGAAACTCTTTAATTCTCTGCTCAGTTGTTTCTTTGGTTGGAGATGGATTATCAACGATGATACCTATCTCTCGTTCTATGATTTTACGATTTTCTGAATTGGAAATGATCTCCTTTGGAACAATACTGGCAATGTTGGCCAAAAATACTGCATGAGAATATTTGAAGCCTCTACGCAAAAAAGCCAGTATCTTATTGATAGCATTTAGGCTAAGTGAAGCATAATCATTTCCGATTGAAATCTTGCTGAATTTTAGAGCATCGTCTTCAGATAGTTGCAATTTATCTTTAGCCCAGGCTCTTAGCTTTTCATCATCGCTGAAGAAAAACATAGTATGCCATACATCATTTACAATCTGCTCTTTAGTTTTTTCTTTTTTGTCTAAATATCTAGAAACTATGCCATCTTCCCAATTGTCACCGAAAATATCTTTTAATCCGGCAACGACCGGACAACCAGATACAGATGTAAACATCTTGAAGTTGAAACGGTAAGGCTTTTCATCTGGATCTTTGTAAAAAGCATACTGTCCTCTAGCTGACAAGGCTTTGGCTATGTCTTCAAACGGAAATTGCTTTTTGCTCTTGCGGAAGAAAAGCGGAAGGATCTTTACTATTTCCTCAGCATTCAACGGACGCAAATCTTCATCACAAGGAGTCTTAACCTTAATGTTGTTGATGAAAGACCACATACGAAATTCCTCAAATCGAGGATGAGAAACAGGACATCTGGTTTTCTTAGTCTCAAACTTGCAATGCCCTACAGAGCCCTTCTGCGATTTCAGAGGTCTTTGGAAGAAGATTGCCCTTTCGAGTTGTTTCTTGATTGAGTCAGAAATTCCTTGAATTTTGCAAATGGCATCAAATTCATCTTTGTAGTGTTGTCTAGAAGTATAGTGAGCACGAATCCTTTCTTTTCCGTAGATAGTATAGAAATACTCACCGATATACTTGCAGCCACTTTCTTCAAGAGCTTTATTCAAAGCGGATATGTCATCTTTAACCTTGCCATTAGATTCTTTTGTATTCTCTTTTCTATTGCTAAGGAAGCCCCTTCGCTGAGAAAGATGATACATAACACGGCCTAAGATGTATTTATCCTCTTTTTTGGACAAATCAAGCTTTTGGGTTAACGCAAGATGACGATAATAATATGGATTTTTTTGCTCATTATCGTTCGTACGCTGCCAAAGCATAAACTCGTCAATCTTTGGATAAATGTTGCGATAACGCCAGTCTGACAACTGTTCTGCAGATAAATAAGGACACCAACCTAAATCTACCAACACCTTCAACGTCTCAATTTTTCTTAATCTTCTACGAAATATTCTCCTTCTTGCAGACCTGTATCCAGTACGTTCTGCTGCTTTTGAAGATTCATTTCCTTTCTCAATTTTAACTCCCTCCTGGAAGATAGATACACCTTTGTCAAATAGTTTGTAGGATCCATCCTGTTGTGTATCAACAATAGCCCAACCTATACTGTTGGTTCCTAAATCAAGGCCAAGTATTCTAGACATAATCAATAAATATTTGTCTATAAAATTAACATTAATTTGCTTTATCAACAAAGTTTGCTACCTTTGTGTTATAAGATTCTACATCTTATCACAATAAGGCTATATGCCGAAGGTTTTTACCTAAACTCCCGCTTCGGTGGGAGTTTTTTATTGGCAAGGACCTTCGCGCGCAAAGATATTGGAGCCTTTTGACAATTTCTGTCAAAGAATAATATAATTACCCCTGAATTCAATTAGTAAAAGAAACGATAGCCTCCTTTTCAAGAACGAACTGAATAGAAACAGTAATTTTAACTTACTATAGTTCAGACCTCTGATCCGTTTTATAAATCATCAAACGATTATAAACGATTATATCCGGATAAGATTTGGATTGAAAAAGGGAATGGATATAAGTTTGTCTCGATTTAAATGCCATAGACTCAAAAATAGTTATCATTTTTGATAATTAATTAACAAATATTATATTTGCAGAAATAAAATGACAATAGAATTTGAAAGTGAAAGCCTGTGGGAGTTATACAGCAACGGAACTACTCAAGACAAAACTTATAACAAATTGCCGAAAGATATCATAACTCGCTACGTAAAAGTTGTGAACTATCTGAAATTAGCAACAAGAATTGAATCCTTGTTTAGAATCAAGAGTCTGCACTATGAGAAAAAGAAGGGGAATTTGAGTAACATAGAAACCGTATGGATAAATGATCAATACCGATTGCTATTAAAAAGCAGAGCTGGAGAAGCCGGGATCATCAACATCATTTTAATTAAAGAAATATCAAAGCATTATGAATAGAATAACACCAAATAACGTTATTGATGAGAGCACGACTCCTTTTATTGCAACACACCCTGGAGAATTGATAAAAGACGAGTTGGCGGAAAGAAAAATGACACAGAAACAGCTTGCCGATATTACTGGCATTAAAACATCTATCCTAAGTCAGACAATAAACGGCAAGCGCTCAATATCTCTGAATATGGCTGTCAAACTTGAAAAAGCTCTTGACATTCCAGCGGATTTATGGATGAATTTGCAAACTCAGTACAACATTGATTCTGCTAATATCCTCAAGAGGCAGACAAAACAACTTACAGCAACAATCCACCTTCCGGTCCAAGACAGAAATCTCATAAAGGATCTTTCCAGGAAGTTTGGTTGGGTCTGTTTATTTTGAAAATACTGAATGCATTGGAAAACAGATGGGGAGATGGGTAACGGGGTAGCAAGGTGGTGCTCTTTATTACAAGAAATTGTGCAACAGCCCTGTAGCTGCAGCGGGAACTGATAGCTTGTCTTCCCAGCAGTCATCAAGAGTAGCATCGTTCCCCCTGATTTTATTCTCTGCAACTTCTTTAGAGACACCTAACCGGATCATCATATAATTCTTGACCGCCTTCTTGTAGTCTTTCGCATTAAGGTTTCTGAACAGCAATTCGTCACGTTCTTCTATGTCAGCGATGTGCCCCTTGCCGTTTTTTATCAGCACATAAAAAGGAAGTCCCAGAATGCCATCACCTTTGGGTTCGCAAACAACAACTTCATAACCTTTGTAATTTGGCTCTAATTTCAAATTAAGATACTCATCTCCGCCTATTACCTTTTTTGCTATCTCTATATTTTTCACAGCAAGGCGTTTGGCATCTAAATCATCCTTAAAATATTTTTTCAGCTGCTCAAAAGTCCAGGGTAGCCCCTTCCCGAAATACTTGTCAAGACGTTCCATCACTTCAAACATCGTGAGCACGCCAAAATAATTCTTCAGTTTTTTGAGTGGCACTTTAAACCGCTTGGTATTCTTCTTTATATTTTCAAATACAGCATTATAGAAAACAACAGGGCTAGATGGCGCGGTTTCCTCGAATTGCACAAAGACTTCGGATATCGTTACTCCTCTTGCCCCAATAGTTCCATCATCATCAAGAACATCAAGTTCCGAGGCTCTTATTTCAATCCTTTCAAAGAGCTTGTCAGAAGAGTAAACATCGTTGAGCTCACTTTCATAGGGCCATTGAACAAGACGTACCAGATCGTCATATTGAGCATTACGCAAGATGTAATCGGTGTAACCATCGGTAGAATCAGGATCCTCGTTGAATCCTTCCAAAGCAGAATAACCAACAAATCCCAAAGGCACGCAGTAACGGCATTTCTTGTCGTCAGCCTTCTCATAGAAAAAAGCTAATAAATCGTAAAGCATAACGTTAAATAATAAGGAATAAGTAATTTGTTCAAGAAGGAGAGCCCCCTCTTGAGTCAATGGCAAAGATACAAGGCCGCTTTGACAAGTTCTGTCAAATGAAAAGTTTTTACAGGCTCATTCGCCTGAATTAACAAATGAAGTTCAGCGAGTATGAGGGTAACGGTGGTGGCAGTACTTCTGCGCCCAGCGTTTCTTTGCGGGAGTGTCTATAGGGTCATATTCGCTGATGATGCAGCCTGTATAAAGGTCTGTGGCAATTTCTTCTATGATGTCTAAAAGCTCCAGATTCTTGGTAAAGTGGGCCGGAATTGCGCTGCGGCCAAGAAGGCAGCCTATGATGTTGCCGCAGACTGCACCGGTGGAGTCGCTGTCTCCGGAGTGGTTGACGCTGCTTATGATTGCGTCTTCAAAAGAAGCGCAATGCTTGACCGCGCTGTAAACCGCAATGGCAAGAGCTTCGTGGCCGGTCCAGCCGCCGCCGATGGACTCAATGGCTGTGTGGTCTGGAGTGTCTCCTCCGGCAAGGTCTATGGCCTTCTTGATTATGTCCTGCTGGGTGGCTATATGATTAGGCCAGAGTTCTTTGTAAGTTTTGTTATCATCTGGTGCAGACTGTATTGAACCAATCTCTTCCGCGGCCTTTTGTATCAGGGAAGCAAGGAGGTCTTGGCGGTCTTCACCATCCGCATATCCACCCAGAATCCTGGTCAGAATGTGATTGAAAAGAGCGGAAGAAATGAAACCAAGCGGATGCTTGTGAGTCAGCCTGGCTGCCTCAGCGGCACACATATCGCAAAAAAGTATATCTCCGGAAGCATAGCTGTGGAGGAAATCAAGAATGGCAAGCGGCGCTGTGCGCATTACTCCGCCGCAGCCGCAGCTGTCGTTGACCGGAGTCTGGTCCTTCTCCAAAGCCATCAGGGCGGTAAGACAGGTATGGCCGGGAGCCCGGCAGGAGTAGAGCTGGGGGATATCCATCAGCCAGGAATCAACTCTCTCGTCTTCTTTTCTGGCAGTCCACTGCTGCGTGTGGAGCCAGTCCAGATATGTCCAGTGGCAATAGGTATCTATGCGAGCCATAATGCCTCTCATATAGCCTCTGGTCATTCCCAGAAGAATGCCGGCGGCGGTGAAAAGAGACATCTGAGTGTCGTCTGAGATACGGGCAACCCCCCATCTGTCAAGTTGATAACGGGTAATGCCACTTGGGCCGTACTTGCGTTCTATTTCCTGCCAGCTGTCAAACTCAATGGCATAGCCCAGGGCGTCTCCCACAGCCCCGCCAACCATACAGCCCCGCGCACGGTCTTTATACTTATCTGCTTGAGTGTTGTCTTTCATTATTTGCCAACGGCTTTTGGAGTCCAGTTCTTGAAGAAGCGGAGAACTTTGTCCTTGTTGTAGCCTTCTCCTTCCTCGAGAAAGCTTGAATCTTGTATATGAAGGACTTTGCCGCCTTTGTCTAGCACTATGAAGACAGGATATCCGAAGCGGCCAGCATTGTCCAGGCGCTTCATAAGGGCATTAGCCTGTTTGGCAACAGCTTCGTCTTTGCTCTTGGCCATTCTCGGATTGTAGTTCACGTGGATATAAACAAAATTGTCGCCGATCATCTTGTTTATATCTGCGTCTTTTGTGATAAAATCGGCGAACCTTAGGCACCACGGGCACCAGTTTCCGCCCAGCTGGCAGATTACGTATTTGCCTTCAGCCTTGGCTTTTGCAACAGCCTTGTCTATCTGCTCAAGCGGATTGATATCTTCGTCATAAACCTTTTTGAGGGCTTGCTTCTGAGTGGTCTGGGCAAATGAAGCGGTAGCGAATAATGCCAGAATTGCAATTATGAGAATCCTTTTCATATTAAATGTTGTTTTTGATTTGTCTTTTATTTCCTGGCCCTTGGATGGGCGGTTTTGTAAACTTCCTTTAATTTCTCAAAAGAGTTGTGGGTATAAACCTCCGTGGCAGCAAGGCTGGAATGTCCCAAAACCTCTTTGATACTCATTATATCAGCTCCATTGTTAAGAAGGGCGGTAGCGAAACTATGTCGGAGTATATGTGGTGTCATCTTTCCTGAAAGACTTTTTATACTAGATAACTCTTTCCTAACCAAACGATTAATGAGCTCTACATAAGCAGGATTACCTTTGTTCGTTAAGAAAAAAAAATCCGAAGGATTTTGACATTTTTGATTAGCAAATTCTTGCCTTATACGAAGGTAATCCACGATTTTCTCTGCCAGAGAGTCTACTATCGGAATGAGCCTTTGCTTGTTGCCCTTTCCAATTATGCTGATGGTGTGTCTGGAAAGGTCTATATCTGTTGTCCTCAGCCCTGCCGCCTCTGCCCGCCTGAGGCCGGTGGCAAAGAGAAGGGTCACTATCATCTTGTTTCTGGCAGAAGGATAGTCATCGGAAACAGGGCTGTCAAAATACTCTTTCAAGGCCTCCGGTGTGAAAAAAGACGGAAGCCGCTTTTTCTCTTTAGGGCGGACTATGCCCTTGACGGGATTGGACGGGAGCTTTTGCTGCTTGACAAGGTAGTTGCAGAAGGTGCTCAGGGCGCTCAGATGAAGATTTACTGTTCTGGCATCCAGAGACCTGTCCATCATATTGGAAACATAGCCACGTATGATCTGGAATCGGAGAACTTCCAGAATCTCATTGTCAGGAATGGCGGATGTTGCCTCGTTTTGCCTTTCCGGCAGGGCATAGCGGAGGAAATCCCCCACGGCATCGCTGTAGAGCTTTACAGTGCGGGGAGAATATCTCCTCCTGACCTTGAGGTAATCCGTAAAATCGCTGAGGCATCCCATACATTGCAAATATAACGAAAAAGAGGAACGGACTGATGTCCATCCCTCTCTAAGCTTGCAAAAGCGCCAGGATTATTCCTCGCTGGTCTGAAGGTGCTTTACATAGATAGCCTTCATCAACTGCGCACGCCTGCGGACTGAAGGCTTTTCAAAAGTCTTGCGGTCTCTGAGCTCGCGGATGACGCCTGTCTTCTCGAACTTTCTCTTGAATTTCTTAAGTGCTCTCTCTATGTTCTCGCCGTCCTTGATTGGAACGATAATCATGCTTTATACCACCTCCTTTTTCTTTTGCGGGGTGCAAAGGTATGAAAATTTCTTTCTTTTGTGCAAATCCGGCGGAAAAACTTTCTGGCAGGCTTGTTTTGAAATAAAAAGCCATCTAGCGCAAAATCTCTTACAACTTACAATAATAAATGTTATATTTGTTGTCTATTAATAAGTTTAAACAAACATTAAACAATAATACACCTATCAAACAACAGTAATAATATGGCAGAGAAATTATTTACTGAGTTTCCTCCCGTTCCCAAACAGGTATGGGAAGATGCTATAATCAAGGATTTGAAAGGTGCCGACTATCAGAAGAAACTGGTATGGAGAACTATGGAAGGTTTCTCCGTACAGCCTTATTACCGCGCTGAAGACCTCAAGGGCCTTAAGGAAGTAGGCGGAAAGGCTGGCCAGTTCCCTTTTGTCAGAGGCACAAAAGACAACAACAACTGGCTTATCCGTCAGGATTACCTTGTAGGCAAAGACTTCAAGGCGGCTAATGCTCTAGCTCTGGACGGAATGATGAAGGGAGTAACCGCTCCTGGATTCGACCTCAGCCAGACCGAGAAGGTACTCAAGGCAGATATGAAGGCCCTTCTCAAAGGCATAGAGCTCAAGGCAGTTGAAGTAAATTTCAAGGGTTGCAAAGACCTTTCAGTCCTGAAGAATTTTATCGCCGTGGTAAAAGAGAGCGGCGCAAAAGCCTCAGCAGTAAGGGCATCGTTTGACTATGACCCTCTGAAAGAAATGAACTCTACAGGAGTCTGGAGCAAGGCAGATGCTGCAAAACTTCTGGTTAAGGCTATTGAACTGGTCAAAGACTTCCCTCACATCACGGTAGTTGGAGTTTACACCTACGCTTTTAACGATGCGGGAAGCACCATCACACAGGAACTGGCTTACGGAATGAATATGGGAAGCGAGTACCTGAACCTTCTGCAGGATGCAGGTGTTAAGGTAGACGAAGCTGCAAAGAGAATTAAGTTCACCGTATCCATCAGCGGCAACTACTTTATGGAGATTGCCAAGTTCAGGGCAGCCAGACTGCTTTGGGCAAACATCGTGAAGGCTTACGGGGCAAAGAAGGAAGACAGCTGCAAGATCAAGGTTCATGCAGTTACAAGCGCCTGGAACCAGACAGTTTACGATCCTTACGTAAATATGCTCAGGGGCACTACCGAGGCTATGAGTGGAGCCGTTGGAGGAGTTGACTCAATGGAAGTTCTTCCGTTCGACCACCCTTACAAGAAGCCTGGCGAATTCTCCAACAGGATTGCAAGAAACGTTCAGAGCTTGCTTCTGGACGAGAGCCACTTCAACAAGGTAGTAGACCCTGCCGCAGGATCTTACTATATTGAAGAGCTCACCGATGCAATAGCAAAGACATCTTGGGATCTGTTTAACTCCATCGAGAAGGCCGGCGGATACGTTGAGGCTTTCAAGGCAGAGAAGATTCAGGACAGCATCAAGGAAACATCGCTGAAGAGAGATTCAAACATAGCCACAAGACGTGATACTCTCCTTGGAACCAACCAGTTCCCTAACTTCACAGAAGTTGTGGAGAAGGAAGTTACCAAGAAGGTTGTAACCCGCAAGGCCGCTCCTAAGAAGAAGGCAGGAATGGTTGGCCGTCCTCTGGAAGTTTACAGAGGCGCAATGGCCTTTGAAGAATTGAGATTCAAAACAGACAAGGCTGCAAAACGCCCTATGGCATTTATGGTTACTTACGGAAATCTGGCAATGTGCCGTGCAAGGGCTCAGTTCGCCTGCAACTTCTTTGCAGTAGCCGGATTCCAGGTGGTTGACAACAACCGCTTCAACTCTCCTGAGGAAGGCGCAAAAGCTGCCCTCAAGGCAAAGGCAGACATTATCGTGGCCTGCTCATCTGATGACGAGTATGCCGCTGAGGTTCCTGCTATCGCCAAGATCGTTGGCAAGAAGGGAATCGTGGTTGTAGCTGGTGATCCTGAGTGCAAGAACGATCTCATCGCCAAGGGAATCGAGAACTTCATCAGTGTCCGCAGCAATGTGCTCGAGACCCTGAAGGGTTATCAGGAAAAACTTATCAAATAAGGGGAGGAAAAAGTTATGCGTCCAAAATTCAACGATTTAGTATATAAGTCAGCTGCAAAGCCTGCAGCAAAGAAGGGTGCAGCAAAGAAAGAAGTTCTTTGGAATACCCCTGAAAAGATAGCCGTAAAGACCAACTACACCGCAAAGGATCTGGAGGGAATGGAGCATCTGCATTATGCAGCAGGTGTTGCGCCTTTCCTCAGAGGCCCTTACAGCACGATGTATGTTCAGAAGCCTTGGACCGTTCGCCAGTATGCGGGCTTCTCCACTGCAGAAGAGTCTAACGCATTCTACAGAAGAAACCTGGCTGCCGGACAGAAAGGTCTTTCAGTAGCGTTCGACCTCCCTACCCACAGAGGATACAATGCTGATAATCCAAGAGTTGTTGGTGATGTTGGAAAGGCGGGAGTAAGTATCTGTTCTGTTGAGGACATGAAGATCCTCTTTGACCAGATTCCTCTTGGAAAGATGTCTGTTTCAATGACAATGAACGGAGCCGTTCTCCCAATTATGGCCTTCTACATTGTAGCAGGTCTGGAGCAGGGAGTAAAGCTCGAGGAGATGGCCGGTACCATCCAGAATGACATCCTCAAGGAATTCATGGTAAGAAACACCTACATCTACCCTCCTGAGTTCAGCATGAGAATCATCGGCGACATCTTTGCCTATACATCTCAGTTTATGCCTAAGTTCAACTCCATCTCAATCTCCGGCTACCATATGCAGGAGGCAGGAGCAACCAACGACATCGAGATGGCATACACCCTTGCAGACGGTCTGGAATATCTCCGTACCGGTATCAAGGCCGGCATTCCTGTAGACAAGTTCGCTCCAAGACTTTCATTCTTCTGGGCAATCGGAACCAACCACTTTATGGAGATTGCAAAGATGAGGGCAGCCAGAATGCTCTGGGCTAAGATTGTGAAGCAGTTCAATCCTGAAAATCCTAAGAGCTTGAGCCTTAGAACTCACTGCCAGACTTCAGGATGGAGCCTTACAGAGCAGGATCCGTTCAACAACGTTGCAAGAACCTGCATCGAGGCTATGGGAGCAGCCCTGGGCCATACCCAGAGTTTGCACACCAACGCGCTTGACGAGGCTATCGCTCTGCCAACGGACTTCTCTGCACGTATCGCCAGAAACACCCAGATCTACATCCAGCAGGAGACTCAGGTTTGCCGTTCAATCGACCCGTGGGCTGGTTCATACTACATCGAGAGCCTGACCAACGAGTTGGCTCACAAGGCTTGGGGACATATCCAGGAAGTGGAGAAGCTGGGCGGTATGGCAAAGGCTATCGAGTCAGGTATTCCTAAGCTGAGGATCGAGGAAGCCGCTGCAAGAAAGCAGGCAAGAATTGACTCCGGCGAGGAAAGTATCATCGGACTGAACCGCTATCGCCTTGAGCACGAAGATCCTATCAAGATTCTTGATATCGATAACACCAAGGTTCGCCAGCAGCAGGTTGCACGTCTGGAGCAGCTCAGAAAGAACAGAGACAACGAGAAAGTTAAACAGTGTCTTGCCGCTATCACCGAGTGCGTAAAGACCAAGAAGGGCAACCTTCTGGCTCTGGCAGTAGAGGCCGCAAAGGCAAGGGCATCTCTGGGAGAGATTTCCGACGCTTGCGAAGAGGTAGTAGGAAGATACACAGCAAAGATCCGTATGAATGTAGGAGTTTACTCATCCGAGGTCAAGAAAGACAACGAGTTCGAGACCGCAAAGAAGATGGTTGCAGCCTTCGCGAAGAAAGAAGGAAGACAGCCGCGTATAATGATTGCAAAACTCGGTCAGGATGGCCACGACAGAGGCGCAAAGGTTGTGGCTACCGGCTATGCAGACTGCGGATTCGACGTGGATATGGGACCTCTGTTCCAGACTCCTGCCGAGGCTGCTAAGCAGGCTGTGGAGAACGACGTTCACGTAGTTGGAGTTTCTTCTCTTGCAGCAGGCCACAAGACCCTGGTTCCTCAGATTATCAATGAACTGAAGAAACTCGGAAGAGAGGACATTATCGTAGTTGCCGGCGGAGTTATCCCTGCCCAGGACTATGATGCTCTCTACAAGGCTGGCGCAGCCGCCATCTTCGGCCCTGGTACCAGAATCTCATACGCAGTCATCAAGATGATTGAGCTTCTGAACCAGAGATTCGAGAAGTAACCACTTCCGGATGCTGAATTGAAGGATGCCGTAGCAAGTGCGGCATCCTTTTTTTATATTTGTAGTAACAAACATCTGTTATCATGAAAGTTTTCAGATCATTTATTGTCTTTGCCTCAGCGATGATGCTTTCAGCTGGTCTTTTTGCTCAGGGAAAAATCATATCGCTTGACTACAAGACCGATAAAGACCTTTACCCTGGAACGGAAAGGAACCTTCAGGTTTACATACCCAATCAATATGACGGGAGCAGACCGGCCTGCCTTTTCATCGGGCTGGACGGTATCACCTGCAACGCCCCGAAGGTTTTTGACAAGCTTATCGCAGAGGGCAAGATGCCGGTTACCATAGGCATTTTCGTCCAGCCGGGTGTTATCAGGGGAAAGGACGGAAATGTTATCCGCTACAACCGCTCGAACGAGTTTGACTTTACCGACGGAAGGTTTGCCGAATTCCTTGACACGGAGATAGTTCCGTTTGTCGAGAAAGAAACCGGAATAAAAGTTTCAAAGAATCCTGACCAGAGGGCCATCTTCGGGCTTTCGAGTGGCGGAATAGCTGCCTTCAACGCCGCGTGGATGAGGCCTGACCTTTTCCGCAGGGTTTACAGCGGAGTGGGAACCTTCGTCTCAATGAGGGGTGGAAACGACCTTCAGGTGTTTGTCCGCAAATGCGAGCCGAAGCCACTGAGGATTTGCCTTCAGGACGGAAGCCAGGATGTGTGGAACGCCACCTTCGGACACTGGTATGAAGCCAACCAGATGCTGTCCACGGCTCTGGATTTTGCAGGCTATGACACCAAGTACGACTGGTCGGACGAAAAGCATTCCGGAAACCGCGCAGCCGTAATATTTGAAGAGGTAATGATCTGGCTCTGGGGAGGTTATCCTGAACCCGTCAAGGCCGGAATCACCCAGAACGATTTCCTGAACAAGTATCTTTATCGCGATGGGGAAAAGACTCCTTTCAAGCCTCTTTCTGTAAGCGGACAGGACCAGTGGGTCAAGGAAAAACAGATAGACAGGACTAATCCTGACGTGTTTACGATAGAAAATATGGCAAAGGGCAACGGAAGAAGCCACTCGAGCGCCCGCTCATATTACTGTGCAGATTATCCTGACGGCAGCTTCACTGCCCTGGAAAAGAGTTTCTTCTGGAACGAGGCGGAGACCAGCTGCCTCTGGCAGGCAATAACAGGAGAGCGCAGCCCGCTTGTAGAAGAACAGAGATTCTACTGGCTCCACTCCTACGGCAACACCCTCGTCTCCAAAGGCCCTATGGTTTTCGACTCGAAGGGCAACCTTTTTGTCCTCACCGATATCGGTATCCAGGTCTGCGACCAGAACGGAAGGGTGAGGTTTATCCTGGAGATTCCGGACCAGGTCAGAGACGCCCTTCTGGAAGACAACGGTCCGCATCTTCCGGAACTTACCTCTGACGGCGGGACAAAGGAATACACGCGTAAGTTTCTCACTATGTACATCGCTGAGGGAAAGATCATTATTACAGACAGGACATCTTTCACATACAGCCGCGAGCTGAACATTTCCCCTGCCGTCAAAGGGCAGAAACCGAAAAGCCAGGGACAGGGTTAATCTAAGCGGAGATTCGCTATATTTGCGCCCGTTTTTAAATCAGACAGAAAATGGGCAGAGGATTGCTTACCATACTGCTGTTGATTGTTTCCAACAGCTTCATGACTTTGGCCTGGTACGGCCAGCTTAAATTCAAGACCAACACTCTCCTCCCTAAGTGGGGGCTTTTCGGCATCATCCTGATCAGCTGGTGCATCGCGTTCTTCGAGTACTGCTTTATGATACCGGCAAACAGAATCGGCTTCAAGGACCTTGGAGGACCATTCTCCCTTGTCCAGTTGAAAGTGATCCAGGAAGTGGTGACAATTATGATATTCGTGATATTCTCGCTGATATTTTTCAAGACCCAGACTTTCAACTACAATCATCTGATTGCATTCTTCCTGCTGATCGGAGCGGTATATTTCGTGTTCAGATAAAATCTTTGATTTTATTATTTGCGGAATAATTGCTATTTTTGACGGATATCATAAAAATTTCAGACATGAAAAAGTTCAGATTTTGGGCATTTGCTGCAGTTATTGCATTGTTCGCGACAGCCTGCGGAGGAGGCGGTGGAGGAAGTGAAAGTGAGAAACCGCTGGATCCAGAGCCAGTGAAACCGGTTGAAGAGGTTGACCCTCCTATCAATGAACCTTCAGTCGCTCCGAATGCCAGGATAGACGATGGCAGGCACGTAACCGCCTATGTCACCTATTACGGAAGCCTGATACCTGACGCAAGCGTGATAACCCATATCAACTATGCGTTTGCAGAACTTTATATGGTTGACGGAATCTACAAGAAGTTTGACCTTCAGGGAAACAAGGCAAGATTCCAGAACATCGTCAACCTGAAAAAGCTCTACCCTAACCTCAAGATATGCCTGAGCTTCACACACGGAGTCACCAATTCCGACAACAGGCAGGGTGGAAGTTTTTCCGCTTTGTGCAAAAGCGAGGACAACATGAAGAGGTTCGCCGATGACTGCCTCAAGTTCCTCCAGGATTACGGCATTGACGGAATAGACCTGGACTGGGAATTCCCTGGACTGAGCTGGAGCGGTGCCGCCTGCGACGTAACCTGTGATACGGAAAACTACGTCAAGCTCGTCAAGCAGCTAAGGGAAACCCTGGGAGATAAATATGAAATCTCTTACGCAGGCTACTGTTTTGACAAGCAGACTGTTTCCGGAGGCGGTTACAGATATGTCGACATCAAAGGCATGGACCAGTATGTGGACTATGTGAATATCATGGCCTACGACTTTGACGAAGCTCCCCATCATCATTCAGCCCTCGCAGACACAAGGGCCTACAGAGACTGTAACCGCGCTGTGAACTCCTATCTGAACGCCGGCGTGAATCCTAAGAAGCTCGTTCTCGGAATTCCATTCTACGGCCGCCATTCATTCAGCACATCTCCTACAGCAGTCTCATACAAGAGCATCCTAAATCTCGACCCTAAGAAATACAGGAGGAACAAGTGGGACGCTACGGCCAGCTGCCCTTATGTTGAAACGATGCAGGGAGTTTTCTATATGGGATATGACAACCCGAGGAGCATAGCCGCAAAAGGATCCTGGATACGCCAGAAAGGAATGCTTGGACTGATGTACTGGGAATATGACCAGGATGACGCAAGAGGCACTCTCCGCACCGCCGTATGGAATGCAGTAATGACCCCTTAACGAACACAAATAGATTTAAATAGTTATGGCATTTGCTAATAATGTGATGATCGTTCGCCAGGCGCTTCTGGCAAAGTTGGTGGAATTGTGGAAAGAAGACAAGCTGGTTGAAGAGATAGATCGTCTTCCGATAAAACTCAGCCCGAGGAATAACCAGAAGGTGCTGGGAAGGTGCTGCATACACAAGGAAAGAGCTGTGTGGAAATACAAGAGCTTCCCTCTGATGGGATTCGATATGTATGACGAGACAGACGAACTGACTCCGCTTTCCTGGTATGCCAAGGAGGCTCTAAACAGAAAGGATCCTCACCGCAAGCCAAATCTTATGTGCGTCATAGATGAGGCCTGCTCCTCCTGCGTGAAGACCAACTATGAAATCACAAACCTCTGCCGCGGCTGCGTTGCCAGAACATGCTACATGAATTGCCCGAAGAATGCCATTTTCTTCAACAAGAAAGGCCGCGCGGAAATAGATCACGATGTTTGCATCAGTTGCGGCAAATGCCTCCAGAGCTGCCCTTACCACGCTATCGTTTATATACCGGTTCCGTGCGAGGAAGCCTGCCCTCTCAAGGCGATTTCCAAAGACGAGAATATGATTGAGCACGTAGATGAAAGCAAGTGCATCTACTGCGGGAAATGCATCAACGCCTGCCCATTTGGGGCAATCTTTGAAGTCAGCCAGATATTCGACGTGCTCCAGGGGTTGAAAAACGGACAGGAAATGGTGGCAATAGTCGCACCAGCCATCCTTTCCCAGTTCCAGGGAGTGCCAACCGAAAAGGTTTACGGCGCAATCAAGTCTCTGGGATTCAAAGACGTGATTGAAGTCGCCGAGGGAGCTATGGAAACCACCTCTACAGAGGCTGCGGAGCTCAACGAGAAAATCGCCGAGGGCCAGCCTTTTATGACAACCAGCTGCTGCCCTTCCTGGATTGAACTTGTCAGAAAGCACATACCGGATATGGCAAAATATGTTTCTTCTACCGGTTCCCCGATGTATTACACGGCCAAGATCGCAAAGAAGAAATATCCGGAAGCAAAGGTTGTATTCATTGGCCCTTGCCTTGCAAAGAAGAAAGAAGTCAGAGACAATCCTGATACGGATATGGCCATTACCTTTGAGGAAATCGGCAGCGTGTTTGCAGGCCTTCACATAGACTTTGAAACCATTCCGTCTTTCATTCCTGAAGTTCAGAGCTACAAGGCAGCCCACGCCTTTGCCAAGAGCGGCGGCGTGATTGGAGCAGTAAAGTATATACTCAAAGACGAGCAGCTCGAGGCAACGGCCATAGCAAATCTGGACAAGAAGAACATTGCCTTTCTCAGGGGCATCGCCAAGACAGCCAAGGCTCCATCACCTTTTGTGGAGGTAATGGCTTGCGAAGGCGGATGCTGTACCGGTCCGCTTATTTACAACGACCCGGCAGCGGCACTGAGAAATCTAAACTCTAAA
This sequence comes from Bacteroidales bacterium, assembly GCA_016285455.1. Lineage (GTDB taxonomy): Bacteria > Bacteroidota > Bacteroidia > Bacteroidales > UBA932 > Egerieousia. The sequence goes on from JAEEQS010000002.1 coordinate 213,983, forward strand.
CTCAACAACATGAAATAAGCAAGATGAGCAAAGAAGAGAAGAAAAACAAAGGATACGGGAGCGAGGACATCCAGCATTGGGATTGGCACGAGCATCTGAGGAAAAGACCAGGAATGTACTTGGGAAAGCTGGGAGACGGCAGCGAGAAGGATGACGGTATCTATGTGCTTTTCAAGGAGATAGTGGATAACGCCATAGACGAATTCAATATGGGGTTCGGAAAGACCGTAGACATCACCCTGGACGAGGAAACCAAGGAAGTCTGCGTAAGGGACTATGGCCGTGGCATTCCGCTGGATAGTCTTGTAGTTTCCGTTGGACAGATAAACACCAGCGGAAAGTATGGTTCTGCCGCATACGGAAAGTCCGTGGGACTGAACGGCGTGGGAGCCAAGGCGGTTAACGCCACATCCACCAAGTTTTACGCCCAGAGCTGGAGAGACGGAAAAAGCAAATGGGCTTATTTTGAGGAAGGAGAGCTCAAGAAGGAAGGAGAACTCAAAAACACAGACGAAAAAGACGGCACGCTCATACGCTATACTGCAGACCCTAAGCTGTACGAGAACTACTCCTACAAGCTGGAGTATATAGACAGCATGCTCAAGAACTACGCTTACTTGAACACTGGGCTGACCATCCATTTCAACAAGACCACCTACTGCAGCAAGAACGGTCTTCTGGACCTTATCAACGACAATATGACGGAGGCTCCGCTATATTCCCCTATCCACCTGAAAGGTCTCGATATAGAAGTGGTCATAACCCACGGAAGCGAATCCGGAGAAGACATATATTCCTTTGTAAACGGCCAGAACACCTACCACGGCGGAACACATTTGAGCGCTTTCAGAGAGGCTGTTGGAAAAACCGTCAAAGACTTTTACAAGAAAGATTACGATCCTAAGGATGTAAGGGAAGGCATAGTTGCAGCCATCGCCATAAGAGTCGGCGAGCCGGGCTTTGCCAACCAGACAAAAACCTTCCTGAACTCCCGTCTTACAGATACGGAAGAGAACGGGGGCATCCCTATCAAGACCTTCATAATGAACTTCCTGGCCTCAGAACTTGACAATTATCTGCATAAAAATCCGCTTACTGCGGACGCAATGCAGAAGAAGATCAATGCCAGCGAAAAGGAGAGGAAGGAAATTGCAGACATTCTCAAGAGCAAGCGCCGCAAAAAGGGAATGATAAGCAACGAGAAGCTCCGCGATTGCAAAATCCATTATACAGACAAGAACAACCCTCTTGCAGAAAAGACCACCATTTTCATCACAGAGGGTAATTCCGCAAGCGGAACGGTTTCCAAGGCAAGGAACGCAGACACACAGGCGGTTTTCTCGCTGAGGGGAAAGCCTATGAACACCTACGGCAGTTCCAAGAAAGTAATCTACGACAATAACAACAAGGAACTCAACCTTTTGCAGGCAGCCCTTGACATAGAGGAAGACATAGAGAACCTGCGCTACAACAAGGTTGTAATTGCAACCGATGCGGATGTTGACGGTATGCACATCAGGATGCTGATGCTAACCTTCTTCATCCAGTATTTTCCTGAGCTTATCAGAAGAGGCCATCTTTTCATACTCCAGACTCCGCTGTTCAGGGTGCGCAGAAAGAAGAAAGACAATTCCTTTGACGTGCGCTATTGCTATAGCGAGGCAGAAAAGCTGGAGGGCATAGAGGAGTTCGGAAAGAGCGCGGAGGTAACCCGATTCAAAGGTCTTGGAGAAATCTCAGACAAGGAGTTTGAGAATTTCATCGGCGACGATATGCGTCTAGACACGGTCCACATATACAAAGAAGATCCAACCCACGAGATTCTTGAGTTCTATATGGGCAATAACACTCCTTTCCGCCAGGATTTCATTATGAAAAACCTGAGAGAAGAGGTTATTATGGAAGACAGGGCGGCCGCAGACGCTTAAAGCAATATTCTGATTATGAGCTTCAGGCAGAAATTCAGCAAACGGCTTTTAAGATGGATGGGCTGGACTGCAGAAGGAAGCATTCCTCCGGAAGACAAATGCATCGTTCTGGGAGTTCCCCACACGTCCGTTGTGGATTTTGTTGTAGCCTGGGCGGCCTACACCTATATGGGCGGCACTCCCAACATAATGATCAAGAAGGAATTCTTCTTCTGGCCTCTGGGCTGGCTACTGAGGAAGATGGGAGCCATTCCGGTTGACAGATCCAAAGGCAGCAATGTTGCTCTCCACAACATCCAGGCTCTGAAAAACTCTCAAAAGATGCATCTTGCCATTGCTCCGGAAGGAACCCGAAAGAAAACTGACAAGTGGAAAATGGGCTTTCTGACAATCGCCCGCGCCTGCAATGTTCCGGTCTATCTCGGCTATTTCAACTACAGGACAAAAAAAGTGGGAACTGGAATAAGATTTGCTGTCTCAGACAATCCGAAAGAAGATTTGAAAAAGATTCAGGCCCATTATGCTGCAATGAACCTGGAAGGGCGGCACAAAGGCTGTTTCAGTTGCGGAGACGTTACTCCAAAGCTCATAGAAAATAACTGACATTTATGAAAAAAAGCATATCGGCTGTAATCTGTCTCTTTCTAGCCGTTCAGGCCTGGGGACAGACATACACACTTAAGGAATACGAGGAGTTTGCTTTGCAGAACTCCAAAAGCATGAAGGTCTCTCAGGAAAGAATCAACGCCGCGGAGAATCTGAGAAAAGCCGCCTTTACCCAGTTTTTGCCAAGCTTCCAAGCCGTGGGCACTTATGCCTGGAACCAGAAGAACATCTCTCTTCTCAGCCAAGATGCCCTCCTTCCGGTAGGCACCAAGATGGCCGACGGCACCTTTGGCTTTACTGCAGACCAGATATCCAACGGTTGGACTATTATAGACGGGCAACCTGTTCCACTTGATGCTGACGGAGTACCGTTCAACCCAAAGACCAATCCGGAGAAAATCCAGTGGAAGCAATACGCCTATCTGCCCAAGAGCGAAATGACTTTTGATGTCCATAACGTCTTTGCCGCTGGCATAGGCTTCACCCAGCCAATATATCTGGGCGGAAAAATCCGCGAACTTTACAACATAGCCAAGACAACGGAAGATATGGCCCGCCTCCAGACAGACAACAATCAGGAAGAGCTTATAATTTCCGTAGATCAGGCATACTGGCAAACCGTATCGCTGATTAACAAGAAAAAGCTTGCAGAAAAATACGTAGAGCTTCTTGAAAAACTGGAGAAAAACGTTCAGGCATCCATAGACCAGGGTGTCGCAACTAAAGGAGACCTTTTGAACGTGAAGGTCAAGCTCAACGAAGCCAATCTGGCACTTACCAGAGCAACAGACGGAGTGGCCCTTTCCAAGATGGCCCTGTTCAGAGTCTGCGGCCTGGATCTTGACGGAGACTTCGGCCTTGCAGATGAAGACATATCTCCAAACCAAGCCCAGGAACTCGATCCAGCCTACAACAGAGCTCAGGCAATAGACAACCGCTTTGAAATTAGAGAACTGGAAAACCTCAGCAAGATAAGCCACAGCCAGGTTAACATTGCCCGCAGCCGTTTCCTGCCCAACATAGCCGCCTCCGCCAACTATCTGACCACCAACCCGAATACCTTTAACGGATTCGAGAAAAAGTTCAAGGGTATGTTTTCTGCAGGAGTAGCCATCACAATCCCGATTTTCCACTTCGGCGACAGGGTTTACACCCTCAAGGCAGCACAGAGCGAAGAAAGGATGGTCCGCCACCGCATAGATGAGGCTAAGGAACTTATTAATCTGCAGGTTACCCAAGCCAACTTCAAGGTCAGAGAAGCCAACAAGAAACTCGAGGCCGCAGAGAGTAACATCAGCGCCGCTGAAGAGAACCTCCGCCTTGCGGAGCTCTCCTACAAGGAAGGCCTGATCAGCCTCACAGATCTCCTTGCCGCCCAGACCGCCTGGATCAGTGCCAACTCCGACAAAATCGACGCCGGCATAGATACCCGCCTTTGCGAGCTCTACCTGCGCAAAGCCATCGGCCAGAGCAACCTTAAAAGAACTGAATAGCAGCAGAAAAGAAGCGGCAAGTTTGCCTTGAAGCACATAGCGGAGCGTGGTGCGAAAGGCACAACTGCCGCGGATTAAAAGAAGATATTTAAAAGGTAATAGCATATGAAGAAGTTAGAGCAAAGCACCATAAGCCTGCTGGTAGGACTGGCAGCGCTGCTACTTGTAATCATAGTACTGGTAGTAATCGGATGGCTCACCTCCTCCACCCAGAAACTCACCATCCAAGGCACAGTAGAAGCCCGCGAATACAGAGTATCCGGCAAGGTAGCAGGAAGAGTAGAGCAGCTCCTCTACCAGGAAGGGGACACCGTAAGCAAAGGCCAGATTGTAGTGCGCCTTGACAGCCCTGAACTCCAGGCCAAAATTGTTCAGGCAAACGCCCAGAGCCGCGCTGCAAGAGCCCAGAGAGCAAAAGCCAGCGGAAGCGCCCGCAGCGAGCTGGTAGAAGGAGCCTTTGAGCAATGGCAGAAAGCCAAAGTGGGAGTGGACATTGCCCGCAAGTCTTACGAGAGGGTAGAAAACCTTTACCGCCAGGAAGTTGTATCCGCCCAGAAGAGAGATGAAGCCAAAGCCCAGTACGACGCCGCAGTTGCAACTGAAAAAGCCGCCTTCAGCCAGTACAACCTGGCAAAGAACGGAGCTCAGGCAGAAGACAAAATGGCAGCCCAGGCCGCCGTTGATGCCGCCAACGCAAGCGTAGACCAGGTCAACTCCTACATAGATGAAATCAACTTGGTTTCCCCTATCACTGGAGTCATTACTGAAGTGTTCCCTAAGGTCGGGGAACTTGTAGGCCAGGGAGCTCCTATTATGACAGTTACAGACATCAACGATGTTTGGTTCTCCTTCAACATCAGGGAAGATATGCTCAAGGGCATAACTATGGGAAGTAAGATCAACGTCAAGATTCCGGCCCTTGGAGATGAAACTTATCAGGCAGAAGTATATTTCATAAACGTAATGGCCTCCTTTGCTACCTGGAAACCAACCAAGGCAAGCGGAGAATTCGACGCCAAGACCTTTGAAGTAAGGGCAAGGCCTGTCTCAGCGATACCTCATCTGAGGGCAGGAATGAGCGCAATCGTAAAATAATCCATCGCTGAGGAAAATGAGAAAGAGTTCCAATATGCTGAGTTGCATTCTCAACGTTTTCGTCAGAGAAGGCAATATCATGCTGAACAGGCCTATCTACCTGTACGGCACCATATTGGTACTCGCATTCTGCGCCATTTTCTTTGTATCACTGATGTACCAGGGCCTCCCTCAGAGAGTTCCCGTGGGAGTTGTAGACAAAGACGACTCCTATCTTTCACGCAATGCCATCAAGCAGATAGAAGCCATGCAGGGCATAGAGATAGCCCACCGCTACGGCAGCTACCACGACGCCCGCCTGGCTATGCAGAGAGGAGAAATCTACGGCTTCATCGAATTTCCTGAAGACCTGTACGTTAATGTGGTTAACGGCCTGAGGCCAACCGTTCCTGTCTATTACACAGAGTCTTATATGGTTCCTGGCACGCTTGCCTACAGGAACTTCTTCCAGATAGCCAATGTGCTCAACGCAGGAGTAAGAAGGACAACGATGCGAACCAAGGGAGTTCCTGAAGCGGACATAATGCCGCAGCTCCAGCCTATAACCCTAGACACCCACAGCATATGCAACCCGTGGAGCAGCTACGCCATCTACCTCATATCCATAATATGGCCTGGAATCCTAAGCCTCTGCATCATTGTGATGACGGTATTTACCATAGGATTCGAACTCAAGCAGAAAACCACTCCGGACCTTCTGGAAAAAGCCGGCGGCAGCATAGTTAACGCTCTGATAGGAAAGCTATTACCATACTTTTTGATCTACCTTCTACTAGGACTTTCATTTGTGGTTCTGGCATACAGGATTTTCGGATTCCCACTTCTGGGACCGGCCTGGGTAATGGCTCTGAATATAACGATGCTGGTTCTGGCGTCACACGCCGTTGGAATATTTTTCATTGGACTTTTCCCTGTCTTAAGAGACGCCCTCAGCGCCGCTTCACTTTACTCTATCCTGGCGCTCTCTATGTGCGGAATGACCTACCCTGTAGAGATGATGATTGCTCCTATGCAGGGATTCGCCCAGCTCTTCCCTCTGAGGCAATATTACCTGATTTACGTCAAGTGGGCAATGCTGGATTCCGGTATCAGAGACTGCTGGATTAATATGCTGGGAATGTGCATATTCTTCTTCCTTCCTTTCCTCATTCTGGGAAGGCTTAAGGACGCTATGGTAAAACTCAATTACCCAACCAAATAAGAGATGAAAGGATCTGTCTTCACATATCTGAAAGAAGTGCTTTCGCAGCTTACCGCCATCACTCGGAGGGAGATGAAGACCATCTTTACCGATAGCGGCGTGCTGCTGATCCTTATCATTGCCGGATTGGGCTACCCTCTTCTTTACAGCACCGTTTATCTCAATGAAAGCGTAGATGAAATTCCTGTTGGAATCATAGACGAGAGCGGCACTTCCTACAGCCGCCGCTTTGCATCCAAGATAGACGCCACAAGGGAAATCGCCCTGGAATCCTGCGTCAATATGGATGACGCCATTTCCAGGATGAAGAGAAGACAAATCCACGGAATTATTGTCATTCCTAAAGATTTTAGCAAAGATATCCAGACCGGAAAACAGACCACGGTCTCTCTCTACATCAATATGGCCACCTTCTTCATCTACAAGAACATAGCCCTTGCCTGCAACTATGTTATGCTGGATGAAGGAAAAAACATTTCCATAGCCAGGCTCCAGGCTGACGGCCTTACAGAACAGGAAGCATTGACCAGCACAGAACCTCTGAGAAACAAGATGAATATTCTCTTCAACGAGGGCAACGGCTTTGCCAGCTTCTTTGTTCCGGGAGTGCTGGTGCTCATCATCCATCAGCTCCTTTTCCTCGGCATTGGAATGGTATCGGGGACAAGAAGAGAGGAAAACGCAAACCACAAGCTCAGCGCCGAGGAATCTCCATCCAAAAAGAAAGTTCAGCGATATATCTGGGGGCAGGGCTTCGCCTACTTCCTGATTTACCTTGTAATAGGTTCATACATTCTCATTCTGGTTCCAAGGATATTCGGCCTTCCTCACTATGCTTCTGCCTGGGACATATATAGGCTTATGGTTCCGTTCCTTCTGGCCACAATCTTTTTCTCCCAGACCTGCGCCGTCTTCATCCGCAACAGAGAGACAGGAATGGTAATGTTCCTGTTCTTCAGCGTGATACTGCTTTTCCTGAGCGGACTTACCTGGCCGGTTTCCAGCTTCCCTTCTTTCTGGAAGTATTTCTCATATATCTTCCCTGGAACCTTTGGCGTTCAAGGCTATGTCAAGCTAAATTGCATGGGAGCAGACTTTGCCGTCATACGGCCGGAATTCATCAGTCTCTGGGCTCAGGCAATCTTCTATTTCATCACAGCCTGCTTCTCCTACCGCTACATTAACAAGTAGCTTAAATGTTTATTTGATATCTATCAAATTTTAATTACTTTTGTAATCTTCAAAAAAGATTATAAGTAGAATTTTATCAAATTTAATATTTAAAAACATGGCAACTAAGAAGTACAGAGTTGAATCAGACCTTCTGGGTGAACTCAAGGTTCCGGCAGAAGCATACTACGGCGTTCAGACTCAGAGAGCGCTGAACAACTACAAGATCTCAGGTGTCAGGATGTGCGACTATCCTGATTTCGTGATCGCTATCGCTTACGTGAAACTGGCTGCAATCCAGGCTAACAACCAGCTCGGAGTTGTAGACAGCAAGATTACCAAGGCTGTAGAAAAGGCTTGCAAGGAAATCATCGCAGGCAAGATGCATCAGGACTTCCCTATTGATATGCTGCAGGGTGGCGCAGGCACTTCAGTTAATATGAATGCCAACGAAGTTATCGCAAACCGCGCCCTTGAGATTATGGGCAAGGAAAGAGGAGACTACAAGACCGTTTCTCCTAACGACCATATCAACTGCGCTCAGTCTACCAACGACGCCTACCCAACAGCTCTCCACCTTACCATCGTGAGAATGAACAAGATGCTTATAGAAAGCCTCAAGGCTCTCATCGCATCCTTCAGGGTTAAGGCCAAGGAGTTTGACAAGATCATCAAGATGGGAAGAACCCAGCTTCAGGACGCTGTTCCTATGACTTTGGGCCAGGAGTTCAAGGCTTTCGCCGATTCTCTGGAAGAGGAAATCGAGAACCTCGAGTACAACAAGAAGAAGCTCTACGCTATCAATATGGGCGGTACAGCTATCGGAACCGGCATCAACGCAACCCCAGGATTCACTAAGCTCTGCTGCAAGAGACTAGCTGAACTTACCGGCGAGCCTTTCTATGCTGCAAAGAACCTCGTTGCCGCTACTCCAGACACTGCTGGCTATGTAGGATATCACGGAGCTGTTAAACGTCTTGCTGTAAAACTGTCAAAGGTTGCCAACGACCTTCGTCTGCTGGCTTCCGGCCCTAGATGCGGTCTCGGAGAAATCAACCTTCCTCCAAAGGCTCCTGGATCTTCCATTATGCCTGGCAAGGTTAATCCTGTAATCCCTGAAGTCACCAACCAGGTTTGCTTCAAGGTAATCGGAAACGACACCGCTGTTGCTTTTGCAGCCGAGGCTGGCCAGCTCCAGCTCAATGTTATGGAGCCTGTTATCATTCAGTGCATCACAGAGAGCATCACCTGGATGAGCAACGTAATGAACACTCTCAGAGTAGAGTGCGTAGACGGCATCACTGCTAACCCAGACCACTGCATGGATCTGGTAAAGAACTCCATCGGCATCGTTACGGCCCTCAACCCTTACATCGGATACAAGGCCAGCACAAAGATTGCCAAAGAGGCTCAGCAGACCGGCCGCAGCGTTTACGACATCGTTCTGGAACAGAAGGTTATGACCAAAGCAAAGCTAGACGAGGCCCTCAATCCAAAGAACATGCTCGCAGCCCGCGACTACAAGAAATAATAATTAGAGTTTGCCCTCGGCCTTGAGGGCAGCGTTGAAACAGTGCCGGCACAGCGGCTCGTATTTGTCCATTTCACCGATAAGTACCTGCTCGTCTGCGCCGGCTCCTTTTACTGTCGGAAGCCTGTGGGAGTGCTGGGCCGGCTGGCCGCACTTTACGCAGATGGCGTGAACTTTAGTTATGTATTCAGCCCTTGCAAGAAGAGCAGGCATAGGCCCGAAAGGCTTTGCCAGATAGTCCATATCCAGGCCTGCCACTATCACCCTTACGCCTTTGTCTGCGAGCATATTGCAAACGTCTACTATTCCATCATCAAAAAACTGGACTTCATCAATTCCTACCACATCCACATCAGTGGCGTACAGAAGAATGTTCTGTGAAGAGTCTACAGTAATGGACTGGATGGATTTGCCCTCATGGCTGACCACATCCGTCTCTGAATAGCGTACATCTATTCCCGGCTTGAAAATCTGCACTCTCTGACGGGCGAAATTAGCCCTCTTTAGCCTCCTGATAAGCTCTTCCGTCTTGCCGGAGAACATACTTCCGCAGATAACCTCTAGCCAACCAGACTGTTTTGGACTTTCTAGAAACATTTTTCTTAAATTTGTACTGCACTTACAAATTTAGGAAAATTTATGGAAGAGAAAAAGGGACTGCTGTCCGCACTCGCAGAAACGCTCAAGCAATACGAACTGAATCAGGCTGACAATAAGGATAGTCTGGCAATTGCCCTGGAAGAAAAACTGGAAGAAATCGCCAAGATGATTTCTTCTCTCAGCGACAGAATTGACCATCTTTCCTCACGCCTGAATTCCATAGACGATAAAGTGGATGCCCTTTCCCAAACTCAGGACGAGGAGCCAATCCTGTCTGCCGACGAGACCAGCCCTATTCCTGAACCGGTATTTGACTCTCTTGTAGACAACAGTTTTGAGGAGGATGAAGAAGAGTTCTCAGTTGAAGAGACCGAATCGGAAGAGGCTGTAGAGGAGGAAGGTGATGAAAGTGATGAGAATCCTGAAGAAGTTTCTGAAGAGGAAGATGCTGAGCCAGAAGAAGTTGAAATAAAGGAAGAGGAGGCAGAGAATACCGTCGAAGAAAAACCGGTAAAATCTGTCGCTGAGAAAAAGGGAAAAGACTGGTACGATTGGGAATATGATTATCCTCAAGAATATGTAGACGACATTCTGGGCACAATGGGCATCAACGACAAGCTTGAGTTCGTAAGGGAGCTGTTCCATTCAGACCCTGCGCTTTTCAACTCCCAGATGACCGAAATAGACTCAATGCCTAACTTCAAGGCAATAGTCCAGTTCTTCCGCCAGGCTCATCCTGAATGGAAGGAAGACAGCGACACCGTATACAGGCTTTATATGCACATCAGGCGCAAGTTCCGCAATTAATGGAGAAGGGAAAGCTATATCTTGTGCCCACTCCCGTGGGAAACCTTGAGGACATAACTCTCAGGGCATTAAGCGTGCTCAAAAGCGTGGATGTAATTTATGCGGAAGACACCCGCACCAGCAGCGTGCTTCTGAAAAAGTATGGCATTTCCACTCATATGGAGAGCTACCACAAGTTCAATGAGCACAAGAGAACCGATTCTATCTGCGGAAAGATTCTGGATGGTCAGAATGCAGCGCTAATTACAGATGCCGGCTCCCCTGGAATTTCTGATCCTGGATTCCTTGTAACCAGAGCCTGTATAGAAAACGGCATAGAGGTGGAGGCCCTCCCAGGAGCAACCGCCTTTGTTCCAGCCCTTACAATGAGCGGACTTCCAAGCGACCGTTTCTGCTTTGAGGGCTTTATTCCGCAGAAAAAAGGCCGCCAGACAAGGATCAGGGAAGTAGCAGAAAACCCCGTCACGTCAATCATTTACGAATCCCCTTACAGGCTGCTCAAACTCCTGGAATCTCTCAAAGAGTTTGCAGGAGGACTCCGCAGAGCGGCCGTATGCAGGGAGATTAGCAAAATACATAGCGAGTGCAGAAGAGGCACTCTTCATGAACTTGTTTCTTGGTTCACCGAAGTTGAGCCGAAAGGCGAAATCGTAGTTATTTTAGAAGGGAAAGAAAATGGGAAAGATGAGGAGAAAGATTTGGGAAAGGATGAGTTTCTGGAGAAGAGGGACGGAAAACTCAGACGAAAAGAAAAGAAGGGAGAGATCTGAAAAAGAAAGATCTTCCGGCAAAATCAGCGACACAACAGCAAGGGGAGTTATCGCGATGATGGCTCTGTTGTTTGTATTTCAGACCGTTACATTCACTCTCCATAAATGCTCTGGAGACAGGAACGCAGACGGCTCCAGTCCAGGGCAACGATTCTCAACAAATGCTGATGGAGATTCGGGAAAGCGCAAAACGGAGTTGTTTAATTTTAATCCCAACACCATAAGCCTAAACAGCCTCCAGAGACTGGGCTTTTCACGCAAGCAGGCTCTGACCATAATCCACTACAGGGAAAAAGGCGGACGGTTCCGCAAGAGGGAAGATTTCTCAAAGATGTATACAGTAAGCCCTGAGAAATACGAGGAACTTGCCCCATACATTTCCATACCGCAACAATCTGAACGCAAAAATTATTCTCAATCCCCTCCGCCTGAACATTCCGTCAAGACCTCTCAGCCAAAAATCCGGAAAGAAGAGAAGGTCTCTGAAAATAAAGTAAAGAGCAAAGAAAGCGTGTCAAATAATAGCGGAGAATGGAGCCCCTCAAGGGAAAAGGTTTGCATAGATCTCAACGAAGCAGACAGCGCAGCGCTGATTTCCGTAAGGGGAATAGGCCAGTATTTCTGCAAGGCTATCCTTTCTTACCGCAAGGCTCTTGGCAGTTTTTCCAGCATTAATCAGCTGCTGGAAATCAGGGGGATGGACCAGGAAAAGTTCGACAGGATAAAAGACCAGGTGTTCGTGCATCCTTCAGGAGTAAAGAAATTCTCCATCGCTGAGGAAGATGAAAAATTCCTGAGGCGTCATCCATACATCGGAGCATACAACGCCAGGGGCATAGCGCTTTTCATCCAGTCTCAGGGAAAAGAAAACTGCACCCTCAAGAATCTCTGCCAAAACAACATACTCTCCCCGGAAGACACTCTCAGGCTTCATCCCTATATGAAATAGATGTTTTTGTGTAAATTTGCCGCTTGAGATTTAGCAAGATTATTATTAATCATTAAATACAGAAAGATGGGTTTTATCAGTTGTGAAAATGTGGTCAAGAAATTCGGCAAGTTTACTGCCCTGGACCATATAAATCTGGATATTCCCCAGGGCAAGATCTTTGGCTTTCTCGGCCCTAACGGAGCAGGAAAGACTACCCTGATAAGGATTATCAACCGCATTACCCTGCCTACTGAAGGACGGGTGCTTTTAGGTGGCAAGGAACTCCGGCTGGAGGACATTGAAAGAATTGGCTATCTGCCTGAAGAAAGAGGACTTTACAAGAAGATGAAAGTGGGAGACCAGGCAGTATATCTGGCAAGGCTGAAAGGCCTCAGCAGAACAGATGCCACGCGTGAGCTTATGAAATGGTTCCAGAAGTTCGGCATCCAGCCGTGGTGGAACAAGAAGGTGGAAGAGCTCAGCAAGGGCATGGCCCAGAAGATACAGTTCATCACCACCGTTTTGCACAAGCCGCAGCTTCTGATTCTGGATGAGCCGTTCTCTGGATTCGATCCTATAAATGTTAACCTCATCCGCGATGAGATTCTCAGGATGAAAAGCGAAGGCTGCACCATCATTCTCTCTACGCATAATATGGAATCTGTGGAGGAGCTCTGCGATGACATTGCTCTGATTAACAAGGCAAAGCTGATTATTACCGGCAACGTGGACCAGATCCGCAAGGAGCACGGGCACAACCGTGTAGAAGTCTGCTACAGCCCTTCGCAGGATGAGCCTTGTCTTGAAAGCGCAGATGGAATTTTCTCTGTGGTTTCAACGGAAAATGTCAAAGATTATGTGAAGAGCATTCTGGAAGTCGCTCCCGGCGTAAGCAGGAGAGACCTTCTCAGAAGCGTTGCAGACAAGACAGACATCATCTCCTTCCAGCCTCTGATGCCAAAGATGAACGAGATCTTCATAAAGCTCGTTGGAGAAAGCGGAGGAGCCACTTCGCAGAGCATAGAAGATTACAAGTCGGACTCTAAAACTTCAAGACTATGAGCAAGATAGGAATCATAATCGCCAGAGAATACTCCACCAGAGTAAAGAAAAAGTCCTTCATCATAGGAACTCTGCTGGTGCCGATACTGTTTGCCACGATGATTGTGGTGCCTATGCTTATCGCAATGTACTCATCAGATAACAAGGTGAGAACTATTGCTGTAAGCGATGCCTCCGGAGTGGTGGCCCAAAAACTTGAAGACAAGGAGAACATAAGATACAGCATAGTGGAAAGTTCTGTTGCAGACAAGATCAAGGAAGACCTTCCTTCTTCCGGAACATATTACGCTCTGCTTCAGATTTCTGAACTGGATTCTCTCAACAACGCAGACGTTGCCATCTATTGCAAGGAGCAGGTTAGCATCTCTCTCAAAGACCAGATTCAGAGTCAGGTAAATCAGATACTCTCAGCCAACAAACTGGCATCTTACGACATCCCTGACCTCGACAAGGTTATGGAAAACATCCGCAACACTTCCCACGTCAAGACTCTTCAGGTAGGAGATGATGACAAAGAAGGCAAGGAAACTTCCGTAGGTGCATATATGGCAATCGGCTACATTTCCAGCTTCATAATCTATATGTTCATATTTATGTTCGGAAGCATGGTTATGCAGGGAGTGATTGAGGAAAAGAACAACAGGATCATAGAGGTGATTGTTTCTTCCGTCAAGCCTATGCAGCTGATGATTGGCAAGATAGTGGGCATAGCACTTGTGGCCTTGACTCAGTTTGTGGCATGGATAGTTCTTACGTTCCTGATTGTTACGGCAGTTTCTGTCTTTACCGGAAGAAGCACCGCTTCTCTGGCTCAGCAAAGCGCCCAGGCCCAAGTAGCTCCTGCCGGCATAGGTGGCGGCGCCGCAGATCTGTCTGCTCTTGGAATAGACGAGGCAGCAGTTCAGGCAGATTCATCAGCTGTTTCGGAAGGAATGAATGCAATGGCCCCTATCCTGAATACTCTCAAGCAGATGAACATTCTTGGAATAATAGGAACGTTCCTGATTTACTTTATCTTGGGTTATCTGCTCTATGCCAGCATGTTTGCGGCGGTGGGAGCCTGTGTAGACAACCAGGCTGACACTCAGCAGCTGCTCTGGCCAATCACCATTCCGCTTATCATAGGACTATTCATAATGATGAGCGCCTTCCAGAATCCTAACTCCACAATCGCAGTCTGGGGCTCAATCATTCCGTTCACATCTCCTATGGTAATGGTGGCAAGGTTCGCTTACGGCGTTCCAACATGGCAGTATCTGCTTTCTATCGCCCTTCTGGCCGGAACGTTCCTGCTTATGGGATGGATCAGCGGCAAGATTTACCGCATCGGAATCCTCTCCTACGGCAAGAAGGCCGGATGGAAGGAAATCTTCAAATGGATGAAGTTCAAAGACTAGACTCAGCGATATGAAAAGCTCTCTCAAAATACTGCTGTGCCTTGCTCTTCTGCCCATTGCATCGCTGAGCCTTCAGGCCCAGAGGGTGAAAAAGGCGGAGTACACCTCGGTGCAGCTTAACAACAAGTCTATCAGCAAGATTACCTGGACAACAACAACCATCAACTCCCGTTTCGATCCCCAGAAGGGAGATGATCTCAAGACTCAGGAAATCATAGCCAAGTACAAGCCGGAGGTTGACAAGTATTCAGACCCTATCGGCTTCTGCCCCGCCGGCCTGAACAGAGGCTATCCGGAATCCCCTTTGTCCAACTGGGCCACGGATGCCTATCTGGAATATGCGCAGAGGTACTTAGACACCACCTCCAGAACAGATATAAACAAAAATATAAAGATAGACTTCGCCCTGATGAACTTTGGCGGAATGCGCACGGAAATGCCTAAGGGCAATGTCTCCAGGTATGATATTCTCTCCATCTTCCCGTTCGACAACTTCCTGGTTATTGAGGAGATGGAAGGAAAGGACGTGAAAGAGCTGATGGAATTCTTTGCCAAGACAAGGGGCCAGGCGATGAGCAACGTAAAGCTTCATATAGACGGCAACACCGTCAAGGAATGCCTGATTGGCGGAAAGCCGCTAGACGAAAACCGCAAGTACGTGATAGCCACGATAGACTTCCTCTATAACGGCGGAGACAACCTCTATCCGCTGAAAAGAAGCAACTACCTGATTGAAACCCACAAGAAACTGATGGATATATTCATTGAGTATATCCTGGACCTTACAGCAAAAGGCAAGAATATAGAAACGGCCAAAGACTCCAGGCTGATTGTTGAAAACAAGGAGAAATGATTATGAAAAAGACATTGACATTTTTTGCAGCATTGCTCCTTGCTTTTACCTCAGCCCAGGGGCAGGATCTTGTGATTCTTCACACCAACGACACCCACAGCCAGATAGAACCTCTTGCTTCCGGAAACTATAAAGGTCTTGGCGGAGTGGTACGCAGAGAAAAATACATCAATCAGGTCAGGGCGGAGAACAAGAACGTGATTCTTCTGGATGCCGGAGATTTCTCACAGGGAACTCCGTATTTCACTCTTTTCAGGGGAGATGTGGAAGTGGAACTTATGAACGCGCTGAAGGTAGATGTGGCCACTTTCGGAAACCACGAATTCGACAACGGACAGGAGGAACTTGCCAGAAGAATCAAGATGGCAGCCTTTCCGGTCGTGAACGCAAACTACGACTTTAAAGGCACTGCTCTGGAAGGACTGATACCTCCTTATGCCATTGTGGAAAGAGGCGGAAAGAGGATTGGAATCATAGGCCTGAGCGTACAGCTTGCCAGCCTGGTCAGCCCTTCAAGACTGGGCAAAATGAAATACCAGCATCCTTACAAGATAGTCAACCGCCTGGCACGGAAACTCCGCAACAGAGAGAAATGCGACCTTGTTATCCTGCTGACACATTGCGGGTTCAACGATGGAACGCAGCAGAATCCTTCTGACCAGCTAATTGCCGCCAACACTGAAGGAGTTGATATAATAATCGGAGGACATTCTCATACATTCATCAAACAGCCTGCAATTGTTGAAAGCAAGACCGGAAAGAAAGTGATGATAGTCCAGGCTGGGGCAAAGGGAGAAGAAGTAGGCAGGATAGATATCTGGTTCTAGGCCTCCTTGTCAAGAGAATACAGACTGAACTTGAACACAATGCCGCCTCCCTCTCTTTCGGAGGCGGTTATTGTTCCCTTGTGGAAAGACACGGCGTTCTTGACGATAGACAAACCCAGTCCGCTTCCTCCAGTACGGCGGGTGCGGCCTTCCTCTACGCGATAGAACCTTTCAAAGATCCTGTCAAGAGCCTCGGCGGGAACTCCTTTTCCGGTATCGGTGTAAGAGAAGTTTATCTTGTATCCGCCCTCTCCGCTAGGCTGCTCTATTCCGCCTACAAGACTGATCTGAATGCCAGGCCCTCCGTGCTCTATAGAGTTGTCTATCAGGTTCTTGAATAGAGAATATATGAGATTGTAGTTTCCGTTTATCTTCAGGCGGCTGCTGACTCTCGGGGTAAAGATTATGTTGTTTTTCTCTAGCTTGTAGCCTATTTCTTCCAGTATGTCGTCCAGGCAGTTCTTGATGTTAACTTCCTCTATCTTGTAAAGTCCTTCATCTGACTTGCCAAGTTCGGAAGACTCATCCAGCTTGTTTATGGTGGAAACAGCATCCACGAGGTCAGACAGGCGGATGGTCTGGCTATAGGCCTTGCCCACGAACTTTCTCATCTGTTCAGCTGTCATATCCTCTGAATTGATGATTGTCTCCAGATAGGCTCTTACGCCTGTCAGAGGAGTCTTCAGCTCATGCGCTATGTTGTGGCTTAGCTGCTGCTTGAATTTTTTAGCCTGTTCAAGCTGGCTGAATGTTGAAGCTATCTCACGCCCTACATTTCCAAGTTCGTCGTTGCCGAATTTTATCTCTCCCAGCTTGTTGCCGTTGTCTTTGATGGCCCCGACCAGCTGGCTATAGGTACTAAGCGGCTTAGACAATCTTCTGAGTACATACACAAAGGTGGCTATCAAGGCTATAAGAAGAATGGCGATTAAAATGAAATAAGTGTTGTCTTTTTCAACCTGGGCCGGGCGATTTATCTCGAATTTTGAATAGGAGCGGATGATGCGGTTTCCAACACGCTTTGCGTAATACAGGTATTCAGCATCAGGCTCACCAACAGAACTCCTCAGCGCGCTCCCCTCCCCGGAAGACAGGGCATTAGCTATCTCTGTGGCAGACAGAACGTTGTCGGGCACAGAAATATCTTTCTGGCGAGAGTCGTATAAAACTTCTCCCAGAGTGTCTACTAAGGTAAATCCTATTCCGCCATCGAGGATTATGCTTTCTGCTTTGCGCCCCATCGCAAGACTGTCGTCAACAAAAACAACAGCATCGCGGAGTTCCTTCTGGAGAGCGGAAATGCTGTAGCTTCTGCTCTGTCTGGATACATAAAGAACAAAGAACAGCGCCACAAGGGTTAACAGTATAAGCAGGTAGATTACAAGCCTATAGCGGTATTTGAGTTCGAGTCTCTTCATTTATCTTGGCCGGAGTGAGGCTTCTGGATGCAATAGCCGTAGCCGGAACGGTTCTGGATCAGTTCACCGGCCTTGCCGAGTTTTTTCCTTAGACGGGCAATGTGCACGTCAACCGTTCTCTGAAGAACAAAGCCGTCTTCTTTCCACACTTTTTTTAGTATGTCTTCTCTGGAGAAAATCTTTCCTGAGCCACGCGCAAGAAGAAGAAGAATGTCCAGCTCCTTGCGTGTGAGGAACACTTCTGTTCCGTTTGCAACAACGTGGTTTTCAGCCGCATCCACCTTCAAAATTCCAAAGTCAAAGAATGTCTGGCTTTCCTGATCTTCCGCCGCCGGCTGAACCGCATTTCCTGAATCCGCCCTTTTCCAGGATGAAGAAGAGGCAGCATCTCCCTGAAGCCTGCGCCCGCTGCGGGAAAGCACGGCTCCTACTCTTGCTACTACTTCGTTCACGGAGAAAGGCTTGGAGATGTAATCGTCTCCGCCCGTGCTGAATCCCTTGAGGATATCATCTTCCGTGTCCAGAGCCGTTACAAAGATTATAGGAACGTTGCTCTTGTAGTCTTCCCTGAGAAGCTTTGCCAGCTTGAGGCCGCTGATTCCGCCTAGCATAATGTCCAGCAGCAAAAGATCATACTTCTGCGCAGCTATCTGGGAAAGAGCTTCCTCTGCGCTCAGCGATGTCTTGACCTGGTAACCGGCCCTTTCGAGATTGTACTGGAGAATTTCGCAGATGTCTTCTTCATCATCTACCACCAGTATCCTTGGCTTGTTCTTTGACTCTTCCATAGTTGCAAATATAGTATTTATTGACCTATATTTATTAACTTAGCGCACTGTTTGAAAAGAAGCTGAAAAATGACATACAAGAAAAAGGAAATATTCACGCCTGAAACAACAAGTAAACTGGCTGCTCACTACAAGGAAATCCTAGACCTTATTGGAGAAGATTCTTCCAGAGAAGGTCTGCTTAAAACTCCTGAGAGAGTAGCCAAAAGCATGCAGTTTCTGATGCACGGCTATCAGATTGATCCTGTGGCAATTCTCAAGAGCGCTATGTTCAAGGAAGAATACCAGCAGATGGTTCTGGTAAAAGACATAGAACTGTATTCGATGTGCGAGCATCACCTTCTGCCTTTCTACGGCAAAGCTCACGTGGCCTACATTCCAAACGGATTCATTACCGGCCTTAGCAAGATCCCGAGAGTGGTAGACGCTTACGCCCGCAGGCTTCAGGTTCAGGAGAGGCTTACGGTTCAGATCAGAGACTGCATACAGAAAACCCTCAAGCCGCTGGGAGTGGCCGTGGTGATTGAGGCTGCCCATATGTGCATGCAGATCCGCGGCGTCCAGAAACAGAACTCAGTGACCACTACATCCGCCTTTACGGGAGCTTTCCTTAACAACCGCAAGACCAGAGAGGAGTTCCTCCGACTTATAGGTTCTACGCTTCACTAACATTAAACCGCTAACAGACAGAACGATGGAAACGGACAATATGAGAATTCTGATTTGCGCCGCCGAACAAGAAGAATTGGACAGCGCCACCCAGGCTCTTCGCCTTTATGAAAGCAAGCTTGCAGGCAAGATCCAGGTAGATTTCCTGCTTACCGGAATAGGCACCACATCTGCCTGCTACCGCATAGCAAAAAAGCTGGTGGAAGCAGAATCGGAAGGTAACCGCTACTCTCTGGCCATAGACATAGGCATTGCCGGAAGCTACGACCTTGAAAAGTTCCCGATAGGAAGCGTCGCCCTGATTGAGAAGGAGTTCTTTGGAGACCTTGGCTTTATGACCGCATACGGATTCCAATCTCTGTTCGACGCCAAAACTCTGGACGCCAACCTCTTCCCGTTCAAAGACGGAGCTTTGGAGATGCTTCCGCTTCCGGATTTCTTCAACGATATTGCATCCAATTTCAAAAGAGCGACAGGCGTTACCGTCCAGACAATTACCGGAAACGGCAAAACCATCGCGATGCTCAAAGACAAATACTCTGCCCACATAGAATCAATGGAAGGCGCCGCCTTCTTCTACGTTTGCCTCAACGAGAACGTCAAGTTTATGGAGTTCCGCAGTGTTTCCAACAGGGTTGGAGAGGAAGACACATCCAAGTGGGAGAGCACCAAAGCCCTTGAGGCTCTGATAGATGCGCTCAAGTTATTCTTCAGCCGTCTAGCTTAAAGCTAAACCATTGGAAAGATAAGGAGATGGAGATATGGAAACAGATAATCAGAACACAGTCATAAGGATAGAGGATCTTCACAAAATCTACTCCCTCGGCTCTCAGCAAGTAAACGCCCTGGACGGAGTTTCTTTGTCCATTAAGAAAAACGACTACATAGCCATAATGGGCCCTTCCGGAAGCGGCAAGTCCACAATGATGAACATCCTAGGCTGCCTGGATACCCCTACTTCCGGCCGATACATTCTTGGCGGAACAGACGTAAGCCAGATGGAAGACAGTGAGCTTGCAGACGTGCGTAACCGCCAGATCGGCTTTGTATTCCAGTCTTTCAACCTTCTTCCAAGATACTCTGCCCTTGAGAATGTGGCACTTCCTCTAATTTACTGCGGCACGCCGGTAAGGGAGCGCATTGCCCAGGGGACCAAAGCTTTGGAAATTGTAGGCCTTTCAGACAGAATGGACCATAAGCCTAGTGAACTTTCCGGAGGACAGAGGCAGAGAGTTGCCATCGCCAGAGCCATCATCAACAACCCAACCATCATTCTGGCAGACGAGCCAACCGGCAACCTCGACACCAAAACCTCCGTGGAGATTATGAACATCTTTGAGAAAATCTGGCGGCAGGGCAACACCATAATCATCGTCACCCACGAAGAAGACATTTCCAAGTTTGCCAGGAGAATTGTCCGTCTCCGCGACGGGAAAATAGAAAGCGACACAGTTAATCCTAACCCAACACTAGCCAACATATTATGAAAATATACACCAAAACCGGAGACCAGGGAACCACTTCCCTTGTAGGAGGAAAACGAGTTTTCAAAAACGACCCGAGAGTTGAAGCCTACGGCGACGCAGACGAGCTGATCTCCTATCTTGGCCTTATCATCGCCGAGAGCGAAAATCCCGCAAACAAGGCAGAGACCGCCGTGCGCATCCGCAAAGACATTCTCCGCATCCAGCAGACTCTGATGCAGGTTTCCGCCTTCCTGGCTATGCCGGAAGAGGGCACAGGCAAGGCTCTTAAGCCTATGGATGACGCAGAAACGGAATTCCTGGAAAACGGAATAGACCAGATGACAAGCCAGATGCCGCCGCAGAAGGCCTTCGTCATCCCGGGAGCCCCTATCCAGGCCGCCCATTGCCACGTGGCCCGCACAATCTGCCGCAGGGTGGAAAGGCGCTGCGTCAACCTCCACGCCACAGATGAAAATCTTGAAGATAATCTTTCCAAGTGCAAAAAATACATCAACCGCCTGAGTGACTATCTTTTTACTTTGGCACGATATTTCTGTACGATCACCAGCACCAGCGAAACATTTTGGCTGCCGTAACAAAAAAATGTTGCAGAATAGAAAATAGTATTATATTTGCACCCCCAAATTTGATAGAAAGATGTATTGGACATTAGAGCTAGCATCAAAACTTGAAGATGCTCCTTGGCCAGCAACCAAGAGTGAATTACTTGATTATGCAGTCCGTTCCGGCGCGCCTGACGAAGTGATTGAGAACCTCAACGACATCGAAGACGAAGAAGAAGTATTCGACAGCATAGAAGACCTTTGGCCTGACTATCCTAGCAAGGAAGACTTCTTTTTCAACGAAGACGAATACTAGTCCTAATTGAGGAGCAAAACCTCTCTAAAAGCATTGATTGAAAGAAAAAGACAGGAAATTCATTTCCTTGTCTTTTCTTTTTTAGAACAGGCCTTTTTCCTTTGCCTTGATAACGAGTTCTGCAGCGGTAGAAGCCTCAAACTTTGAAAGCAGTTTCTTACGGTACCATTTTATGGTAGGAAGAGAAAGATACATTTTCTCAGCGATTTGAGGACTTGTCTTGCCCTGGGAAATAAGCTGCAGTATCTGGTGTTCCCTTTCCGTCAGATCCACTTCCTGGCCGGAAGAATTGCCTTCGGTCTTTTCCATAACACTGATGGCTTCTTCTATTACCTCGTCTGCCGCAACGCTTTTACGCCTTAGCAGGGCGTTTCTTCTTACGTAAAGCATAAGGGCAATCATCAGAGCCACCAGGCACAGAGCTCCCCAGAAGAGCCATCTGAGCTGCTTTTTCTGCTGAAGCAGTACTTTCCTCATTACATCCAGGGTTTCCAGCCTTGCCCTGAATTCCTGATCTTCGTGGAGAGAATAGTACTTGTCTGCCTCTTCCAGGCACTTGAGGGCTCTGGAGGTTTTTCCCTGAGCCAGGTACAGTGCACCCAGGCCTTTCAGCGGAGAAGATATTTGTAGGGAGTCTCCGCTTTCCCTTGCATAGCCCAAAGACTTGTTGTAGCACTCTTCCGCCTGGGAATAATCTCCCTCGTCCAGCCAGGTCTCTCCCATATTGTACCAAAGTATGGCGTTGCTTTCCTTCCATCCGTACTTGTCAAAAATCTCTCCGGCCTTCTTGTAATAGTCCATAGCCTTTGGAATGGAATCCATCATATTGTACATGTTGCCCAAAGCCCCATACAGGGTAGATTTGGCGTCGTCTATGGTTGACTGTGGATAGCCTTCAGGATGCTGAGGAGTTGTAGCCCCGCCTTCCATCGTCTTTATCGCATCCAGAGACTTGTTGTAATAGAAGATCGCCGAGTCCCATTGTTCCGCCGCATAATAATGCATTCCCAGCACTTTGGCCGCGTCAAAGTATGCAAACCAGTAACCTTTTTCCTGGCTCAGTGCCAATGTTTTGCGGGCAAACATCATGCTCCGCTCCCTGTTTATCTGCAGATAGCCCCACATCAAGTCTTTGTATGCTGTAAGCAAGCCGTCAATTTCTCCGTCAGAGGCCAAAGCTATCTTTTCCGGCGTCCAACCCGCTACAACTTTTTCCAATGAATCTGTATTGTGCCCCCTGTGGTCTGAATACTGGGCCAAAGCAGATGAACAGCAGAACAGAACCAAAACAACAGCTGCAATCTTTCTCATAAAACTCAATTGTTTAATTCAACACAAATTTAGCAAACTCTCGCCAAAACTCCCTGAAACCCTAATTTCTATACCAAAGTATAATGGGCGCAAGGATTTTTCTATCCCAAAGGATGGTGCGCGGGAGAAAATGATTCCCGAATTTTGCATTGAAAAACAAACACTTGTCTAAGTATGGCCGATACAACCAACAACATTACACTTACGGAAAAAGAAACCGTAATTCTGAAAATGATAGCAGAAGGCAAAACCAGCCCAGATATAGCCAAGGCCTTGTGCCTGAGCCTTCCAACAATCAAATGGTACCGCAAGCGCCTTAAAGACAAATTCGGCTGCTCCAGCACCGTAATGTTAATCAGGAAGGCTATGGAATGGCATTTGTTATAGATTTTTCGTACATTTGAAAACTTAACGCATAAAAAACATCATAATCCAAACGCAAAATCATTAATATCAAATACAACAAGTATGAAAAAGTTTGCTTTAATCATCGCGATGCTGCTGTTTGTGGCAGCAGGTGCCGATGCTCAAGGATTCCTGAAGAAAATCGGCAAAGCAGTTAAGGACAAAACCGAGAACAAGACCGAAGAGACCGTTGACCAGGCCGTTGACAAAGTTTTTGACGGCATAGGCGGGCTTCTGAGCGGAAAGAAAAAAGACAAGGACAAGAAATCCAAGGACAGTGACGACGAGGATGAAGACGATGGCGAGGAAGTAACAGTTGCCAAGCCTGGCACCTGGACTTGCCCTAACCCTGAGTGCGGCCACAAGGGTAACACCGGAAAGTTCTGCGACCAGTGCGGAACCAAACGCCCGGACAATACCCCTGCTGAAGCTCAATACGAACAAAGCGACTTCGTGCCTGGAGCTGTTGCTTTCTTTGAAGATGATTTGAAGACTGAGCAGATGGGCGAGTTCCCGTCTAAATGGGATCTAATCGAGGGCTCTGCGGATGTGGCTAATTTAAAAGGTTTTAAGTGCCTCCATTTTGAACCGGGGTCAAGGGTTGAACCTCTGATGACCAATCAAAAGAGTTATATCCCGGATGTATTCACTTTAGAGTTCGATTTCTGGATGAACGACCCTAAGACAGAACTTAGCAACTGCTATGAGCTTGAGTTCAAGGATGCGCAGGGTGATGATGCTTATGAAATCAGAATTGGCGAATATTATGACAAACTATCAGTAACATGCCGTTACATATCTACCGCAGGTGACTGGAGAGATTCTGGCGACGGCAAGACTTGGGAGTTGAAGAAGAATGACTGGAGCCACTTTGCTTTGTCTTTCAACAAGCGTGCCCTAAAGATCTATATTAACAACAAGCGTGTTATTAACATCCCTAATTGCAGACCAGCTGTGCGTATGATAATCCATCAGGCAGAATGGGGCGGATTCAACGGCAACAATAATTATGTAACAAACTTCCGCTATGCCAAAGGCGCTATGGATCTCTATGATCAGACTGTAACAGATATGGATGCTGTTTCAAAGGCCATCGCTGAGAGCGGAAAATTTGTTACAAACAACATTCTGTTCGTTTCCGGAAAGGCAGATCTAAAGCCTGAGAGCATGGAGGAAATCAAGAAGGTGGCTGACTATATGAAGAAGAACCCTAACGTAAGGTTCGAGGTTCAGGGCCACTGCGATAACCAGGGATCTGACAAGGTTAATGATCCTCTGTCTCAGCAAAGAGCAGAAGCAGTTGTTAAGGAACTGGTTAAGCTGGGATGCGATGAATTCAACCTCAGGGCAGTTGGCAAGGGAAGCCACGAGCCAGTAGCAGACAACTCAACAGAAGCCGGCAGAGCTCAGAACCGCAGAGTTGAGTTCATAAAGAAGTAATTAAACTATTATTGGAACGGCTGTAAGGTTTATGCTTTATGGCCGTTTCTTTTTTCTTATACCTAAAGATTAACAAGTATCCATTATGAAAAAAATCTATTTAGCTCTTATGTGCGCTGCCTCTGTGGCACTGGTAGCAGCTTGCGGAGGCAATTCAGGCAAGAGCGGCCAAGCTGCAGAGAATGAAGTTAATGCAGAAGAGACTTCCGGCGAAAAGAAAACAGAGGCAGCGGTAGAGGAAACCGCTTCTGAGCCTGAGCAAATCGCTGAGGAAAAAGTTGAGCCGAAGAAATGGTATGAAAATGACTTTGTGCTCAAGGAAAAGATGTATGTTGGCACTCAAAGCATCACCAGGATCTATGCCCGCAAAGGCAATGTGGTAATCGGTACCAGCGAAGGCAGCCCTACAACCACTCTCTTTGAATGCACAGACTCAACCCGAGCCGAGTATCTGATAGGCAACAAGGGAACTTACGGATTTGTAAAGGAAAAGACCGGATTCACAAGCGTAAATGACGCCATTTACAAGTATCTCAAGAGCCAGATGAGCGAGACTGTATTTGGAAAAACCGTGAAGAAGGATGACCCTGAATGCGTTGTCAGAGACACTGTTGTCTTTGAAAGGCCGGCATATATAATCACCAAGGAACATACGGAGAAGAACATTGCAGTAGAGGTGTATGGCAAGACCATAATGTGGATAGACAAGGAAAACGGTATGCCTTACTACAAGTACGGCTATGTCAGGAACGGAGACAGGGTTATAACAGACGGGCCTGTATTTGAAGTGCTGGAGTTCTCTCTCAACCCAACCTACGAAGGACTGACAGTCAGCCTCGACGGACTTGAAAGAATTAATTAAAAACCAATAACTTAGCACCTATGAAAAAGATTTATTTGATTATGCTGCTTGCCGCCTCGGCGATGATGATTGCATCTTGCGGCTCAAACTCAAACAATAACGGAGACGGCACTGAAGCCGAAGAACAGAAAGAAGAGGTTGCAAAAGAAAAAGGAACCTGGTTCTGTGATACTCCAGGCAAAGTTCTGACATATAAGCAGACCGGAACCGCCAACGACATCTTCAAATATCACATCGTTGAAAGCAAAACCGAAGGCAAAAAGACCACCATCACCTTCAATGTGGTGATAGAATCAATCAAAGGAGTTGCTCAGCAGCCTGTAGGATGCGATGTATGGACGGAAGACGGCCTCTTCCACACCAATGCCAAGGCAATGATGGGACAGTACGGCCCTGCTTTCAGCGTTACAGGACACGGCCCTATTATTCCGGAAGAACCTAAAATTGGAGAAGATCTGGGAGACAGCAAGATTGTGATTGAAGCGCTTGGAACCACCGGCACTTTCCACAATGTAAGATTCACCGGCAAGGAGGAGATTGAAACTCCTGCAGGAAAATTCAATTGCTGGGTTCTTGAATACGACTATACCTCAGAAGTGAATTTCATAATGAATATCAAACAGGCCGGAACCTGCAAGATGTGGATGAAAAAAGGCATTGGCGTAGTCAAGAATGTTCTTAATGGAGAAGACGGCAATCCTACTCTCGTTCAGGAACTTATCGGTATTGAATAGCAAGACTTCCGTGATATGAAAAAGATTTATCTTATAATGTTGTTTGCCGTCTCAGCGATGTTGATAGCATCTTGCGGCGGAAAGAAATCTTCCAAGGCTGCACCGGATGAAGGGAAAAGCCCTGAAGAATCAGAAGTGTTCACCGGATCAAAAGACAGCCAAGAAGCTGCCGAGTTCTGCTTCCACAAAAACTACGGAATTGACTTTGCAGACATTACGCCAGACTTTGCGCTTGCTCAAGCAGACAAATACGACTTCTACGGAGACGATGGCCACGTAGCTACCGCAACCTTTGCAATTGATGCAGACGAGCTGTCTAAAGACGAATACATAAAGTATGTGCGCAAGGTCTATGACGCCACCGCAAAAGCGTCAGACAACGGCATAAACGTCTATGGATTTGAGGAAAAGAACACTCTTGAAGAAGCCTCTCAGGAAAAAGACTTTGACCAGATGATAGAGGCCGGCAAGGGAGGAAAGATCTTTGGCATAGACCTTTACACCGGAATGTACGGCTGGTCTTTCATCAAGGGCGGACAGTTCTACCACTGCTCTATGGAAAGAATAGACAAGAAGGTGGAAGGCAAGACAGACAAGGTTCCATTGAAGGCCAGAGTGCAGATCTACAAAGGTTTGCAGAAAAGCCTAGACGAGGCTCTAGAAGACGTAGACAAAGTGCTTTCAGACCCTAAAGTTCAGGAAGCAGTACAGAAAGAGGCTCAGAAAGAAATGGAGAAAGCCTTGAATCAAGTCTCCAAGTAAAAACTAGAACCTGAGAATATTGTCTGCAAAAGAGACTACGGCTTCGCGGTGGGATATGAAGATAATGGTCTTTTTTCCGCGATAAGCATTGCAGATATTTTCAAGCAGACGATGCTCAGTCTGGCCGTCAAGGGCGGAGGTAGCTTCATCCAAAAGAAGCACTCCGCCTTTTTTCAGCAGAGCCCTTGCGATGGCGATTCTCTGGCACTGCCCCTCTGAAAGGCCCGAGCCGTCTTCTCCGCACTTGGTGTCGAGTCCTTCCGGAAGATCAAACACAAAGCCCGCTTCAGCCGTAGAGAGGGCTTTTTTCATTGTATCTTCATCAGCCTGGGAATCAACTAACAGAAGGTTTTCACGGATAGTGCCTGAAAGAAGTGTGTTGCCCTGGGGAACATACATAAAGTTCTCCCTTGTGGCGGCAGAAATCTCAGCCTGGGTTAGCTTGCCTTCTTTTGTGCCGGACAATATCGCTGAGCCAGAAGAAGGCTCCAAAAGCCCCATCACGATTCTGAGCAGAGTACTCTTTCCGGCGCCGGTTGCACCCATTACGGCAGTCAGGCTTCCGGAAGGGAATATGCAGGAGAAATCGTTCAGAACCTTCTCGTCCGAATCCGGGTAAGAGAAGCATATGTTATTCAGCTTTATTTCCGGAGCATCTTCAAAGATGATTGCATCTCCCTGCTTTTCCTGCTGAAGGTCTGTAAGTTCAGATAGCCTCTCTATGGAAGTTACAGCGTGGATGAAAGCCGGAATGGCCCTGCCGATATCTGAAATAGGCCTTTGAACCTGGCTTACCAGCTGGAGCATAGCGGTCATCATACCGTAGGTAACAGTTCCGGCAGCTATGCCGAATACTCCCCAGAAGAAGGCCGCGGCATATCCGCCCAAAAAGCCAATACCCATAAATGCCCTGGCAAGCACGTTGTAGAACAGGCGCTTGCGAGTAAGGATCTCTATGTCTTTCTGCTCACTGTCAAGCCTGCCCATAACCTTAGACGGGCCAAAGAGCATAAGAACCAGGTCTCTCAGGCGGAGATTATCCTGGAAAAGCTGCTGGACGCGGCTGTCTTTTTTGCGTATATTGTCTGTTAGTCTTCTGAGCTTGCGGAAGAACAGCCTGGAACCCACAATGGCCACAATCATAAGGGCAATCACCATCCATATAAGGCCAGGAGCCAGGATAACGGCATAGATAGATGCTGCAACAAGCTGGCATACAGTAATAAACACATCAGGAACCCTAACGCAGATAAGTTCCGTAACAACTCTGATGTCTTCTTCCAGGCGGTTTACTGTATCCGCGCTGTGGAACATTTCCTTGCCTCTCCAAGTAGAGAAAAGAACGTGAGAGAAATGGTTTCTCCTGAGAATGTTCTGGGTCTTGACCACATTCATTTTCTCCCACCAGGCGGCAAAAAGGCGCAGGATGATCTGGAGCAGCATTACAGATGCCATAAGGATCACGTAAAACCACAGAGAGCCTTGCCGGTCTCCCGTGGCAACGTCAACCAGAGCCTTGCTAGTCCAAACAAAAGACAGAGACGCCGCAATCTGAACCAGGCCGATCAGAAAGCTGACTAGCATTCTCCACCTTGCGGGGCGGCTCATCTTTATGGCTGCCTTAAGGCAATATCCAACGCTCTTCATTTTTGCTCTAATCCTCTATAAGTCCTGCTTCTTTCCAGGAGTTTATCAAGGTCTCGGAATCTTTTAGGGCGGTTTCTCTGTCAACCTCATAATGGTCCATAAGGAGATCGCAGAGCTTTTCAGCATTAAAATCCTTATCCTGAATCTGCTCCCACAGGTAGGCGGCAGTAGCGTTCAGGGAAATGATCTTGTTGAAATTCACTCTTTCCAGACCTTCTCCTGTTACAACATACTCGCCAAGAAGCTGGCGGAGCACAAATCCTTTCTTGAGTTTCATATCTTATTCAATTATTTGTTCTCAGCGATGTCAAATTTTGGTCCAAACCCTGCGGTAGAAAGCCAAAAGATATCTGCGTATAGGAAGCAGAGCCTTCCAAAGTTTTCCCTTTGAAGGAGTTACGCTCTTTCCTCCCGGCCTCACTATTTTTACGACAGTTCCCAGAACTTTGTCTTTTGTGCAGCTTTCTGTGCCGCGGACGTTGCCGTCTCCCATAAGGGTAAGCCTTTCTCCATCCTCAGCAATAATTCTATGAAGCACATATCTTCCTCCAAGATCCACAAGCACGATGTCTCCCTTTTCCACCTTGTCTTTCTTCTTCAGCACAACATTGTCTTTTTCCTGGCGGATGAAAGGCAGCATGCTGTTTCCCTTGGGGCGCATCTCCACCTCTCGTCCCTCCGCTAGAAGCCTTCCGACTTCGGGTATGAGAATCTCGTTGGGTATGGTAATCTTATCCATAAATGCTCTTGCAACTCAAACGGGCGGCATCTCCATCAGGCAGGCACTCCAGGCTGAAGCAAGGAACGCTTGCGGCTACCGCAGATAGAGACTGATGAATGCCGTCTGCAATCTTTCTTTCCGGACGGTAAGCGGAAACGGAAGGATAAAGGCAGGCGTAAGACTGCACAGGGCCAAGCCGTGTGATTTTGTTAAAAGGAGCCTGCACAATCCTCACAATTCCCGCAAGAGGCATCTCCAGATTCTTGTAGCAAGGAGTCTTGCCGCTCCACGGAGATCCGTAGATAATAATCCTTCCGTCTGCGTGACAGCGGATTACAGGATTATCGTCGTTAAGCAATTCCGTTCCCTCAATGTTCTCCAGCCACATCCTGCTATGGGTGCTTTTTCCGGTTCCGCTCTTTCCCAGGAAAGCCACGGCCTTACCCTCTTTCATTATCACAGACGCGTGAACCTCAAGGCATCCAAGTGGTGCAGTCCTGAGAGCATAAAGGAGCATCATCACATTATTAACGGAAAAGACGGAATTGCGCCTGTCCTTGAGCTCAAACTCCACTTTAGAAAAATCTTCCGAGGCAGAGCAAACGCAGCTGGTCGGACGGTTATCCAGCGGAGCCATAGTAAAAAACCATTTTCCGGAAGGAGTCTTCCCTATAGTGATTCTCGGAAAACCCTTGTCTTCAGAAACCAGAAGCGGCTCCGGCTCATCTTCCCCAATACTTTCTACCTGCCTGACTTCCAATATGGTGGTATCCGTTTCATCTATTCTGAACGGCTTCATATTGTCAAGCCTGTCCCAAAGAACCGTATCCTCCAGCCCCAGGCAAATGGAATATCCTGCTATTTTAAAATATCTTGCTTCCATATCAAAATCAATCTTCAAATTTAATCAATAAAAAGACAAACTCCATATCTGTCATTTTATGACGAGCAATCCAGACCTGCGAATCTCAAATTCAAGGAACGATTCAGCCCATAGAGGCTCACCGTCAATGTGTATGTATCCGGGAGCGTTTCTTATGACAGTGAAAGCAGAGAGCTTGATTCTTGAGTATATCTTCTTGTCTTTATCCAGTGTCCCCCGGAATAGTTTCCTTGCCACAGACGGAGCCTTCCAGAAGGAGAATTGTCTCATTGCCGCTATGTCAAGCAGACCGTCTGTTACACAAGCTCCTGGAGCGATAATGGCGTTATTACCCCATTGCGATGCGTTTGCAACCGTCAACAGAACCGCATCCTGCTTAATGACTGGCTGTCCTTCAGAGCGGATCAGATATGTCTGGCTCTTTGCTCTACGCCATTCTTTCATCACGCAACAAACGTAGCTATAAAGTCCTCTCTTCTTGGCTTTTGAAAACCGCAGGCTTACTTCAGCGTCAAGCCCCATTCCGCAAGTGCAGAAAAACTTCCGGCCGTTAACCGTAGCGTAATCTATTCTTTCCGGAGCGGAACTGTTAAGCGCCTTTATAGCCTCGGCCGGATTTAACGGTATTCTAAGATGGCGGGCTAGGCCGTTGCCGCTTCCGCAAGGAATTATTGCCAGAGCAGTGTTGGTTCCGGCAAGAGAGCTTGCAACCTCGTTCACCGTGCCGTCTCCGCCAACAGCGGCCACTATATCAACTCCTTCAGAGGCAGCTTTTCCCGCCAGTAATTTTGCGTGGGAAGCATATTCCGTATAAACCACGCTGAAAGAGAAAACGGAAGAGTTCAGATAGCGGGACGCAATGTCCCCGACATTCTCTTTCTTCCCCTTTCCGCTTGCAGGATTGACTATGAAAACTATCTTCTTCACCCTGTGGAGTATAATTAGTCTAACGGCAAAGTTACGGTATTCCTGCTATTATTTTTATCTTTGTGAATTGGAAACCAATGAAAACAAGTATGAACAAGTTGTTACTGGCATTGATAATAGTTGCAGCGGTGGGGGCTGTTGCCGCCATCATATTAAGCTGCGGAACAAAAAAGCGCGCAACAGACATTCCTGCTCCAAAAGCAGAGCCGGAGGAGTTCATACAGGGAACCGGAGACACGCTGATTGCCTTGAGATTTGAATCGTGGATTGGCGGAAATTTCTATAATTCCGATGTCTATGACTTTTCCCACGGAGAACACGGCTCACATCTATATTTCCGGCAAAGCGGCAGCTTTTCAGGCAGCGGCCGAGGACTTTTTGATGGGGCTTTTATACTTCCTGATTTTGAGGTTCTTGTAAAAGAACTGGATCTTGCGTCTTATCCTTTTACCGCCTTCAGCGATGAAAACAAGAAAAAAGACAGGTGGATGATTCAGGTCAAGTACAAAGACTCTCACAGGCTATCAATAGTAAAGTACCTGAACTCTGAAGACCAGGCCAAAGACCAGGAGGTTATGGACAAGACAAGAGCCGTCTTCAAAAAGCTGCTGGATGAAATGGAAAAGCGCCAGATAAGGTGTGAACGTTCTAAATATACATATGACTCCAAGGGTAATGTAACAAGAAGGATTGACTATACCGCAGACGGAATCGTCCGCGGAGGATGGGACGCAAACAACCCTTTGGCAAGCTTTTAATAACAGAAACTCCAAACAATTGATATGAAGATAATTATTGCCGGAGCCGGAGAAGTGGGAAGCCACCTGGCCAAAATGCTCAGCCGAGAGGCCAACGACATTACCATCATAGAAAGCGATGAAACCAAACTGGACAAGCTCAGCGAACTTGCAGACGTGGTAACCGTACACGGAGACCCTACATCCATACCCGTTTTGCGTCAGGCGGGAGCCGCAAAGGCAGACCTTTTCATTGCCGTAGGCCCAGCCCAGACACAGAACACAAACATCATCTCCTCCCTTCTGGCAAAGAAGATGGGTGCCAAGAAAGTCACCGCCAGAATCAACAACGACGAATATCTTGAGCACGACAACAAGCTAATTTTCACGGAACTGGGAATAGATCTCCTATTCTATCCGGAAAAGATGGCGGCTTACGAAATCATAGACCTTCTCAAGGAAACCGGCACCAGCGAGTTTATGGACTTTGCCAGGGGAAAACTTCAGATGGCTGTATTCCGTCTCGACGACGGAGCCCCTCTGATCAACAAGACCCTCAACATCCTCAGCAACGGCCATCCGGAAAACAAGCCTTTCAAGCCAGTTGCCATAGCCAGGGGAAACGAGACCATCATCCCGAATGCAGACACCAAGTTCCAGCAGGGAGATCTGATATTTATGGTCTGCAAGAAAGAAGGTTTCCAGGAACTTATGATCCACTCCGGAAAATACGACATAGACGTCAAGAACCTGATGATTGTGGGCGGAGGAAGAATTGCCGAGATGCTCTGCCGCAAGATGCTCCACAAAGTGGATCATATCAAAGTGATAGAAGCTCGCAAGGAAAGATGCGAGTATCTTGCAGAAGCTCTTCCAGAGGTGGTTGTGATTAACGGAGACGCCCGCAACACAGACCTCCTGGTGGAAGAAGATGCCGGCGGATACGACGCTTTTGTGGCTGTCACGTCTTCCAGCGAAACCAACATCCTATCCTGCGTGGCCGTCAAGAATATGGGTGTTCCTAAAGTCATCGCCGAGGTAGAGAATCTGGAATACATCACCCTTGCAGAAGATATGGGAATTGATGCGGTAATCAACAAGAAGCTGGTTACAGCCGGCAGAATATTCCGCTTTACCCTAAGCAACAAGGTGCGATCCATCAAATGCCTCAACGGAAGCGACGCAGAAGTTCTGGAATTCATCGCTAATCCGGAAAGCGCGATCACCAAGTCCCCGATCAAGGATCTAAAGTTCCCGAAAGAAGCCATCATTGGCGGAATCATAAGGGGAGAAGAGAGCATAATAGCCAATAGCAACACTGTTGTGGCGCCATACGACAGAGTTGTGGTATTCGCTCTACCTCAAGTCCTTGCCAAGGTAAACAAATTCTTCCTGTAGAGTCAGTAGAGAATACTCCTGAGCCGCGAAGCCCACTCTCCGTTTATCACGGAGAGCTGCCTGCGGAATGTTCTCAGGTCTGCAAAGCCGCTCCTCAGAATTATAAAGGCGTACTCGGCCGCATCCACTCTTTCTTCATCTTCAGACAGAATTCCTCTGGTATTGGAAGGCAAAGAAGCTATCTGCTGAAAAATGCTTTTGAACCTCAATTCGTTAAGATATGTCCTGAAGCCTTTCTTGGTAGAGAGCAAGTTGGAAATGTAAGTGCGATTGCTTCCTACCTGAGAGGCTATTCTAGATAGACTGAGATAAGGATCCAGATAGAGCTTTCTACTCTCTATGTAATCCTCCAGACGATCATTCAAGTTCTTTAGAGTCTGAGCCTTAGAACTTGTGAACATACACTCGGGGTACCTCAGCAAATCTTCTTCCCCTCTTTCGCCTTCAATTTTTATCGCCATCCTGAAAAACTTGTCGCTGAGACTGAAAAAAAGCCTTCTTAGATAATTCCTCATATTTTGTTCAAATCCTTGATATAGTCATAAACAGAAATGGTTTCCTTTTTCTTCAGCCTCTTTTTAACCTCTCTCTGCCATTTTACGGGAGACCTCTGAGTAAAGTTCCCGAAAGCGTTGGAAAAAGAGGAGAAAGATTTGAATCCAGATTTGGAAACCCATTCCTTTCTGGAAATGCCAGGCTGTGAAAGATAGAGCACACAAGCTTCCTTTACTCTGAAATAGTTGCACATCTGGCTGAAATTCATCATAAAGCAATCGTTGATAGCCTTGCTCAGATAATTGCGGTTGGTGCCAACAGCCTTTGAAAGGTCAGCGATTCTTAGTTGGGAGTTAAGATAGAGCTTCTTGGCCTCCATAACGTGAGCGGCCTTGCTTGCAATGTAGAATAAATCGTTGCTTTCGTAAAGCAGAGAAGAATCTTCCGCGTAATGCTTATAAGTTTTTCTGGCGCGGATGGATTTGCGTCCGATTTTTTTGCGCAGTTTCCTGGCGCGGGAGACAAGCCATAATGTCAAAACGGTCTGGGCGATGATAAGAACCAATGCAATAGTGTTCATAGTGCTTCGTTATTTCGCGCGGAAAGAAAGCACAAAAATAACGGCAGTAACAGGCCTCCCAAAAGCCTGAACCACAATTGCATCAAACTATTTTACGATTCTGGAATCGTACGAAATTACAATTCCAGGATTGTACAAAAATTGGCTATTTGCCTATCTGCTGGAAGCCTCTTCCCCATACTCCGGTAACCGGAGCCATAGAGATGAAAGAGTCTTTGTCTATCTCCCTGATCAGGTTGTGAATCTTGCCTACCTCGGTCTTGTGGATAAGAACCATCAGCATTTTGCTCTCGCTTCTGGTATACCATCCTTCTCCCGTAAGAACCGTAACACCACGCCCCATTTCTTGGGTAATGATATCCGCAATCTTTTCATAATTCTTGGAGAATATGAATACCTGCACGCTCTGGCGGCTGCCGGCTACCATCATATCCACAATCTGAGAGCAGGAAGCAATCAGCATATAGCCGTAAAGAACTGTTGCAAGCCTCATTCCCCAGGTTTCTGTGCCGATGACATTTCCGGCGGCATCTGTAATTTCCTTTGCCGGAATGAAAAGCGAGCAGGCAATTATTACAAGATCCATATAGAGAATCATCCTGCCCGGGGCAATGTTGTGGTATTTGGCAACCATAAGAGCCACAATGTCTGTTCCTCCGGTGCTTCCGCCCTGGGAGAAGCTGATGCCGATTCCCACGCCGCTCATCACGCCTCCGAATATTGCGCTGAGGAGTTTTCCGTTAGATATGGCTATCTCGTTGATAAAATCCTGAGGGATGAACTGGGGCACAAACTGGAAGAAAAGCGTGGATGCAACAATAGCATAAACTGTCTTTGCCCCAAAGCCTTTTCCAAGAACCTTCAGCGCAATAAGCAGCAGTACAATGTTGATGGAAAAGTATGTTATGGAAATTGGCACTCCAAAGGCATAGAGTATGATAGAAGAGATACCTGAAACTCCGCCGCCAACAAGGTTGTTGGGAATCAGAAATATGCACCATCCCATCACATAGCACAGAAGGCCCAGCGTAATAATCACATAGGCCTTGATTCCGCCCAGAATTTTTCTTGTATTCATAATGCTTTAACTGTCAATCCATTTGAGAAGCCTCTTGAGACGGTTCTCCTGGCTTTTCTTCTGTTTGCCCTTGATTTCGGCAAAGCCCAGGCCATAGACAGAAGACAAGTTGGAAACGGAAATGAAAGCCTTAGGGTCAACCGCCTTTACGGCCTGCGTGATGTCTTTGAGCTGATGCTTTCTGGAAACCACTATCAGCACTTTGCCTTCCTGCTTTGAATACCACCCCACGGAGTCAAGTGCTGTAACTCCTCTATTCTGCTCGTTCATAAGAGTATCGGCCACTTCCTGATACTTCTTGGAGAAGATAATGACCTGAACGCTCTGCGTGCTTCCTGTAAGAATAAGGTCCACCATATAAGAGAAGGCTATGGTGAAAATGTAACCGAAAATCACATCGCTCAGATGCTTGTCCGGAAGCAGGATTATGGAAGCTACAATGCAGAAGTCGCTGTACATAAAAACCTTTCCTGGAGAAATGTCTTTGTACTTGTTTATTATCAGAGCCAGGATATCCGTTCCGCCCGTACTTCCGTTGCGCTTGAATATCAAGGCAATACCTGCTGCACAAAGGAAACCTCCTATTATCGGATTCACAAGATATCTCAGCGATGCCTGTGGACTGTCCACGGGAATGGTGTTCATCCCTATGTCATAAATCCACTGGATCTTTGGAAGGATTGCAAAAAACAAGGTGGACAGGATGATGCTGTAAATTGTCTTGAATCCAAAGCCTCTTCCCAGAACAATAGTGCCTATGACAAGAAGAGCTGCATTTATGGTTCCGAAGAAAACCGGAATAGGAATGCCCGTTGCGTAGTTGAGCACGGTGCAAAGTCCCACCAGGCCACCGCCGGAAATTCCCGTGGGAACCACAAAGGCCTGCCACGAAAAGGTGTAGGCAAATACACCTATCGTAATCAAGATGTAATCCAATACAAGTTTCTTTACGGAAACGTTCTTCTTGTCCGGCATAACGTCTAAAACACTATGTTGATGATTCTTCCGGGAACCACAATAACTTTCTTTACAGGACCGGTCAGATACTTGGCTGTTTCCGGAGCCGCCAGAACTGCCTTCTCTGCCTCTCCCTTTGATACGGTCTTTGAAAGCGTTATCTTGAATCTTGTCTTGCCGTTAAAAGAAACCGGATAGTCAAAGGTATCTTCCCTTGTGAATTCAGGATGGTACATCGGGAAGACCGCAAATGAAACGCTCTCTTTATGGCCGCTCATCTGCCAAAGTTCCTCAGCGATGTGAGGGGCAAACGGGCTGAGCAGAATAATCATCGGCTCCAGTATCTTGCGCTTGTTGCACTTGAGGGCTCCAAGTTCGTTGGTCGCAACCATAAAGGCGGAAACGGATGTGTTGTAGGAGAAAGTCTCTATGTCTGTCTCCACCTTGTTAATCAGCTTGTGGAGAATCTTCAGTTCTGCCGGAGTAGGATCGTCATCGCTGAGGCAGAAATCTCCAAGGCCTTCCCCGCCGCCGAAGAACAGTCTCCAGAATTTCTTCAGGAAGCGGTGTACTCCGTCTATTCCCTTGGTATCCCAAGGCTTAGACATCTCAACAGGGCCCAGGAACATCTCGTAAAGTCGGAGAGTGTCTGCTCCGTAGTCGTTGCAGATGTTGTCCGGATTTACCACGTTGAACATAGACTTGGACATCTTCTCAATTGCCCATCCGCAGATGTATTCCCCGTCTTCCAGAATGAACTCGGCGGTCTCGAACTCAGGCCTCCATTTCTTGAAAGCCTCTATATCCAGCTTGTCGTTATAGACAATGTTCACGTCCACGTGGATTTCTGTTGTGTCGTATTTGTCTTTCAGGCCGCAGGATACAAAGGTGTTGGTATTCTTGATTCTGTAAACAAAGTTTGAACGGCCCTGTATCATTCCCTGGTTGACCAGTTTCTTGAACGGCTCCTTCTCGCAGACATATCCCAGATCATACAGGAATTTGTTCCAGAAGCGGGAGTAAATCAGGTGGCCTGTAGCGTGCTCTGTTCCTCCAACATAGAGATCCACGTTTCTCCAGTAATGGTCTGCCTCCGTGCTTACAAGAGCCTCGTTGTTGTGAGGATCCATATATCTGAGATAGTAGGCGCTGCTGCCTGCAAAGCCAGGCATAGTGCTCTTTTCCAGAGGATAGCCGTTGTAGTTCCAGTCCTTGGCATTGGCCAGAGGAGGTTCTCCCGTGGCTGAAGGCTTGAACGATTCTATTTCCGGCAATTCCAGAGGAAGCTCGCTTTCAGGAAGCGGGGTTGCAATTCCGTCTTTGTAGCAAATCGGGAATGGTTCTCCCCAATATCTCTGGCGGGAGAAAATGGCATCGCGGAGCCTGTAATTGATTGTCCTGTGCCCTATCCCCAGCCTTT
This sequence comes from Bacteroidales bacterium, assembly GCA_016285455.1. Lineage (GTDB taxonomy): Bacteria > Bacteroidota > Bacteroidia > Bacteroidales > UBA932 > Egerieousia. The sequence continues at coordinate 251,831 of JAEEQS010000002.1, forward strand.
CAACTTCCTCTATGGCAGCAGGTATTGCCTCCTTCACGCTCATTCCTGTGAGGAAGCCGCTGTTTATCATAGTTCCTTCCTTGGCATCGAAACTTTCCTCGGAGACATCGCAACCTTCAATCAGCGGAACTATCTTCAGGCCGAACTTCTTTGCAAAGGCATAGTCTCTGCTGTCGTGAGCCGGAACAGCCATAATCGCTCCTGTTCCGTAGCCTGCCAAGACATATTCCGCTATCCAAACCGGAACCTTTTCCTGAGTAAACGGATTCACTGCCCAGGAGCCAGAGAATACACCGGTAACGGATTTTGTCTCAGCAATCCTTTCCCTTTCGGTCTTTTTCTTTACCTGCTTAATGTATTCGTCCACAGCCTCTTTCTGGCTTTCAGTGGTAAGAAGCTCAACCCAGTCGCTTTCAGGAGCAACCACCATAAATGTCACTCCAAAAACGGTATCGGCACGCGTTGTGAAAATCTCCATATCGTATTCACGGTCGAACTTGCTGCCGTCTGCGGGATCAGGATTGATGACCTTGAACACCATCTCGGCTCCGTAAGAACGCCCTATCCAGTTGCGCTGCATCTCCTTGAGGGCATCGCTCCACTCTAGGCTCTCCAGATCGTCCAGAAGTCTTCCTGCATAGGCAGAAACCCTCAGCTGCCACTGTTTCATCTTCTTCTGCTCCACCGGATAGCCGCCGCGTACAGAAAGCCCTTCCTTCACCTCGTCGTTTGCCAGCACGGTTCCCAGAGCCGGGCACCAGTTGACAGAGGTTTCTCCCTGATATGCAATTCTATACTGCATCAGTATGTCCGCCTTCTCCTTCTCTGAAAAGCCTTTCCACTGCTCGGCGTCAAACTCAGGAACAGTGCCGCAGGCTGCCTTCACCTTCTTGTTGCCTTCTTCCTCAAAACGGGAAATAAGCTCAGCGATAGGCTCCGCGGAGTCTGTCTGAGTGTTGTACCAGCTGTCGAACATTTTCAGGAACGCCCACTGGGTCCACTTGTAATATTCGGGATCACAAGTCTTTACTTCCCTATCCCAATCGAAAGAGAAACCAAGTCTGTCTAGCTGGCTGCGGTAGCGGTCTATGTTGGCCATAGTGGTGATATGCGGATGCTGCCCAGTCTGAATGGCATATTGCTCTGCAGGAAGTCCGAAAGCGTCGTAACCCATCGGATGCAGGACATTGAATCCCCTCAGCCTCTTGTACCTTGAATAAATGTCACTGGCAATGTATCCTAGAGGATGGCCCACGTGCAGTCCTGCTCCTGAAGGGTAAGGGAACATATCCAGAACATAATACTTAGGCATAGAAGGATCCGTCTTGGCTGCAAATGTTTTGTTTTCAGCCCAATACTTTTGCCACTTGGCTTCAATTTCGTTGAACTTGTAATCCATTTTATCTTTCAAATAATCTTTTCTATCTGTTAAATCCCACTTTGCCTCCCTGCGTCAGCTTGAATTCCACTGCAATGGAAATCTTCACCGGAACTTTCTTGCCGCCTATCTGGGCAGGATTCCATTTTGGAGATGCCTTTATCACCTTGAGAACTTCGGCATCTATTTCATCGCTGAGGCCGGAGGTTATCTTCACTTCTTTTACCTTTCCGTCTTTATCCACCACAAACTCAGAGATCACCGTTCCCTCCGTATGAGCGGCAATTGCGCGTTCAGGATATTTCACATACTTGTATACCCAGTCTTTCAGGAAAGTTCTCTCATCTCCCTTGAAGAAGGATGCTCTCTTGTCCACCTCAAGCTGGCTGTAGATGCGGTCGTAGGAATCAGAATCTTCTGTCTCCTGTTTTTCGAAGCTGTCCTTTGAAGCCAGCGTAAGAGCGTAGGAATAAATGAATTCCACCGCCTGGGCCATCTGCACATAGTCCAGCACCTGAGGAGTGTCGTGGATGGTTCCTCTCACCGGGCTGTCTCCAGTGGTAAATAGCGTGAATGGAATATCTTCTGAGTGGAAATTGCGGTAATCCGCCGGCAGCGGTTCCTGCTCCGCAATCTTTACGCTCAGAGAGAACGGCAGTTGTTCCACGGTGAAGATATCTTTTAATATATGCTTGTCTGGCAGGCCGATAAACGCCTGGAAAGTATTCGGGCCGCTGTCTCTTCCCAAGCAGTTTACATCAACCATAAATTTGATTTTGTCTTTGTCTGCAAACGAGCGGTTGAGGAAGTACCAGCTTCCGGCCTGGGAGAAATTCCCCGATCCGAAGAAAGCAATCAGCACAGGACGGCGGAACATAAACTTGTTCTCCGCAATCATCTTTGCCACTTGCATCAAGACAGCCGTTCCACTGGCGTTGGAATATGCTCCGGGGAGAACTCTCTCCTGATGCACTCCGTTGACAGTCAGGCTCTCAAAGCCTGGACCGTCTAGTTGCGTTCCCAGAAGAATAAACTCTCCGGCAAACTTGGAATCATATCCAGGAATAATTCCAACAATGTTTCTGGAATGAAGAGTATCGCCTGTGGCGGGGTTTGCAATGAGGAAATCATCTCCGTCTACAGGAGAAAGCATCATCGCGCCTATGTTCTGCATAAATTCATAGACGTGAGTGGCAGCGGCCTTTTCACCTTCAGATCCGGCTCCCCTTCCCTTCAGTGCATCTGAAGTCAGGAATGCTACTTCTTTTTTCAGCGAGTCACTAATGTTCCTCGGCAATGAAGGACGAACCCCGCCTATGTTCTGGGCAAAGACGCTGCCTCCTCCCGCAAGAAGCAGGCAGGCCAGGCAGAGCAATGCTTTTCCGATACGCTTCATCTTTCCCAAATTAACCCTTGTAGAACGGAGGTCTTACTACAACGGCTTTCAGAAGCCTATCGCGGACCTTGATATAAATCTCGGTATCAAGCTTGTACAAAGGAGCCTCCACATAACCCATTCCTATAGGGCGAGCGCAGCAAGGAGTGAGGCTTCCGCTGGTAACGTGGCCAATCACCCTGCCTTCTGCGTTGCAAATCTCGTATCCGTGGCGAGGCACTCCCTTGTCTATCAGCTCAAAGCCGCAAAGCCTTCTCTTCAGGCCCTCAGCCTTCTGCTTGAGCATATAGTCCTTGTCTACAAAGTCTCCCTTAACATCGTTGAACTTGGTTATCCATCCAAGATTAGCCTCAAGCGGAGAGGTTGAATCGTCGATGTCGTTGCCATAGAGGCAGAAGCCCATCTCCAGACGGAGAGTGTCGCGGCATCCCAGTCCTGCAGGAACAATATTAAACTCCTTTCCTGCCTCAAAGATTGCGTCAAAAATCTTGAGAGCATCCTCGTTCTTCATATAAACCTCGCATCCGCCTGCTCCAGTATAGCCTGTAGTTGAAACGATTACTTCTTTTACTCCGGCAACTTCCAGAATCTTGAATGTATAATACTCCATACCCAGAACATCCTCCTTGCAGATCTTCTGCATAACCTTCATTGCGTTCGGACCCTGAACTGCCAGCTGGCTGATCTGGTCTGAAATGTTGCAGAAATCAACTCCTGGAGTCAGGCCGAACTTAGGGGCATACTGGCACAGGTGAGCAAAGTCCTTGTCTATGTTGGCTGCATTAGGAACCAGCATATAGTTTTCAGGATCAATGCAGTAAACCAGCATATCGTCTACTATTCCGCCTTTTCCGTTAGGAAGGCAAGAGTACTGAACCTTTCCAGGGAACAGAACTGATGCGTCGTTGCTTGTTACATACTGAATGAACTTAAGCGCGTTAGGGCCCTTAACAGTAAATTCTCCCATATGGGACACGTCAAAAACTCCCACGCTCTGCCTTACGGCCAGGTGCTCTGCTCTGATTCCTGTGTATTCCAATGGCATGTTGAAACCTGCGAACGGAGTCATCTTTGCTCCCAGTTCAATGTGTTTCTGAGTATAAGCTGTTGTCTTCATAAATGTAATATCTTAATATTTATTATTCTACAATTATTCCTTTTATTCCTTTTTATTTCTTCTTCCAGACCCAGGCTTCCGGAGCCTTAGCGTGCGCTTGAACCAGTGCCTTGCGGGCCTCCTCCAGAGTCTCGTACCCTCCGATGGCCACATACTTGAGCCCGTTTCCGGAGAAGGCAAACGGAGTCTCCAGTATTCCCTCATTGTCTTTAAGGCTCTTGGAGACAAGCTCATCCGTCTTGAAAGCCCCTACTATAATGTAATAGGTCTTGTCCAGACCGCTCCTTGGAGTAAGCTGCAATCCGGATCCGGTATTAACAGTATTGCTCTGCGATGGAGCTTTATTCTCGGCTTCAGAAGCAACGGCAACGCTATCTGCAACCTTCAGGCTGTCCGCTGAAACTGTCGCTGAGACGGCAGCCTCTTTCTTTGCAATCAGCTCCTTCTTCTTTGCAATGTCTTCAGATGTAGGCATATCCAGCTTTGCCCTGATCCAGTCGCAACCGGAAATCAAAGCCGCTGCAAGGGCCAAAACGGCAAGCATTTTCTTGTCCATATTCATACACTGTATAAACCGGACAAATTTAACAATTATTGCCGTCAAACACAATAAGAAACCCACTTAACCAAAATAGCATTATCTTTATGTCATGAAACTGAAAAAGATATTTACGCTCACAGTTGCAATCTCACTTGCAGCCGGAGCCTTTGCGCAAACGGAGTGGGAGTATTCTATTTGGCCTTACACGATTGACCCGGGTCCTCTGCCAAAGGCAAAGCCTTTTGAAGATGTGGATTTCTTTCTTCATCGCGATACCGTAACTATTTCTTTCATCGGCGACGTGATGCAGCACGGCGCCCAGATAGATGCTGCCCTAGTGAAAGGAGGCGGAAAGGTTCATAACTACGACAATGCTTTCAGGTTTATGGAGCCAGATTTCAAGAAGGCAGACTATATGGTTGCAAATATGGAGTTTACGGTTGGAACCAAGCCTTATACAGGATATCCTTGCTTTTCCGCTCCGCCGCAGATTGCAGAAGCCGCCAAAAGAGCCGGCATAGACCTTTTCCTTATGGCCAACAACCACATTTGCGACAAGGGAGCAGGCGGACTGAAGAAGACGCTGGACGCCTATGAAAAACTGAATATGCCAAAGATCGGAGCCTACCGCAACAAGGCCCAGGCAGACACATCTTCTGTCATTCTGGTGGAGCTCAAGGGGATAAAATTTGCGCTTTTCAACTACACCTACGACACCAACGGCCTTCCTATTCCTGAGCCATACTATGTTAATCTCCAGGACAGTACGCAAATAAAAAAGCACATCCGCCAGGCAAAGATGATGGGAGCGGACATAATAATTGCCATGCCTCACTGGGGGATTGAATATGTGCTGGCTCCTGTTGCGGAGCAGAAAGCCTACGCCAAGATGATGTTCAGAGAAGGTGTCAACGCCATAATAGGCGGGCATCCTCACGTCCCGGAAGAAGGCTACATCTACGTGAAAAGGCATCAGGGCCCTGTGCAAAAAGATAGCGTGGAAAGAGTGCTCTTCTACTCTATGGGCAACTACATCTCCAATATGACACGCAGCGGATGGACTTCCACCGGAATGCTTATAACTCTCTCGTTTACAAGAGACAGAATAAGCGGCAAGGTCAAGATGCTTATGCCAAAATGGAAATATACCTGGTGCTTCCGCAAGGGCCAGTATACGGAAGACTACACCGTGGTTCCGATAGAAGAATTCCTGGAAAGCGACGACTTCAAGGCGGGCGGAAAGACTACCCCGCAGCGGGAAGGCTTCAGGGCCATCGCTGAGTTCTGGCCTCAAATAGTCAAGAAAGACCTGATAAAAGTTGTTGTGAAAACAGATTAAAACAAAGAATAATCAAAGCAATTATATGCCTGAAAAAAAGATACAGCTCCAGAACATAGACCCCATAGACATCTATGGCATCAACGATAGAATCATAAACCATCTTTGTTCCTATTTTCCTGACCTTAAGGTTACTCCGCGAGACAGCACCATTAAGCTCAAGGGCTCCTACAAGGATATGGACACCTTCCAGAACGCTATTGAAGCCCTCACCAAGATCAGGATGAAAAAGCGCCATCTGAACACAGATGACGTAGACAGCATCTTTATTGCCAAGACCGACAAGAAAACCGGAGAAAGCAAAGCCGCCATTCCGAATGTCCACGACAAGGATATGATTGTTCTGGGCCAGAACGGCAAGGTTGTAACTGCCAGAACCAAGCACCAGAAACAGCTTGTTAAAGACTATGCCACTCACGATCTGGTATTTGCCATTGGTCCAGCCGGAACAGGCAAGACTTACACCGCCATTGCTCTGGCTGTTAGAGCATTGCAGAATAGAGAAGTACGCCGCCTGATTCTTACAAGACCTGCCGTTGAAGCCGGCGAGAGACTAGGCTTCCTTCCTGGAGACCTCAAGGAAAAACTCGACCCATACCTCCAGCCGCTCTATGATGCCCTCGGCGATATGATCGCTCCGTCCAAGCTCAAGGAACTGATGGAAGAAGGCACCATCCAGATTGCCCCTCTTGCCTATATGAGAGGAAGAACACTTGAAAACGCTTTTGTAATCCTGGACGAGGCCCAGAACACCTCCCTTGGCCAGCTGAAGATGTTCCTTACAAGAATGGGCAACAACTCTAAGTTTATCGTAACCGGAGATATGACTCAGATAGACCTTCCAAACAAAGAAGATTCAGGCCTCGAAAAAGGCATCAAGATGCTTGGCAAAATCCGTGGCATTGCCGTCATCAACTTTGGCACGGAAGACATTGTCCGCCACCCTCTTGTCAGCAAAATAGTCTCTGCCTTTGAAAAATAATTAGATAATTACGCCGGCGAGTTTGCAGCCAGTGTATTCACCGTTCTTGAGGGTGTGGGCGCCGTTGACAAAGACGTGGTCTATGCCGGTAGAGAACTGGTGAGGCTGGCCGTAGGTAGCAACGTCTGCAATGGTGTCGTAGTTGATAACCAGGACGTCTGCGCGGTAGCCTTCCTTGAGGAGTCCCCTGTCTTTGAGCTTGAGCTGGTGGGCAGGAACGCTGGTACACTTGGAGATGGCAGTCTGAAGGTCGCAGAACTTCTGGTCTCTGACGTACTTGCCGATGTAGTTGGTGAAGGAGCCGTATGAACGAGGATGTGGAGCCTCCTTGCCGAGCCTGCCCTTAGGAGAATAGACGCAGCCGTCTGTGATCACCATAGCCAAAGGGTCGTTGAGGAGAGTCCTCAGGTTTTCTTCCTTCATTGCAAAGCCGGCCATATTCACGTTAAGTTTCTCGCTTTGGAGCAGATACTTGATGGTCTCCCACTCGTCTTTGCCGGAAAGCTTGCAGCACTCGTTGAGGTATTTGCCGGTGTATTTCTCGTTGCCAGGAGCAAAGCAGGCTGCAATCAGAATGCACTCAGGACCGCCGAGTCTCTTGACTCTTCCAAGAGCATATTCTCTTATGATCTTTTCTGTGGTTGGATTCTCCAGACGGTCCAGGATTTCTTTTGATGAACCCTGCCTCTGAGCCAGAGGAATGAAGCAATCCAGGCCGGTGGAGAAAGCGGTGTAAGGGTAACGGTCAAAGTGGATATCCATACCGCTCTCTTCTGCATCGTGGATGAGCTTGAGCATGCTAGGAACCTTGTGCCAGTTGTTCTTGTTCTGGGCCTTCAGGTGAGAGATTTCCAGTCTTGCGCCAGATTGCCTTGCAAGGGAAATTGCCTCAGCGATAGCCTCTTCTACCCTATCGTCCTCATTTCTCATATGGATGGCGTAGAGAGCGTCGTGCTTTGCCACAACCTTAAGAAGGGCAATGAACTCCTCTGTTCTTCCATAAGAGCCAGGAGTGTATTCCAGACCGAAAGAAAGTCCAACAGCACCCATCTCCAGCTGCTTATCCAGAATGTAGCACATCTGCTTGAGCTGGTCTGGAGTAGCGGCAACGTCATTGTCGCCAACAACTATGTGGCGGATATCTCCATGGCCAACGTAACTGCCGTAGTTGATGCCGATTGTGTTCTTTCTGAGAGCATCGTAGAAACCATCAATATTCTGCCAGAAAGGATAGCCGAATCTGAGAGTGTTTTTCCTTCTTTCATATTCCTCGTCTGAGAACGGGAACGGAGAATAGCCGCAGTTTCCTCCAATATCTGTGGTAATTCCCTGATGGATCTTGCTGTCTCCAAGAGGAGCCTCGAACAAGTTGGTGTCTGTATGGCCGTGGATGTCTATGAATCCAGGGCAAACCACTCTGCCGGAAGCGTCTACATAGTTGTTGCAGTTCTTGCCGAGCTTTGCAATTGCTGTGATCTTGCCGTCTCTGATACCAACGTCGGCCCTGATTGGCTCAGCGATTTCTCCGCTGTAAACCATACCGTTGGCAATGATGGTGTCGAACTTTTCCTTAGTGCTGAAGCCTTGTGACACAGCGCTTTTGGCAAAAGCCTTACCGCCTATTGCGGCAAGTGAGGCGGCTCCGCCCAGCACGATGGAAGCCTTCAGGAAGTTTCTTCTGGAAATGCTTTTCTGGTTCTCTTTCTTTTCCATATCTCAATGTTTTTTTGTTTTCAGTTATTCGATTGACTTTCAAATTTAGCAAAAAAGGCAGAAGGTTGTCACTAGTCTTTTGAGATTGCGTCCATCCCTTTGCTCATCCAGACCTTGAGGCTATCCCCATCGCTGAATATTAGAAGAGCCTCTATTCCGGCTGTGTTCTCAACAACCTCCTTTGCCTTGTCAAAACCGAGCACCATCAGGTAGGTGGCATAGCCGTCAGCGATGGTGGCGTTTTCTGCAACCACAGTGGCGCTCAAAAGGTTATGCTCAACAGGATAGCCGGTCTTGGGGTTGATGGAATGAGAGATTTTCTTGCCGTCTTTCATATAGAACTTGCGGTAGTCTCCGCTGGTGACAAGCCCCTGGTTCTGGATGTGTACTACTGCCTGGATGTCTGCTCCAGGAGAGTTGTTGCCGTCCACAGGGCGGTCTATGCCCACATTCCACATCTTGCCCTTGGGATTGACTCCTTTGGCGTAAACCTCTCCGCCAACTTCCACCAGGTAATTCTCCATTCCCATCTCTGAGAACTTTGCGGCAATGAGGTCTGAAGTATAGCCCTGGGCTATGGCGTTGAAGTTCAGTTTGCACCTTGAATCATCCCTTTGAACGAGGATGCTGTCTGCCCCGTCTCTTGCCTTGAGTGAATCAACTCTGAAATGATTCATTCCAACAAACTGGAGAACGCTGTCTATCATTGCCTGAGTTACTTCCACCCCGTTTTTGAAACCGAAGCCCCAAAGGTCGAAAAGCGGAGCGGCCGAAGCGTCAAAGACTCCGCCGCTTTCTTCTGTCATCTTTCTTGAAGCTAGGAAATTTTCCAGGAAAATCTTGTCTACATTTGGGTTGCCTTCTTCATTGAAAGCCGTAAGCACAGACTCCTTGTTATAACCGCTAACTGAAAAATCTATCCGCTGGAGGATGGCGTTTACAGTATCTCTGACTGCCTCAAAAGAAGAGTCTGACGCAATCTGAGTCTGGAATACAATATGGAAAGTGGTTCCCTGCGTTGTTCCGTCTATGCTATAGTAACGGTTATTATGAGAGCATCCGGCAAGAGACAGGAAGGCCGTTACGGCAATTATGAAAAGAGAGTTTTTAGACATAGTTTTCAGAGTTTGAGGTGGCACGATTTTAGTTGAAAACCACCTGCGGAACAAAGATAAAGCAAATGTTCGTAAGTTTTTCTTAAATTTGTGCGATATAATAAGATTTGAAAGATGAGAATTAGTTTCAGATATCTGCTCCTGTCGCTGGGAATGGTTGTTCTTGCGGCTGCCTGCCACAAGAAAGACAAGGAGAAGCTTTATATGGATGGAAATATGGACCCGCAGATTCCTGCATACAAGGTTTGCGGAACTGCGTGCATAGCCCATACAGGCGGAATAACCACCCCATCATCCGGAGTAAGATACTATTGGACAGATAGTTACAGAATAAAAGACACCACTTGGAGAGAGGAAGGCAGTTTGTTCTTCTTTGTAGTTCCTGACAGTCTTGCCAAATACACTGTAACAGAAACCGCTGTGGCTGATGGATATTACAACGATATTTATCCGTCTTACGTTACTGCAATTATGCCTTGGCTGGGAGGCTCTGTTGTAGGGCTTCCGGAACCTAAGGATTCTATCCAGGATGCAAGAGACGAGCAGTTCTACCATATTGTTGACGTAGGAAATCTTGTATGGTTTGCAGAGAATCTGAACTTCTATGGAAAAGGAACCGGCTATGAGGGGGCAGACGATATGGGATATATTACCGGAAGACTATACACTTGGGATGAAGCAACCGGAGGAGAAACCGGCAGCGGACTGGGAGGAGGACCTAAAGGAGCCTGCCCGGAAGGATGGAGCGTTCCTACCAATGAAGACTGGGAAGACCTGGCAAAAGCCCTCAGCGGAAAAGATCATCCTTTCCTCACTAAATGGTCTGGCGTAGGCAATTACGTAATGAATACCGCAACCTTCAACGGAGACCGTTTCTGGCCGTTCAGCATATATACAGATTTTGACAACTCTGCCGGATGGAATGCGCTCTCCGGAGGAATGAGCCAGCACTCCCACCATAACTTTGAAGGCCTGCTTTCCTACGCATACTTCTGGAGCTCAACGGAAAAAGATACCGGTAACGCATACTACAGATACCTGTACTACGACCTTCCTGACTTCCCGTTCGGCTTTACGCAGAAAAACGGAGCGGGATTCTCTGTAAGATGTGTCAAGAAGAAATAGTTTCTTTGAATTAACTTTAATAAACTTCAAATATGAAAAAACTCGGATGTCTCGCAATTATCCTTATTGCGCTTATTGTTGCAGTCCTCTGGGGCTTTGGAAAATACAACTCTCTCGTAAAGGAAGAGCAGAATGTTGAAAGAGCCTGGAGCGACGTTGAAAACCAATACCAGAGAAGGGCTGATCTCATTCCTAACCTCGTTGAAACCGTAAAGGGCTATGCCGCTCACGAAAGCGAAACCCTCCAGAATGTGATTGAGGCAAGAGCCAAGGCTACAAGCGTTCAGGTAGATTCCAAGAATCTTACAGAAGAAAGCATACAGCAGTACCAGGCAGCCCAGACAGAACTGGGAAGTGCATTGGGACGTCTCCTGGTTTCCGTGGAAAGGTATCCAGACCTGAAGGCCAACCAGAACTTCCTGGAACTTCAGAGCCAGCTTGAAGGAACTGAAAACCGCATCAACAACGCCCGCGACGCCTTCAACAGCGCAGCCCAGACTTACAATACCGCTATCCGAGTATTCCCGGCCAACCTGGTTGCTAAGCTTACCGGATTCGATGCCAAGGCATATTTCAAGGCAGCTGCTGGTTCTGAAGAGGCTCCTAAGGTACAGTTCTAATTCCCCTAGCCGTGTTCTTCCATCACAGGCTGATAAAGAAGAGCGAGGAAAGGAAGATCGTCTCAGCCATCAAGAAAGCTGAGACGGGCACTTCCGGGGAGATTCGTGTGCATATAGAACGGTGGTGCAAAGAGGGAGACCCTGTGGCAAGGGCCATTTTCATCTTCGATGCCATCGGAATGTTCGATACCAGAGAGCGCACCGGAGTCCTCATTTACATTTCCCTGAAATCCAGATTGTTTGCCATCATCGGCGATGTGGGAATCAATGCCGTAATCCCTCAGGATTTCTGGAACGGCATAAAGACCAGTCTATGCTCTTATTTCTCCCAAGGACAGATAACTGAAGGCATAATAGAAGCGGTCAACCAGACCGGAAAAATCCTCAAGGAGCATTTCCCGGCCAGTGAAGACAACCCTAACGAGCAGCCAGATGAAATCTCGTACGGCAAATAGATGTTTCGCCACGGCTGTTTTTGCCGCTTGTCTGGCAGTATTTATGCTGCCGGCCGGCAATGCTTTTGCCCAGAGCCAGAATGACGTTTCCCGCCAGGCAGCGGAAAAGACTCTTCAGGACATTTCCCTGAAAAGAGACCAGGACGGAAATCTCATAGGAACATCTTGGGGCCCTACAACCGCCACAAAGCCTTATATTCCTGCATCAAAACAGAATCTCAGGAATGCGGAAGAAGCTCTGAAAAAAGCAAGCAAGGGAAAGAAAGAACTTCCTTCAAGACCTAACCCTCCACGCTTGGTAAACGACTTTACCGGCATCCTTACCCAGGAGCAGGTGAATAATCTTACCATCCGCTGCAACCAGTTTGCCAACAAGACATCCAACCAGGTGGCAATAGTCATTCTGCCTACCCTTTACGGGATGAACAAGGCAGATGCTGCCTATAAAATAGGAAAGAGCTGGGGCGTTGGCCAAGACAAGTACGACAATGGCGTGGTGTTCCTGGTAAAACCCAAAGTCGGAGAACAGAACGGAGAAGTTTTCATTGCCCCCGGCAGAGGATTAGAACCTGTTCTGACAGACGCTTTCACAAAGAGAATCATTGAGCTGAGGGTAATTCCGGCTTTCAAGGAAAACGACTATTACAACGGCATCAACGATGCGCTAAACATAATCTTTCCAGTTGCGGCGGGAGAAGTCTCAACAGACGAATTTGCGGCAAACGATGAAGATGAAAGCATAAATGGTATGGCCGTGCTGATGATTATTTTCTTCATCGCGATGGTTATCATCTCCTTCTCCTCCAACAACAAGAATAACAACTTCGGAAGCGGAAACCGCAGGGGAGAAGATTTCACTACTGGATATATTCTGGGCAACATTCTCAGCAGCCTTGCACGCGGAGGATTCGGCAGCAGCGGCGGAAGCTCATCCGGCGGCTGGGGAGGCGGCGGATTCGGTGGTTTCGGAGGAGGCGGGTTCTCTGGCGGAGGTGCCGGCGGAAGTTGGTAGGTTTACCTTATAGTCTTGAGAGTAGGCCTTTTGCCCCATCCGGAATAGACAGTCTTCTGGTCTTCCTTGCTTATCTTCACGTCTCTGTTTACAGGGCGGCCCTCATCGTTGAGGGAATGTGAAAGAAGCCAGTCGTATATCTTTTCCATATAGAAATACCTTGCAAGATAGGAGTGAGACGCCCCTATCAGCCATTCGTATCTGAGGCGGGAAGCAAGGTGCTTGCTTTCAAGGTCTTTAACTATTACCTGAGAGGCTTTTACGCTTACAAGATTGTCTGCCGTTCCGTGGATAATCCACAGTGGAACCTGGCCCATATTGCTCACGTCTTTTGCGGTTGTTCCGCCGCAGAGCGCAACCGCCGCTGCTACCCTTTCAGGCTTTGCGGCAACAAAGTCAAGAGTGCCGTAGCCGCCAAGGCTCATACCAAGAACATAGACTCTCGCGGTATCGTAAGGATATTCAACTTTCAGCCAGTCCAGTATCTTGCATAGCTTGTCCGGATTCCACCATTCGCCAGGATTCTGCGGCGCTATAACCATTGCGGGAATCATTCTTCCCCTTTCCAGGCAGTCTATGCTTCCGTATCGGCGAACCTTCTCCAAATCATTGCCGCACAGGCTTTTTCCGTGCAGGAACACAACCAGCGGAGTGTCTTTGCAAAGGGTATCTTTCCTGTCATATCCGGCAGGAGTGTAGAGCCAGAAATTATAACTTCCCTCAACCTTCTTCCTCATTGCCCTGAGCACAGGCTCCCTTGCCTTCAACAGGCTGTCTTTTATCTGTGCAATCCTTATGCTGTCCGCTCTCAGGCTGTCTGCCACCTCCTGCATCCTCACGCTATCCTCTCCCGGGAACCGCACGAACTTCCCCTGCGCCTGCCCCAACACCGGCATCACACACAAGCAGCCCATCAACAAAATATATCTTATTCCTTTCATAGCGCGGCAAAGTTACTATTTTTATTTTATCACGAATTTGTAGATGCCGTTGACTCTGGAGCCTACAACGGCAGCGTTGCCATAGACGGTTGGGGATGACTCAAAGTTGTAGGCTACCTTTCTGGTATGAAGCACTTTGCCGGTCTTGGCTTCAGTCAGGTAGATATAGCCTTCTCCGTCTCCGGTAAAGATGTACATACGGTTTTCGTTATCGTAGAAAGCAACTGGGGAAGACCAGCAGAACTGATGAAGCGGAACGTTGTAAATAATGCTTCCGTCCTTTGTGGAAAGGGCCATCAGTTCACCGTTTGTCTTGGCCGCCTTGTTGCGGCAAACGTTGGCAAAGACCATGTCTTTGCAGTCTCCCTGACCGAGAAGCGGAGTGGAGTACATTCCGCCGTCCAGGATCTTTCCGCCAAGATCTATTCTTCTGCAAGGAATCTTCTGCTCCCAGACAACGGTGCCGTCCAGAGCGTTGAGCTTGAGGAAAAAGCAACTACCGCTCATTCCCTGGCGGTCCACCTCGGATGCTGCATAGAGGTAAGGCTTTCCGTCCTCAATGCGGCAGACAACGGTGCCGTCTGAATCGTCGTGATTCCAGTAATGCCATACCGGCTTCATTGTGTTGAGGTTGATGCAGAGGATATTGCCGGCATTGTCCTGAACCCAGCCGTAATTTCTCCAGATGGCTATGCTGGACTCTATTCCCGGAGCCGCTCCGTTAACCTTGTATCGCAGAGTCTCCAGAAGCTTCAGATTGCCCTGCTCCCTCTCGAACTTGTAGATGCTGCCGTTTTCTCCCGGCCAGATAAGATATGAGCCGGCAACCACCGGAGAAGAGTCAAACGCACCCCAGTTTCTCCAGGCCTTGGAGTCTGAGTATTTGTAAGTTATCTGATGCTTAAGGAGATCCACGCAAAGCAGGCACATAGGAGTGTTTCTTGAAACGCCCTGCCCTATATAGAGATTCTTTAGCTCTGGGTCCAGAGAAGGAGAGCCTTTGATTGTATTCAACACGCTCAGGTCTTTCCTTGTTCTTTTGCCAGTGTTCCAGTCCAGGAAGTAGGCGTGTGAGTTCAACGATGCGAATATTACCTCCTCTCCGCTGAAATCGCCGAGAAGAACCCCTGCCTGTTTGAAAGCCTCTAAATCTTCAGCCTTCCAGTGCACGTAAATCGGCTGGCCGGTCCATCCTGTTCCGCCGCCCCAGTTTCCCATACGGGTGTTGAAGCCATCCTCGGGAGTGTTGAACGTCCAGGCTATTTCCACCGTGTCCGGCCTGTGGTCCAGCTTTCCGGCAAAAGACGCGTCGCGGAGCATATTTCTTCTGAAGGTAAAGGTTGAAAAATCAGAAGCGTACCTATCTTCCACATCCTTCAGGAAATGAGCCAGGGTGTCTGTCTTTTCCACAAAATAAACCACCTTCTGGGCAGAAGCGTAAGCCGTATCTGGGAGGAAAAGCTGCTCCAGCGGAATAACCTTTTCCAAAGTGTCTATGTTCTGGTTGTTGGCATCGCCTTCTCCGCTTCCCCTCTTGCAAGAAAAGGAAAGAAGCAGAAAGACGGACAGTAAAGTAACAAATGCTCTCATTATTTTGCTAAATTTGTGGAGGGTTTGGGAATTTCTCCCAACAGACCGCAAAGATAAGAATTAAGTATCAAGATATGGAAAACTTTAAGGAACGCCTGGCTGCGTTAAGGAGGTCTCTTTGACTATGACGGCAAAGTCAGAGAGATAGAAGAAAAGGAAAAAGTAACCACATCCCCGGGCTTCTGGGACAATCCCAAGGAAGCCGAAGCGTTTGTAAAAAAACTTTCCGGGGTAAAGTTCTGGGTAAAGGAACTGGACAGCCTCAAGAGAGAGGGAGAAGACCTTGACGTTCTGGTTGAGATGGAGGCTTCTGAAGAGGAAATCGCCCAGGCTGAATCTGCCTTGGAAAAACATCTGGAAGACTTGGAATTCAAGAGTATGCTCTCTCAGGAAGGAGATAACCTGGGAGCGCTGGTAAAGATAAATTCCGGAGCCGGCGGCACAGAAGCCAACGACTGGAGTTCTATGCTTATGAGAATGTACTCCAGATGGGGAGAGAGGAACGGATACAAGGTAACTGTCACCGATCTTCTTGAAGGAGACGAGGCCGGCATCAAATCAGCCACTCTGCAGATTGAAGGAGACTACGCCTACGGCTATCTGAAAGCCGAGAACGGCGTTCACCGCCTTGTGAGGATCTCCCCTTACAACGCCCAGGGAAAAAGGCAGACCACCTTCTCTTCAGTTTTTGTATATCCGCTTGTAGACGAGAGCATTGAGATAGTCATCAACCCGGCAGACCTGGAGTGGGACACTTTCCGTTCCTCCGGAGCCGGCGGCCAGAACGTGAACAAGGTGGAAACCGGCGTTAGGGTAAGACATATCCCTACGGGAATTGTTGTTGAAAACACTGAAACCAGAAGCCAGCTTGACAACCGCCAGAACGCACTCCGTATCCTCAAGTCTCACCTCTACGAACTTGAGCTCCAGAAGAAACGCCAAAAACAGGCGGAGCTGGAAGGTCAGAAAAAGAGAATCGAATGGGGAAGCCAGATTAGAAGCTACGTCCTTCATCCTTACAAGATGGTCAAAGACTTGAGAACCGGAGAAGAAACGGCCGACACCCAGGCCGTGCTGGACGGAGACCTCAACGAGTTCATGAAGGCTTTCCTGATGGGCAAGAAGCGCGGCGACAAAGACATTGAAGAAGATCTTGATTAATATAAAACAAAAAAATCATCAACGATATGGCATACAAATACGAACCGATGTTTCAGATGGGAAAAGACACCACTGAATACTATCTTCTTACCAAAGACCACGTTAGCGTGGGAGAATTTGAAGGCCACCCTATTCTCAAGGTGGAGGCTGAAGGCCTTAGGATGCTTGCAAACCAGGCTTTCAGAGACGTAAACTTTCTGCTGCGTCCTGAGCACAACAACCAGGTTGCCAAGATCCTCAGCGATCCTGAAGCTTCAGACAACGACAAGTATGTAGCTCTCCAATTCCTGCGCAACGCAGAAGTTGCAGCCAAAGGCAAGCTGCCTTTCTGCCAGGATACCGGAACAGCCATCATCCACGCCGAAAAAGGCCAGCAGGTCTGGACCGGATTCGACGATGCAAAGGCTCTGTCAGACGGTGTATATAAGACTTACACAGAGGAGAATCTGCGCTACAGCCAGAACGCTCCGCTTACTATGTACAAGGAAGTGAACACCAAGTGCAACCTCCCTGCCCAGATAGACATAGAGGCTTCCGAGGGAATGGAATACCGTTTCCTTTGCGTAGTAAAGGGCGGCGGAAGCGCCAACAAGAGCTATCTCTACCAGATGACCAAGGCCGTCCTCAATCCGGACACTCTGGTTCCATTCCTGGTTGAGAAGATCAAGTCTCTGGGAACTGCAGCCTGCCCTCCTTACCATATCGCCTTCGTAATTGGTGGAACCTCAGCAGAAAAGAACCTTCTGACCGTAAAACTGGCATCAGCCAAATTCTACGACAATCTCCCAACCACCGGCAACGAGAGCGGCAGGGCTTTCAGAGACATTGAGCTTGAAAAGCAAGTTTTGGAAGAAGCATACAAGATCGGGCTTGGCGCTCAGTTCGGCGGCAAGTATCTGGCTCACGATGTTAGAATCATCCGCCTGCCTCGCCACGGCGCAAGCTGCCCTATCGGACTGGGCGTTAGCTGCTCTGCAGACCGCAACATAAAAGCCAAGATAAACAAAGACGGTATCTGGATTGAAAAGCTTGACGACAATCCTGGGCGTCTGATTCCTGAAGAACTCCGCCAGGCTGGAGAAGGCAACGCTGTTAAGATAGACCTCAACCAGCCTATTCCTGACATTCTCAAGATACTGACCAAGTATCCTGTTTCCACACGCCTGAGCCTCAACGGAACAATCGTAGTTGCCAGAGACATAGCCCACGCTAAGCTTAAGGAAAGACTGGACAGCGGAGAAGGCCTTCCACAGTATTTCAAAGACCACCCTGTGTTCTACGCCGGCCCTGCCAAAACTCCTAAAGGCATGCCTTCAGGCTCCTTCGGCCCAACCACAGCTGCCCGTATGGACCCTTACGTAGACCTGTTCCAGAGCCACGGCGCCAGTATGATTATGCTCGCCAAGGGCAACCGCAGCCAGCAGGTAACTGATGCCTGCAAGAAGCACGGAGGCTTCTACCTGGGCAGCATCGGAGGCCCTGCAGCCATCCTTGCCCAGAACAACATCAAGAGCGTGGAATGCCTGGAATATCCGGAACTCGGAATGGAAGCCATCTGGAAGATCGAGGTTGAAGACTTCCCTGCCTTCATCCTCGTAGATGACAAGGGCAACGACTTCTTCGCCAAGTTCAAATAAACTAAGTTAGCCGCCAATAGAGGTAAGGCCTTCGGTCACGTAAGCAATAAACGTGTCCAGATAATTCTCGATTAGCGACTGGGAGCTCCTGGCAGCAAGAAGCATATCGCGATGAAATATCATTTGATTCTTCAGCTTCTGGAGGGCTTCCTGGCGCATATTGTACTTGTCTTCGCCTTCTCCAGGCCTGTCGTGCCTCAGGTCCTCGAATTCTCTCTCAAGGCCGTTGTAAATGGCTTCTTCATTGTGGATATAATCTATCAGATTTTCCAGAGGGAAAGGCTCGGACAAAGGAAATGACAGCATTATCGCAGAGGCTTTTGCCGTAAAGCTCTTTCTGGCGCATTCTCCGCTTACCTCAAAAGTTATGGTTCCGCCTCCGGCTAGCTGGATTACTCCAGGATGCTCTGAAATATATTCTGTCATTCTTTTCTGTTTCAGAGACCTGGAAGTTTTGTTCTTAACAATCTTTGTTATTGTATTGCCTTCTACAACAGCCTCGGAATCCTGTGCCTGCATATTAACCCACGGCCCGAACAGCAGTACCAGACCCCCGATGAATATTTTCCTGAATGATTTCATAATAGTTTCTGTTTTTGGAATGATTCTCTTTAGCTTTTTCAAAAATAATAAAAGATTGCGGCAAATCAAAGGTTTATCTATAAGCAAGAGTATTTGCGTCTAAGTGTTATATTTGCACAGTAGTTTCAAAAAAGAGTATGATGAAGTTCAGTATCGCGATATTGGCGGCCGCAGTTATCTGCCTTTCTTCCTGCAAGAACGGCAAGACTGTAAACAATGAGGCAGAAACAACTCAAGCTCCAAAGCAAGAGCAGGCAGCCCCACAGTCGAAAGCAGAAGTACAGGCTCCTGCCGTAGATGTGGTTTTTCTTGCAAATCTTTACTGCAAGACCACCGATCTAGACAAGGCCAGGGTGTTTCAGGGCAAAGACACCAACCCTCTATTTACTATACGCAAAGACGTGGAGAACAATTATGCTGCAGTTTACGCCAACACCCAATACCAAAACTCTCTGGAATTCTATCTGTGGACAGACAAAGACGGCGCCAAGATTCTGGGAGTTAACCTTACAGAAGAGGGAGAAAAGGGCCACAACAGAAGATCTCTGGGGTTCTATACTTACGACTCCCGCCTGAATATGGTGGTTGCGTGCAAGGGGCTGAATGAACTCTTCAGCAACAAGATGCTTTCTCTAAGAATAAATATCTCAAAGTTTACAATAAAGTTACCAACCAGTCCAAAGAATGAGGATATCACTCTCTGCTACTGGGAAAAGAAAGACAAGGAAAAATACAACGAGCTGGTCTTCAAGTGGGACGGCCACACTTTCAACCTCTAGTTAGTCTGTTCTCTAAGCCACTGGATAAACGGCAGCAAGACTTTTGCTGAAGGCTCTGCAGTACGTTCTGCCATCTTGATATGCTCTCCCATTCCGCCCAGAATCTCAAAGCGGAAATCAGGATCATTTTCATAATCTCTCTGAGCAGGTTTCTCGCCTTCCATCAGCTGAATAGCCTCGTCTGTCATAGCTTCAAGCTTCAGAAGCCACGGGCGAATGTCGCTGTAGAAGAGCCTATCTGATTCATTATTTGAATCTTTCATCTTCTTAATTTCCTGGCAGGAGGCGTTTAGTTTTCTCAATTCTCTAAGCAATGAACCTGGCGCAGGCTTGCCTTTTTCAACAGACTGTTTGTATCGCGATACAAGATATTCAAACTCGTCAAAGTCATAGTATCTGAGAGCAGGAATAATGTTCTTCAGGTCTTCTGCCCTTTCCTTCCCTACTACTGCCGGAATGGCGGCTTCCCAGCTGCGATAGTTGTTGAAAGCAGATGTGTTCCAGGAATAGTCTGCTGTGCTGAACAAGCCTATCTTGGACAGTTCTCCCTGCTGCATAGGGTTTACAATCAAAGTGTTTGCTCCGGTAAGATACTCTTCCAGAGTAGAAGTGCTGTAGATATGAGTCTCATCTCTGAAGTTGGTATATGCGTCGGCGATGAATAGCTTTGTCACATCTGAATCGTTGCACAGATAATTCCACCACCAGCTGGTGCTCCGTCCCAGCCATGACTTCACTTTTGCAAGGTCATAGTTGTTCGGTACGGACCAGACATTTGCGCCAGTGATGTATATGTTTACCTTCTCAGGAACCGGAGTCAGGCTCTGGAAGAAAGCCTTGGCCTGGTCTTCGTCCACCCAGGAATAGGCATAGAGCTGAGGCACATAATGCAGCGGCTTAACGGTATCTGCGGGAGCTGTTCCCGGCTTGTTCCACCTCTTGTCTATGGTCTGTTGGAGCAAAGCAAGATTGTCTGCACACTGCTTCAGAATTATAGGGTCAGAAGAGACTCCCACGTCATCTACAAACACTCCGAACTGCCTTATTCCCAGAGAGTACATGCTCTCGAATTTTTGCATTATGTGAGGGATGATATCCTTGTCTTTGCCTTCCGCAAAAGCCTTGCCCGGATGGATGGCCCAGATGAAATCCACCTTGCACTGCCTTGCAGTTTCAGCGATGTCTTTCATCATATCCTGAGTCAGATAACCTACTCTCTCCTGCTCAGCAGTAATGGATGTCGGATACGGCTCGCTCCAGTATCTTGAATGGTAAGGATCACTCTTTGCCCCGTACATATAGGTGTTCAGCTTGTACCTTGCCATAAACCGGAACAGATCCTTTGTAACCGCCGCAGAATAAGGCACTCCGTAGTATCCCTCTATCACTCCGCGATGCTTAACATCCGCCCAGTCATAGATTGTGATTGCAGGGTGAAAATAGTGTTCCATAATCTGCTCCAGCGTGGCCAGGCCATAGAATACGGCGTCTGTATTGATTCCCAATATGAGAACTTGCGCCGGCCTTTCAAACTTGGCAGGATTCTCAACTCCGGAAAACTTTTCCTCCAGCACCTGATCGCTTGTAAGACAAAGAATATGATTGTCATAAGTTCCCATCTTTTTATGTTTTCCCATTTCAATGTAAAACTTGTCCAGTTTCAAAGTATCAGCCATCTTGTCCACAACGCCCCCCGAGCCGCAAATGCCAAGAAGAATGTTGAAGTGCTTCTTTTTGTAACTGTCTGAGAATTCATATTCAAATCCTCTTTCAGAAAGAATCTGCTCAGCTCTGGCTATTGTAACTTCATCAATTCCCTGTTCTGCCACAATATTCACCTTTCTTTTTGCATTTTTCACAAAATAACCATTCCATTTTACAGCTTCAGTCAGTGATTCTGGATTAACCATCTTTTTGGGAGTTGGATATATTTTGTAGTACAAGGCACCGTTCCAAAATCCATTCATAGTTTCTGCTGGCCGCCGGGGCATCTGAAGAGATGGATTATAAACAATATCTGATGTATTTTGGCTATAAACAAAACTGCAAAAGCACATCAAAAAAACAGTTAATCCAATTGCACAAATATTCTTTTTCATCGCGATAATTATTTCACATATACCTACTTTACTTTTTTTCAAAACAATTCGGAAGGATTGGCGCATAGAAAATCTTCTGCTCCTATGCCTCCGTTTCCTACAACCAAAGATAATTTTGGGTGGAACAGTTTCTTGAATTCACTCAATCCCTTGTTCCACTTGTCATCATTGCCCTTCACCTCAATAGCAATAAGCTTTCCTTTCTTTTCAAGTATATAATCAACCTCACAACCTGTACCTACACGCCAATAATACACTTTATAATCACCAGCGTATGCATAGCTCATAATATGAGCACCTATTGCCGACTCAAACATCCTGCCCCACAGAGTCCTGTCAGACAATGTCTCATCTAAACTCTTGTCTACATAGAGTGTCTTGAGAGCGCTGTTGAAAACCTGATGCTTGGGAACAGAGTTCTTTCTTCGGGCCATATCTTTGGCATACTTGTTAAGTCCTGCAACCAATCCAGCCTGGGACAAAAGATTAAGGTAGCCCGTTATGGTAGTTGTATTGCCTGCATCGTTCATCTGCCCTATCATTTTGTTAAGAGCCAGTTCTTGGCCGGAATAGGCACTCGACAACTCAAAAGTCTGCCTAAGCAAGGCTGGTTTTCCTATGTTCTCATTCACGAGGATATCTTTGTTTATGGTCGCATCAACAATAGAGCCGCTTATATAATTCTGCCAACGATCTCTGTCTTTAACAAAAGGAGCTGCGCCGGGATATGCCCCGTAATAAACAAACTCTTCCAATGAAAAGCCAAAAGCATCGCGCATCTCCGCAAAAGACCAGTGTGATAGAATTATACGCTCATATCTTCCTTGCAAACTGTCTGCCAATCCTTTATCCAGCATCACTCTAGAAGATCCCAACAAAATGACTTTAAGCGGCACATCATTGAACGTATCACTATCCCACTCTTTCTTGACTATTTCGCTCCAACCTGATATTTTCTGGATTTCATCTATAATCAAAATAAGCTGGGGAAGGTACTCAACTTTAATTTTAACTCGCGCCGCTTCCCAGCAGTTGCTGATCCAAGCAAAGCCGGAAGCAGGAACAGCGTCAGCTGTATAAAACAGGAAAGGAATATCTTGCGAGGTCACAACCTGCTTCATCAAAGTTGATTTTCCAACCTGACGAGGACCCATTATCACCTGAATAAACTTGCGTTTCTCAGCTAATCTGCGCAAAAGGACATTATATTGAGATCTCTTATACATAAGTCTTTACACTGATTCTTTATAATTTTACTCAATAAGGTGAGCAAATTTACTCAATAGAATGCGAAAATGCAAATATTATTTAAATATTCTTTTCTATCATGCTTAACGAGAAGCCTTTTGTCTGAGCAAAGGCAACCAGTACAGCTTTTGTCTTGAAAGAAGAAGTGCGGATTTTTGTCTGGAGGGCGTAGATCTTTCTCAGAAAGGCGGTTTTCTGCTTGTAATAATCTTTCTTCTGCACATCAAGGTCTTTCAGCCGCCGCTCCAGAGACTCGAGTTTGCTGTGGTCTTCAGCGGCTTTCTTTTCGGCCTTCTTTTCCAGGTCTTGGCGTTTTTTGGAAAGAATATCGCTGAGGACTTGGATTGCAAGGTCTTCCTGTTCGTTTATGGCTTCCTCAGCGATTGATTTGTCTACACCGGCATCGCTGAGCCCCCTTAGGATCTTTTCAGGGCCCCATTTGGAAAAGCGGAGCTTGTCACGAGTGAAGGCTTTGGCAAAACGGGCGTCGTCTATGTACTTGTCTTTTTTCAGAGATGAAATGATTTCCCCGATTTCCTTTTCTTGCTTTTCTGTGAGAGGAGAGTCTTTGGAAATCCATTGGACGAGCTTCTGGCGAGCCTGTCCGGAAGAGATTTCTCTTCTGGAACATTCAGCCATCAGCCGCGTTTTTGCTTTCTGTAAATCCATCTGCTAGAAGTAATAGCCGAAGGACAGGTAAGCCCCAATTTTCTTCTTGTTGTAGTCGCTCCAGTGGAGGTTGAAGGTCAGTGGACCGAGCTTCGTCTGATAAGCGTATTGGGCGGCAAATCCCCAGTAGCCCTTGTGGTCGAAGCTAAGCATCTTGTCTGCGCTTTCTCCTGTACGCAGGTAATTTCCAATCAGATACACAAAGTGGCTCTTTCCGATTCTGCGGCGAAGGTCTGCCCTGAAGACGCTCACGGAATTGTCAAGGGCGTTGGCGTAGTTGACACCTATAAACGGAATCTGATGGTCTACATATCTTCCAGGCTCGCTTCCTCCTACAAAGTTATAGAAAGGCATCTCCCTGCGGTTGCGGATATTGATTCGGCCGTAAATATGAGGCTCTATTACAAACTCATGCCCCAAATCTATAGCGGAATTCAAGCTCAGCATAAAGGATGAAAAGCTCTTGAAAGTAGAATGGAAGCCCAGAAGATAATATGCAGCATCTATCTGCATAAATACGCCCCTGTTAGGAAAATACTTGCGGTCTCGGTTATCCATTATGCCTTGCCCGAATATTGAAAGATAGCTTCTTGCCTTAAGGGTGCCAAAGTCTTCTATGTTGGTCAGGAATCTGGTGAACTTGTAGTTTTCCAGCCTTACTCCCAGACGGCCGTTCAAATCGCGGAAATACTTGATGTTGGCAAGAGCCACCTCAAAGCCGTTGTAAACGTATGAGATATTATTGTGGGAGTCTTTGTTGGAATAAATGTTAACGTCTTTGTTGGAGAAACGGTAGCTGACTTCAAGACGAGGGAAATCTTTAAATATATGGTCGTACTCCAGCTTGATATAAGGATTGTAGCTGAGTCTGGCTGTAAGGCTGGCCTTAGGCCCGTGCATAGCATACTGGCGGATGCCCAGCCTCAGCAACATAGCCGCGGCCTCTTCTGTATCGTATCTCGCGCCAAGGCTCACAACATTTGGCTTGCCTTTTATGAACTTGAAAATCAAGTCATATTCCTGAGGCTCCTCAGACTGGCTTCCGTTTGTTTTCTTGAGCAGATAGGTAACTTGGGAAAAAGCCTGAGTGCCGTTGAAGACAGATATCGCATTGTTGATCTGAGATCCGGATATAACCTGATGCTCCTGAAGGCCGGTAAGTTTCATAAGCCAGTCTCGGTCAAGGTCATCGGCCCCGTCGAGTATGATGTTTTTGATCATGAAATTGGCCTTGTAAACTTCCACTGCCTTGTTTGCCCTGATGTTTCCGCCGCTTTCTCCAACCAGTTTTGCCAAAGCCTTGAGCTCGCTCTCCTTTTCTTCTGCCGCCTTGTAGCCGTTAGCCATAAGCTCCGCCACGGCCTCTCGGTTAAAGCTCAAAACGCCAAACTTCTGGACATCGGGATGCAGGTAAATGTCAGTATTCTTCTTGTTCTCCTCAAATTTTTCGTTGCCCATAAGGCTGATCAGCTGCATCAGAACGGCATCTATTCCCTTGAGTTCATCGGCATTTGCAAGGTCTGTCTGAACATCCACTCCAATAACTATGTCCGCTCCTCTTTGCTTGGCCACATCAACCGGAAAGTTATTCACGACTCCGCCATCTACCAGAACTTTGCCGTCTATGGTAACAGGGGCAAAAAAACCAGGAATAGCCATACTGGCCCTCATTGCCAGGGGAAGGCTTCCGTGGTCAAGCACAACCTCCTCTCCTGTGGCAAGGTCCGTAGCTATGCAGGCATAAGGAATAGGCAGCTTGCTGAAACTTATGGAATCCTGATAGCCAATAGCAAGGCCGTTTAGAAGATTGAGAACATTGTTGCCGGAAACAAAGCCGCCAGGAAGAGAAATAGCAGACTTGCTCTCTTTTTTAGTCTCTTTGTCAACCTCGCCCCTGAGGTCATCCAGAGGTATGTTGATTAAAAACTTTTCTTCGTCTTGTTTCTTGGAAAAATTAAGATCTTCTCGCTTGATATTGTCTGAAAGCAGGTAATCCCAATCTGCATTGCTTACAATAGAGTCTATCTGCGCAGAGCTGTATCCCATTGCATACAAGCCTCCTACAAGAGCTCCGATGGATGTTCCCATTACCATATCTGGCCTTATTCCCACTTCCTCAAGCTTTTTAATAACGCCAATGTGAGCCATTCCCTTGGCGCCTCCGCCGCAAAGCACAAGCGCTACCTTTATTTTCTTCTTGGGAGGAACACTGGAAGGATTATCCTCAGCGATGATGCTGCCTGAGCAAATCAGAACAGCCATAATGGTCAGAATCGTTTTCTTCAGAATATCCATAACAAAGAATTTTTTCAAATTTACAAAACTATACGTTTCCAGCCGCTTTCCCGCTCAACATTCCGCAGGCGGCTTCTATGTCCTGGCCCCTTGAGGCTCGGAGGGTGGCTGTGATTCCGGCCTTCTCCAGTATGGCCTGGAAAGCAGTAATAGCCTGCATCGGGGAGGAAACATATTCCGTGTCTTTTATATCGTGGAAACGGATCAGGTTCACCCTGCATTCCAGGCCCTTGAGCATAGAAGCCAGAGCCTTGGCGTGGGCCTGAGTATCGCTGATCCCCTTGAACATAATATACTCAAAGCTCACTCTCCTCTGGCCCGTAAAGTCGTATCTTCGAATAATTTTCAGGGTTTCTTCAAGCGGGAAGGCAGCCTCGGACGGCATAATCCGGAGCCTTTCCGCGTGGAAAGGATTGTGGAGGCTTACAGCAAGATGAGCGCGGCTCTCATCCAGGAATCTTTCCAGCGGGCTCTTTCCGCTTCCTCCAACAAGACGGTTGACACCTATGGTGCTGAGAGTTATACGCTTAGGACTCCATCCGCATCCCCAGTCAGAAGTCAGGATCTCGATTGCCTTAAGCACATTGTCCAGATTGTCCAACGGCTCCCCCATTCCCATAAATACAGCATTGGTAAGTTCCTCTGCCTCTGCGATGAAGAAAAACTGGGAGAGAATCTGGGAAACGTCCAGATTGCCGTGGAACCCCTGCCTTCCTGTCATGCAGAAACGGCAGCCCATCCTGCATCCGGCCTGGGAAGATACACAGAGGGTCTTCCTGTCTTTGTCCGGAATCATCACAGTCTCAACATATTTTGTCTCGTCTGGAGAAGAAACGTCAAACAGGTACTTTCTGGTTCCGTCTTTGCTTTGGGCGTAATTGTAAAAAGGAATTGCCCCTATCTCGTATTTTTCCTCCAGAAGCTGCCTTGCCTTCAGACTCAGATTTGTCATCGCTGAGAAAGAAACAGCCCTTTTGCGGTACAGCCACTGGCTAATCTGGCTGGCGGCAAAAGACGGCAGACCCTCCTCCTTGCAGAGAGATTTCAGCTCATCGAGAGTCAGCCCGAGCAGTTTCTTCTTCATTTTTCAGAAATTTTTTAAAAATTTCCGCACTTTGACGGATATTGACAAATTTACATATTTTTTTTGCATCCTGAATTCAGTATATTTGTAAGGTTAAACACAACTAAAATTTATCATTATGGCTAAAGAGAAAGAGAAAACTGCCGCAACCGTGCAGAACGATGGTGTAAACGCGGAGAAGCTGAAGGCCTTGCAGGCCACGCTGGACAAGATTGAGAAGGATTTCGGCAAAGGGACGATCATGAAATTGGGAGACCAGCCAAAATTCGACGTGTCAATTATCCCGACAGGTTCAATTGCACTGGACCACGCGTTGGGAATCGGAGGATATCCTAGAGGAAGGGTAATAGAAATTTACGGACCGGAGAGCAGCGGAAAGACAACGCTGGCTATCCACGCGATAGCAGAGGCCCAGAAGAGTGGCGGAATTGCCGCTATGATTGACGCAGAACATGCATTCGACCGCACATATGCCAAGAAACTGGGCGTTAATGTAGACACACTGCTTATTTCACAGCCGGATAACGGGGAGCAGGCTCTGGAAATTGCAGACAGCCTGATCCGTTCCGGAGCAATAGACATTGTAGTAATAGACTCCGTTGCAGCTCTTACGCCAAAGGCTGAAATTGAGGGAGATATGGGAGACAGCAAGATGGGGCTTCAGGCAAGGCTGATGAGCCAGGCTTTAAGGAAACTGACCGCCAACATCTCCAAGACCAACACCTGCTGCATCTTCATTAACCAGCTAAGGGAGAAGATCGGCGTAATGTTCGGCAATCCGGAGACAACTACCGGCGGAAACGCTCTGAAGTTCTACGCTTCCGTGCGTCTGGACGTAAGAAAGCTTTCCCAGCTAAAAGACGGAGACGATGCCACTGGCAACCGCGCCAGAGTCAAGGTTGTAAAGAACAAGATGGCCCCTCCTTTCCGCAAGGCAGAATTCGACATAGTCTTTGGAGAAGGCATCTCCAAACTCGGTGAGATTGTGGATCTTGGAGTTGAACTTGGCATCATCAAGAAGAGCGGCAGCTGGTTCAGCTACGGAGAAAGCAAGCTGGCTCAGGGTCGCGATGCCGTTAAGCAGCTCCTAAAAGACAATCCAGAGCTCTGCGACGAAATTGAAGCCAAGGTAAGAGAGGCTCTCAAGGGAGTCAACGACTGACATTCCGAATGATAGACCAGGCGACCATAGCAAGGATCCGGGACGCTCTTGATATCGTCCAGGTAATCGGAGACTTTGTCCCTTTGAAAAGGCAAGGCTCCGATTATGTTGCCTGCTGTCCTTTCCATCAGGAGAAGACGCCTAGTTTCCACGTTTCCCCTTCAAGGCAGTATTTCAACTGCTTTGGGTGCCACGAAAAAGGCAACGCCATAACCTTCCTGATGAAGCACGAGCAGATGACCTATGTGGAGGCTCTGAAATGGCTCGGGAACAAATACGGAATCGAGGTCAATGATGTGGAAGAGAGCTTTGAAGAAATCCAGAAAAGAAACCATCGCGATTCTCTTCTTATAATCAATGAATATGCCGGAAAGTACTTCACCAATGCCCTTCTGAATACAGATGAGGGGCGGAGCGTGGGGCTTTCATATTTCCGGGAAAGGGGCTTTACAGACCAGACTATCAGGGAATTCCAGCTTGGCTATTCCAAGAGGGAGAAAGATGCCTTCACCAAAGAAGCCATTGCAGCCGGATACAAGAAAAGCCTTCTTCTGGAGCTCGGCCTTTCTGTGGAAAAACAAGACGGGCCTTATGCCGGAGAAGTTACAGACAAGTTCCACGAGAGGGTGATTTTCCCTATCCGGTCAGTTAACGGAAAAATTGTGGCATTCGGCGGAAGAATCCTCTCTTCAGAAAAGAGTTCAGTTAAATACATGAACTCTCCAGAGAGCGATATATATCACAAAAAGAGAGTTCTATATGGTCTTTACGAGGCCCGCAACGCCATATCCCAGAAGAAAAACTGCTACCTGGTAGAGGGTTACACAGATGTGATTTCTATGCACCAGGCTGGAATTGAAAACGTTGTGGCAAGCTGTGGAACGGCCCTTACGGAAGAGCAGGTACTGCTTCTAAAACGGTTCACCCAGAAAATCACCATAATCTACGACGGAGATCAGGCTGGAGTTAACGCAGCCCTTAAAGGCATCAACCTCTTCCTCCAGAAAGGAATGAATGTGAAGGTAGTGCTGATCCCTGGCGGGGAAGATCCGGATTCATTTGCCAGAACCCATCGCAGAGAAGAGATAGAAGATTTTCTGGAAAAAAGCGAGGAGGATTTCATTGTCTATCAGTTCCGCAACCTTTCCAAGAACCTCAGCGGAGACCCCTACCAAGAAGGGCAGATGATAAACGAGATTGCAACTAGCGTCTCTATGATAGACGATCCGGGAATCCGTTCCGCTTATATTACCAGAGCCTCTGATCTTCTGGGAATTGGAAGAGAAGACTTTTCTGAAAAAGTTAATACTCTCCGCACAGAAAGGCTGAGTCAGGCCGCCGCCTACAAGTCCGGCCAAAGGGCTTATTCTTCAAATCCAGACCCTGCCGCCTACAGAAGGGCAACCGGAGAAAAGACTCCGGCACTCAAGGCAGAAGACGAGCTCCGCAAAAGCGAGCGTGACCTTATCTATCTGCTTCTGAAATTCGGAAGAGAAACTCTCCACAATCTCCGCAACGCTTATGTGGGCGCTGAAAGGGTTTACGAGCCTACTGTTGCCGAATACCTGAAACAAACGCTGGAAGTTGACGGACTGCAGATTACGGACCCTGTCCTGAAGAAAATCCACGACCTCTACTTTGAAAACGTGAAGGCCGGAGACAGCACCACGGAAGTGGAACGTTTCTTCATCAGCAGCATGGACCAGGAGATTTCAGACACAGCTATAGAAATCCTTTCTTCTTCCTACCGTTTCCGCAGCGAAAAAATAGAACGCTCCGTAGATGAAATCAGCAAGAATCTCTCTGCTGTTTTGCCGCGTACCGTTTACGTATATAAGTCAAAAGTTATAAATTTGCGCCTTGCAGCCTTGCGGGGCCGGCTTCTTGAGCTAGACCCTTCACAGGAAGAAGAAAGCAGAAAAATTACAGCCCAGATTCAGCAGCTGTCTACTGTAAAGAGCCGGTTGCTGAGAGAGGCAAAATTCGCCAAATAAAAAGATTTATGGAAAAGAACTTCAAGAGACATCTCATTACCGCCGCCCTTCCTTATGCCAACGGAAGTGTCCACATCGGGCATTTGGCAGGTGTTTACGTTCCCGCAGACATATATGTACGCTTCCTCCGCCTTAAGGGAGAAGATGTGCTTTTCATCTGCGGAAGCGACGAGCACGGCGTTCCAATCACTTTCAAAGCCAAGGACTTGGGATGTTCTCCTCAAGAAATCGTGGATAAATATCACGCCATCATAAAAGACTCCTTCAACCGCTTTGGAATAAGTTTCAGCATCTATTCCAGGACCAGCTCAAAGATTCACCATCAGACCGCAGCCGAATTCTTCAGCAAGCTCTACAAAGACGGCAAATTCATTGAGAGTGAAAGCGAGCAGTATTACGATCCTGCCGCCGGGGTTTTCCTTGCAGACCGCTACATTATGGGAACCTGCCCTAAGTGCGGAAACGAAAAGGCTTACGGAGACCAGTGCGAAAAGTGCGGCAGCACCCTTTCTCCGGATGAACTGATTGATCCTCATTCCCGTCTCAGCGGCGAAAAGCCCGTAAAGAAGATGACCAAGCACTGGTACCTTCCTCTGGACAAATATGAGGGATGGCTCAAGGAGTGGATCATAGACGGCCACAAGGAGTGGAAAACCAACGTTTACGGCCAGTGCAAGAGCTGGCTTGACGGCGGCCTGAGACCGAGAGCCGTTACCAGAGACCTGGACTGGGGAGTTCCTGTTCCTCTGGATGAAGCCAAAGGCAAAGTTCTGTACGTTTGGTTCGACGCCCCTATCGGCTACATCTCCAACACCAAGGAACTGCTTCCAAACGACTGGGAAAAATGGTGGAAGAGCCCGGATACCAGAATGATTCACTTCATTGGCAAAGACAATATTGTTTTCCACTGCATAGTTTTCCCTTCTATGCTCAAGGCTTATGGAGACTATATCCTGCCGGAAAACGTTCCTGCAAACGAGTTCCTCAACCTTGAGGGAGACAAGATTTCCACATCCCGCAACTGGGCCATCTGGCTGGAAGAGTATCTTGAGCAGTTCCCTGGCCAGCAGGATGTTATGAGATATGTTCTCTGCGCTAACGCTCCGGAAACAAAAGACAATGACTTCACCTGGAAAGACTTCCAGGCAAGGAACAACAGCGAACTTGTGGCCATCTACGGAAACTTTGTAAACCGCGCCCTGGTTCTTACCAACAAGTATTTTGGAGGAGCCGTTCCTGGGTACAAAGAAGAAGAGCTCACCCAGGAAGACCGCAACCTTATAGAGGCCGTTCCGCAGATTGTTTCAAACCTGAACAACTGCCTGGAACATTTCAAGTTCAGAGATGCCGTAAAGGAAGCTATGAACCTTGCTAGACTGGGCAACAAATACCTTACAGACACAGAGCCTTGGAAAGTATTCAAGACAGATCCGCAGAGAGTTGCCGTAATACTGAATCTCTGCCTGCAGATCTGCGCTAACCTTTCCATTGCCTTTGAGCCATTCTGCCCGTTCTCCTCAAAGAAACTCCAGGTTATGCTGGGCCTTGCGCAGAAGAAAGACGAGGTTTGCCCTCAGAGCGTTCCAGAAGGTCTCATTAAATGGGAGAATCTCGGGCGAATGGATATCCTTAAAGAAGGAGACAAGATAGGAACTCCAGAGCTTCTTTTCAGCAAGATAGAAGACGAGGCCATTACCTTCCAGACAGACCGCCTTGCGGCCATCAAGAAAGCCAACCAGGAAAAAGAAGCTGCAGAAGAAGCCAGCCATCCAGAGCCTCTGGCTCCTGAATGCACAATAGACGATTTTGCCAAGATGGACATCCGTACCGCTACCGTCCTTCAGGCAGAGGCTGTTCCAAAGACAGACAAGCTTCTCAAGCTTACCATAGACACAGGCGTAGACCAGAGAGTTATTGTTTCCGGCATCGCTGAGTATTATACTCCTGAGCAAATGCTTGGAAGGCAGATTTGCATTCTGGCCAACCTCAAGCCAAGGAAAATCAGGGGCATAGAGAGCAACGGAATGATACTTATGGCAAAAGACAGAAGCGGCAAGATGAGATTCATCACGCCTGAGCAGATTATGCCAAACGGAGCAAAAATTGGCTAGCTAAAGCTTGTAATTGAGTATTTCAAGCTCTTCCTTTGTATAGAGAATCTTTTCCAGCAAAGGCCTGAGTTCTTCCTTGAAGACAAAAATCAGAAGAACCGCAATCACAAGAAGAGCCAGAATTGCCAACAGAATAAGCGGGAGCCTTGAGCTCCTGCTTTTCTTTTTGACAGGTGCAGGCTCAGGAACCGGCTCCGGCTCAGGAGCAGTTTCTACGATTGGCTCTGGTTCAATGACCGGCTCGGGCTCTGGTTCAACGACTGGTTCCGGTTCAACGACCGGCTCAGGTTCTGGCTTGTCTCTTAGGTCAAGAGTCTCTAGCCCGAATGTCTCTGTAGAAAGCTCAAATCCTGGAGCTGGATCCACACTGAAACCATTTTCCTTGTCGTAGAGGAATGTGCCGAATCCTTCAAGAGTATAGATTCCCTCCTTCTCAATACTCGTGCGCAATTCTTCCAGATCCTTGTAAAGGGCTCGTTTTGCGGCCATTCTGGAGATTTCCCTCTGAAGGGCGTATTCGTTCAAAAGAATATCATTGGAAGAAAGATTATAGTTGTCAAAGGCGAGCTTCTTGCCAGGAGGGCAGACCACCATTCCGTTCTCGGAAAACGAGGCCGGTACATCCTCAAGACGGATGGCGCCCATAAAAGGAAGGATGAGTTCCCCGTCGCGGAGAACGATTTTTCTGAATAAGGAGGAAAGGTCTGCTTCCATTGCTCAAAGATTTCTATGACAAAGTTACTTTAATTTGCCGATTTACATCAAAAGATTTGGAACATAGTCAAAAAAAATATACTTTTGCAATCCCAAAAACAACTGCCTGCATAGCTCAGTTGGTTAGAGCACATGACTGTTAATCATGGGGTCGTAGGTTCAAGTCCTTCTGCAGGCGCAAAATTAAAGCACTTACTTTTTAAGCAAGTGCTTTTTTGTTTTCATAAGTAGTTAGTCTCTGCGTTTCTTCCTAAGGCCCAGTGGAATGAGAAGAATATCCTTGATCTTGGTTATTCCCTTGTATCTGTTGGCGTTAAGACGCACCTTCTCAGAAAAAGACTTAAGGTTCAGCCCCCTGATACTGCAGTACTTTGCTATCAAGGCCTTCATCATATCATCTCGAAAGTGGATATTGCTGATGTCTTTTGCGCAAAGCAATGTGCTGTGATTATGGAATTTAACCCTGTTGAGGTCTATCAGCTGGAACTTGAACTTTCCGTCAACTATCTTGTAGAGAATATTGTCTATGTTAAAGTCGTTGTGAAGCAGACCCATTGAGTGGAAAGAAGCGGCATATTCTGCAAGAGCATCTACAAAAGCTGCTATCTGAGGATTATCTAAAGGCTTGTCTTTAAAGTCCGTAACAGGCCTGTAATCTGTATAGACACAGACATAGCATCCAGTATGGAAGAACAAGCCCTTTTTCTTTTCCACATAACCGATTGGCTGCGGTACATCTACACCCAGAGACAAGAGTCTAAGGGAATACTCATAAGAACGTTTAGCCTTGGTAGGGCGAATGAAAGAATAAACAACCCTATTGAATTCCGTTGGCTTTTTGAATATTTTGACAACCACCCTCAATCCGTCAACAGTCACGTCCTCAACAGTATTGCGGAAATTTCTGTAAACATTTTCCGCATTGTAAGAACGATTGAGGGCTTCTGTGAGAAAACCTTCAAACTGTTTAAAATCCGGATTGACAACTACTTTCATTTCTTAAAAAAAGAGCCGCCTCGCAGGACGGCTCTTTTGATTTGTTTTTGACTGAATTACTTGATAACAACTACGCGGTTGAGAGTCTTGTCAGTCTGGCTGAACTCCATAGTTCCGCCGAGGTTCTTCTCAGCAAGCTTGTAGTTTCCGCCGCAAGCCTTGATGATGTTGAGAACTGCATCCAGACGTGCCTGGCCGAGTCTCTCGTTGGTCTTTGCAGAACCTGTTGCGCTGTCAGCGGCACCTTCGATCTCGAATACGCGATCCTTGTTAGTTGCCATTGAAGTGTTAACAAAGTACTTGATGCTAGCCTTCTGGTCCTCGGTAAGAGTGCTCTTTCCAAGAGGGAAGTAAACTGCGAATGGAGCTGGAGTGTATTTGGTTTCTCCAGGTACATAGATAGTCTCGCCCTTGCCAGTCTTTGCCTTCTCAGCAGCGATGTCATCTGCAAGCTTCTTGTTCTTTGCGTTGATGTCATCAAGTGCACTGGAAAGATCCTTGATCTTGGTGTTGAAAGGAGTTACGTCTACAGGAGCGTGAGCCCTTGAGAACTCGCGGTTCTTGAACTGATATGCAAGACCGAGAGAAACGCTTCCGATGTACTCCTGGCGTGAACGTCTCTTCTCGCCATCCAGACTCTGGTTTACATAAACCTGGTTGATGTCCAGAGTAACGTCCAAAGACTTGCAAACGCGGAACATGTTGTAAATACCAACACCGGCAATGAACTCAGCATTTCTCTGCTTTCCGTCTGGATTGGTAACAATAGCAACACCAGCGCCAACGTAAGGAGCAATATCCCAGAATCTGTCTGAACGATATCCGCCCAGAGCGTTGGAAATGTTCCACATCAAGTCACCTCTAACCTGATGAAGGTTCATCTTCTGTTTGTATCCCCAATCGTAAATGTCATTTTTGTCAACATAACCGTTGCCTGCCCAAGCTGCTGGACCACCATCTTTTGCATCGAGATTATGGTAGAAACCCTGAGCTTTGATTCCATAGTATCCGAGTCTGATACCGAAGCATGGAGAAATCCACTTTCCGATATAACCCTGAACTGCAGGAGCCAGCCTATCCTTGAAGTCAAGATAAAGATCCTGCTCGCCCTGATAGTAGTTTACACCACCGGCAGCACCGATAAATACATTGTCAAAAAGACCGTTGGTCTCATAAGGACCTCTAACAGTCTGAGCCTCTGCGCCCTTGATCACCTGAGCATTCGCGCTTGCGAAAGCCAGAACGCAAACGGCTGCAGTCACAAACAATTTTTTGATGTTCATATAAGATAATTTTTAGGTTTATATTTCATTATCAGCAACTGCAAATATAAGGATTTTTCCTATATAAACAACTATCTGAGAATAAAAAAGAAAAGAGGATGACATTTCTGCCATCCTCTCGTTCTTTTGACTCAAGGTCTGATTACCTGATAACAACTACGCGGTTGAGAGTCTTGTCAGTCTTGCTGAACTCATCGGTTCCACCGAGGTTCTTGTCAGCGATCTTGTAGTTTCCGCCGCAAGCCTTGATGATTCCGAGAACTGCATCCAGACGAGCCTGGCCGAGTTTCTCGTTGGTCTTAGCTGAACCAGTTGCGCTGTCAGCAGCACCTACGATCTCGAAAGTACGATCTGAGTTAGCCTTCATAGCAGTCTCAACAAAGTACTTGATGCTGTTCTTCTGAGCGTCTGTAAGAGTGCTCTTTCCGAGTGGGAAGTAAACTGCAAATGGAGAAGGAACGATCTTGGTCTCACCAGGAACGTAAACGGTCTCACCGCCCTTCTTCTTTGCCTTCTCAGCCTCGAGGTCTGCCTGAAGCTTCTTGTTCAGATCATTAGCATCGTTGAGAAGCTTGTTCAGATCCTTGATCTTGTTGTTGTAAGGGGTAACGTCTACAGGAGCGTGAGCTCTTGAGAACTCGCGGTTCTTGAACTGATATGCAAGACCGAGAGCTGCAGAAGCAATGAATTCCTTGCGAGATGCGCGAACATCGCTGTCATACCTCTGGTTAACAACGCTCTGGTTTACATCAAGGGTAAGATCCAAAGCCTTGCCAAGACGGAACATAGTGTAGATACCTGCGGTAACTCCGAGTTCAATGTCTCTGCGATACTTGCCGGCAACCTTCTTGTTAGTTCTGTTCCACATAACACCAGCTCCAAGATAAGGAGCAAAGTCGATAAATCTGTCTGCTCTGTAGCCGCCGATTGCGTTGGAAATGTTCCACATCAAATCGCCGCGTACATAGTTCTGGTTCATCTTCTGGTTGCCTGCAACCAAAGGATTTTCATTGTAAACGTTAGGCACTGCATTGTAGCCCTTTGCCTGGATACCATAGTAACCCAGCCTGATACCTACGCATGGAGTGATCCACTTTCCGATGTAACCCTGAACTGCCGGAGCAAGTCTCTTGGTGAAATCGATCTCATGGTCATTCTCTGCCTGATACAGATTAACGCCACCGGCTGCACCGATGAAGACGTTATCAAAGAGACGGTTAGTCTCATAAGGGCCTCTGAGGGTCTGAGCCTCTGCACCCTTTACAACCTGCGCATTTACGCTAGCTGCAGCTACAGCGCAAATGGCAACTGTCAAAAAGAATTTTTTCATGGTCATTTAAATGATTTATGTAAATAGTTAAATATCCATTATTTACGCCGTGTGGCACAGGGGACACACGACCATAATCGCCACAAAGATATGATTTTTTTTCTTCCCCTCAAAAAAAATCGGTTCTTTTTCCGCGACTTAACCTCTTTTTATTCAGGATCTACCTTGACAGTCAGACGATTATGCTTGCCCACTATCATTTTAGCTTCTTTCTGGACGTTTTCTTTTGTAACAAATTTGTCAATAATTTCGTCTGTAAGGTTCATATCGTAGCCATACAGATAGTACTGCTGAAGCAAATTCTCCCAATAGTTCGGATTTTTCTTGGATTCAGGGATATTCTTTTTCATCATCTCAATAGTCTTGAGCAGTTCCTCGTCTGTAGGACCATTTGCGGCCAAAGCCTCAATGCCGGCATATACCTTGTCCAGAAGTCCCTGAGCCTTGTCTTTTCCGGTTTCAAAGCCAACACTGAAATAGTATCTCTCGTTAGGCAGCGGGGAAACGTGGCCGCTTACTCTCGGGCTGTATGTTCCGCCGTCTTCCTCCCTGAGGGACGAAATGTAGCGCATATTCATTATATAGGTCATAGCGCGGTTGGTAACGCTGTTCTCTATGTTCTTTTCTCTTGGACCCTGATAAATCACGCTTGCATAGGTGTTAGGATTCTCCATCTTGATTTCTTTGCTAACGAGGTTCTCTCCGTCTGCAGGATAGAGCCTGTGGTCAACCATAGCCCTTGGCTTCTTGGACTTTACAGGAAGGGAAGCCACGTATTTCTCAAGAAGAGGCTTTATTGTTTCAGGATCAAAATCGCCCACTACAAATACCTTTGCGCCAACAGCATCGCCGAAGAGCATTGCATTGCCCTTATTTATAGCCTCGGCAGAAACTTTCTCCAGCAGTTCTGTTCCGAACATCGTTGTTCTTGGGCTGTTGTTGGTCTCGGCCGCGGCAAGAAGCATCTGGTACTGGTATTCAGGATTGCTGCCAAGGTTGGCGGCAATGGTCTTCATCTGGCCCATAGTGGTCTCAAACTCCTTGGCATCGCATCTTGGCTGGGTAAAGTTCAGATACAGAAGCTGGAGGGCGGTCTCAACATCCTTGGTAGAAGATGAAGCGTTGATTCCGCTGTGAGTGTCGTTGACATAGCTGCTTACTCCCACGCTCTTGCCGGCAAGCATCTTGCGTACGGTGTTTGCAGGGAATTCTCCCACACCTGCATTTGCTGAGTAGAAGTATCTTACATTGTCGTCAAAGCTTGGAAGAAGCTCCTGAGGAAGAATGCTCTGTCCGCCGTCCTGGATAAGGTCTATGAAGACTCTGTCTTTGCGAACATCTGTAGGATAGAGATATGCCATAACGCCATTGCTGAGTGTCAGCGCCTTGCATCCAAGATAGCCGTCTTCTTCTTTCTTGATCTTTCCTGCCTTAATCTTGGAAGCGTCAAGGAATTCCTTAGCTATCTGCTCAACCTGCGGAGCGGCAACTTCTGCCTTGAAAGCGTTGGTGAACATTTCGGAAAGCTTCTCCTCTGAAGGGAAAGCTGAAGCATCCTTGGTGGCTCCTGTAAGGAAGAGCACGCTGTTTTTCAGTTCCAGGAAAGAACCTCCCTGGCCGAACATCTGGTTGATCATATCCACGTTGAACATACCAATCATCTGCTTTGCCATAGCGTTGAGAACGGCAGGATCGCAGTAAGGCTCGTTCTTGAGGAAATACTGTACCAGCTGATTTGCCAGCTGAGAATTGGTGCGGGTTGCAGCCCTGTCTTCAGATGCCTGATAGTAGCGCAGCAGAGAAGCCTTGGCTCTTTCGAATTCATCTTCTGTAAAACCGTACTTCTCGGCCTGGCGAACAATGCCTACGAGAGTGTTAACGGCATCCTCCACCCTATTGTCTTTAATAGCTGCCCCAAGAAGGCCGGCGTCCATGGTTTCGCAGAGATTCTGGTTGGAATAGCTTGCCTGGATGAACGGAGCGTCCGGTTTCTTTGAAGCGTCAGAAAGCCTCTCGTTGAGCATAGAAGCAACCAGATCCTTGACCGCGTCAATCACAAAGTACTGAGGAGTGGTCTTCATAGCCTTAGGCAGAGCCTTCTCCTTGGTAATCATCATCAGCTGAGTGGTGTTGATCTCAGGATCAGTGAACACCAGACTCAGCGGTTCCTCATTGTCCGGAATAAAGATAACTTCCTTCTGAGGCTCAGCAGCCTTCTTAGGAATTATGCTGAAATATTCCTTGATTTTTCCCTCGATATAATCCGGATCAACATCGCCGACAACAATAATTGCCTGATTCCCCGGATAGTACCAAGTCTTATAGAAATCTACCAGTTCCTGAGGATTGAAATTGGTAAGGCACTGTTCGTCACCTATAATGTTGCAGTCTGCATATTTTGTTCCCTTGAAAAGAACCTTGAAGAGAGCTTCCTGCTGCCTTCTCTGGGCAGTATTGCCGCTTCTCCATTCCTCTATAATAACGCCTCTTTCCTTTTCAACCTCGTCAAAATCATTGGTCACGAAAGCCGCGTCGTTCTGGAGGATTACCAGTGCTGTATCTATCAAGAACTGCTTATCTGTAGGAATGGTGCTCAGCGTGTAGCAGGTCATTTCCACTCCAGTCATTGCGTTTATGTTGGCGCCAAAGATCAGTCCGTTCTTTTCCAGATAGCTCAGCATCGTGTTGCCTGGGAAGTCTTTGTTTCCGTTAAAACACATATGCTCAAGGAAATGGGCAAGGCCCCTCTGTGCTGGAGTCTCGTTGATGGCTCCAACATTGGTGGCAATATAGAACTCAGCCCTTTTTTCAGGGTTGGCGTTCTGCCTTATGAAATAAGTAAGTCCGTTTTCCAGCTTGCCCACTCTGACTGCTGGATCCAGAGGCATCTCCTGCTTCTGCTGGGCAAAGGTCCCGATACCGAAAAGCATCAAAGACACGAGAATAATCAGTTTCTTCATAATATTATACCTATTATAATAATTTGCTTTCGCTCATAAGACGCGGTAAAGCCTACAAAACTACACTTTTTTTTTCTTTTTTTGGGAATCCTCCAATTTTTTCTATCTTTGCAGCCCATTTACAAACAAATTTTACAGAGATGTTAAAGAATTACGAGACCGTTTTCATTGCAACTCCCGTTTTGTCTGAAGCTCAGATGAAGGAAACGGCAGCCAAATACATCTCCCTTATAAAGGAGAACGGCGGCACAGTTGTCAGTGAAGAGGATTGGGGGCTGAAGAAACTTGCCTACCCTATCCAGAAGAAGACCTCCGGTTTCTACCATCTGGTAGAATTCCAGGCAGAACCGTCTTTCATAGACGTACTTGAAACTCAGTATCGCCGCGACGAGAGGATCATCCGTTTCCTCACCTTCGCAATGGACAAGGATGCTGTTGCTTACGCAGAAAAGAGAAGAGCAAACTGGGCAGCCAAGAAGAACGCTGCTGAAAAGAAAGAAAACCAGTAACAGGAGGAAAAGTTATGGCACAGAGAAATGAAGAAAATGCAGATATCCGCTATCTGAACCCTGTTACCGTAGAGGTAAAGAAGAAGAAGTACTGCCGTTTCAAGAAGGCAGGCATCAAGTATGTAGATTACAAGGATGCAGAGTTCCTGAAGAAGTTCCTCAACGAGCAGGGAAAGATTCTTCCTAGGCGTCTTACCGGAACTTCCCTCAAATTCCAGAAGAAAGTGGCTCAGGCTATCAAGCGCGCTCGCCACATCGCTTTGCTCCCTTACGTTACAGACCTTTTGAAATAAGGAGGAAAGATTATGGAAGTTATTCTTAAGGAAGATGTCCGCAAACTTGGACACAAGAACGATATCGTTACCGTAAAAGACGGTTACGCAAACAATTTCCTTTTCCCTCAGGGACTTGCTATCCTGGCAACCGCTTCCGCTAAGAAGCAGCTTGCAGAAAACATCAAGCAGAGGGCTCACAAGGAAGAGAAGCTTGTCGCCGATGCAAAGGCCATTGCAGAGAAGATTAGCGGCATTGCCGTTACCATCCCTACTAAGGTAAGCCAGAGCGGCAAGATCTATGGTTCCGTAAACAACATCCAGGTAGCTGAGGCTCTTGCAGCTCTCGGATACGAGACCGACAGAAGAAAGATCGAGCTCAAGGATGCAGACAAGATTTCCGAAATCGGAACTTACGAGGCTATCATAGACATCTACAGAGGTATCGAGGCCACCGTAAAGGTAAACGTAGTTGACGAGGAAGGAAAAGTTACGGAAAAGAAAGAGGAAGCTGAATAAGCGTCCCCTTTAAAGAAAGAAACCCGGAAGCAAATGCTTTCGGGTTTTTGTTTTTAGATAGGATTAATATCCAAGTCTGCGGCCTTGCCTTTGTAGACAGGCGGCCTTTTCTCCAGGAAAGAGTTAATTCCTTCCAGATAATCTTCTCCCTTGTAAACCCTTGTACGGTAAGCATTAACTTTCTCAAAGCTCTCCGATGCAATTACCGTAGCAGCCTTGCTGAGGATGCGGAACTGGCGCTTGATTGCGCTTATGCTCAACACGCTATTGTTTCTCAGCGGGGTTAGGAATTTTTCTTCCAGCATCTTGTCCAGCTCTTCAGGCTTTGCTATTCTGTTGATAAGGCCCACGTTCAAGGCATCCTGGGCGGTAATCGGAGTAGCCAGGAAAAACATCTCCCTGGCCTTGTTCATTCCGAGCTGGTTGATGAAATGCATTATGCCGGAAGCGTTGTAAGGAATGCCTATCTTGGCCGGAGTGATAGCAAACGTGGCGTTGTCTGCGCTCACTATCATATCGCAGGAAAGGCACAGGTCACAGGCTCCGCCCCAGACGGTTCCGCTTACACAGGCAATAACCGGTATAGGAGTATCCTGGACTTTTCTCAAAAGCTGCTCCATAGGTACATCGTAAGCCAGAGGATCTTCACCGTCGCGAGGCAATTCTCTTATATCGTGGCCAGCGCTCCACACGCCGTGGCTGCATTTTGCCTTGATAACTATTCCCACGCACTCTTTGTCATAGCCTTTCTGGATAGCGTGAATCAATTCATGGCACATTTCCGTACTCAGGCAGTTGAAATGCTCCTGATTGCGCATTTCTACAAAACAGATGCGATCTTTGATAGAAGTTTTAATCAGCATAATCTTGAAGTTTTCCCAAAGATAATGAAAAAAAGACGGCCAAATTATTTTTGACCGTCTCTTTTCAATTCTGAATGTAGCTCAGATTACTTCTTTGCAGGAGCTTTCTTTGCAGGGGCCTTCTTTGCAGGAGCAGCTTTCTTAGGAGCTACCTTCTTTGCAACAGCCTTCTTAACGGCAGCCTTCTTTGCAACAACGGCCTTCTTAACGGCAGCCTTCTTTGCAACAACGGCCTTCTTAACAGCAGCCTTCTTTGCAACAACAGCCTTCTTTACTTCAGCCTTCTTTGCAACAACAGCCTTCTTAACAGCAGCCTTCTTTGCAACAACGGCCTTCTTTACCTCAGCGACTTTCTTCTCAACCTTCTTTACGACAGGTTTCTTTGCTGGAGCAGCCTTTTTTGCAGGAGCTTTCTTTGCAGCTGGCTTTGCAGCTGGTTTAGGGGCGGCCTTCTTAGGCTCAGCCTTCTTTACAGGAGCTTTTTTAGTTACCATAATGATTTGTATTAAAAAGTTAGTGATGTTGTTTTACTTGCGCTTTGAAACAGGAGCGTTCTTGAGAAGCTCAACCAGATACTTCCAGCACTTGCCAACGCTCTCAATGTTTACTCTCTCGTCTGGTGAGTGAGGAGAGAAGATTGTAGGGCCGAATGAAATCATATCCCACTCAGGATAGGTTGCTCCGAGAATGCCGCACTCCAGTCCGGCGTGGATTCCTGTTACCTCTGGCTCCTTGCCATAGAGTTTCTTGTAAACTTCCTTGGAAACCTTGAGGATAGGAGAGTTCATATCAAGCTGCCAGCCTGAATAGCCGCCGCTGAACGCGCACTTTCCGCCAGCCAGTTCAACGATTGCTCTCATGCTTTCTGCAAGCTCGTACTTCTCGGAATCAATGGAACTTCTCATAAGGGAGTGAACCTTGATTGTCTTTGCATCCTGCTGGATGATAGCCATATTGTTGGAGGTCTCAACGAATCCAGGAACAGTATCGCTCATTCTCCATACTCCGTTAGGAATGGAAGCAATTGCCCTTACAAATGCAAGAGCGGTTGCCTTCTCGATTGCAGGAGCCTTTTCTTTTACAGGAGTTGTGGTGATCTTAAGATCCTTGTCTGTGTACTGATATTCAAAAGTTGCCTCCTTGCGGATCTTGCTTACGTGGAGAGCAAGCTT
This sequence comes from Bacteroidales bacterium, assembly GCA_016285455.1. GTDB lineage: Bacteria > Bacteroidota > Bacteroidia > Bacteroidales > UBA932 > Egerieousia. The sequence continues at coordinate 294,594 of JAEEQS010000002.1, forward strand.
CCTTTCGTTCTTCTTAGGAACGGCAATGATTGCGTGTGAATCCCTAGGGATGGAGTTGCGGATGCTGCCGCCGCTGATGTAAACCAGACGGGCGTTGAGATCTCTCATTACAGGGAGCAGAACTCTTGCAAGAATCTTGTTTGAATTTGCCCTGTAGAGAACGATGTCCATTCCGGAGTGACCTCCAATCAGGCCGCTAACTGCAATCTTCTTGTATACATATCCTGCAGGAACTTTCTCAGTCTTGTAGTTGAAAGTTGCCTCGCCGTCAAGTCCGCCTGCGCAGCCAACATAGAGGATACCTTCTGTCTCAGAATCCAGGTTAACGAGAATCTCGCCCTTGAGAACGCCTGGTTTCAAAGCTCTTGCACCGGTCATTCCTGTTTCCTCGTCAACAGTAAAGAGGCACTCGATAGGGCCGTGCTGCATAGTCTTTGACTGCAGAACTGCAAGCGCCATTGAAACGCCCATTCCGTTGTCTGCTCCAAGAGTTGTTCCGGTTGCGTACACCAGATCGCCCACTATTCTAGGCTTGATAGGATCTGTTTCAAAGTTGTGCTTTACATCCGGATTCTTCTGAGGAACCATATCAAGATGAGCCTCCAGAATCAGGCCTGCTTTCTTCTCCATTCCCTTGGTTGCAGGCTTGCGGATAACAACGTTTCCGGCTTCGTCTTTAATGGTCTCCAAACCGAGCTTCTTTCCGAAGTTGTAAACAAACTCTACTGCCTTATGTTCTTTTTTGGATGGACGAGGAACTTTTGCAAGTTCATTGAAAATCGTCCAAACTTCCTTTGGTTGTAACTGATCGATAGTTTTCATTAATATGTGTGTTTAATCGTACTATTTTCCCAAAGCCAAATCCAGAGGGAAATAACAAAGTTTCCCAAACTGGTAAACAGGTATTCTAGTCTGTCCTAAAACAGTCTGTCCGTCCAGAAGACGAGCGGTAACAACAAGAGGCATCCTGTATGCAACCTTGCCCTTAGATGCAGCTATCTCTTCTGCGGAAACCTCCGGCGAAATCTTTCCGTCCGCCACTGTAAGCTCCAGATAGACAGGGCGTCCGCTCATATTGTCAGGAGGAAGCAGACCTTGCGTGTCTGAAATTCTAAAGACCACGTAATTCTGCTTTGCGTTCTTTGCCTTAGGCACAACTTCAAAACTTGCAGACTGAGTTGCTGTGGTTGTCTTGCCGGTGAAAAGAGAAGTGTATTCTTTCTCAAGCGCATTCATTTTATCAACCGCGCTGCCCAGTGCTTCTCCGCTATAGTTTGCGTCTGTGTCTCCGGTGAGAATATCTATTTTCTTTTCCCTCAGGCGGAAGATCAGCTGCGCTGTTTCCTCTGCTTTTTTCTCAAGAGATTTTGCAACGGTCTGAGTCTGCGGCACTGCTACTTTTTCAACTTCTCCATCTTCATTGGTAACACTCTTGTAAAGTTGAGTGGTTTGCGTGGCAAGATTTGCAACACCCTCATTGAAAGACGGTTGTACAGGCGAAGGAAACCTCATCGCTGAGCTTTCTGAAGAAAAATAACCCGGCGCAATTATAAGACCCTGCGAGCAGAAGGCAAGAAAATTAGCGCTTGCGTTTTTGGATGACCCGATGTTAAGCGCAACGCTCAAATTCTGGTCTGCTTCAACAAGAGGAGTAATTTCTATTTCTTCTATCGTGCAACTGCTTTTGGAAGAGCGATCTGCAGTTACTCCAAGATATTTATCCGAATATGCCGCATAAGGTCCTGCTGTAAATTTTGACAGAGACACTTTTACAGTTACTCGAATGGAAGTCTGCGGAAGAGAGTAAATTACAGTGCCGGCGGGAGTAGCATCAGAACTTTTGAAAATCTGTGAGAAAGAGGGAGTTGCAGAAGCGAGCATTAATGTCGCTATCAATATGGATATTCTCTTTGAGATCTGCATTTTCTTAACTGCTAGAAGAATTGCTATGCAATTATAATAATTATTTGCCAATGTTGTTATCAATCAGCGGGTATATTTCTCTTCCATCTTCTGTGACTCCACAGCCAATTGATCTTGTTTTTGTTTATGTCTCCTTCAAGACGGCGAGCGAATTCCTTTGTCACAAAGTACTCTTCCATCTCGTGAGGTTCCTCTGTAATCTTCTCGAATTCAATATGATATTTGCCTCGCGACAGTTTATCCATCCTTAGGTAGACAACTGGCATCTTGAGTTTAGAAGCAAGGAATTCCGGACCTGGAAGCATATATGTTTTCTGGTTGAGAAAATTAACTATCGGATCGTGAACTCCGATTGAATTCTGGTCTGATATCAAAACATAGATTGCCTTACTGTCTCTGTTTTTCAAAGCGTGGCGGAGAACCTGCTTGCTTTCAAGAACTTCTCCGGAGAACTGGAACTTCTTGTATTCGCTCATTCTCAGCTTCTTGAAAATCAAATCGGAGAACTTGTTTCTTGCAGCCTTGTAAACCATATAGACTGGGTGAGCGGCAAAACTTTTTTCCGTTCTTTTTTCAGGAGGAATAATTGCAGCGCTTACAAGTTCCCAGTTTCCACAATGTCCCATAACCAGAAGCACGTGATTGTATTTTTCCTGAAGTTCGTCTACTACCTCAACACCTGAAACGCTGATATGTTTTCTCAATGCGGAAGCCGAGTGTGAAAGATTCCAGAAATTCTCCACAAACAAATCGCACATATGAGTGTAATACTTGGAGGCAAGAGATTTAACCTCCTCGTATTTCATTTGCGGAAAGCTCCTTGCGATGTTCGTCACTATCACCGAATACCTGTATCTAAAAATCTTCCCGATAACGAAAGCGCAAATGCTCGAGAAAAAGTGATGCACTCCCAAAGGCATCAGCCCTATCACATACAGCAAACAATAAACAACAGACGCAAAAAACTTCTTCATAGGATTAATTCTTCTGTACATCTAAAATAATCAAGCTGGATGCCGGAATTTTCATTTCCACAACTCTTCCGGTGTTGCTGCCCCTGAATATGAGATTCATCAAAATATTCTTCTCTCTAATTTTCTCGAAAACATATTTCGATTGTTCATTTTCTTCTGTAATCCCCGATATATAGCCCAATACTCTGTACTGGTAATCTCTCCACAAATTCTTGATGTCGTCAAGTTTTGTATTCTCCGTGCCTTGCTCTAAAACTGAGATTTCAACTGTCATAGCCGAATCCAGTTTGATGGAGGTCATCTCCATTTCTTCCGTCAGCTTCGAGGGGCATGACGAATTGATTTCCTTGATATATGATTCCAGGCTAGGATAAATTTCAGGCATGTCGAGAACAGGAACTCTGTGGGAGGCTTCTGTCACTTTCTCTTTCAGTTCATCGGGCAGTATTGTTATCCTTTCTGTCTTGTCTCCTTTATTTAAATCGATGATTATTCCATAACCAGCCGCCAATAAAAATATTGAGGGAGCGCCCATATGGCCTAACACCTCATATGCTATATCTTTAACGACAGAAGAATCCGTGTTAAAAATTCCTGGTTTTCTTTCTGAAAGAGAATAATAAAGGTTTTTGTTTTCAAAAATAACTTTGTCTATATAGAACAATTCCCCAACCTGAATTGGGCAATATTCATTGAAGGCAGTAAACATTTCTTCAACTTTCATTGTTTTGACATCCTGGGAAAAAGAGGTGTTCACAGAAAGAAGAAGAGATAACAGTGCAAAGAGCTTATTTTTCATTGCCACATATTTTACTTACAACAAAGATAACGCAAAATCGGCAATATTTTAATATATTTGAGTTCTGAAAGACGGGTGTTCTAAACGGACTTCAGGCCGCCCGCCTGATAATTGATAATGAAAGTCCACAACAAAAAGATTATTTGACATGTTAAGTGAACTTTGGAAAAACAATGCTACTCTTGTCATCTTGATCGCGATACTCATTGTTGTAGTACCGCTTTTGATTTTCTATCTGGTCAAGGCCAAGAAGGAGCATCCGAAGGGATTGATTGCCGCTGCATTGAGCAACATGGGAGAGAGATTCGGCTACTACATCATGAACGCCGTGCTCGCCCTTTTCCTTGCATCTAAATTCGGCATCAGCGATGACTCTGCCGGATGGATTTACGCAGTATTCTATTTCTCAATTTATGTTCTCGCTCTCCCTGGCGGCCTGATTGCAGACAGGCTTCAGAACTACAAGGGCACCATCATTTCCGGTCTGCTGGTAATGGCAATCGGATATGCTTTGCTGGCTGTTCCTGTATTCGGAGAATCCTTTGCCTCAACCACCGGCCACATCTCAGGCATTCTGGTATTCACCTGCTTTGCACTGCTTCTGATTGCAATCGGAAACGGCCTGTTCAAAGGCAACCTGCAGGCAATCGTCGGCCAGATGTATGACAACTTCGAGGCTGAGGGCGCAAAGATCAGCAAGGAAGAATATGAAAGGAGAAAGACAAAGAGAGACCCTGGTTTCCAGATTTTCTACGTGTTCATCAATATAGGCGGCGTGATTGCTCCGTTTGTGGCTCCTCTGCTTAGAAGCTGGTGGCTCAAGGCTCACGACCTTGTCTACAACTCCAGCCTTCCTAAACTCTGCCATCAGCTGCTGAACGAAGGAACCCAGATGACTGCAGAGCAGACCAGCAACCTCACCCAGCTTGCAGAACAGGTACAGACTGGCGCACAGGCACTTCCTGCCAGCGCAGAGTTCGCCGAGAATTATCTCAACGTGTTCAACACGGGCGTTCACTATTCTTACATCGCCTCCGTTGCCGCAATGGTAATTTCCCTGCTTATCTTCCTTGCAACCAAGAAGAAATTCCCGAATCCTGCAAAGAAAGAAAAGAAGGCTGTTGCCGGTTACACCGAGGCAGAAAGACTTGCAAACGCAAAGGAGATCAAGCAGAGGCTTTATGCTCTGTTCGCAGTTCTGGGCGTTGCCGTATTCTTCTGGTTCTCATTCCATCAGAACGGCCAGAGCCTTTCATTCTTCGCGCGTGACTTCGTCAACACCGAAAATGTTCCACCTGAGGTTTGGCAGTGCATCAACCCGTTCTTCGTAATCATCCTCACGCCAATCATTATGGGTCTGTTCGCCGTTCTGGCCAACAGAGGAAAGAAAGTTTCCACTCCGAGGAAGATTGCCCTGGGTATGTTCATCACGGCTCTTGCCTACATCTTCCTGATCATCATCGCCTGCATCCACAAGTATCCTTCACTGGACACCTTCGATACATTTACCGAGGCTGTGAAGGCAACTATGAGAACAAGTCCTACAGTGCTGATCCTTACCTACTTCTTCCTGACAGTTGCTGAGCTGTTCATCTCTCCTCTGGGACTTAGCTTCGTTTCCAAGGTTGCTCCTAAGCATCTGCAGGGAATCTGCCAGGGACTTTGGCTGTGTGCAACAGCTATCGGAAACCTGTTCATCGCCCTCGGAGTTACAATGCTCCGCAAGTTCCCTCAGCAGTGGGAGACCTGGGCTGTATTCGCGGCATTCTGCCTCATTTCTATGACAGTTATGCTCGGTATGGTCAAGTGGCTTGAGAAGGTTACTTCAGACTAGCAGATGAAGACTGCGGTAGTCATATTGAATTGGAATGGCAAGGGCTTCCTCGAGAAGTTCTTGCCTTCTCTTTTCAATAGCCTGCCAGAGTATGCAGATCTCATCATCGCTGACAACGCTTCCACAGACGGCTCAAAAGAAGCCGTAAAAAATGAGAAAATCCGGTGGATTCAGCTGGACAAGAACTACGGCTTCACCGGAGGCTACAACAAAGCCTTCGACATCATAAAAGAACAGGCAGGCTATGACTATTATGTTCTGATCAATTCAGACATTCTTGTCACCGATGGTTGGCTGGAACCTCTGGTGGATTTTATGGAATCCCGCAAAGAAGTTGCCGCCTGCCAGCCGAAGATTCTTTCATACAGCCATCACGAAAAAGGCACAGAGCAATTCGAGTATGCAGGAGCCGCAGGAGGCTTCATAGACCGCTGGGGCTTCCCTCTTTGCCGAGGCAGAATCCTGTCTTGCATAGAAGAAGACAAGGGCCAGTACAACAGCCCTATACAATGTTTCTGGGCATCGGGAGCCTGTATGGTTGTGCGCAGTGAAATCTACCACAAACTCGGCGGACTTGACGGCAAGTTCTTCGCCCATATGGAGGAGATAGACTTCTGCTGGAGAGCATCATTGATGGGCCATCAGATCTGGTGCATACCGCAGAGCAAAGTATACCACGTTGGCGGCGGAACACTTCCAAACAATTCGCCGAGGAAACTCTACCTCAACTACCGCAACAACCTTCTGATGCTCTGGAAAAATCTTCCGAAAAAGCGCAAAGGCGCCAAGATTTTCATCAGAAAATGCATAGACGGCCTCTCTGCTGTCTGCTACATTTTCCAGGGCAAATTCAGCTATTTCAAAAGCGTAATAAAAGCTCATCGCGATTATTCAAAGCTCAAGAAAGAAGAAACTATTTCTGTGCGAATCGCTGAGCCGGCAAACAAAAAAGAAGCACTCCCTTACGGAATGCTTCCTTATTCAATCATCCGGAAATTTTTCACCAGAAAAAAGACTTTCTCTCAACTATAATTATTCCTCATCGATAGTCCAGGAGAATACTCTCAGGCCGAGTTTCGGTTTGAGGGTATCTATCTCTTTGAGCCTTTCTTTCAGGCGCTTGGCAGCCTCGTCGTCAACAAAGGTTATCATCGCTGAGTTCATCGTTGGCCAAGCGTGAGATCCAAGATGCGGCTCGCCGTCCTTGGTGCCTCTTCCCTGAACCTGCTCCCACATTGTGAAGCCTCTTACGAAACTTTTTTCCAGTGCTTCCATCACGGATTCTCCGTGAGCTTCGTTGTATGTAATGAATACTGCTTTCATGATATCATTCTATTATTCTGTGTTTGCAAGTTTACGGGATTTCTTTCTTTTGCGAGTAAGGCCGAAGGCGGCGAAGATGGTGTAGAGAACAGGAACGAATACCAAGGTTACGAGAGTGGAAACGCTAAGTCCCCAGGCAACTGTCATACCCATTCCTCTCCAGACTTCGGAACCCTCACCTCTGCCCAAAGCAAGCGGAAGCATACCCAAAACGGTGGTAAGTGTGGTCATAAGCACAGGACGCAGACGAGATTTTCCTGAGTCCACAACTGCGCGGATGATGCCCATTCCCCTTTCACGGTTGAGGTTGGCGTAGTCTACAAGCACGATACCGTTGTTAACCACGATACCGATTGTCATTACCGCTCCAACCATACCCATAATACTAAGAGGAGTACCTGTAACTACCAGTCCAATAAGGATTCCCACAAAGGCAAAAGGAACTGCGAACATAATCACGAACGGATAGGTAAGGCTCTCGAACTGGGCGGCCATAACTATGAACACCAGTATCACGATAAGAACCATCAGCAGTCCCAGGCTCTGGAATGTCTGAACCTGGTCGTCGTAAGTTCCGCCAATCTTCCAGCTGACTCCCGCAGGAAGTCCGGCTTCCTCTATCTTGGCGGTGATAGCCTCGTTCATATCTGAAGTTGCCATTCCATCTGGAAGCGGAGCCGTTACAGATACGTATCTTTCACGGTCTTTTCTCTGGATGGTAGGAGGAGTCATAGCCTCAACAATAGTGCCGAGTTCGCGGAGCCTTATTGCCTGGCCCTGGCTATTGTAAACGGTAATGTTTTCAACGTCTTTCAGGCTCTGGCGATATTCAGGAGCATAACGAACTCTGATGTCATACTCGTCTCCGCTCTCGCGGTATTCGGATGCGATGGCACCGTTGATACGGTTACGCAGGAATGTGGAAACCGTGGCTGTGTTCAGTCCGTAGAGAGCAAGTTTCTCTCTATCCAGATCCACCTGGTATTCAGGGATATAGTCATCGCGGCTGATAACGGTCTGCTTTACTCCCAGATCCTTGAACATCTGTGAAACCTGTGCGGCAGCAGCGTCAGTAGCCGTGAACTCATAGCCGTAGAGGTCTATCTGGCAGACAGTCTGTCCGCCCATTCCACCCTGCTGTCCGCCGGCAACCACATTGAATCTCTTGATTTGGTTGTACTCCGCCAGTTCACTCATCATTATGTTGGCAATCTCCTGGATGCTTCTCTTTCTCTTCTCCATACTTCCGACACTGATGTTCATGCTTATGATGTGGCTTCCGTTGGAACGCATGGAAGCGAACATGTTGTCTGAATCGGCAGTACCTTCAGAAAGTCCGAGACGCTCGATTTCAGGGAATTCTTCCCTCCATCTGCGGTCAAGTTCAAGGGCCAGGTCACGGGTGATTTCCTGACGGGTACCAACCGGAAGCTGAACCGTCACGGAAATACGGCCGTTGTCAGACTGAGGTATGAACTCGCTCTTGAGGTTAGGGATGCAAATGGCGAAGACTCCGATCAATACGAGAGCAGCAATCAGCACCACGATCCTCTTGTGCCTCAAGGCCCAGTCCAGAAGCCTTGCATAACCGGCGCTGAGCTTATCCAGGAACTTGTTGATTGGAGTGAAAAGTATCTTGAACCACTTGCTGTCCTTGTCTTTGTTCTGGGCCCTCATCATGGTGGAGCACATCATAGGAGTAAGCGCAAGGGCGCAGAGAGTAGAAACGGTAATCACGATGGAAACCATCCATCCCAGCTGGCGGAACATGATACCTGCAAGACCGGAAACAAGAGTCATAGGGAGGAACACGGCAAGTGTCGTCAGCGATGAAGCCACAACGGCCATCGCAACCTCGTTGGTGGCATAGACGGCGGCCTGCTTAGGATTTGAGCCTCTGTCGATGTGGGTAGTGATATTTTCGAGCACAACGATGGCCGCATCCACCACCATACCGATGGCTATTGACAGGGAGCTCATCGATATCATGTTCAGGGTATTGCCCGTAGCATACAGGTATATCAGAGAGGCGAGCAGGGAAATAGGAATCGTGATGAGGATGATGATCGTGGCCCTCCACCTTCCGAGGAAGATGAACACTACGACCATCACGATGAGCAAGGTGATGAAGATTGTCTTCTCGAGGGAACCCATCGTGCGGATGATATTGTCGGTGGTGTCGATAATCACGTTCACCTTCACGTCTGAAGGAAGCTTCTTCTCCAGTTTAGGAAGCTCTTCCTTAACCTTGCGCACGATTTGCACGGAGTTTTCTCCGGTCTGCTTCTGGATGATGACCATACCTCCGAGCTTTCCGTTGATGAAACTCTCCTGGGACCTTTCCTGAAGGCCGTCCACAACCCTTGCCACGTCTTTGAGATAAACGTTGCCGCCGTTGTACGAGCCAACTACAAGGTCTTCAATCTCGCTGGAAGAATTGAACTCCTTCTGGACTCTCATTGCATAGGCGTTGGATCCCAGCTCGATGGTTCCAGCAGGAATGTTGCGGTTCTCGGATCCGATCAGAGAGGCAATCGCCTCGATAGTAAGGTTGTATGCGTCCAGCTTGTAAGGGTCGCACAGAACCATTATCTCTCTCTTCGGAATACCGGAAACGGAAACGGAACCCACACCGTTGACCCTGGCAAGTTCATTGACGATTGTCTCGTCCATAATCTTGTAAAGGCCCGGCATACTCTCCTTTGCCGTAACTGAAAGTATCAGGATCGGGATGTCATCCGACCCGAACTTGAATATCACAGGGTTGCCCGCCCCGTCCGGAAGATAGGACTTGACCATCTCCAGTTTGTCGCGGACATCGTTGGTTGCTGTCTCGATATCTCTTCCGTACTGGAACTCAAGCGTCACGACAGAAACATTCTCCCTTGACTGGGAAGAAATGTGCTTGAGGTAGGACACGCTGTTCAGTGTGTTCTCCAGAGGCTTTGAGATATTGTTCTCGATATCCGATGCGCTGGCTCCCGCATATGAGGTCATTACCATAATGGAGTTGCTCTCGATGTGAGGGAACAGGTCTATTGGCAGCGTGATGAACGAGAAAATACCGAATATGGCTATCGCCACGAAGATAAGCGCCGTGGTGATAGGTTTCTTTACTGCTGATGAAAACAGACTCATTGCTTACTTGGTTTTTTCTGAGAGATTATCAGGAACAAATGATGCCGGTTCACCGACAGTTGCATTGACCTGCTGTCCGTTGACTACTCTGTTCTGGCCTTCCACGATAACCATTTCACCTTCAGAAAGGCCGCTCTTGATTTCATACTCTGTACCGACCAGGCGTCCGAGCTTTACCTTGTTGAACACCACCTTGTTGTCTACCACTGTATATACATAGTGGTCTCCGCTTCCCATTTGTTTTACAACGGCCACGTCCGGAACCACAACATTATGCTCAACACCATATGTGAAAGTTACTCTTGCAAACATTCCCGGGCGGACTCTCTCGTTGGTGTTTGCAATAGTTATCTCAACAGGGAAAGTTCTAGATGCAGCAGAAAGAGATGGATAAACCAGATGAACCTTTCCCTCAAAAATCTCGTCTCCGTATACATCCAATTTAACGTCTACCTTCTGGCCTTTCTTGATTTTTCCGTAGAGGCTTTCAGGAGCGTTTACTTTTATCTTCACAGGACGGATCTGCTGAACAGTGTAAAGAGGCATAGCGCCGGAATACATATCGCCGGCGTCATAGTTGCGGGCGGTAACAACACCTGAAATCGGGGAAATCAGATAAGTGTTGGCTGAGAGATTATTATAGGTATTCTCAGAAACTTCGTAAGCCATTTTTCTGGAGTCATATTCGCTCTGCGACGCTCCGCCTATTTCATACAGCTGTTTGGTCCTTTCGAACTCCAGCTTGTTGTTTTCCATCTGGAGCTTTGCGGCGGTAAGGTTGGTGGCTTCCATCTGCGCCAGCTTCTGGCCCCTTCCTACGTGGTCTCCCACCTCAACGAATATCCTCTCTATTCGGCCAGGAGACTGAGGAGAGATATTGTTGAGATTGAAGCCTTCTACCGTTCCGGTGAAAATCTCAATCTGGTCCACGTCCTTTGAAGTTGCAGCCTTGATTGTTACGCCGACCACTTTTGGCTGGCCTGCCTTGTCGTCTGCTTTCTTGTCTGACTTGCAGGAAACTGTCAGAGCCCCGGCCATGCAAACGGCCGCAAGGGCAAATGTTCTGATGATGTAGGATTTCATATGCTGTAATTTTTATTCTTCATTTTTGATTATCAGCTGACGTGTCGGAGACATCTGCGCTCCGGTTCCAAAATATTCCTTGTCAGCCCTTTCCGCTCCTAAAACAAGATCAAGAGCGCTCTTGGCAACCAGGTAAGAGTAAATAGATTGGTTGAGATTCAGTTTAGACTGCAGGAGAGCCAGCTGGGCATCGTTGACTTCCAGTATTGTAGCCCTTCCGACCTCATACATCTTCTTGGCGATGTCGTATCCGGTCTGGGCTCCTTCCACGGTTGCCTTTGCAGCCTTGTACTGCTTGAGGGCAGTCTCAAGGGAACTCAGGCTCTGCTTTACCCCTACAACAAGAAGCCTTCTCGCATTCTCTTTCTGCAGATCCAATTGCTGCTGCTGAATTTTTGTCTGTCGCAGAGTATTAAGTTTCTGGAAACCAGAGAAAATCGGAATCTGCAGGCTCAGCGCAGCTACTGAATAAGGATTCCAGGTATAGTGGAATACTTTCAGGTCGTTGCTCATAGATATCCAGTTGTACTGGGCGGTTGCTGCCAGCGTAGGATAATACTGGGCTCTCTGCATCTTGTAGGTCAAGTCCAGCATCTCGTCCTGAATTTCAAGCTGCCTCATAGTAGAATTGGCGCTTAGGTCAATGCTGTCAGAAGCCATAACAATCTTCTGCATCTGGTATGTGTAATCGCTGAGGGAACCTATACATTTTATATTAGTGTTCAGGTTTACCCCCATCAGAGCCTTGAGCTGCCATTGGGCAAGCATCAGCTGATTCTGGGAATCATACACATTAGGCTCGGCGTTCTGCATATTCACCTCAGCCCTTATCATATCGTACTTGGCGACCCTGCCGTTTTCGTACTTGGCCTTGATCTGGCGGTAGTTCTCCTCGGCGTTGCTGTAATTCTCCTTGTAGACATCGCAGAGATCAGATGCAAGAAGGCAGGTGTAAAATGCCTGTTCTACCTGATTTATAAGATCCTGACGGCTCTCGCGGGCTTTTTCCACAGCAAGGTCTACGCTCTTTCCGGAAATGTCCAGGCTTCTCCACAGGGCTACGTTAACAAGCGGCATAGAAGCGTTGAATCCTCCACTCGTATTGTTAAGGGTTCCCATAGAAATTTTCTGCTCCTTGTCTCCCATCTTCATTACCATCGTCTGTTTCTTAATGGTTCTCTGGTAGCTTCCGGAGAAGGCTACGTTAGGGAAGAGGCTTGCGTAGGCTCCTTTCTTCTCATAGCCGGTTTTCTCTATTTCCTTGTCGGCCACCATTACGGTGAGCGATTTGCTCAGGGCTATGTCCCAAGCGTCTTTGAGCGTGATGGCAATGGTATCTGCCTGAGCAAACGCGGACGAAGCCAGCAGCAGCATTGCCGCTCCAAGTCCGGTGATTTTCAGAATCTTTCTCATATCTCAACTATTCTAATTTTATCTCTCTTTATCGCAGATGTTTTTTACTGCTCCTATCAACTGTAGTTCTCCTTGAGTTCATCAAGGATTTTCTTTCCCTTCTGCGTGCAAAGGCCTCCAAGTATCGTTATGACGATCGAAAAACAGAGCTGTGTCGGAAACTCCTCGGCATTTTTGAACTCGTCAAAGTTGCGGAGGTTGTCCATAAACAGTGAAACCAGCCGCTTGGAATCCTCCTCCTTCAGGTAGCCCTGGGAGACGCAGCCTCCCAGAAGCTGGCTGCTGTGGCCGTCCAGCTCGTTCTTGACAGAATCTCTGTAACTGCTGAGTTCCGGAATCTTTTCCGCTTCCCTGATGAACTTCTCCTTGAAGTTGCACCAGAAGCGTATGTTCTCCACTGCGCAGAAAACCAGCGCGGTAAGAGGATTCGGCATACACTTGATTATCTTGGAGTTCTTCTCCAGGAGCTGAGGGAACTTGTATTCCACGCTCTGGACCAGAAGATCTTTCTTGCTTTTGAAATAATCGTAGAGGGTTTTCTTGGAAATCTTGAGGCCTGCAGCAATCTCTTCCATTTTCACTTCCTTTATTCCTTTGGAAGTGAAAGCGTTGAAGGCTGTTTCCAATATTTGTTCCCTTTTGATCATATAAATGCTAAAGCCCTTTTTTGCAAAGCGGTTACAAAGATGCCATTAAAACAAAAAACCATTATAGGCAGCAATCGTATATTTTTGGTCTAAATCTATACAATTTGTCTGCCCTAAAACGTAAACGGAGCAAGAATCTTTATTATTTTTGTTCCAAAATTATAATCGCGATGGCTAAACAGGGAAAGAAAACCCAGAGCATAGACCTGGATATGACTGGGCTTGCGGATTATTTCGGAGGCTACAGCTTCAACAACGAGATAATGATGATCAGAGTAACGGACTTCAACAAGGAGCTGATTGCAAAGGCCGCTTCTGGCCTGGTTTCCAACTCTTACCGTCTGGATGCCCTTACTGCCGTCCTGGTTTTGGAAGGAGACCTGGATGTGTCAATAGACTACAACCGTTACTCGGTTCCGGAAAAGTCTCTGCTTTTGATATCGCCGATGAATACAATTACCGCCGCCGACATTTCCACCGGAGGGCGTTTCTTCCTGCTAGCCATCAAGAGAGAACTGCTGGATCGCCTCAGCTCCTCCGGAGGCCCTAAGCCCCTTCCGTCCAAAGATCTTTCCGACATTTTCCAAAGGCCTTATTTCGAGATGGAAGAAAAGGCCTACGCAAAGATCAGCAGCAGTTTTGAGAACCTGTACCAGTACCTTAAGGACAACCGCCAAGAAATCAAGGAATACCTGGTTATTGCTTCTCTTTCTATCGCGATGATGGAAATGTTCTCCCTGATTTCAGAGAGAGGAAAGATCAGCCTCCAGGCAAAGCACGTTTCAAGAAAGAAAGAGCTGATGACAAACTTTGTTTTCCTGCTCAGGGATTATGGAGAGAAAGAACACAACCCTGCCTTCTATGCAGACAAGCTTTTCATCAGCGTGCAGTACCTGAGCCTCATCCTCAAGGAAGAAACCGGCAAGACCGCCTCCCAGCTCATTGCCCAGCAGATTGCCACCAGAGCCAGGAACATGCTGAGAATGCCTGGCGCCACTATCAAGCAAACCGCTGAAAAGCTGAACTTTGCAGACCAGTCTTCATTTGGCAAATTCTTCAAGAAAGAAACGGGAATCACCCCAAAGAAATTCATCGAGAGCCTCTAAATAGCCTAGAAGCGAATATTTACGCCAAGAGAAACAAGAGGTTCTATCCAACCAGATCCTGTTTGAACTATTGTTCCTATATCTGCACGCACATATGGAGATATGGAAACGGTGCCGGCCTTGAAAACCTTTCCGATTCCGGCACTTGCCACAACACCACCATCATCAAGACCACCATCAGAAAAGCCAAAAGTTGCACCGGCTCTCAAATTAAAGTAGAACGGCTCTTCGGATCTTGAGAAATTGAATCTGAAATCAGCAAATACAGGAATATTGTACCTTTCATCCTTGAAAGTTTCTTCTTCCCAGTGCCCGTCTGCATAGCCCCTCTTAACGTCAACGTCTCCGCTTTTGTTTCTGTAATAATCGAATCCAATTCCCCAGCCGTGAGAATAGGTCGGTGACTTTTGCTTTCCGTAAATGAAATAGGCTCCGGCTTTATAGTCCCAGTCTTTTGTAACACAGAAAGCATATTCAGCCCCCACTTCAAAATAGCGTCGCTGAGCATAAACATTGCAGGATTCCTGAGCGAATAAACTTGTTGAAAACAAGAATAACAATGCGCTTGCCAAAAAGAAAAACCTCAAATTTTTCATGATAGAACTCTTTTGTTTCTGAAAACAAAGATATTGCAAAAAAAATTATTTTAAGAGTCCGTCTGGAATTTTCATCGCGATGGTTTTGCAGTCCTGGTCAAAGGAGAGCACCAGGTCTTCGTGGAACGGAATCAAGGTTTCAGTTTCCTTGAGTTCCAGGCAGATGTTGCTCGGGTATTCGAGAACTTTGGAGATTGTTCCAACGGTTTTTCCTTGTTCTGTGATGACGGTATAGCCAACTATCAAGTCAAGGTCTTTGAAATTGTCTTCTTCTGCGGATTCTATGAAGAGGTCTCTGCCTACAACCTCTTCAGCGTGGGAAATGTCCCTTATAGTGGAAAATGTCACCACCCAGGCGTTGCCGCCCCGGTGACGTATAGTTTCAATAAAAAAAGGAACCGGAAGCCCATCAAAATAGATGAACACCGGTTCCTCAAGCTTCTTTTCCTGGTCTTCACATTCTGCAAGCATTTCAGAAAAGCGGTCTGACTCAACTCTGAGAAGGATTTCTCCTTCTTTCCCGTAAGTCTTGGCTATCTGTGCCGCAGAAGTAAGAGCCATGGAATTATTCAGCCTTTGCCTCTTCTGCAGGAGCGGCAGCCTCTTGTGCTGCTTCCTCAGCGGCCTTGGCCTCAGCCTCGGCAGCCTTGCGAGCCTCTTCTGCAGCCTTCTCAGCCTCAGCCTTCTTCTTTGCAAGCTCCTCTGCGCGTGCAGCGTTTACCTTGCTTTCAGCTTCAACTGCGGCCTTCTTTGCATCAGCCTTTGAAACTTTCAGGCTCTCTGCCTTCTTTGCAACCTTAGCCTCTTTCTCTGCAATCCATGCATTGAACTTGGCGTCGGCCTGCTCCTGAGTCAGAGCACCCTTCTTAACACCCTCAGCAAGGTGCTTCTTCAAGAGAGCGCCCTTGTAAGAGAGGATTCTTCTTGCGGTAATGGTTGGCTGGGCACCGTTCTGGAGCCAGTAAACTGCTCTGTCGACATTCAGGACGATGGTAGCCGGATTGGTGTTAGGGTCATAAGATCCCAAAAGCTCAATAAAGCGGCTGTCACGCGGGCTTCTGACGTCGGTAGCCAAAATGTGGAAGAAGGCGTAATTCTTCTTTCCATGACGTGAAAGACGGATTTTTACAGACATAACTGTGAGTTTTTAATTGTTAATAGTAATAATTACTTGTCCTTCCTGCTCGAGAAAGGGCTGCAAATATAATCTATTTGGCTGAATGTGCAAAAATAATTGTACCCTTAGGCATAAATTGAAAAAGGGCTGGCAGACTGCCAACCCATTTCTCAAACCTAAAAATTAACCTATGAAAAAACTACGCTTTTAGATATTGCAAAGCCCGTGCCACAATTTCTCGTCGGGGACAAAAATTTTTGCAAATTTTTGCAAATTTTAACTAAAGTGTTGTTTCTCAGCGATTTAATATTTAGGTTATTCGTTTATTATTTAACCGGAAGGATCGAGATTATCTTAATATCGGTAACAGGACGGTCCTTTGCCCCGGTTTTTACCGATGCTATCTTGTCTACGATATCAAGTCCGCTTACGGTTTCTCCGAATACGGTGTAGTCTCCATCCAGCTGCTTGCAGGCATTTGCATCCTGTACAATGTAGAACTGGCTGCCAGAAGATGCCTTTTCAGGATTTGCCCTGTCTCCCTTGCGGGCTGCGGCCAGAGCGCCTTTCTTGTGAAGGTGGAGAGTCTTGCCTGCCTCATCCTTGATTTCTGCAGGAACGGTGTAGCCAGGGCCGCCGGTTCCGAAAACATCTGCGCGGTCTGGATAATCTCTGGTGTAAGGGTCTCCGGTCTGGATCATAAAATGATTTATCACGCGGTGGAAGGTAATGCCGTCGTAATACTTGTTAGCGGCCAGGCGGATGAAGTTCTTCTTGTGCTTAGGAGTGTCTTCATAGAGCTTGACGCGGATGGTACCCATAGAAGTCACGATGTCGAACTGAGGCTCCGCTCCAAGGGAATCTGGATTGAAAGCCAGCTTTGGTTCCTCTTTCTTTTCAGGCTCGGCCTGCTGGGCGGCTGCCTGTTGCTGGTTTTGGCCTTCCTGGTTGTTTTCCCCGTTTTTGCAGGAGAAAAGAAGGAGGCTCAGCAAAGATGCCAGGATAAATATCTTTTTCATAATGCTTGTTGTTTATGTTTCTTGTTTGTTGCGCAAAGCAAAAGTAGTAAAAGATAGTGTTATTTTGATTAACTTTGGCAATTAATGGCAAGACTGGTTGCGATATTGCTGGCTTTGGCTCTGGCAGGGAATTTTTCCTTTGCCCAGGATACTCTGGCCCGCCGATCTGGAGGCGTGGGCCTGGTTCTTAGCGGCGGAGGAGCAAAAGGCCTGTCTCATATAGGAGTAATCAAGGCTCTGGAAGAAAACGATATTCCCATAGACTATATCTGCGGCACATCCATTGGCGCCATTATAGGCGGATTGTACGCCATAGGCTACAGCCCGGACGAAATGGTGGAATTCATCAAGAAACCTGAATTTGCAGCCTGGAGCAAGGGCAAGGCGGAGATTCCTTACGCTTCCTATTTCTACAAATGGCCTCCTGATGCGGCTATGGCAAACATTGCACTGGGATCAATTAAGAATATGGAGGGAGATACCCTTAAAAGATTCCAGCTAGCCCTTCCAACTTCTCTGATATCTTCCTATCCTATGGACCTTGCGGTGATAAACCTCTTTGCTCCCGCAGGCAAGGCGGCAAGCTACGACTTTGACAGCCTGATGGTGCCGTTCTTCTGCATTTCCACAGACGTTAACAACCGTTCCCAGAGAATAGAGAGAAAAGGCAGCCTAAGCACCGCCATCAGGGCTTCTATGTCTATACCGCTGGTGTTCAAGCCGGTATATGAAGACGGCAAACTGCTCTACGACGGAGGCCTTTACAACAACTTCCCGTGGAGGGAAATGCTGGAAATTTACCGGCCTGACTTTATTATCGGAGCCCAGTGCGCCCCTGGAAACTACAATATGGATGAAGATAACGCGGCATCTCTGGTGCTGGGTCTGATGATAGACAAAAGCGATTATGACATTCCAGAAGATGCTGGAATCCTATTGCGGGGAGACTATACCAAATACGGAATGCTGGAGTTTGACAAGGTAGACGAGCTGGTGGAGTTGGGATACGAACTGACTCTCCAGCATATGGACAAGATAAAGAAAAGGGCTGGCAATTCATTCCCTAAAGCCCTGGCTCAGGAAAGGAGAGATGCTTTCAAGCAAAAGATTCCGCCTCTGGAGTTTCATCAGGACGTAGTGGTTACCGGCTCTGTTCCAAGGGGAACGGCAAGGTTCATACGCAGAACACTCAGAGAAGATCGCAGAGAAGATTTTGACTTTGACCAGCTTAGAAAAGGTTATTACAGGGTTATCCAGAGCGGTGTAGTCAACACTTTCTTCCCATCCGTGGCCACAGATGATTCCGCAGCCGATTCTCTGTTTACGCTTAGAATCAGGGCCTCCAAGGTGCATCCGCTCAAGCTTAGCGTGGGCGGAAACATATCATCGTCTTCTCTGAACCAGATATTCCTAGGAGCCGAATACATCCACGCCGGAATGAACCCGTGGAGGCTGAAAGGAAGCGTCAATCTAGGAAAATACTACAGGGGCGCTGCTATCCGCTTCCGCCACGACATTGGCGTCAAGCCTCTTGCTTACTACTATGCAGATTTCGTAGGGCACCAGTGGGACTATTACAACGGAAACCAGAACATACTAAGAGCCAACAAGCTGCCACAGAACATCCAGTTCAAGGAGTTCTTCGGGAGATTCGGGCTGGCTACTCCTATAAGCCTGAGAAAAAACTCAATAGCACAAGCAGGAGTTGACATCGGAAGGGCTTACCAGAGTTTCTATATTACCGAGGATTATCTTTCTTCAGACACTCCGGACAAGGGAAGCGCATTCTTTGTGTCCGCCAAAGTAGTGCTTAAAAAGAATACTCTTAATTACCCGCTTTATCCTACCAGCGGCGGCTTCTGGAGCATAAGGCCGAGATTCACATATGCGGTAGAAGAGTATTCCCCTGGTTCGACCAACAAAACAGCCACGCCGGTAGACGGCAAAAAGCACAATATCCCGTCGCTGAGAGTAAATGCGGAACAATACTTCAAGGCTCCTAAAGGCTTCTCAATTGGCGTTTCCGCGGATATGGTGGTTAGCCAGAAGGGAAAATTTGCAAATTATTATTCTGACATTATGGCAATGCCTGCGTACCAGCCGGTTCCGCACGCCACCACCCTGCTTATGGAAGGCTATAGAGCTAATACTTTCGGGGCTGTAGCCGTACATCCGGTCATAATTTTTACAGACAAGATATACCTCCATACCACAGGCGCTTATTTCCAGCCTTACAGGCATATAACCAAGAATGCGGACGGATGGAGTTTTTCTTATTCGGAAAAGATGCCTAAGGGACACTGGATAGCCAACGCCGCTCTTGTATGGCAGAGTCCTATAGGGCCAATCTCCCTGTCCACAACCTATTACAGCCACGGAGAATACAAATGGTATCCGCAGATAAACATAGGGCTGCTGCTGTTCAACAAGAAATCTATGGAAGACTGATATGGCAAATCCTCTGAAAAAACTTGCGGGTGAAACCGCCATATACGGGCTTAGCACAATACTGGCCAGAATCATAAACTTCTTCTTCGTGCCTATCTACACGAGGATTCTGACAACAGATGGCTACGGCTCTTACGCAGAGATAATGAGCTACATAGCGGTTTTCCAAGTGGTGCTGGTGCTGGGTCTGGAAACCGGCTGCTTCAAGTTCGCCTCCAGAGGAACAACCCAGGCTGCAGACCTGCCGCCAGGAGAAAAGGCCGACAACCCGCATACCGTTTTCTCCACCGCCCTTTCCACTGTAGCCACGCTGTCCGTTTTCTTCTTTGCCGCCTGCTGGCTTTTCGGAGGAAACATTTCCTCAGCGATGGGCTATCCGGGCTACTCAAAGATGATAGTCTATGTGGGAGGAATCCTGGCCCTGGATGCCGTAACGGCAATTCTCTTTGCCAGGCTGAGGTATCAGCAGAAAGCCCTCAAGTTTGCCATTTTCAAGTCTATTAAGATTGTCAGCGAGCTGGGATTCAACCTGATACTGTTCTTCCTGGTACCAAAGTATATGGCATCTCATCCGGGCAACTTCCTCACGGCTTTCATTCCTGAACAGATACACTTCTCCTACATTATTTTTGCGGTATTCCTAAGCTGCGTGCTCTGCTTCCTGCTCTTCATTCCGGACCTTCTGAAGATTAAGTTCTCCTTCAGCAAGAACCTGTGGAAGAGGATGATGATTTACTCCATTCCGCTTATGATTGCCAACCTGCCGGGAATAATCAACGAGAGCGCAGACAGGTTCCTTTTCCGCTTCCTTGTTGGAGACGGCATAACTGGAGAAGGCTGGAAGGCAGATCTTGGAGTTTATCAGGCGGCCATAAAGCTGGCGGTCATAATGAACCTGTTCATACAGATGTTCCGCTACGCCGCTGAGCCGTTCTTCTTCTCAAGATACAAGGAGAAGGGATCCAATGAACTCTATGCTAAGGTAATGGAATACTTTGTAGCCTTCTGTATGCTGATATTCCTGGGCATAGTATTCTATATGGATATCCTTGGCCTGATCCTGGGAAAGGATTTCCGGAGCGCACTGGGAACGGTTCCGATTATGCTGATAGCCTATATGGTTCTGGGAATGCTGTTCAATGTGTCTATGTGGTATAAGCTCAGCGGCCAGACCAAGTACGCTGTAATCATAACACTTCTGGGTCTGGGAGTTACAATCGTAGGCAACCTGGCATTCATGCCGCTGTTCTCCTACTGGGCTTCCGTCTGGGTACATCTGGCAAGCTGCGTTGCTATGCTGCTGCTGAGCACCTATCTCGGCCAGAAGTACTACCCAATCCCGTACAAGTGGAAGAGGATTCTTTCATACGTGGCCGTTGGAGTTGTTCTGTATATAATTGCCGTAGGTTTCCAGTTCGGCCTTGAAAAGATAACGGGAAGAACCGCCGGCATCGGAAACACTTCCCTGCTTATAATAAAGCTTGCATTCAACACCATACTTCTGGGAGTATTCCTTGTATTCCTCCAGAAGAAAACCCATATCCTCTCCTCTCTCAAGAGATGAGAAAAGAGAGCAATGAAATTATAAATATCGCGATGATAGTAAAGATAGTAAACCAGTCACCCTACCCGCTGCCGAAATACGCCACCGCGCTATCGGCCGGAATGGACCTTAACGCAAACATCGAAACCCCAATAGAGCTGCGCTCACTGGAAAGGACAATCGTTCCTACGGGACTGTTCATTGAACTTCCTCAAGGCTATGAAGCCCAGATCCGCCCGAGAAGCGGCCTGGCTGCAAAGCACGGCATCACCGTAGCCAACGCTCCCGGCACAATAGACGCAGACTATCGCGGAGAAATAAAGGTCATACTTGTTAATCTCTCCAAAGAGACATTCGTCATCAAGCCAGGAGAAAGGATAGCCCAGATGGTGATAGCAAAATATTCCCAGATTCAGTGGCAGCAAGTTGAAAAACTCTCCGAGACTCTGAGGGGAGAAGGAGGATTCGGCTCCACCGGTCTGGGGGTTAAGGCCAACAACATTTCCGTTTCAAAGATTTGCAACAAAGACGGAAAACCAGACATTTACAAGCTTTACACTCTTTACCAGAAGACCACTGGCCTTTGCACCGATACCCGCAAGATTCAGGAAGGCTGCATGTTCCTGGCACTGAAGGGAGAGAATTTCGACGGCAACGATTTTCTGGTTCAGGCTCTGGAGAAAGGCGCCGCCTATGTGATTTCAGACAACAAGCAGAAAGCCGCTGCCGCCAAGAAGCAGTTCCCGAAGAAAGTCATTGTAGTGGATGACAGCCTGAAAACTCTCCAGCAATTGGCAAAGCACCACAGGCTCCAGTTCAAGATACCCGTAATAGGCCTGACGGGAACCAACGGCAAGACCACAACCAAGGAACTCATAAACGCAGTTCTTTCAACAAGATACAAGGTGGTTGCAACAGAAGGCAACCTCAACAACGACATTGGCGTTCCGCTTACGCTTCTGCGCATAGACAAAGACACGGAAGTTGCAGTTGTGGAGATGGGCGCTTCCCACCCAAAAGACATTGCAACTTTGGTTTCTCTCGTATGCCCTTCATTCGGGCTGATTACCAGCGTGGGCAAGGCTCATCTGCAGGGCTTTGGCTCACTGGAAGGAGTGATGAGAGCCAAAGGTGAGCTTTATGACAATCTTCAGGAACACAAGAAGATAGCATTTGTAAATATGGACAATCCTCTGCTCAGAGAGATGGCAGAAAAGCGTCCTGAAATGCAGATTGTGCCTTATGGCCTGACGAACAACTCCGCCCGTCTTCTTCCGAATTCAGACAAGGATCCTTTCCTAAAGCTTGAGATTGCAGACCCATCGGGAAGCAAAGGCGGCAGGATGATAAAGATCAGGACAAAGCTCATCGGAAGTTACAACAGCGACAACATCCTGGCAGCTATCAGCATAGGAACCTACTTTGCCGTTCCTACATCTGATGCAGTAAAGGCCATATCTTCATACGAGCCGTCCAACAACCGCTCCCAGATGACAAAGACAAGGCATAACATCCTCATAAAAGACACCTATAACGCCAACCCGACCAGCATGAAGGCTTCTCTGGAGAGTTTCCAGAGCCTAAGCTTGGCTAGCAGGAAGTTCAAGAAAGTTTTGCTGCTCGGCGATATGAGGGAACTAGGAAACGATTCCCAAAAGGAGCACCGCAACATTCTGGAGCAGGCCCTGAAGATGCAGACGGAAAAAATCTTCCTCGTGGGAGAAGAGTTCTCCAAGGCCTACAAGGATTTGTATTCCAAAAAATCCTCTGGCATTAAGGCCGCAAAAAACAGCACAGAAGTGCTTTTGTTCCAAGACACTCCGGCTCTTGCCGCTTACCTTGGAAAAAATCCTTTGAAAGAAAAGACCATACTGATTAAGGGTTCTCACAGCATCGGCCTTGAAAAATTGTTTGACCTGTTATGAGAAGACTTGCAACCTTAATCATCCTTCTGTCCTTATCGCTGAGCCTTGCTGCCCAGAAGGGCTGGTACAGGGACAAGACAGATCCGATGCCGGTCATCAATCCGGACAAGACCGTTACATTCAGATACTACGCTCCTAATGCAGACACGGTTGAAGTGAACGGAGATTTCCTGAGCAAAGCAGAAAGGCCGGCCCTGATGAAAAACAACGGCAACGGGCTGTGGGAATATACCACTGCCGCACCGGTTCAGCCCGAGATTTACACGTATTCCTATATCGTTGACAACCAGAAGGTCCTGGACCCTCTGAATATGTTTGTCTGGAGGAATATCTCTGACCTTTACAATATCTTCATCATCCCTGGAGAAAAGACTGAGAACTACCAGATCAAAGACGTGCCTCACGGAACTGTAAGCGCAGTGTGGTACAGCAGTCCAAGCCTGAATACGAACCGCAGGATGATGGTCTATACTCCGGATGGTTATGAAAACAGCCGAAAGAAATACCCGGTTCTTTACCTCCTTCACGGAATGGGAGGAGACGAAACCGCTTGGCTGGACTTCGGAAGAGCCTCCCAGATTCTGGATAACCTTATTGCCAAAGGAGAGATCAAGCCTATGATTGTGGTAATGCCGAATGGAAATGTCAGCCAAAAGGCTGCTCCACTGGAAAACCCTGACGGATACAATCTGCCTCAGTTTTACCTTCCGAAGACGATGGACGGAGAGTTTGAGGGCTCTTTCACAGACATAATCTCCTTTGTTGAAAAGAATTACAGAGCTATTAAAAAGAAATCCGCAAGAGCTATTGCAGGATTGAGCATGGGCGGTTTCCATTCGCTTTATATCTCTGCCTACTATCCAAAAATATTCGGATATGTAGGGCTTTTCTCCCCATCTGTTTCTGCTCAGGAGGAGTCAAAGGAGGTCCCGATTTATCGCGATATTGATCTTGAATGGAAGGCCCAGATGGAAAAGAAGCCTCCTCTATACTGGATTGGCATAGGGGATGAAGACCCTCTTTACCAAGAAGTTGCAGCGCTGAGGAAAAAATTCGACCTCTGCGGATATCCTTACACTTATTACGAATCTGAAGGCGGCCACGTGTGGACCTGCTGGAGGATTTACCTTGAAGAATTCACAAAATTACTGTTCAAATAATTTCAAATTATGAAAAAGATTTTACTGGCAGCCTCCGCCCTTTTCTTTCTCGCAGCGCTAACCTCCTGTAAAGACCACTCATCAGGCTATTTTTCCGGAGATGTATCCGTAAAGAAATTCGAATACCATTACAATGATGCCAGAGTTTCCCCTGAACCTCCCGCTGATTCCGAGTATAAGAACGATGACGATTCCGTCCATATTTCAATTGTACTGGATCTGGATCTTCCTGAAGGGAACTCCGTTCTGGCGCACAGGATAAGGGAGTGGGTGAGCGAGCAGATTTCCTTTAACAACCAGTTGGGCAAGATGTATTTCGACGGCAATGTTGACGATGCCCAGGCTATGGCTGATTTCTACGGAAAAGAATTGCTGGAAACAATAGAAAAAGACATTGAAGCTCCTATCTTCAACGGATACAGAAGCATAGACATTACTGCCAGCAAGTATTTCGAGAATTCCAAGTGTGTCACCTGGTTTTTCACAGTCAGCGAGTATATGGGCGGCGCCCATCCTTCACACACCGCATACGGCGCAACTTTCAGGAAATCAGACGGAAGAATGTTTGGCAACGATATGGTTTCTCCTAGCTGGGATGACCGCCAGAAGCTGGATTCATTGATGATTGCCGGATTGTGTGAATACTTCAGCGATGGTGTTGGAGAAAAGGTAGATGCAGAAACTGTTATCCACGAATACACAAGCGAAGAAGTCAATGAAATACTCGTTTCTCTTCCTAAACGTGGCCCGTGGTTTAACAAAACCGGCGTGGATTTCCTCTACCAGCAGTACGAGATTACCGCATACGCTTTCGGAATGCCTGAATTCATCATTCCTTACGACAAGATGGAAGGTCTTCTCACTCCTGCCGCTGCAGATCTTCTGAAATAAAACAATCGCTGAGCAAAAAAGATACAGATATGAAAAAGACTTTAATGATTATCGCCGCAACGCTGATTGCAGCAGCCTTTACTGGATGCAAATCTTCATCTAATGACCCATTTGCAACCGGAGAATTCCTTACCGATAATGCCAAGTACAACTTTGAAGAAAAGTTTATGCTCACTCTCACCGATCCTGTGGAAGGCCAGGACAGCACGGAAATTCTGGTTTCTCTGGACATAGACTGGCCAAAGGAGACCGGCAAGAACATAGTTTCTGTAAATGCCGTAAGAGACTGGATCAAAGAGCATCTTTCCTTCCTGAATGAATACAAAAAGGTTTATGAGGGCAATATGAACGATGCCAACGCCGTTGCAAAGTTCTACGGAGATTCATACAAGGAGCGTTTTGAAGCCACAGACGATTTCGCGGCTCCGGCCCTTAGCTTCGAGATTGAATTCAAGAAAGAGTTCGAGAACGACAAGTGCGTGACTTTCACTTATTTGCTAGACCAGTACCTAGGTGGCGCCCACGGCGGAAGAACCCATTACGGAGTAACCTTCAGAAAGTCGGACGGCAAGATAATGACAAACTTCCTTACCCTTAAGGATGTCACCGATGATGGCCTGAGCAACATCATCAAGAAGGGCCTTATGAAGTACTGGGAGATAGATAATGAGGAAACGCTTTACGAATACACCTGGGAGAATTCGGTTACCAAATACTACGCTGCACAGCCGGAACACTCTCCTTGCTTTATGAAGGATGGTCTTATGTTCAGCTACCAGGAATATGAGATTGCCGCCTACGCTGCCGGCGCTCCAGAATTTGTGGTACCGTACGCAGAGATTGAGAAATACCTCACCCCTTCAGCCGCAGACCTTCTAAAATAGTTATTTGATCTTGTAGCGAGGGCGGAAGTTGCGTGTTTCAAGCTTGCGGAGCTTGCCGCCGATGAGTTTACGGCGTATCTGGGATACGCGGTCTATGAACATATGGCCGTCTAGATGGTCAAGCTCGTGCTCCACCATACGGCAGCCAAAGCCGGCGAAGCTTTCGGTTACGGTTTCTCTTCTTTCGTTTATGTACTTTACGGTTATCCTCTTTGGACGGGTGACATTGCAATTGATGTCAGGAACGCTAAGGCAGCCCTCTGAATAGTCTACGGTCTCTTCGCTCTTATCGGTGACCTCAGGATTGATCATAACCCTCTTGAAATCCTTGAGTTCAGGATAGTCGTCTGAAAGATCAGAGCCGTCAACGATCAGGATTCTGAGGCTTTTGCCCACCTGTGGAGCGGCAATGCCCACGCCGTCTGCGTTTTTCATTGTCTCGTACATATCGGCGATGAGCTGGTCAAGACCTTCCATATTTAGGTCTACCGGCTTTGCTATTTCTCTGAGAACGGGCTGTCCGTAAACGTATATAGGGAGTATCATATTCTATTGTTTTGGTTGTTCGTTCTGTCTAAATAAGATTGGAGAATAATAACGGCGCTGATCTTGTCTGCATTGCCCTTGACTCTGCGGTCAGACTTTTTCATTCCGCCGTCTATCATAGCTCTGTGGGCAATGGTAGTAGTGAATCTCTCGTCTTCCTTTTCCACTGGAATATCCGGAAAAGCCTTGGCAAGGTTCTTCAGGAAAGCATCCACAAACTTGAGGTTTTCGCTCGGAGTGTTGTCCAGATTTACGGGATATCCCACCACAAACAGCTTTACAGTCTCTTTCTGGGCGTATGTTTTCAGATAATCAATTATCTTTGCACCTGATACGCAGTCCAGGGGAGAGGCAAAGATGCCGAGAGGGTCGCTGACTGCTACACCGACCCTTTTTCTGCCATAGTCTATGCCGACAATTCTCTCCATTCTGCGGTTGCAAAGTTAAGAATCTATTTGGATTATCAGATGGAAGAAAACAAAAGAAGGATAGCCATTCTCGGTTCCACAGGATCCATTGGCACTCAGGCTTTGGATGTAATTTCTCTTCATCCGGACTTGTTCCAGGTGGAGATGCTCTCCGCCGGCAGCAATGCGGAACTTCTGATTGCCCAGGCAAAGAAGTTCAACCCTAATGCCGTGGTAATCTGCAACAAGGAAAAATACGGGGAAGTCAAAGATGCTCTAGACGGCCTTGACATAAAAGTATTTGCCGGAGTGGAATCAGCCGGAGACCTTGCCGGAGGAAGCAACGTAGATATAGTACTTGCCTCAATGGTAGGATTTTCCGGATTGGCGCCGACTATCTCAGCGATCAAGAAAGGCAAAGTAATAGCCCTTGCCAACAAAGAAACCCTGGTGGCAGCCGGAAGCATCGTCACCCGTCTTGCAAAGGAAAACGGCAGCCCGATTCTTCCAGTGGACAGCGAGCATTCCGCTATCTTCCAGTGTCTTCAGGGGGAAAGGGCCAGGGTGGAAAAAATACTTCTTACCGCCAGCGGCGGGCCTTTCTTCAATCTTCCTGAAGAGAAGTTCAACGATATAACCGTAGAGCAGGCCCTAAACCACCCTAACTGGAAAATGGGCAGCAAGGTCACCATCGATTCCGCATCGATGATGAACAAGGGACTGGAGATAATGGAAGCAGCTTGGCTGTTCGGCATTCCGGTAGACCAGATTGAGGTGGTGGTTCATCCGCAGAGTATAATCCACTCTATGGTGCAGTTCTCAGACGGCAGCATAAAAGCCCAGCTAGGCTACCCGGATATGAGAGTCCCTATCCAGTACGCTCTGTCTTATCCGAATCGCATAGACCTGGATACCAAGCGCATAAGCTTCCCAGAACTGTCTCAGTTGACCTTCTTCTCCCCGGATCTTAAAAAGTTTCCTTGCCTTAGGATTGCGTATGAGGCTTTCAAGAAGGGCGGAAATATTCCTTGCGCAATGAACGCCGCCAATGAAGTTGCAGTAGCCGCATTCCTGAGAGGACAGATAAAGTTCACTCAGATTCCAACGGTTATAGAAAAGACAATAGAAAAATGTAATTTTGTCGCCTCGCCTACAGTTGAAGATATTTTCTCTACAGACAGAATCTCCAAAGAAAAGGCGACGGAATTTTTGGTTCAGACAAGATAATTTATGGCAATACTGATGAAGATACTGCAAGTAGTGCTGGCTCTCAGCCTGCTTGTTCTGGTTCACGAGTTCGGGCATTATTTCTTTGCCCGTCTTTTCAAAATAAAGGTGGAGAAATTCTATCTGTTCTTTGATGCCGGTTTTGCTCTTTTCAAATGGAAGCCAAAGAAGTCCGACACGGAATACGGAATCGGCTGGCTGCCTCTTGGAGGTTATTGCAAGATTGCGGGAATGATAGACGAATCTATGGACAAGGAACAGATTAAGGCCGAACCTCAGCCTTGGGAATTCCGCAGCCATCCAGCCTGGCAGAGATTCTTTGTGCTCTTTGGCGGAGTGTTCTTCAATGTAATTCTTGCCGTGGTTCTCTACACCTGCATAATGGCTTCCTGGGGAGAAGAATACATCAAGAACTCAGATGTTGATACCGGTATCGCTACCAACAGCCTGGGCCGAGAGATAGGTTTCCGCAATGCGGACAAAGTGCTTTCATTCGACGGCAAGCCAGTGGAGAAGTTCGACGAACTCCGTCTGCAACTCATTCAGGAACAGGCTAAAACCGCAACAGTTGAAAGAGAGGGAGAAAGCAAGGAGATTAGCATTGATCCGGTATATCTGCCGGCCATTCTGGAAAGCGCAGATCTGTTCGACTACGGAATCCCGTTTGTGGTGGCTGAAGTTCCAGACACTTCCCTAAACGTCTCGGCAGGCCTTATGAAAGGAGACAGGCTTCTTGCCCTCAACATTCCGGCTCAGGACAGCACAGGAAAAGACACCACCTTGCTTTCAGAAGGAAGATCGCTGATGTTCTCTGAAGTTCTGGAATTTATTTCAGCCCATCCTGGAAGGCAGGCAATGGCAACCATCCAGAGAGACGCAGACAGCCTCCAGCTGCTTCAGATTCCGCTTCAGATTAGCCCGGAAGGCTTCTTTGGAATAGCAGTGGAAGGAGATCTTTCCAAGTTCTACAAGGTTACGGAAAAGAAATACACCTTCCTTCAGGCCATTCCGGCAGGCATAAAGAAAGCCGGGGAGCAGATAAGCAACTACTGGAAGCAGCTCAAGCTGATTTTCACCCCTAAGACCAAGGCCTACAAGTCTGTGGGCAGCTTCATTGCGATAGGACAGATTTTCCCGGGATTCTGGAACTGGAGAGCCTTCTGGAGCATTACCGCCTTCCTTTCCATAATGCTGGCCGTACTGAACATCCTGCCTATTCCTGCCCTGGACGGCGGACACATACTTTTCACCCTGTACGAAATGATTACGGGAAGAAAGCCTAGCGACAAATTCCTGATAGCCGCCCAGACCGTGGGAATGATTCTTCTGATAGGCCTGATGATCCTGGCATTTGGAAACGATATCTTCCGCCTTCTCAAGTAAGGCCGATTTGATGTTTTATTGATATACCAGAAGCCCTTTCTAATGGCTATTGTGGTATTTTTGCATTGTAAAAAACATTAGCTATGCGTAAAAGTTTGATTTTGCTTGCCGCAATGGCATTTGTTCTCGCCTCTTGCGGCGACGATGATTCCGCCTATATGAAGACCGTTAACGGCAAGGCAGGAGAAGTTATTGTCATTATGGACAAAACCAACTGGGATGCAGAAGTAGGAACCTCTGTAAGAGACGTCTTGGCTAAAGACTATCCGATGCTCAACCAGCCTGAGCCGTCTTTCACCCTGATAAACATCAACGAGAACGCTTTCTCAGATCTTTTCAAGGGTCACAGAAACATTCTCTACTTCAATATCAGCCCCAAAATCGCGGAGAACGGAGTATTCGTCAAGAGAAATGTTTGGGCACAGCCTCAGATTGTCATAACCGTAGATGCCAAGGACTCCCGCATTGCAGACTCTTTGGTCAAGGCCAACGGAGACGTGATTTTCAGCGCAATAGACCAGATAGAAAAGGAAAGAATCGCCCGCAGCTCCAAGAAATTTGAGGAAAGCTCTATCCGCAGCGTCGTAGCCGAAAGGTTCGGCGGCTCGCCATATTTCCCAAAAGGCTATTCCATCAAGAAGGTGGCAGACGGATTTATCTGGGTTTCAAGCGAAAAGACCTATATAAACCAGGGCATTCTCATCTACACCATACCATTCAACGGAGTGGAGTTCCCTTCTTTGGAAACCATCATCGCTGAGCAAAACGAGGTTCTAAAGAACAATGTTCCGGGAATGTTCCCTAACAGCTATATGACAACATCCACCGCTGTAACCCCGATTATGACCCCTTACAAGTACAAAAACAAGAGCTATGTGGAAATCCGCGGCCTATGGGAGGTTGCAAACGATTATATGGGCGGACCTTTTGTTGAGCATGTGATTTACTCTAAAGATCCTAATAAACTCCTTGTTATTCAAGGCTTTGTCTATGCTCCGCGATACAAGAAGAGAAACCTTGTGCGCCAGGTGGAAAGTGTAGTAACTTCATTTGAGTGGGCAGAAAATTTTCAGAATAAATAAATTTTTATATCTTTGCGCCCCAATTGGTCGGTTCGTCTAACGGTTAGGACACAAGATTTTCATTCTTGTAATAGGAGTTCGATTCTCCTACCGACTACAGAATTCAAAAACAAAAACATTATTTATGGCAAATCATAAGAGTGCAGACAAGCGCGTTCGCCAGACCGCAAAGCGCAAAGAGCATAACCACTATTATGCAAAGACTGCCCGCAACGCTATCAAGGCTTTGAGGGAGACAACAGACAAGAAAGAGGCTGAGGAGAAACTTCCTAAGATGGCCGCTATGCTGGACAAGCTCGCAGCAAAGGGCGTCATCCACAAGAACAAGGCTTCCAACCTCAAGAGCGGTCTTGTAAAGCACGTTGCAAAGCTTGAGGAAGCTGCAAAGTAGTCAATCGTACAAAAACCACAAGTTTTTTACTTTCTTAAGATTCTAACTGCAGCGAATTTACCGTTTTGCATGGCGTTACATAAAAACTTCCCGACTTTTCGGGAAGTTTTTTCATTTCTACGCCATGACAAAGAATCTTACTACAATCACAAGCTGGGATCTTAGCCAGAGACCCCGTGAAAAGTTCGTCCAGAGGGGCGCCCAGGCCCTCAGCACTGAAGAACTGATTGCCATCATCATCTCAACTGGCACTCCGGAAAAGAACGCCGTTGAATTATCCAGGGAGATTCTGGATGCCGCCGGCAACGACCTTTGCCAGCTTTCCCGTTTTTCAGAAGAGGATTTCCAAAAATTCCAAGGCATCGGAATGGGCAAGGCAGTAAAGCTTATGGCCACGTTTGAAATCTCCAGAAGATACCAGAGCCAATCTGCTCCAGAACTACCCGAGATTTATTCAGCCTCTGCAGCAGCCCTGGCTATTTCTCCATTGCTCCGCGATTTAGACCACGAGGAATGCTGGATTATGTACCTGAACAAGAACAATCGCCTTATTACAATGGAGAAGCTCAGCAGCGGAGGAATTAACGTTACCGTTATGGACATCAAGATTATTCTCAAAAAGGCTATGGCAAAGCTTGCCGCAGCAATTGTACTTGTCCACAATCACCCGAACGGATTACGCACTCCCTGCAAAAACGACATAATCCAGACACAGAGACTCAAGGAAGCTGCCAAGACTTGCGACATCTGCCTTATGGACCATCTGATCATTGCCGGAAACAGTTATTTCTCCTTTGCAGACGACGGAGCATTGTAATTTTGATTATCTTTGTTCAAGACAAAAAAGCAACATATTATGAAAATCGTCAATCTCTGCGAAAAGAACTCCATCGTTTGCCAGTATCTGGCAGAACTTAGAGACAAGAAAATCCAGAAAGACAGTATGCGTTTCCGCCGCAATATGGAAAGAATCGGAATGTATGCCGCAATGGAGATAAGCAAAACCCTCAACTACAAAGACACTGAGATAGCCACTCCTCTCGGCATTGCCCAGTGCAAGACTCTGGCAGACAAGGTGGTAATCGCATCCATAATGAGAGCTGGACTAACTCTTCACAACGGGGTTCTGGAAGTTTTTGACAAGGCTGAGAATTCATTTATAGCCGCTTACCGCAAATACGGCAACGACAACAAGTTCGTAATCCAGATGGAATATATGAGCCGTCCGCCAATGGAGGGCAAGACTCTGATAATTACAGACTGCATGATTGCAACCGGAAGCTCCCTGATGCTGGCCTACAACAAGCTCATAGATGAAGGAGAACCGGTCCACACCCACATCATAGCCTCCATTTGCAGCGAGGCTGCCCTGAGATATCTCTCAAAGCAGCTGCCTCACAAGAGAGTAACCCTGTGGATTGGAGCTGTAGATGAGGAACTTACAAACAAGGCTTACATAATCCCAGGCCTGGGAGACGCTGGAGACCTTGCTTACGGAGAAAAAATCTAGACTAAAGAGAATACACGGATAATCCGTTTACCCAAGTGCCGGTTACACGTGTATCCGGCACTTTCTTTTCGTCTGCCGTAAAGAAATCTATGTCTGTTGTGATGAAATCAGCGGCCTTGCCTGGCTCTATGCTTCCCTTTGAAGCATCTTCTCTGGTT
This sequence comes from Bacteroidales bacterium, assembly GCA_016285455.1. Taxonomy (GTDB): domain Bacteria; phylum Bacteroidota; class Bacteroidia; order Bacteroidales; family UBA932; genus Egerieousia. The sequence goes on from JAEEQS010000002.1 coordinate 327,121, forward strand.
GATTTAGCAGCCCAAATAGTCATAGACCTGAGAGCTTCTTCTTTTGAAAGCGCGTTTCCCATCTGGAACCCCTCTTCCGGCTTGAACTCCAGATTCTTGCGGAAGACCGCAGCAAAGAATGTGTAAATCGGGTTCACGCTTTCTATAGGGAAGTCTGTTCCGCTAGGCAGCCAGCCCAGCTGGCCCAAAAGATCTTTATAGCGATATGCCGTTCTTATTCTGCCTCCAAGCCTTTCCTTTGCCCAGAACATATCTGAAGTGCAATGCGTAGGCTGAACAGAAGGAATCACGGAATACTGCCTGAATCTGTGCAAATCTTCATCTGCCACGGTCTGGGCGTGCTCAATCCTCCAGCCGAGGCTGTTTTCTCCTTTGAGGATTTCTTCGTACACATCCAGGGCGGAAGAAACAGCTCCGTCGCCGATGCAATGCGTAGCGACTCTGAATCCGTGGTCGTAGCACCACTGGCAATATTTCCTGAAACGGTCATAGGCATAGAATTCCAGCCCCTTGTGCCCCGGCATATCTGAATAGTCTTCCTTCAGAAGCGAACCTCTGGAGCCTAGGGCACCATCGCGGTAAAGCTTATAGGTATCTACTTTTACGTTCTTGAAAGTGAACGGCTTGCTTACCTTCTCAAAATTCTCCTCTGTAGGAAGCGGCCAGGCATCAACCTTCAGAACCAGCCTTCCGTCTTCAGCCAGGGAAAGCAAGGCCTGAAGAGTTCCGTATTCAAGTTCCGCGTCGCACACAGACGTAAGCCCATAGCGGAAACATTCTTTCTGGGCTTCCAAAAGAGTTGAACCCAGGCTATCTGCCTTTACCGGATTAAGGTCTGTCTTGAATCTTACGCACATATTCTCCATAAATATACCCGTAAAGCGTCCGTTGCTCATACCGCATTCTCCTTTGTCAAGATTCTTGTCTGCCTCATCCAGCCCCATAAACCTGATTGCGGCATCATTTGCCAAAACCGCATGGCCGTCTATCCTTGAAAGGCTTACAGGAATGTCCGGAAAAGCCTCGTTAAGCAAAGCATTGTCAGGCATCTTCTTGTCCGGCCACAGGTTCTGGTCCCAGCCGGCTCCTGTAATCAGATCAAGGTTTGGATGTTTCTCGTAGAAATCCTTCAACCTTTCCACTACTTCCTCAAGACTGCGGCTTCCCCTAAGGTCTGCACTCATAAGATTCTGCCCCAGTTCCAAAAGGTGGCAGTGGGCGTCTATCAGGCCTGGATACACGGCCTTCCCCTCAAAATCCACCATCGCTGAGGAAGAATATTTCTCCAGAACATCTTTTGTTGAGCCCACATAAACGAATTTTCCGTCTTTCACGGCAAAAGCCTCAGCGATGCTGAAAGCCGAATCAACTGTATAGACAACTCCGTTAATGCCTATAAGGTCTGCCTTTGTCTTCATATTGCAGGATTCTAAAAAAGCCCCCAGAAGAATAATGGAGGCCAGATATTTCAAATTTTTCATATTTCTCGTCTCATTCGGGCGATAGGAATGTTCAGCTGACTGCGGTACTTGGCTATCGTACGGCGTGATATCTGGTATCCTTTGCCTGTCAGAAGATCCACAAGCTCCTCGTCTGTAAGAGGGTTGGATTTGTCTTCGTTTTCCACGCTCTGTTGCAGGATTTTCTTGATTTCGCGGGTAGAAACCTCTTCTCCAGAATCGGTGACCATTCCTTCAGAAAAGAAGTGCTTAAGCGGATAAATGCCAAAAGGAGTCTGCACGTATTTGCTGTTGACTACTCTGGAAACAGTAGAGATGTCTAGGCCGGTAATCTCAGCGATGTTCCTAAGAACCATTGGTTTGAGACGCGTGTCATCTCCGTCTAGGAAGTATTCTTTCTGGAAATTGACTATGGCGTTCATTGTCCGCTGCATAGTGTCCTGGCGGCGGCGAATAGCCTCCTGGAACCACTTGGCGCTATCGAGCTTGGTCTTTACGAAACTGGATGCCTCTTTCTCTGCCTTGGTGCTATCCTGCTTTTTCTCAACGTATTTTTCGTAGTCGCGATTAACCTTTATCTGCGGAATCTTGAGCTTAGGGAGCGATACAGTCAGATGTCCGTCTTCGTTTTCCAGAATGAAGTCCGGAACAATCTGCATTGTCTGGTCTGTGTATGAATCGTCCACCTGCCCTCCCGGATGCAGATAAAGCTTGCGGATTTCGTCATAGGCATCCTTTATCTGGTCTTCCGTAATGGAGAGTTTGCTCATTATCTTCTCAAAATGCTTCTTTGTGAACTCCTCGTAATATCCGTCCAGAATCTTGATGGCGTTCTCCACCTCCGGAGTCCGGTTTTCCTTGGCCCTTAGCTGAAGCAACAGGCATTCACGGGTATTGCGGGCGCCTACTCCCACCGGATCCAGCTGCTGGATATCTTCTGTAAGTATGCTTTCAAGCTCCTCTTCTGTAGTCTCCATTCCCAGGCGGAGATAGATGTCGTTGGCAAGAGAAGAAATATTTCTGGTAAGGTATCCAGTAGAATCCAGGCTGCAGACCATAAAGTTGGCAAGTGTTCTCCGGCGTTCGTCCATACGCCTGTAACCCAGCTGGTTAAGAAGTGACTGATAGAAGCTTTCCTTTACGGAGAAAGTGTTGTACTGTGGTTTGTCCTCATCTCTGCCCCGGTTGTTGACATAAAGGCGGTAAGACGGAATGGAGTCATCCTTGACCTCAGAAAGGGAAACTTTTTTCCGGTCCTGCGGATTTTCTTCCATCTCAGTCTCAACGGGATCTTCCAGCACAGGATTCTCCTCTATCTCCTTCTGGATCCTCTGTTCAAGTTCCACGAGCGGAAGCTCCAGGAGCTTGATGGTCTGGATCTGGATAGGAGTCAGAGTCTGCGTCTGGACAACTTTCTGCCCGATGCCCATTCCCGATTTTGAACCTTCCATCATCATTTGGAACAAAGATACTATTTTTTTTAATTTTGTCTTGTAAAGACAAGCGTGAGAATGGAACCTATCAACCTTAAAGAAGTAATCAGAAAGAAAAACCCAAAGCTGGCAAAAAAGCTGCCGGGATTTGTCATCTGGCTACTTGGCAAAATCATACATCTGAAGGAAATTAACCAGATTCTGGAAAAATACGGAGACAAAAAGGGGCTGGATTTCGCCAACGGAGTGCTCGAGCACCTGAATGTAAAGAATGAGGTTAATATCATTGATCCAGAAAAGTTTGAAGAGGGAAAGAAATACGTTTTTGTATGTAACCATCCGCTAGGAGGCCTAGACGGTCTCATCATTACCACGGAACTGAGCAAGAGATTCGGCCCTTCAAAATTCCTGGTCAACGATATTCTTATGAACCTGGAGCCGCTTCAGGAACTCTTTGTTCCGGTGAACAATCTGGGAAAGGCCGGCGGAAAGCAGGTTCACGAAGTGATGGACCTCTACAATTCAGACTACAATGTGCTCAACTTCCCGGCCGGAGCCTGCTCAAGGCTTATCAAGGGCAAAATCCAGGACTTGGAATGGAAAAAGAGTTTTGTCCGCCAGGCGGCAAAAAGCGGCAGGAGCATAGTGCCTATGCATTTCAAAGGCAAAAACTCCAGGCTTTTCTACTGGTCTTCCAAGATAAGGATGGCCCTGGGAATCAAGTCATTCATAGAAATGATTCTGCTTCCTCACGAAATGTTCCGCCAGAGAAACAGGACGTTTGTCCTCACTGTCGGCGAGCCAATCAGCCCTGAAGAAATCCTCAATTCGAACCTTACCCCGCAGCAGTGGTGCGACCAAATCAGAAAGACAGTTTACAGTTATGGAGAAAGTAATTCAGGCCGTAGATAGAGACCTCATCAAAAGAGAGCTTACACCTGACAAGTTCATAGGCAAAACCCGCAAGGGAGACAATATGATCTTTGAGGTAACGGCGGAAGATTCCCCTTTTACGATGAGGGAAATCGGAAGGCTCCGCGAAATATCTTTCCGTCTTGGCGGAGGCGGAACCGGAAAGGCGTGCGATATAGACGAATTCGACACAGACCCGCACAACGCCTACAAACAGCTTCTAGTCTGGGACTCTGACAACCAGGAGATTATAGGAGGATACCGCTACATTGTCTGCAGTGCCCTTCCTACCGAGAAAATGGCAACCACTGAAATCCTGACTTTCTCTGAAAAATTCAAGAAGGAATATCTTCCGTGGACAATAGAACTTGGCCGCTCATTCATCCAGCCTAATTACCAGAGCGCCAACATCCGCCGCAAGAGCATCTATGCCCTGGACAATCTGTGGGACGGGCTGGGAGCACTAGTTGCAAAGTACGAGAACATCAAGTATTTCTTTGGCAAGGTCACTATGTACACCGGCTACAACAGCAGGGCAAGGAATACCCTGCTTTGCTTCCTGCACAAGTACTTCCCTGATCCAGACCGCTTGGTTACTGCCTACAAGCCGCTTCAGGGCATCGCTGAGGATCCTTACATTAACTCTCTGTTCGACGGCCTGGAATACAAAGACGCCCTCAAGGTTATGCAGAGAGAGCTCAAGGCTAACGGAGAAAACGTTCCGCCGCTGATTCATTCCTATATGAACCTGTCTCCTTCTATGAAGGTATTCGAGACCGCCATCAACGACTTTTTTGGCGGAGTAGAGGAAACGGGAATACTGATAAAAATCTCAGACATCTATCCGGAAAAGATAGACCGCCACGTAAAGCCTATCAGAAGATGGGCCTTAGACGCAAAGAACAAATGGTGGAAGAGATTTAAAAAGCATACCAGCCGATAGCGGATCTGACTACTTTCGCCTGACGGTAAGAAGAAGAGATGTCATGAAGAATTTTCATGGCATCGCTTTTTGTTCTGAAGTCTCCTATGTGAACCATAAAGAATGGCGCTTTGTAAGAGCGGTAAACGTTCAGGTGAGGATATGTGTTCTTCATCTGTCCGGCTATGCCAGAAGAGGCTCCTCTGGCGTTTTTGCCGTTGCTGGAGTAAACCAGAATCTTGTAGCCGTAACTCTTTCTGGAAGAGGCTGATGCATTGTACCTTTCAAAGGCCTGCCTAATCTGGTCTGTCTGGTCTATGACCGCGCTTCCGCCACCCTCTGAAGACAGCAGGGAAAATACAGAAGTGTTAACCAGAGACGAGTCTACAAGATTCGGATTCTTTACGGCCGTGGTATCCTGGGCTCCCATAGAAATGGAAACCGCTACAATAAAAACCGCCAGCAAAAATATTCTTTTCATAATCTTACTTTTTCCAGACAGATTTAACCTGCTTTACCAAATCCTCCACCGGCATATTTTTCTTCTCCACCGGAAACATAAACAATCCCGATCCTGCCATAGCTGTCAGGTCTACCGTAAATTCCTTGTAGTTAGGACGGAATCCATTCTGAAACTGCTCCAGGAAGAACAATGCGTTATCTACAACCACTCTTACTTTTATGCGGTTAGAAGACATAGACTTAGGCGCCAGCTCAACCTCATCGTCTGAGGATAACGTGGCTATCTGATTGCTATTCTGATAGACATACCCCATCATCTTCTTTACCCTGACCTTTGTCCTGAGGGGATTGTCTACATTCACCAGCAACACAGCGTCCACGCTCCTTAGAGAAGACGGCACTATGCTCTCCAGCTTCACTCCTGTAACCTTGATGTCTTTGTACCTGTCTGCACAAGAACACAAAAACAAGGCCGCAAAAGCAGCCACAACTATCGGCAATATCCTATATCTGGCAACAACTATTCTCAAAGCTTTCTCTCAAAGCGGAAGATACGCTTCCGATGCAAAGTTAAAAATCTTATCTTTGTCTAGCAAATACCGTGCAGATGGACCTTAGGATTTACATAGAGACATACGGCTGCCAGATGAACGTGGCAGATTCCCAGGTGGCTTCCTCCATACTCAAGGCTGCCGGCTGCAGCTTTACGGAGGATATTCATCTGGCAGATGTCATTCTTATTAACACCTGTTCCGTAAGAGACAACGCTGAAAAGAGGGTGCTCGGGCGCTTAGACGTTTTCCGGCAGGAGAAGAAAAAAAGAGAGGGCGTGACCGTGGGAGTTCTCGGCTGCATGGCCCAGAGGCTCAAAGAGAAACTGCTTGGCAACCCTGCCGTGGACTTTACCGTTGGCCCCGATTCTTACCGCAACCTGCCCGCCGTTATTTCTTTCATCCGCGACAGAGGAGGAAAAATGACCGAGACCAACCTTTCCTCTCTGGAAACCTACGCCGACATCGAGCCAGTAAGGACAGATGACAACGGAGTTTCCGCCTTCATCTCAATTATGAGGGGCTGCAACAACCTCTGCTCATACTGCATTGTTCCTTTCACAAGAGGAAGGGAGAGAAGCCGGGATCCCAAGAGCATTGTTTCTGAAGCTGAACAGCTTGCAAAAAACGGATACAAGGAGGTTACACTCCTGGGCCAGAATGTGGATTCCTACAACTGGACAGACCCCGAAAACACCACCCGCAAGGTTAATTTCTCCCAGCTTCTGGAACTTGTTGCCATCGCCTGCCCAAAGATGAGGATCCGCTTCCAGACCTCCCATCCAAAAGACATCCGCAAGGGCGTGCTCTACACGATGGCAATGTATCCAAACATCTGCCCTCACATCCATCTTCCTGTCCAAAGCGGCAGCACCCGCCTTCTACAGAAGATGAACCGTAAATACACCCGGGAAGATTATCTTCAGAAAATCAACGATATAAGAAACGTGATGCCGGACTGCGCCATTACCACAGATATAATTGCGGGCTTCTGTTCAGAGACAGAAGAGGACCACCAGCAGACCCTCAGCCTGATGAAGGAAGTGGGCTACGACGGTGCCTTTATGTTCCAGTATTCCCAGAGACCAGACACCCTTGCCGCAAAGCGCTATCCGGATGACGTTCCTGAAGAAATCAAGACCGAGCGCCTCAACCAGATTATCGCCCTGCAGAACGAGCTCAGCCTCAAGTCCAACCAGAAATGCATTGGCCAAACTTATCAGGTTCTTGTAGAAGGCCCTTCCAAACGATCTGAAACCCAGATGACTGGAAGAACCCCTCACAACAAGTTCTGTGTTTTCGACTCCAAAGACTCCAAGCCTGGAGACTTTGTCTGGATAAAGGTTCTGGCCTGCACCCAGGCTACCCTTATGGGAGAAATCGTTGAAGTAAAAAAGACCTTCTTTGACAAGATTGAGGAAGCCGAGGAAAACATCGGCGAAACCCTCGTAGAAGGCCTCACTGAAATCAAGAACACCATAATCGGCAGAGGCCGAAAAACCGCAAAACAAACAAAAAAGGAAAAAAATAAAACCTAAGACAAATAATCAAATCATCGCGATATGACAAAGATGCTTACAAAATATGTGGGTAACCTCCGTAACGAGGTAACCCATCTCCAGAGCGGAACAACTATCCTCACCGATGCCCCTTTGGACAACCACGGCAAAGGAGAAAGCTTCTCCCCTACAGATCTGCTTGCCAGCTCCTTGGGCTGCTGCATGCTCACCATTATGGGCATCTCCGCCCAGAGCTATGGCTTCACCCTGGAAGGCACCACTGTCGAGACAGAAAAGATTATGGGAACAGACCCTAGACGTGTCGTTGAAATAAAGATAGACTTCCACTTCCCCGATGGCAGCAACTTCACCCCTCAGCAAAAACGCATCATAGAGTCTGCCGCCAAGACCTGTCCTGTTGCCAACAGCCTTCATCCAGACCTGAAGAAAACCATCAATTTCAATTGGTAGGTTTTTTTGCATATCTTTGCAGTCCTTTGAGACAATCTAACGATTGATGCCCGGATGGCGGAATTGGTAGACGCGCTGGTCTCAAACACCAGTGGGGTAAAACCTGTGCCGGTTCGATCCCGGCTCCGGGTACAAAAAGACTTTGTAAGTTGCTGATTTTCAAGCACCATACAAAGTCTTCTTTTTTGTATCCCCCAGATTTGGTCACTTTTTGGTCACTTCTCAGTCTTTCCCACTGCACCGATACTCTGGGGCTACTTGTTATCTATCAAGATGATGCAGAGTGAGACAAATAAATTGGAATTTACCTTATTACAATATTATTCTTTGGTACCAGTTTTGCGAGTTTCATTGCATATTTGGTGCCGAAAGTTCTTCTGATGATCGTCTCTACATATTTAGTGACGAGTGTTTCATCATTAATATGGGTGAAGAGTCTCAGCACTCTTGTCTGGTTATACCACACGATTTTCACAGAGTCGTTCAATGTGTGGCTATGTCCGGCTATACTCAGTATACCATGTTCTTCTACTAACCTTTCGAAGTTTTTCAGACCGACTTTATTCAGATTGTACACATGAGCGAGTTCTATGCCTGTATCATCATTCAAGTCTGCCACTGCGATACTATCTATCTTGTCAATGTCTGCCGACTCCATGTAGGCTGCCCAATCAACCATTGTTTCCCAGCCGTAGTGTTGTGCAGCTAACAAGACATCGTATTGCTTCCAAAACGCAATTCCAACAGCTCCATGCAGATGTTTTATCTCCTGTATGTAGCTAACATCATCAAGCAATGTTTCTGCATTTTGGACAGGCATTGTTTTTGTTCTCGCTTTGCGTTTACTTTCTATGAAAACATAGACTAAGATACCTACAACAGGTGGGATGATAGATACAAAAACTTTATAAAGTGTTTCCATTGATTGACTATTATTTCAATATGATAATATCACTCCAACGAGTAGTTGGATTCTTGCTTTTGAAATCATGCTTGATGGCATTAGCAAAGACATTTGCCTTTCCCTTGCCGTCTTTTTGAGTGTACTGCTGACTGCCGAGCACAATGGTCTCTGTGCCGTTGACCTTATTGATGCGGTCAATGACGGCATCCAGACGCTTCATCTTCTCGAACTGTTCAGCATTTATGTCGAACAGATCCTGCTGGATGGGACTGTTCGGCCCGATTCCCATAACGATGACACCGGCTTTCTTATAATGATAGCCCTGACGGTAGAGCTTCTGAAGCACTTCATTGGCAGCCTTGACAATAGTGATGGTCGAGCTGGAAGGAGTAACGAGCCGCATTTCCTGGAAGTTCCAGTATTGTGGTAGGTCTTCACGGAAAGCATTGGTGTTAAGGAACACACCCACAATGGAAGCAACCGTACCCTGCTGGCGCAGTTTCTCAGCACATCGGGCTGCATAGTTCGACACATGGGTACGGAGGCCGTCGAGGTCTGTTATCATGCCGTTGAAGGATCTGCTGGTACAGATGCTCTTCTTCTTAGCCATTTCCTCATTGGGGACACAGTCTTCGCCGTTGAGTTCTCGCCAAGTACGCTCGATGACGATATTATTGAAAGTCGCTTTTACCCAAGTCTGGTTATGCTCAGCAAAGTCGTAGGCGGTCTTAACACCAAGGGCTTCAAGTCGTGCTGCATAGCGTCGGCCAATGCCCCAGACTTCATCTATCGGATAAAGTTTCAGGGCTTTGATACGCTTCTCGTCAGTATCAATCATGCAGCAATGGCGGTAGCCCTGGTATTTCTTGGCGAAATGGCTGGCCATCTTCGCAAGGGTCTTGTTGGGAGCCAGTCCGATACTGACCGGCATTCCCACGTTTCGCTTGATTTTCTTATGCAGCTCCTCGCCCCAAGCTTTCAAGTCTATCTTCTCCATGCCGTCAAGATAGACAAAGCACTCGTCGATGCTATACCTGAAATATGCCGGAGCTTCCTTGCGGATGATTGAAACCACACGGCTTGTCAGTTCACCATACAACTCATAGTTTGATGAGAATACGACAATCTTTTGATTGGGAAACTGCTCTGCAAGTTGGAAATAAGGTGTTCCGGCTTTGATGCCCATCTTCTTGGCCTCATTTGACCGTGCCACAACGCAGCCGTCATTGTTCGACAGAACAACAACAGGCTTGTCTTTCAGGTCTGGCCGAAAAACACGCTCGCATGATACATAGCAGTTGTCACAATCTATGATGGCGTACATGGTCAGTATTTTCTCCAGTTCTTAATTGTCCAGATAACAACACCCCACACCTCAAAATCATCATCCTCATCAATGCGGATGGGCTTGAAGTCCTTATTGGCAGGGCGCAATTCTATATAACCGTCATTGCGGTGGCTCAAATCAAGGTATTTGATGGTGAACTCTTCATTGATATAGCCCACAACAATGTCTCCATCCCTTGGTTCAAGGGAACGGTCGATGACGGCTATGTCACCATCATTGATACCCGCTTCAATCATTGAGTCACCTTCCACTTTCCCGTAGAACGTCGCTTCAGGATTACGGATAAGATCACGATTGAAGTCAAGCGTATCATGATTATAGTCTTCAGCTGGCGAGGGGAAACCAGCCCTGATGCCTGGAGCAAATTGAAGCTTCAGTTTCTTCTCAAAGTCACCTTGTATGATTTGAATGTTTGCCATTTATTTGATATATCTTACTTTCGATTCGTCACGAGGTTTCGCCTCTGCTTGCTATAAAGATTGACTGCCTTGAGAGATAATATTGAAAATAAACTCATATGCCGCATTAGCATCTGCTTTGGATTTTTCCATGTAGTATTTCCCTGCCTCATTATAGCGTTCTTCTTTAAGCAGATTGCCTAAGACTTCTTTACTGGTATTACCCTTTAAGACAAAAGGCAATTCGGCTTCCTGAATTCCTTCAACAGAAAGTTTCCAAATATTGTCGAAAATTTGTTCTGAATCGTCTTGTTCAGTAGAAACATTCATGTCAATGAAATCTTCAATGCTCTGGGTTGTATCATCAAATATGAAGTTTTCGTACATTGAAGATATTTTCTTTTCTTCTTCATCGTATTCTTCTTGGGTTAGCAAACCCTCAGATAAAAATGATTTGAGTTTATGTATTTTTTCCAAACGCTCAAACTTGTTCGGTTCAACTAAAGCTAATGTGCCATAGCCAGACAACATGAGCATACTTTTTTGTTTTCCTGACAGTTCATTAAAGCTAAGACGGAATCCCAAAATTGCATTCGCTCCTACATCTGTTGCCTTATCTATCATTTGCTTTCTAACGTCTGCAAACAATTCGTCGAGTACGTCGCGATATGCGCCAGACTTACCTCCCAAAAAGTCTGTCCAACTTGCCAGAAAATCTGCAAAAACATTTGCACCAAGCACTTGATTGGCACAAACAGCACCTCTGTATTCCTTAATAGAATAGCATGAGATATTATTAGTTGTTGTAATTATAACTCCCATAGTTTATGTTATTAGTGTCCAAATATTTCTTCTAATGTTACATTCTTATTTGATATACTTCTGACGAATGGCTTTAGGGAGCTTTGATGCTATGAGCTGATAGGACTCTCTAATTAACCCCTCTACTAATGCTTCGTCCATTTCTTCGTAATATACGTCGCTCCAGTGCGTCTTGTTCCAATGATAGGCAGGTGTCACAGTAGAGAATTGTTCTCTAAGTTCGATATTTCTGTCTGGAGGTAACTTCAAGGCGATTCTTGAAACTCCGTCCTTCATATCATACCTGCCACCGCCTAACCATAGACAGACGAATATCTTTCCTTCCAAGCGGAAATTAAGGATATCTTCACCAAACGCCTGGTCTTCGGTCACTCCTGGAAGTGACAACGTGTACTCTCTTACCTCTTCTATATTCATACCCAATCAAAGTTGACTTCTCCAGCACCAATCTCAAAGTGGTATCTGGCAATCCCTAAATCCATCTTGGTATAACC
>JAEEQS010000013.1 GCA_016285455.1 Bacteroidales bacterium
TAGAGATGTAGTTATCTACGTTAAGTGAAGCAGGATCAATGCGTGATGTGGTGTATTTGCAGTATTTAGAGAGTTCCATAAATGAGAATTTAGTTTGTCAATTTAGTAGTGCCACTCATTAGTTTTGGCAAAAGCGTGTCTCTCTGTGCTGCCAATAGCTCATTTTCAAGCCCATTGAATAGAACTTTATGATTCAGAGATGAAATCATCTTAGAGAAAGACTGGACTATGTCGAAGCATGGTATTAAAACAGGCTCTCCAGCTAGTAGGCCTGCTAAGTCCAAATTCTTAATTCCTGTAGTTCCATTCTCATAGGAGAACATTACCCCGTTATCATATAAATGGTCCCACAAGAGAGAGAGGAAGAATGAGTAACCACCAAGCGGGCGAACTGCTTTACAGAAATTAGTACAAATCAGCGAATTGCCATATCTATTAATTAAGGAGTCCGAGATGCGACAATAGCGACCTGTTGATTGTGTTGGAGATCCACCAGATATTTCAACTACGATGTCACCGTCCTTCAAAAACTTCGATTGGAAATGTTTATCTTGTATGAATCTGATCGGCATTTTACCAGAACTGCCAACACGCAAGGAAGGAATGTCGGCCCCTCGGATACATAAGACACGTTTAGTATAAGGACCCGTTAATTCATCCTTTCCCCAATCGCCATTATATGTGTCAGCAACCATATCTGCAATTCTACCGACACGCCATCCCTCAGGAATCATTCCAAGCTCAGAGTCTATGAACTTGCCGCCCTTAAACGGCTCGAAATTAACGAACCAAGACTTATAAAGTGCCTGAGCCTGCTCCTCTAAATTATGATTTATGCGATTGTTAATGGCGATTTTGTCATCAATATTTTTCAGCATCTGTCCTATGCGCCTCTGTTCATCAATACCAGGTAAATCAACATCCCATTTCATGATTTGAGATTTGTCTCCTCGCGGCATCTTGCTGCCCTTTGCACCAGACATAACATAATCGAAAAATGAGTCCTGAGATAGAAGATAATACAGATAAATGCTATCAGTTCCTTTCAACGCTCTAATACATAGAACATCAGAGGAACATCCACCAGACCGATCAGCTAACCATATTTTCTTGAAATACGGTCGAATATTAGATATAAGAATATCTCCCGGCTTATACTCGACTGCCTTCTCCGTGGGTACCTTAGAAGCTGCAGTGACACCACCTTTGTTCTGCATCATGTTTTCCGTAGAGATGTAGTTATCTACGTTAAGTGAAGCAGGATCAATGCGTGATGTGGTGTATTTGCAGTATTTAGAGAGTTCCATAAATGAGAATTTAACAGGCCAATAATCAATTAATGAGCGCTCCGGACATCAACTGAGGCAAAATCGTATCCCTAGACTTAGATAAGTAATTTGATTCTTTTTCGCTCTGGCTTCGTGCTTTGTAGATTGAGGATACAATGCGATTAAAAGCATCTAAAACATGATAAGGCGGAATCAATAAAAGAAGGTTATTAAGTATATCCGTGGTCATACTCGGAACAGCTGACCCCGCGTTCATTGAAGCTAAATCTTGAGTACGAAGGAATAAATGGCAGTACTTGATTGCATTAGACGCACGTTCTACTGTATAAAACATTGTATCTACAGTCCAAAAAGCGCTATTGACATACATAACATTATTCAATGTTCCTTTACGCGGTATTAATACGGATTCTCCAACATAAAGAGCTCTTTCTGCATATCTCATAAAGCCACCTGATCCATAAACAGGAGTCGTTCCGTCTTTTAATGCCAAATGGTCCTTTCCATAACGAACTTCCAGCAATTCCGACATTTTTCCAACACGCCATCCTTCTGGAATCAGTCCCATCTCTGAATCGATAAACATACCATCCTTAAACGGCTCAAAATCAACGAACCAAGACTTATAAAGAGCTTTAGCCTGCTCTTCTAAATTATGATTTATGCGATTGTTTAGAGCAATCTTATTATCTATACTCGACAATACTGCAGCAACTCTTTTCTGGTCTTCTTTTGCCGGAACTAAAACCTCAAAGGCAGAAAAAAATGATTTATTGATAATTGGAACAGCCGTGGATGTTTTGCTTAAGAAGTTTAATTGGTGTCCTACCACCATCATTAAATAATACACAAAATCAGTGTCAAAATCATCTGATGGAACAATAGAGTTAAACTGTTGATTAGTAACTGTTTCTTCCTCTGTCAATACCACTTTCCCTAAATCGGATCCAATGCAACTGACACAGATTGTATTCTTCGGAAGAAGGCAGTTCTTAACCTCAGAAAGGCCCTTTGATGTCAGAGTCTTAGCTGTTTTAGGTGCATATTTATTTGTAAGATCATCTGATGGAGTCAAGAATGGTATGTCTCCTCCATAATTCTCAGCTACGGAAGTTCTAGGTGTTTTTCCCGTAACAATTCTCCCTATATCACCAATATGTATTCTCTTTAATTCCATAGACAAATGAGAATTTAACAAGATAAACAGCCAGACATTAGTTTCGGAAGAATTGAATCACGGCTAATAGAAAGAAGCCGAGTCTCATCTTTCTTTAACTCAATTCCATTAATAAGTTGCATAACGGTCAAACAGTATTGTTCTAATTTGTCTGGCCGAGGAATGATGATAGGGAGATTTTTTAACGTTCCTAAACTAAGGTTCGCCTGAACAGCTTGCTGTATGTTTCTTGTGCAATAGTCTATGTGATAACCACCCAAGAGGAGGCTATATACATATTCAACGGGCAGGATAGTTTGATCTACTCGTATTATACTAACTGCCTGATTAGTATTAGCTTGAGAAATGCGTTTAGGGACTAAACAAAAACGACCAAGTGTTCCCGCAATTGTAAATAATATATCTCCAGATTTTATTTTTGAGCGAGATAAAGCTTCATTCGCCTCTGCTGCTATAAATGCAAATTTACCTTCATCAAGAGTATGGGCATCACTTATACTTTCGACCTTAACAAACGGGATGCCATCATCGGAAAACCTTAAACCTAAGGAAGTTGGAGTTGTCCCTTTGGTAATTAGCTCACAAACATCTTGAAGTCTCAATACTTTGCATGATGACGGAATCATCCCGATTTCTGATTCTATGTATTCCTCGCCCTTAAACGGTTCAAAATCAACAAACCAAGACTTATACAGTGCTTGTGCCTGCTCTTCTAAATTATGATTTCTTGCTGTCTTTCGCCGTAAAAAAAGATAGCGGGTAGGTCTATTTGGTCTGATTGATTCCATCGCTATGACAAGAATTTACGGTGAGACAATTTAACATTGGTCTGGTTGACCATTGCATATTTCATAGTGGTATCAATCTTCACGTGACCAAGAAGCTTTTGAACCTGTTCAACAGGCATACCCTTGTCAATAGCAACTGTAGCAAGGGTTCTTCTGAATTTGTGAGGATGAATGCGAGGAATCTTGAGATTGCGGCCAAGTTCTCTCAGGCGCATCTCAACACCAGAAATCTGGAGACGGTCGTGAGGTTTATCTAAAGAAACGAATAGCGCTTGGTTTTTGTCTTTTCTGGATTTAAGGTATTGAAGAAGATGAATCTTTGCTCTAGCGTTGAAATAGACAACACGTTCCTTGTTGCCTTTGCCAAAGACAATACATTCTCGCTCGTTGAAATTGACATCTGCACGATTGAGCTTAACCAATTCCCCTACTCTCATTCCTGTAGACGCTAGAAGGTCAATAATAGCAAGATCCCTGCTGTTCCTGCAGTTATCCCTTAGAACCTCAAGATTCTCGTCAGAAATCGTTTCCTTAATCTGTTCTCCTGTTTTAACCTTATGAATCCTCCTTACAGGACTCTTAAGTATGAAATCTTCATCTTCAAGCCAAGAGAAGAAGGAAGAAAAGATGCGTCGCAGATTATCAACCGTAACCTTACTAGCTTTGTGTTTCTTCTGATAAACAGCAAGATATGCACGAAGATCATCTGTAGAATAATCAGTCACAGCCTTAGGCATATACTTGAACAACTGCCTGACTGTTGTTCCGTAGTAATTAATTGTTTTAGAAGAGCAACCCTCAACAAGTTTAGCTGAAAGGAAAATTTCCAATAGACGGTTGTTTGAGACAATGTCCTCCTGAACCTTATCGCCATCTGCAATAATGGTATACTTGCTTACTGCTTGAAGCAATATGCTGTTCAACTGAGACATTTGGTCAACTGTCAAAACTCCTGACATACCGTCTGTGATTTCTTGAATAAATTGTTCTTTCATAATCCCATAGTTTTGTTTCTATGGGAGTTAAATATATCTATTTAAGTTTGAATCCAATAGAAGCTAATTGTTTGCGGATTTCTTCTTCCAATTCGTGAGATTTTGCAAATAAGTCAGAGAGCTCATTTGTAAGCCTGGTCATTTTCTCTTCAAATGGTTCTCCGTCATCCTTAGTTTCTGCTATCCCAACATAACGTCCTGGGGTAAGAATAAAATCCTGCTTTGCAATTTCCTCAATATCAGCAACAGCACAGTATCCTTTTTCGTTTTCAAGTTTTCCTTCAACAAACTTGTCATAGGTTTCAGCAATCTTCATTATATCCTCTTTCTCCCTAAGTTCACGAAGCCTACGAGTAACCATAGTACCCATATTTCTAGCATCGATAAACAAGGTTTTTCCTGGCTGCTTCTTTGAACGATTCAAAAACCAAAGAGAAACAGGAATGCCGGTCGAATAGAATAACTGATTTGGAAGAGCAACTATACACTCAACTAAGTCTGCTTTAAGGATGTTTTCCCTAATCTTTCCCTCTCCACCAGACTGAGAAGAAAGAGATCCATTGGCTAGAACCATTCCAATCTTCCCATTAGGAGAAAGATGATGTATCATATGCTGAAGCCAAGCAAAATTTGCATTGCCTGCTGGCGGAATACCATACTTCCAACGAACATCATCCTGAAGCTTATCTGCACCCCAGTCACTCATATTGAATGGAGGATTAGCCATCACAAAGTCAGCTTTTAAGGTAGGATGAAGATCCTTCAAGAATGAATCTCCGTTTGATTCGCCGAGATTTGCATCAATTCCACGAATAGCTAGATTCATCTGAGCCATCTTCCATGTTGTAGGATTACTTTCCTGACCGAAAACAGAGATATCGTTTATCTTCCCCTGATGGCGTTCTATGAATTTTGCTGACTGCACAAACATACCTCCGGAACCACAAGCAGGATCATAAACTCTTCCGTGATATGGCTTAAGTATTTCAACAAGCGTGCGAACTATACATGATGGAGTAAAGAATTCTCCAGCATTCTTTCCCTCCTGAGCCGCGAACATCTGAAGGCAATACTCGTAAGTTCTTCCGAGAATATCCTTGCTCTCCCCGTGTTCCTTCATATTGATGTTTGTGAACAAATCCACAACATCTCCCAGCCTTCCTTTATCCAATTCTGGACGGGCGAAGTTCTTCGGGAGAATACCTTTAAGCCTAGGATTCTCACTTTCTATCAGCCTCATCGCCTCATCAATGGTAATGCCTATCTCCTTCGTATGAGCAGCAGAGGCTATCTTATTCCAACGCGCATTTTGAGGAACCCAAAAGATATTTACACTTGTATATTCATCCTTATCCTCCTCCATTCCGACTCCTTCGTCTACAAGTTCCTGATGCTTTTCATCAAATCTATCAGAGATGTATTTCAAGAAGATCAAACCAAGAACAACATGCTTGTACTCAGAAGCATCCATACTTCCTCTAAGTACATCTGCTGCACTCCAAATCTGTTTTTCAAAACCTACATCTGCGGTGTTTTTCTTTGCCATATCTTTATAACTTTAAACACTTTATTCAATAGTTTCTTCTTTTGTGCCTCAAATTCTTCATTGGTAATTACGTCCCTATTTCATAACGCTGGCTTGACTATTAATTTAATCGCTGAGGAAACAGGAGATTGTTCTGGTTCTTCGTCTGCGCCTTGCTCCTTGTTGTTGATGCGGTCGTTGCAGGAATCTATATGGAGAAGCATAAGGCGGCAGGTGTGGGATGCGAACTGGCGAAACGGACCGCAGGACTGAAGGGCTGAGCCTAGGAGCAATGGGCACAGCGCTACTATAGCATAGACAAATAGCTTTTTCATAGCGGCGAGTCTATTTGTATGATTCTACGATTCTACTTGCGTTGTTTGCGGTTATACCTGCTTATTCCAAGAATACGTTTGCGAAGTTTGCATTTTCGCTTGCGGTATTCGGGTTATCAAATTTAGGAAATAATCAGGTTTTGCACAAAATATATCTCACGCGGGCAAAGTTATAGCGGCGTTTTGACGATTTCTGTCAATTTTGGTTGCGGGAGGTTCGCGGTTTCTGGAAAGAGCAGGAAATAGCGGATTGTACGGATAATTCCTGGATTGTAATTTTTTTTGTCCGGTGGGTGATAAATTTACTGTTTGGCATCCGGTTTAGGAAAAAACGCTATACTATTGCAGCCATAAACTTAAAAATGAGGGTTATGGCTATGGAGAAGAAAGAACAGAACTTGTCGCTGAATACAAGGAATGCAAAATGGGGTTCAGCAGCCATTGAAACAATCAGCAGGCAACTGAGAAAGGAATTGCCAGGACTTAGGGGCTTTTCTGCTACAGGTCTGAAAAATATGAGAAAATTCTTTGAGAATTGGCAGATGTTGGATGCGAAAACCTATGAGATGGTTAGTAAATCGGCAAGTGCAATTGCCGATTTAAATGATGGAGTAATAGATGTTTTCCAGGCCATTAAAATACCTGAAACAAGAGACTTTCCAGTTGAAGATTTTTTTAACTTTAAAGCACGCTGTTACTATATTCATCGTACTGCACAGGAATTTCTTTCAGAAAAAGCCCTTGATAAGATAATCAAGACAGACGCTTACGAGCACAAAGACAGAATGCCAAACAATTTCTCTGCAACTTTGTCCGACTCAGAAATGGCTCGAAAAGCAGTAATGATGTTCAAGGATGAATACCTGCTGGACTTTATCAATGTAGAGGAAATCGGAGAAAGAGATAAAGAGACTTCTGAAGAAATGCCGGAAAAACTGCGGAAAGCCCTTCCCGATGTAGAAGAATTGAAGAAACTCTTGTAAACCTTGAACAAAAAAGAGAAATCGCTGAGACAACCTGATTTATCCGGCCAATACAATTGCAGGAGATATATTTAGCTTTGATGAGATAACTCGTGCCTGTTCAAATGTAGGATTCACTTTTCCCGAAAGAATTGCACTCAATCTTGGAGCTGTCATTCCAAGCATAGCCGCCAGTTCTTTTTGGGTGATATTATATTCTGTTAGCCTTGCTCCGATTGTTTCAGATAAAGATGGCGGTTCTATAGGATAACGCTCCTTCTCATATTCCTCAACGAGTTCTGAAAGAAGGTCGAGTTCCAAAAGACGAGGATCATCTGAAGGAGTATCTTCTCCTGTCTCAAAGAAAAGAGCATCTATTCTTTTCATAATAGCAGCATACTGCTGTTCATTCTTAATCTGTGCCATAAACCTTTCTTCTATATGCTTGATACATCTATTTTATCATATTCGTCGTGAGTGCCAATAAAACGGATATAAACTAATTTAGGTGTGAATTTAACGGCAGCCACAAGTCTGTAGGAATTTCCTTTAATATTAAAAACATAACGCTGACCACCCACAAAATCAACTGAATTAAAATCATTTTTAATGTCAGCAAATGACTTCCATTCTGCATTACATACTTTTACATACCATTCACTCAACGGCAACTTTGTTTCGGAATGTATTTCCCAAAACTTTTTCAATGTGGATATTGCAATTACCCTCATACAATGCAAATCTAAAGATTATTTATTTAATAACAAAATTATTTTATATGTAATTTAATGATGTCATTAAGGTGAACCTGTCAAAATCTGTGGCCGGTAGCAAATCTACGCCCATCCTTTCCTTTCACCAAACCAAACAGTAAAATAAACGGTGTAAAAAATCTGGAATCGTACAAATTTTTGTCCGGGGGTGGTATTTTTAAAGTATCTTCGCATCTATGAGCAGCAAGATTGAATTCGTAGAATATATTGTTGAGCAGGCTTCCGGAGCGGGAGAAATAGCGGCCAGGAAGATGATGGGAGACTATTGCCTTTACTGCAACGGTGCTGTGGTGGGGCTGATTTGCGACAACTGCCTTTTTCTCAAGCCTGTAGATGCGCTAAAAGAAAAGCTCCGGGAGGTTGTTCTAAAGAGTCCTTATCCCGGAGCCAAGCCTTATTATGCCATTGAGCATATAGACGACAGGAAATATCTGTCAGATCTGATTCACACGGTTTATTTGAAACAAAGTGTTTGAAACATTTTGTTTAATGCAAGCCCATTGTGCGGTCGATGTAATCTTTCCAAACCTGTGAAAGCTCGGCAGGAGTGGAGGCGTCTTTAACCTTGTTGCCGTTCTGGTCAAATTCTTCCCAGGCGCCGTCTTTTTCTGAAATGCTGCCGGTTTCATAGAAGCCTTTGTCTGAGTCGTACTTGTACATACAGAAGAAATGCTTGCCGGTGTACAGGTCATAATTGGAGGTGGTAATGTACTGGCCTTCAGGATAAATTTGGATATAGCCCTTGTACTTTATGCTGTTGTAGGAAGGGCAGCCGCCAAATTCCTTGAGCTGAGGATCATACAGATAGCAATAACCGCCGTCGCACATCTGGAAAAGATCTGAATAGCCGTCAAAGTTGATGTCTGCGTATTCAGGAGCGGCTGTTGTCGGGAATATGATGGTAGTTGGACCCTTTGGAGTGGTGGCTTCTACAAAATAGGTGTCTGGCTCATACTGCTTCATTGGGTTGTCCATCAAGTTTCTAGGACCCTGAGCGGTAAGAACGGGAGCCTCCGGATCCCACCATTTTCTGCTCTCGGCGAACATAGCGTTTTCCTTTTCAACCTCATCATTGGCATAGAGGGCGTTGTAGTAAGATGCCCAGCCTTTGCTGTGGTACTTTTCGCTTGGAATGAACTCGCCTACTCCCTGGTCAAGGTCTCCGCTTTCTGGAATGCGCCAGTCTCCCCAGTTGGCAACCTTCTTCACTCCGTCTGTGGATGTGAAAGTACCGATATGCTGGTTGTTGGAATAGCCGTCTGCGCCTAAAAAGCTGTCGTCTGTAGAAGCCTTGCCGCCTTTTAGAAGAATATCGTTGAGGGCCTTGCCTTCAAACTTGCCGTCTGGCTGGGTGAAGGCATAGGTGCACACAAGTTCATAGGCATCAGGATCAATTTCTTCTGTAGGGTCATCAGGATTAGGCTTAACCTTGGTGATGGAAGCAATCTCCATAGTTCCCTCAAAAGGCTGAACCGTTTCTCCTGTCTTGGAGAAGCCCTTGACCGCGTAATGCTCTGCATCTGTTTTGTTTACAGAAGCATAATGAATCTGGAGACGGGTAAAGTCGTCACCGATGATACCAAGGTCAAAAGGAGTGCCGTTGACAATAACCTCTGTAAAGTCATAGGCAGCAGGATCTGCGTCTAAAACCTTCTTGTCTTTGCAGCCGGCAAGCAGCAAAACTGCCGCAGCAATAACTAAAATCTTTTTCATAGCTGTATTTGTTTGTCTTTAACTATCTGAACTATAATAACTCCCAGAATCGTAAGTATGATGCCGGCGAATTTGAGCGGAGTGAATGTCTCCTGGCCTGGGTAGAGGAAGTATGAAGCCGTGGCGCTGACAAGCGGAATCAGGGCAGAGAAAATGTTCACCCTTGTAACTCCCAGCTTTCCGGTGCAGAAGGCCCATAGGCCAAAGCATACACAAGAGCAGAGCACGGCCAGAGCCAGGATCTTGGACTGGACCGGCATAGAGAAGAACTCCGGCGTAAGGCCTTTGAGGCCGAACAGAAGGAAGAAAGGCAAAAAGAGCAGAGCGCCAAAGGAAAACTGGTAAGTAACAATTGTAAGCGGATTGTAACGGCTTATCATCTTGTTGGTTACGTAACCATAGATGAGCGCACCTCCAACTGCGAAGAAAAGTAGAAGCAGTATGCCTTTTAGCTGAGAAGAGCCTGCACCCGCCTTCTCCATCATAAACAGCGCAATTCCTATCAGGGAAAGAAGGCATCCCATAACCTTTGCAAAGGAGAGCCTGAACTTGTAGAGAACGCGGTCCACAACCGTACAGAAAAGCGGAATGGTGGCAATGATTATGGCCGCCATCACACCGGAAGTGTACTTGATTCCAAAGTTTTCGCCGAGGAAATAAATAAAAGGCTCACCGAATCCCAGAAGGAACATCCACTTCATGTCCCCTTTTTGGATTTTCTGGATTTTTCCGGAAATGGCCCCTACTATCCACAGGATTATGGCGGCAAGGATCATCCTCTCAAAAATGAACGTGAAAATCTCCACGTGGTTCTTGATAAGGTAATCTTCCCAGACAAAGGAAAAACCCCACGCCGTAATTGAAACAATGGCAAATATGTACGCTATCCACAAGCCTTTGCCTTTAGTCATATTTCTCTGGTTTCTATGGTCTTATCTATCAAACTCAAGTCTTTTTCCGCAGCGTTTTCCGGTTATCTGTCCGTCTTTTACAGCAAACTCCCCGTTTATAATGGTATGCACAACAGAGCAAGGGAAGGCCTTTGGCCCTTTTTCTGAAAACGGGCTCCATCCGCATAAAGTCTGAGGTTGGACAGGAGAATCTGAAGGTCTATTAAGCTCAGCGATGGCAAGGTCAGCAAAATACCCCTCTCTGATAAAGCCCCTGTCCTTTATTTTAAAGCACCTTGCAGGGGAGTGAGCGGTCCTGTCCGCCACCTCTTCTAGAGTGAAAACTCCTTCCTTTGAGAGAGTTAGCATTATCTGGAAAAGATACTGGCCCAGCGGAATGCCGGACGGGCAATCAGCGTAAGGCTTCTGCTTGTCTCTAAGAAGATGCGGGGCGTGGTCTGATCCCACCGTCTTCAAGACTCCGTCTTTCAGGGCCTTGCGAATGGCCAGCATATCTTCTTCATCCTTAACTGCAGGGTTGCACTTTATAAGGTTACCGTATTTTCTGTAATCCTTGCTGCAGAACCAAAGGTATGTTGGGCAGGCCTCTGAGGTAATGTCAGGATTATTGATCCCTTCCAGCATCTTGGTCTCCTCCTTTGTGGTAATGTGTAGGATATGAAGCCTGGTATTGTACCTGTTTGCCAATTCCACAGCCCTTTGGGAGCTTTTCAGGCAGGCAGCGGCACTTCTTATTGCCGGATGCTCCTTAGGCGGAATTTCGGCCCCGTATTTCTCTATTGCCTTCTTGAGGTTGGCGGAAATTATGGAGTTGTCTTCACAATGTACGGCAAGAAGCGTAGGGCAATATTTGAAAACGCTTTCAACTGCGGCATTGTCTTCAACTGCCAGGTTTCCCGTGCTGGAACCCATAAACAGTTTCACGCCGCAAATCTTCCTCGGATCCATACTCCTGATTTCCTGAAGATTGTCTTTACCTGCCCCAAGATAGAACGAGTAGTTTGCGTATGAAGTTTTTGCCGCAGACTTGAACTTTTCTTCAAGAAGAGAGAGGGTCAGAGCCGGAGGATTGTTGTTGGGCATATCCATAAAGGAAGTCACTCCGCCCAGAACAGAAGCGCGGCTTTCTGTTTCTATTGTCCCCTTCTTTCCGTCTCCAGGCTCGCGGTAATGCACGTGGCTGTCTATGACTCCAGGGAATACGTGAAGGCCCGTAAGGTCTATGACATCAGCCTTTTTCTCTGCGCTTTTGATTCGTGAAACGTATTGTGGATCAGACTCCCTGATAACTTCTGAAATGCGCTCATCGCAGATGACAATGCTTCCCCTGAAGACCTCGCCTTCGTTTACAATGGTGCAGTTTTTCAGAAGAAGGTTTTTCATCGCGATAGTATTTTATTGCGACTTTGGCCTGAATTTTCTGAATCTCATTGCAATAACGCCCCAGAAAGCCTCGCCGAAAATGCCGGAGCTCATCTTGGATGAACCTTCTTTGCGGTCCACAAAAATGATTGGCACTTCCTTGATCTTGAAGCCCAGCTTGTGGGTGGTATACTTCATCTCGATCTGGAAGCCGTAGCCCTTCATCTTGACCTTGTCCAAGTCTATGGTCTGGAGCACCTTGCGGGTGTAGCATACAAAGCCGGCGGTGCAGTCGTACACCTTCATCCTCAGCACCTTGCGCACGTAGTAAGATGCAAAGTAAGACATTACCACGCGGCCAATAGGCCAGTTGATTACGCTTACGCCGTTGCAGTAGCGTGAACCTATAGACATATCGGCTCCGTCCTTTGCGCAGGCATCGTAGAGGCGAAGGAGGTCGTCCGGATTGTGGGAGAAGTCCGCATCCATCTCAAACACATACTTATAGCCGTTTTCCAGAGCCCACTTGAAAGCCGTTATGTAAGCGGTTCCAAGGCCCTGCTTTCCGCTTCTCTGAATAAGGTGCAGCCTCCCCTGGAATTCTGCCTGGAGAGATTTTACAATGTCTGCGGTGCCGTCTGGGGAACCGTCATCCACCACCAGTATATGGAAATCGCCCTCAAGGGAAAAGACCTTGCGGGTAATTTTCTCTATGTTCTCCTTCTCGTTATATGTAGGTATTACTACCAGCTTTTCTGCCATATTCTAACTATTTAGTCTGTAAAGATAATAAGAATAGCCCTAAATCCTTACTCCATTAGCCTCAATTGTATTCTCTGGCGCTTAAGGTCCACTCCCATTACCTGCACTTTTATCTGCTGGTGAAGCTTGAGAACATCGGATGCACTACGGACATATTTCTTGCCCATATTGGATATGTGGATAAGGCCGTTCTGCTTGATTCCTATATCCACAAACGCACCAAAAGCCGTAAGGTTGGTGACTATGCCAGGAAGTTCCATACCTTCTCTAAGATCCTCAATGGTAGAGATTTCTGAAGAGAATTCAAAGTCCTTGGCGCTTTCTCTCGGGTCTCTGCCAGGCTTTTTCAGCTCCTGGGCAATGTCTTTGAGAGTTGGCATTCCTACCTCTGGGCTGACATAGTTTTCAAGGTTTATGGAATCTATCTTCTGAGAGTTGCCTATAAGTTCTGCAACATTGCAACCGGCATCCTTTGCTATTTTCTCCACAAGGGCGTAACGCTCCGGATGCACGGCGGAATTGTCCAGAGGATTGGCCGCACCCGGAATCCTGAGAAAGCCCGCGCTCATCTGAAAGGCTTTCTGGCCCAGACGGGGAACTTCAACTAGTGCCTTCCTGGATTTGAACGCTCCGTTAGAAGCCCTGTAAGACACTATGTTAGAAGCCAGTGCAGGTCCGATTCCGGAAACGTAAGACAGAAGGTGCCTACTCGCGGTATTAAGGTTCACGCCCACAGTGTTCACGCAATACTCCACAACATCATCTAGCTTCTGCTTCAGCAGAGTCTGGTCTACATCGTGCTGGTACTGGCCCACTCCCAGAGACTTTGGATCTATCTTCACCAACTCTGCAAGCGGATCCATAAGACGTCTTCCTATGGAAACCGCGCCCCTTACGGTAACGTCTTCATCCGGAAACTCCTGCCTTGCGGTTTCAGACGCTGAGTAGATAGACGCCCCGTCTTCGCTCACGGAATAAATCTTTACCGGATGGTCAAAACCCAGGCGGCGGATAAAGCCTTCTGTTTCCCTGGAGGCCGTTCCGTTGCCAATGGCTATAACTTCTATTCCGTACTTTTCTACCATTCCAGTAATCTTGGTCATAGCCTCCATCTTCTGGTTTACAGGCGGATGCGGGAATATCACATCGTGGTGGAGAAGGTCTCCCTCGTTGCTAAGGCACACCACCTTGCATCCGGTACGGAAGCCAGGGTCTATAGCCATAGTCTTCTTCTGCCCAACCGGAGCGGCCAGAAGAAGCTGCTTGAGGTTTTCTCCAAAAATCTTGACAGCTTCCAGGTCTGCCCTTTCCTTTGCGGCCTTTAGAGTCTCGTTCTCTATAGAAGAATCCAGAAGCCTTGTAAGGCTGTCTTCCTGAGCCAGTTTCAGCTGATCAAAGAGTTCCTTCTGCGGATATCTTTTCCCCTTGTAGAATATGCGGTTGATTATCTTCAGCGATATTTGAGGATCGGTTTCAACGCTAACGGAGAGAATCTTCTCATTCTCTGCCCTGAGCACCGCCAGCACCCTGTGAGACGGCATTTTGGAAAGCGGTGCGGAGTAGCCGAAATAATCTCTGTACTTTTCCCCTTCCTCTTCTTTCCCCTTGACTACCTTAGTCTTGAGAATGCCGCTTCGGCCGTAGTAGCCTCTCAGCTCCTCTCTGGTTTCTATGTTTTCAGAAATTTGCTCAGCGATAATGTCCCTAGCTCCCTGAAGGGCGTCTTCCACGGTTGGCACATCCTTGCCGAGAAAACGTTCCGCTTCCTTTGCCGGATCGCTGAGCTGAAGAGATATCATCTTCTGCGCCAGAGGCTCCAGGCCTTTTTCTTTGGCAACGGAAGCCCTGGTCTTTCTCTTTGGACGGTAAGGCAGATAGATGTCTTCCAGCTTCTGAGACTCCACGCAGCTGTCTATCAGGGCCCTAAGCTCGTCTGTCATCTTCCCCTGCTCCTCTATGCTCTTTGATACGGCCTCCTTCCTCTTGTCCAGTTCCTGGAATCTCTGGTAATGGAAATTGGTTTCTGCCACCTCCACGTCTGTCATTGTTCCGGTGGCCTCCTTCCTGTATCTGGAAATGAAAGGAACAGTTGCCCCTTCTTCCAGGAGCTGGATGCAGTTCTCTACCCGCCAAGGCTTTACGCCCAGCTTCTCTGCAATTAAATTAATGTAAAGCGTATTCATTTTACACGTCGGTTAACGTGTAAAGTTACAAAAGAAATGCTAATCGTGGCTGACTTCGTGAAGCCTAGCTCTATAGGCAAAGAAGATATGAGACTTGGAAACAAAACCCAACCATTTGCCGTCTTTGTCTAACACAGGAAGATTCCAGTCTCCGGTCTGCTCGAATTTCTGCATAACGTCTTCCATCCTCTCGTTCTCCTGAACGCTGACTTCTATCTTTTCCATATATGAGAAAATCGGCTTGGAATACTTGGAATGGTCAAACATATCCGTCTTCACATCGTTGAGCCAAACAGTTCCAATCAGCTTGCCGTCTTTGTCAAGAACCGGGTAAATATCTCTACTGGAAGAAGATATGACATTTATCAGCTCGCCCAAAGTAGCGTTCTCAGCCACAGGAGAGAAGTTGGATTCAAGAACATCGCTGATCTTGAGAAGAGTGAGCACGGCTTTGTCTGAGTCGTGGGTAAGCAGATATCCCCGCTTGGCGATTCGCTTTGTGTATATGGAATAAGGCTCGAAAATGCGTATTGTTGCGTAAGAAATCGCCGAGGTAATAATAAGGGGCATCAAAAGGGTGTAGCCTCCTGTTATCTCCGCAATAAGGAAGATGGCTGTCATAGGAGCCTGCATAACGCCCGCCATAAGGCCGGCCATTCCCACCAGAACAAAGTTTGTTTCAGGCAGTTCCAGACCCATCAGATTGGAGAAGCGGGCCACCACAAAGCCAAAGATTCCGCCCATAAACAGCGTAGGTCCGAATGTTCCTCCCACACCGCCACCGGCATTGGTGAAACTCATAGAGAACACCTTAACCAGAAATACCAGGGCAAAGAAAATAGGAAGAGTCCACGGCCAGGAGAACAGGCTCCCGAACACGGTATTGCCCACAGAGTGCATATCGTTATCGTTGAGCAAGTCTGTAAGCACTCCGTAGCCCTCTCCGTAAAGCGGAGGGAAAAGGAATATCATTATGCCCAGCCCTATTGCGCATAAAGCCCAGCGGGTGAATGGATTAGATATAGATTTGACTTTATCTTCCGTATACAGGGTGGCTCTTGTAAAATACAGAGAAGCAAAACCGCACACGATTCCGAACAATACATAGAACGGTATGTTCCCCATATTGAAAGGAGTAAGAGTATTGTCAAAAGCAACCGCGTCTCCCATTAGCAGATAAGTAACAGTTGTGCTAGTTACGCTGCTAAGCACAAGCGGGAGAATGGATGTCATAGACATATTGAACATCAGAATCTCCAGCGTAAAAAGCACGCCAGCCATCGGAGCCTTGAAGATTCCCGCTATTGCGCCAGCCGCTCCGCATCCCAGCAGAAGGGTTACGTTCTTGTATGTAAGGCCCGCCTTGCGGCCTATGTTTGAGCCAATTGCGGCTCCGGTATAGACTATCGGGGCCTCAGCTCCTACAGAGCCGCCAAAGCCAATGGTTATGGCGCTGGTCAGCATAGAAGACCATGTGTTATGGGGCTTGATCTTGGAGTCGTAGCGAGAAATTGCCAGAAGAACCTTGGTAACCCCGTGACCTATGTTGTCTTTAACAATGTATCTTACTATCAGATAGGCAATAAGCATGCCCACTCCCGGGTAAACCAGGTAAAGCCAGCTGGATGCTGGAGTCTTGAACCAGCCCACCAGAACCCACTGCACAAGATGAATGGCCTTGAGGAGAAGAGTGGCCGCAAGTCCGCTCCCGAGGCCCACTATAAACGCCAAAAGGAGAACCTCGCGGTTCTCCGGCATTCTCTCCAGCCATGCTCCGAGCCGCTTACTCAGAGTCATCGTCAGAATCCGACATGTTCTCGGTATTGTCGTCAGGGAAGGTCTCTCCCTCTGTAGGCACGTCGTCAGAGGCGTCAGAGTCTGGGAACAGATCCTTCTGAGCATCTTCTGCCTTGTCTATGGTAACAACCATCTTAATAAGGTAAACGGAATCCTCAGTTTCCAGGGTGATAGCATAGAAAGGCTCACCGATTGGAGGTTCTACCCTAAAGAGATCGTCTTTGAAATCGGCATAGCCTTTAGGATACTTCTCCTTGAAAGCGGCTGCAACCTCTTCCTTCATCTTTGAAAAACTTACAACCAGACGCCTCTTGCCCTGCATCGATGCGGGAACGCCCACATTCTTAGGCCTTTCTGTAGTCATAACTACAGGAGATCCGGCCTTTGGAGAAACTTCTGTAGGCTTGATCTTTATCTTGTCCAGATTTGATTCTGGCTTTTTCTCAACTTGCTTCTTTACTACGACCTTCTTTTCTGCAACCTTTTTCTCAACTACTATCTTCTCAGGAGCCTTCTTGGCTGGGACCTTCTTGGTTGGAGCCTTTGCGGCAACCTTCTTGGCTGGAGCCTTTGCTACAACCTTCTTGGCTGGAGCCTTGGCTGCAACCTTCTTGGCTGGAGCCTTTGCTACAACCTTCTTGGCTGGAGCCTTTGCTACAACCTTCTTGGCTGGAGCCTTTGAGGCAACCTTCTTGGCTGGAGCCTTAACTACAGCCTTTTTTGCAGGAGCCTTTGCGGCAACCTTTTTTGCAGGGGCCTTGGCAACGGTTTTCTTTGCCGGAGCCTCCTTTTTCTGAGTCTTTTTAGTAGTCACTTTCAAAAGATTAAAATTAGGTCGTGAATGTTTTGTGTTGCAATTATAAGGTATTTTTTTGAATCGCAAAACATTTTGACCTATTTCTTGAAAAAATAGGATTTCTGCTCCCTCAGGCGAGAAATATTCTTTTCTACGAACAAAGGGTTCAGAGTGTTAGGGTCCATTCCGGTGTAATACATCACGGAACTGCGTGTCATAGGAGTTGGAGTAAAGCTCTGGACCTGCTCAGTGAGCACTCCCCTTAGGGCTTTGTTGGAAGCAAGTGCCTTCATATCAGAGAGTCTGCAGCCCGGGTGAGAAGAAATAAAGTAAGGAATGACCTGTTGGTTGAGGCCGCGTTTTTTGTTGATGGCCTCAAATTCCCGCTTCATTGTTGTGAAAAGGCGGAAAGACGGCTTGTTCATAAGACTGAGGATATGGTCTTCCGTATGCTCTGGAGCTACCTTGAAGCGGCCGCTTATATGTTTGGAAATCAGCTCGGTAAAATATTCTCTGGAAGTTTCGTCCAGAAAGCCTTTCTCGTCCATAAGAAGATCGTAGCGCACCCCGCTTCCTATGTAAGAATGCCTGATTCCCTTTATCTTGTCTATGCTTCGGTAAAGATCAAGCAGCGGACGGTGACTATGGTTGAGGTTGGGGCACATCTTGGGGAAGAGGCAGGATTTGCGCCTGCACTTTTCGCATAAGGCTTTGTCTTTTCCTCCCATCTTGTACATATTGGCGGAAGGAGCACCCACGTCAGACAGGTTTCCGGAAAAGCCAGGAATGGTTTTAAGATACTCTATCTCAGCGATTATGGACTTAGGGCTGCGGCTTTGGATGAACTTTCCCTGATGGGCGGCTATGGTGCAGAAACTGCAGCCGCCAAAGCATCCGCGATGGATGGTGATGGAATTTTTGATCATCTCGTAAGCCGGAATAATCCTGCCCTTGTATCTTGGATGCGGGAGCATAGTGTACGGGAGAGCGTAAACTTCATCCAGCTCTTTTTCCTCCAGAGGCGGGAAAGGCTCGTTCACGTAGATGTATCCCCCGCGGCAAGGCTCAATCAGACGCTTGGGCTTCAGCAAGTTGGCCTGAAGTTCCACTTCGTTGAAATTCTTTATGAAAGCCTTTTTGTCTTTGCAGCAGTCTTCAAAGGAAGGAAGGATGGTGGTATTGCCGTCTTCCTCGGGGGCATCTTTGCTGAAGTAAGCGGTCTGGAGAAGCTCCCTCGGGGTTTTGCCATCTTTGTTGCCGTCTATATAGCGGGCAGTCTGCACAATGGATTTTTCCCCCATTCCGTACAGCAGGAAATCCGCCCCGCTTTCAACCAGAACGGAAGGCAGAAGCCTGTCTTGCCAGAAATCGTAATGGGTAAACCGCCTCAGCGATGCCTCTATTCCGCCTATAACTACCGGAACATCAGGAAAAAGCTCTTTCAGAATCTTGGAATAGACCGTAACCGCATAGTCTGGACGGAAACCGGCTGCCCCGTTAGGAGTGTAGGAGTCGTTGCTTCGGAGCCTTTTGAAAGAGGTGTAATGGTTTACCATTGAATCCATTGCACCTGCATTCACGCCAAAGAAAAGGCGTGGGCGGCCAAGCTTTTTAAAGTCTCGCAGGTCATCTCTCCAGTTTGGCTGGGGAACCACCCCTACCTTGTAGCCTTCCTTTTCCAGAACCCTGGCTATTATGGCCGTTCCAAAAGAAGGATGGTCTATGTAGGCATCTCCGGAAAAAATAATGACATCCAGCTCCTCCCATCCCAAACGTCGGACCTCGTCCTTTGTCGTGGGGAGGAATCTAGGATGTCCTATTTCCCCTTTAGAATACATTTACATTCTTTCAGGAAGCTGAATTCCAAGTATATCCATTCCCTTTACCAGCGTCTTGGCAACAGCGGAGGCAAGGGCCAGCCTCTGGCATCTTACCTCGGTGTCTTCCTCCTTAAGTATGGAGAAATCGTGATAATACTGGTTGAACTCCTTTGCCAGGTCGTAGCAGTAATTTGCCACAAGTGCAGGAGACATGCTCTGCCCAGCTTCTCGGATCTTGTCAGGGAAGCTTGCAAGTATCTTTACCAGCTCTATTTCCTTGCCGTTCAGGGCTGCTCCGTCCGGAACGGATGGAGCGTCTGAGGCTCTTCTGAGGATAGACTTGATTCTGGCGTGAGTGTACTGGATGAACGGGCCGGTGTTGCCGTTGAAATCTATGCTCTCCTTAGGGTTGAAGAGCATCTTCTTCCTCGGATCTACCTTTATTATGAAATACTTGAGGGCTCCCTGCCCCAGCATTTCAAAGAGGGCTTCCTTCTCCTTCTCATCCATATCGCTGAGCTTGCCAAGTTCCAGGGAATTCTCCCTTGCGGTTTCGTACATTGTCTGGAGAAGATCGTCTGCGTCAACTACGGTGCCTTCTCTTGATTTCATCTTTCCCTCAGGCAGTTCCACCATTCCGTAGGACATATGGTAGATGGAGTCCGCCCACTTGAAGCCGAGCTTTGAAAGTATGAGCTTCAGAACCTGGAAATGGTAATTCTGCTCGTCTCCCACTACGTAAACCATCTGGTCAAACTTGTAGGCGGAATACCTTTCCTGGGCGGTGCCAATGTCCTGAGTCATATAGACAGAAGTTCCGTCGCTCCTGAGCAAAAGCTTCTGGTCCAGACCGTCGGCTGTAAGGTCACACCAGACGCTGCCGTCTGGATGCCTTTCAAAGACTCCCTTTTCCAGGCCTTCCAGAACCGTCTTCTTGCCAAGCTTGTATGTATCTGATTCGTAGTAGATTATATCGAATCCAACACCCAGTCTGTCATATGTCTGGTCAAAGCCTTCGTAAACCCAGCCGTTCATTGTCTTCCACAGATCCACAATCTTAGGATCTCCGCTTTCCCATCTGCGGAGCATGCTCTGGGCTTCCAGCTGAACTGGCGCTTGCTTTTCGGCCTCCTTTGCCCTTGCCTTCTCCTTTTCTGGATCTTCCTCAGGCTTTCCCTGAGCAAGGATTTCTGCGGCCTGCTCCTTGAGGATATTGTTGAACTTAACGTAGTAGTCTCCTACAAAGTGGTCTCCCTTGATGCCGGTAGACTGCGGAGTTGCTCCGTTAGCGCACATCAGCCAGGCTAGCATACTCTTGCATATATGGATACCCCTGTCGTTGACTATATTGGTTTTCACCACCTTATGGCCGTTGGCCTCCATCAGCTTGGAAACGCTCCAGCCCAGCAGGATGTTGCGGATATGGCCAAGGTGAAGCGGCTTGTTTGTATTCGGGGAAGAGAACTCCACCATCACGGTCTTGCCGGTAGATGGCAACTGCCCGTAATTTTCTGACTCAAAGATTTCTCTGAAGGCTCCCTTCCAGAAATCCTGGGAGAGCTTTATGTTCAGGAATCCCTTTACGACATTGAAAGACTCCACCTGAGGAGAGTTGGCCTTGAGATATTCGCCTATCTGGTTTGCAGTATCTTCCGGGCCTTTATGGCTGAGCCTCAGGAAAGGGAATGCCATAATGGTAACGTCTCCCTCAAATTCCTTTCTGGTTGGCTGCGGCTGAATCAGCTTGTCTTCCGGTTCCTGGCCGTAAAGGGCTTTTACGGCCTCTTTTACAAGCGGGCGTATGAAAACTTCAGGTGTCATCTTTATTTCTTTTTAAAGTATTCTCTTGCAGCCGCCTTTACTCTAGGGCTCAGATACAGAAGCGTGAACATTGTGGCGCATGCCATAAGCAGATAAGCCAGGTCTATGACCGCAACCGCCAGCTTCAGAGGTATCATTGCGCATACGATAAGCATTGCAAGGAAAAAGTAATTGTAATATTTTCCGTATTTGGTGCCAAACAGATAGCTTGTGCACTTCATTCCATAATAAGAATAGGAGAACATTGTGGAGAAGGCAAAGAAGAAGACCATTACCATAAGCAGGTATCCTCCCAGTTTTCCGTAGTTTACAGCGGCGCTGAATGCGTTCAGGGCTATCTCCAGTCCTTTGACGTCTGAGCCCGCGGCAGGAATCACGTAGCCGCCGCTAGCCGATGCCGTAAGTATTGCCACAGCAGTAAGGGTGCAAACGATTCCGGAATCGCAAAAAGGCCCTAACATTGCCACAAGTCCTTCTCTTACAGGCTCGTTGTTCTTGGATGCTCCGTGCATCATGCTGGCGGTTCCCACTCCGGCCTCATTTACCAGGGTGGCTCTTCTGGCGCCGATTGTGGCAACCATAAAGAACGAGCCTATGGCTCCGCCGGCTCCGGCCTTGAAGCTGAAGGCTCCCCTGAAGATATCGCCGAATACTTGTGGAACAACGGAAAGGTTAGTAAGAATAATGTAGCCGACCAGCACAAAGTACAAGCCCACCATAAGAGGAACTATCTTTGATGAGATGTTGGCGATTCTTTTGATTCCGCCCAGAATTACCGGAGCCACTATAGCCACTATGCAGCAGCCGATTATGAATTTCACCAGCAGGCTGTCCGGTATGCCGGCAGGCTTGGTGAATATGGTTATCACAGCCTCTGTGAACTGGTTGGCCTGCATAATGCAGAGAGTGCCTATAAGTCCCACTACAGAGAAGAATATGGCCAGCGGCTTCCATTTCTTTCCTATTCCTTCAGTAATCATATACATAGGGCCGCCCTGCACTTCTCCCCTGTCGTCTTTGCCCTTGTACATAATGGCCAGGGTTCCTTCAAAAAACTTGGTAGCCATACCAACTATGGCGCTGACCCACATCCAGAAGATTGCTCCCGGGCCGCCTAGCATAAGGGCTATGGCAACGCCGGCTATGCTTCCCATTCCAACGGTGGCTGCAATGGCTCCCATCAGAGCCTGGAAAGAGCTGATCTGTCCCGGGGAATTGTCTTTCTTGCCCAGAGACTTTACTGCCTTCCCGAAATGGCGAAGCGGCACGAATCCGCTGTAAATCAGGAAGAACAAGCCTCCGCCTATCAGGAGAACGAACTCCGGATAGGTGCAAAGCATATCGCTGAACTTGATAAAAGCCTCTTCCATTATCCGAGATAGTTCATAAGGAGTTTCTTTCTTCCGGAAGACTTAAGGCGACGGATGGCCTTCTCCTTAATCTGCCTAACTCTCTCTCTGGTAAGGTTGAAGGTCTCTCCAATCTCCTCCAGAGTCTTCTCCTGGCATCCGATTCCAAAGAAATACTTTATGATATTCCTCTCCCTCTCTGTAAGGGTGGAAAGGGCTCTTTCTATCTCCATCTTCAACGATTCGTTTATCAGGCCGCGGTCTGCAGCAGGAGAATCGTTGTTAGGAAGCACGTCCAGAAGGCTGTTGTCCTCACCCTCCACAAACGGGGCGTCTATGGAAATGTGGCGGCCTGAAACTCTCTGGGTATCAGCAACCTTCTCCTTTGAAGTCTCCAGCATCTCGGCTACCTCGTCCGGAGACGGGAGCCTTTCGTGCTCCTGCTCAAACTTGTTTATGATCTTGTTGATCTTGTTGAGGGCTCCTACCTGGTTGAGCGGAAGCCTAACTATTCTGCTCTGCTCTGCCAGAGCCTGGAGAATAGACTGGCGGATCCACCATACGGCATAGGATATGAATTTGAATCCTCTGGTTTCGTCGAATTTCTCGGCTGCCTTTATAAGTCCCAGATTACCTTCGTTGATAAGGTCTGGCAGGCTAAGTCCCTGGTTCTGATACTGTTTTGCCACAGATACCACAAACCTCAGGTTGGCCTTGGTCAGCTTTTCCAGAGCGGCCTGGTCTCCTTTCTTGATTCTCTGAGCGAGTTCCACCTCGTCTTCAATTGTGATTCTCTCCTCCCTTCCTATCTCCTGGAGGTACTTGTCCAACGACGCGCTTTCTCGGTTCGTGATGGACTTTGTGATTTTTAGCTGTCTCATCTATTATTTAGTCTTGTTACTATTCAAACAATCAAAAAGTGCTGCAAGTCTTATACGAATGCCGCTATTCCATAGTTACAAGTTATTTTGTAAATTTGATGGTTGAAGAAAATTATCGAATCTAATATCAATCAACAGGATGAACGACCTAAATACATCAAAGGAACTGTACGGGCTATATGTCAAAAGGTTCGGGAGCTGCCCTAGAACCCCCTATCAGGCAGAGTACTACAGAAAATGGCTAGACCTGCTAAACGAATGCTCCTCGACCGATGAGGCGGAGGAAAAGTCCAAGCAGAACGGACTTTATACCGGCGGAGCTGCCGCCGTGGCTATGGACCGCATCTTTGCAAACAAGGAGGCGGCTTTGCATTTGGGATGGACCGATGTTGCAGAATACTGCGACGAGATTATCCAGAAAATCCAGGCAGACCCATATTACACATTCACCCACAGCAGCTTGTGGATAGACCTGCAGGCCAAGAAGAACGGATGGCTGAGAACCATCGATGGCTTTGGCAAGATATACAAAGACTTTATAGAATACAACGACACAAGGAAAGATCCCGCCAGGTCTATGTCCAGCATCGCTGAGAATCTTAAGATGCTTTCAAAGCCTAGTTCCGATTTTGCCACCCTTGCAGCTTTGCCTCAGTTCAGGGCAATGGTTGACTGCAGCGACGAATACTACAAGGAGTTCACCGATACCATCTGCAAGGCCATTGCAACAGGACATCTTGACTCTCTACAGTTAGACACTCAACCATATCAGGAACAGATTGAGGAGCTGTGGAACAAGAAAGAAACCCTCACGGAAGAATGCAAGCAATGGTACAGCCAGAGCGTCAAGCCGCCGTGCCTCAGGCTCTCCCCCGATACACCAGACGGCAAGTATAAACTTATAGAAATCGAATAATATGGACGCTACGATACAGATGATGCTCCAGGGCTATATAGATGGCCTGGATGGCTTGAAAACAGATAATGAAGGCTTCAAGCAGGAGATTGCGGATTTCAAGAAGGAACTGATGGCCTTTGGAGAGAAAGAGAATGACCCGTCTACGTTCTTCACTCATTTCCAGGACTCTGGAATGATGGGAAAATATATGGACCTTTCCACCAAGATAACTCTGGCAGCCAATGCCAGCCAAGAGGCCGAATCGGGCGAAAAGAAAGAGAAGCACATTGCCACTCCGTCAGAATGGCTGGAGCCGTTCAGGACGGCATATGACTTCATCAAAGACCTCCCGATAAGAGAAAGAGGCCTGGCAGTTTACCGCAAGCTGTTTGAGATTGGTGAAAAGCACACCTACATAACCGAATTCCTGGCTGAAGTGGAAAAGGAGAATCTGCTTTGGAAGCTTACCTCAGAAGATACTCTGGGCATCCTGGATATTACTCTTTCCGGAATGGATCCGCTGTACAAAGCCCTAACCTATTCTACCCTAGCGAATATAGAAGCGTGGAAACAATCTGTCTGCGAGGCTGATGCCTACTATCTGCAAGATCTGTTTTCAGAAGACAATGCAAAGACTCCACAGAAGCTTCTGCAGCCGGAAATATTCGTTACCTGCCTGGCTGTCCACCTTATAACCTACAGGGGGCCAAACGGCAAGGAAGGCATCCTGGAGATGATTGCCACAGGAAACTGCCCTAAAATAAAGTTTATGGGCTGCGCTTCCAGTATGGTAGTCGGCAAGCTGAGGGTAAGGCGCACTCTAGATATCATAAAGAGGGCCCTCGGCCTGACCTTTGATGATATAATGGCAGACGAGTACCTGAAATACAAGCTCATATCCACATCTAACGTGTGCGGCCTTTCCAAGGCTTACGTCCAGAGCAATCCAAACATACTGGATATTCTGGCGGACGCCTACCATAACGAGATAGTTCCAGACCTTTCACTCATAGATGCGATCAGGCGCGAGCCAACCGTAAAATTTGGACGGTGGAGAATGCCTGAAGACGCAGAACACGAAAAGGCCGGCAAAATGGCCCGCGAGATATTCAAAGACCTCCCTTACTTCAAATACGAAGACCAGCTCAATAGCGGAAGCATCCACGTTGGCACTGGAGAAGGATTCGATATTAATGTGCCTAACAAAACTCAATAACAATACTCATTATTCAAGTTAGATTTCTTATATTTGCAAATAACATAATTAAACGCAACAGATATGAGGTTTACAGCAACTAGCACAGATTTTTTACAGGCTTTACTGTCTGTTTCCAAGGTAATTCCGCCAAAGAGCTCTCTCCCAATCCTTGAGGACTTCCTCCTGGAACTTGAAGGCAAGAGCCTGACAATCACCGGTTCAGACCAGGAGACAACTTTAAAGACCATAATGAACATTGAGGACGTTGGACAAGAGGGAAAGATTGCTGTTCCCGCAACTCTGCTGACCAACTCTTTCAAGGAACTCCCTACTCAGCCGGTACAGTTCCAAACCAATGAAGACAATAACATACTGACTATCACCTGGGCCAGCGGTACCGCAAGCATCCCTTGCATACTTCCGGATGAATATCCGCAGCTGCCTGTTCTGATGGATCCTAAGAAGATAGATATGCCTGCAGAGGTTCTCAGCGAGGCTCTTAACGGAACCATCTATGCAACTGCAGAAGAGCCGCTAAGGCCAGTGATGAACGGAGTATTCTTTGACATAGGTGAAAAGTCTACCACTTTTGTAGCATCCAACGCCCACAAGCTCGTATGCTTTGAAAGAAAAGACATTGCAGGAGTAAAGAGTTCCTTCGTCCTTCCTAAGAAGCCTGCCAACATTCTGAAAAACAACCTGGCAAGACTTTCAGACGAAATCGTCTCAATAAGTTTTGACAAGAAAAACGCTTTCTTCAAGTTTGACCAGCAGCTGGTTGTATGCCGCCTGATAGAAGGCACCTATCCAGACTATACCAAGGTTATTCCAAAGAACAACAACAATGTGATAACCGTCTCAAGAACAGACATTCTCAACGCTACTAGACGTGTTGCCGTTTGCGCTAACCAGTCTACCGGCCAGATTGTATTCAAAGTTGCAGACGGAAAGCTGGAAATCACCGCCCAGGATCTGGACTTCTCTATGAGCGCAAAGGAAACCATCAGCTGCCAGTATGTTGGAGAGCCTATGAGAATTGCATTCAAGAGCCAGTTCCTGATTGAGATACTTGCCAACCTGCCTTACGACCAGATTTGCATCAGGCTAGCAGAACCTACTAAGGCAGCCCTTATGCAGCCTGCAGAGCAGACAGACCCTAATCAGGAGATCTGCGCACTGCTTATGCCAATGAGGCTCTAACATTTTCTTCATATGGAAATCAACCTCAAAAGACCTTTGGTATTCTTTGATATAGAGAGTACCGGGCTAGACATTTCCCAAGACAGGATTGTAGAAATATCGTTTGTAAAGCTGTATCCCGACGGGCACACAGATATCAAAACCCGCAGAATCAACCCAGAGATGCATATTCCTGAAGCATCTACAGCAATTCACCATATTACAGACGAGGACGTAAAAGACTGCCCTACTTTCAAACAGATAGCAAAGAGTCTTGCCCAGCAGATGGAAGGCTGCGACATAGCAGGATACAATTCTATAAAGTTCGACATTCCTATGCTCGCTGAGGAGTTCTTAAGATGCGGAGTGGATTTTGACTTCAGGCGACACCGTCTTGTGGACGTGCAGAACATTTACCACAAGATGGAGCCAAGAACCCTGGCGGCAGCCTATAAGTTCTATTGCCACAAGGATCTGGAAGGAGCGCACGGAGCTGAAGCAGACACGGTTGCAACTATGGAAGTCCTGAAGGCCCAGCTGGACAAATACAGCGATACCCTGGCCAACGATGTAGACGCCCTGGCTGATTTCTCAGTAAAGAGCCGCAACGTTGACCTGGCCGGAGCCATAGTGCTCAACGACAAGGGAGACGCAGTGTTCGGATTTGGCAAATACAAAGACAAGAGCGTGGTTGACATACTCAGGCAGGATCCTGGCTACTATAGCTGGATGGAGAACGGGAAGTTTACGGAATACACAAAGAAAATCCTCAGCGATATCCGCGTTCATCCTGAAAAATACAAGAAATGAATCTTTTCATTTTCCCATACGGGAGCGACAATTTTTACACTTGCCCAGACAGCGCAATCTGCAGAGAGAAGGAGGCTTCAGACGGATCTTTCAAATATTGGGTTCCGGACGGAGTTGAAACCCTGCGGGCAATCCGCTTTGCCTATGTGAAAATAGACCGCGCAGGAAAATGCGTAAGGGAAGAATATGCCCACCGCCACTACAAAGTCTGCGGCTGGGGAGTGCATCTTGCAACTTACGATATCAATGAGGGCAATACACTGGATTCCAGCATCTTCCTCTCCAGCCCAACAGAGATCGAAGGAAGCGGCCCATATGAGGGATTCTCTTCTTTTGACAGCACTCTAGAAAGGGCATCAAAGTATATGTCTCTAAGAAGCGGAGACCTGATCGTACTGGAGCTTGGAGACATTGAAGCATACGAGATTGAGCCGGGCGCATCCCGGACTCTTTCTTGCGACCAGATAAAGATTGCAATTATATCATAGAAGGGCGCTTCTTGCAGCCAGAACGGCCGTTGAAAACGCTATCTGAAGATTGTACCCGCCCGTATCTCCGTCTAAGTCAAGTACCTCCCCCGCAAAGAAAAGACCAGGAACAAGTTTGCTTTCCATTGTTTTCTGGGAGACTTCCTTGAGGGATACTCCGCCGTTTGTAACCACGCATCTTTCAAATCCCACGTAAGAGACTATCTTGAATCTCATACCTTTGAGGGCTGCAGGAAGCCTTTCTGCCGCCTTTCCAGGATGCATAAGCGTAAGGTCTTTGTTAAGGCTCAGAAACGGCGGAATCAGCTGCCGAGGAAGCAGCTTTGAAAGAAGGTACTTTAATGTATTGTTCCCCGATGAGGCCTCTCTCTTTATTCTCTGAGCCAGCTGACTTTCAGAAAGCGCGGGCTTCAGGTCCAGAAGCACAGCCACCTTCTGGCCATTGTCCAGAGCCTGCACGGCCTTGCGGCTGATGCGGAAACCTAGGGCTCCTTCCAGCCCCCCATCTGTAAAGTCAACATCGCCGAACTCTTCCTGAACAACCGATCCCCCAACCTCCAGGCTCACGGCCACGTTCTTGAGGTTCAAGCCGTTAAGCCATCTTCCGAACGGAGTCATTCCAGCTCCGTCTGCATATCCTTCCGGAACAAGGGCAGTTAAGGACGGGCGAGGCTGTACAATACTGTGGCCCAAGCTTTTTGCAAACGCATATCCGTCGCCTGAACTTCCTGTAGAAGGATATGAAAGACCTCCAGTTGCAATAAGAAGCTTGCGGCAGCAAACTTTGCCTGAGGCGCAGTTTACCTCAAAAACCTCTTTCTTTTCTATGCTCTCTACGGTACAATCCGTCTGGACTTCTACAACTCCACTCTCCTTGATTTTGCGCACAAGTGCATCGGTGACATCCATTGCCCTCATGCTTTTCGGGTACACTCTCTGGCCTCTTTCAATGGTCAACGGCACTCCGGCATCTTCAAAAAAGCTCATAGTGTCAGAAGAAGTGAAACCGTAGAACGCGCTTTTGAGGAACTGATTGTTTGGATGGATGTGGACAGAGAATTCATCCCACATCCTGGCATTTGTAATGTTGCAGCGCCCCTTTCCGGTGATGTTTATCTTACGGCCAGGGCGGGGCATCTTCTCTAGCAAAATAACAGAAGGAGGAGACTGCGCGCTCTTGCACTGCTCTGAAATCCAGGCAGCTGCCATAAGCCCTGCAGCTCCTCCTCCTACTATCGCCAAATCGTAAATCACGTCTTACTTGACCTGAAGGCAAGCCAATGCTATTGAGTTGAGCTTGGTGTCTATGCTGTCTGCCCTTGAGGAAAGAACGCAAGGAGCGCTTGCGCCAGCTACAAAGGCGGCGGTCCTTACTCCAGGAACAAGCATTGTGTTGGACTTGTAGAATACGTTGCCGCTCTCGATGTTAGGGAACAGGAGTCCGTCAGCGTCTCCTGCAACCTCGCTCTTGAGCTTCTTGATTGCAGCTGCCTCCTTGTTGATTGCAACGTCCAGAGCCAGAGGGCCGTCTATCTGTCCAGGAAGCTGACCGCGATCTGCCATCTTTGCCAGCATTGCTGCCTCAACGCAGGCCGGCATTCCGTCCAGCATCTGCTCGGTTGCGGCAACTGCGGCAATCTTAGGATTGGCTACGCCCAGAGACTTGCAGACGTTCACGATATACTTCAGAATGGCGGTCTTCTGCTTGAAGTCAGGCAGAGGAATCACGGCCATATCGCCGAATACCAAGAACTTAGGATAATTAGGATGCTGCATTACAGAAATGTGGCTGAGCACTGCCTTTGGAGGAAGCAGGCCCCACTCCTTGTTCAGTATTCCCCTCATATATTTGTCTGTTGAGCAAAGGCCCTTCATCAGAACGTCTGCCTCTCCGTTGTGAACGGCAGTAACGGCAGCCTGGATAGCCTTCAGCTCTACAGGAACATCCATAATGTTGAACTTGTTGATATCGATGTTTTCCTTCTGGCATACTGCCTCAATCATCTTGCGGTCTCCGTAAAGGGTTGCCTCGCAGAATCCTGCGTCTATTGCCATGCTTGCGGCGCAAACAGAGTGCTCGTCAACGCCCCAGGCTACTGCCAGCCTTCTCTTGGGATTGGCCTTGAGAAGTTCATATACTTCATCAAATGTCTTCATAATCTTTTAAATTTATTGATTTTACATTTTTACAAGCTTCATGGTATCGGTAGCGATTACCAGCTCCTCGTTAGTGCAGACAACGGCAACCTTTACCTTGGAATCCTTCTTTGTCAGGATGGCGGTCTTGCCCCTCAGGCCAGCATTTGCCTCGGAGTCAAAGTCAACTCCCAGATAAGCGCATTTCTCGCCGATATAGGCTCTTGTAAGCGGATCGTTCTCGCCTATTCCACCAGTGAAGACTATCAGGTCAACTCCACCCATAGCGGCTGAGAATGCTCCCACGAACTTCAGAAGGCCGTAACGGAAAATCTCGAGAGTTAGCTTTGCTCTCTTGTCTCCCCTTGCGGAAGCCTCTTCCAGATCTCTTGCGTCTGAAGACACTCCGGAAACGCCCACAAAACCGCTCTTCTTGGTAAGGATATTTTCCATCTGGTCTGCGGTAAGATCGTATTTCTTCATTATGTAGGTTACAACTCCAGGATCCAGACTGCCGCATCTGGTTCCCATAATCAGACCGTCTATAGTCTTGAGTCCCAAAGAAGTATCCACAGCTCTTCCGTTCTTTACAGCGGTTACACTGCTGCCGTTCCCAAGGTGGCAGGTAATGATTTTGGAATCGTTGTAATCCAGTCCGGCAAGTTCAGCTCCAACCTTTGATACAAACCTGTGGCTGGTTCCGTGAAATCCGTATCGGCGAATCTTGTCTTTCTCGTAATACTCGTAAGGAAGACCGTAAATGTATGCGTAGTTAGGTATTGTCTGCAGGAATGAAGTGTCGAACACAGCAACCTGAGGAACCTTAGGCAGAATGCTCTCCACTGCATTGATTCCCAGCAGTCCAGCCGGATTGTGAAGCGGTGCAAGGGAAGCGCACTTTTCTATGCCGTCCTTTACCCTCTGGTCTATTATGCAGCTCTGGGTGAAATATTCCCCTCCGTGAACTACCCTATGTCCAACAGCCTCAATTTCGTCCAGGGAGCGGAGAACTCCGTGTTCCGGGTCAACCAGCAGGCCGAGAACGTCTTTGATGCCTTCTGTGTGGTCTGCCACAGGCTTATGAATCTTATGCTTGTCTTTTCCTGGAACAGAGTGGGTTATATCCCCTTCTCCCATTCCGATTCTCTCAACCAGGCCTTTTGCCAGAAGAGAATGTTCACTTTCGCTCTTCATATCCAGCACCTGGTACTTGATAGAAGAACTACCGCAGTTTAAAACCAGAA
Source organism: Bacteroidales bacterium (assembly GCA_016285455.1). GTDB lineage: Bacteria > Bacteroidota > Bacteroidia > Bacteroidales > UBA932 > Egerieousia. The sequence goes on from JAEEQS010000013.1 coordinate 31,193, forward strand.
TAATCATATTGAATGTCTATTATTAAAACTATTTGCTTTTATCTTTCAAATATACGCAAAATAATGCTTTGCGGATATAATTAGTGTTATCTTTGTCTTATATGAGGAAGATTATTATTGGCCTAATCTGCTGCCTTTGCTTTGGCAATTGTTTCGCAGAGGAAAGTGATTCTGTTATTTATCACATAGTAACCACGGTGTGTGAAAACTCCGCCAATTCGGCAACTGTGAATTACCATTGCTCCAATCCTTCAAGCTACGTGCTTTATACAAAGGCATCTGATAAAGCTTTCAGAAAAGCGGTCAAGGTGGAACCTGAAAGCGCTTTGTGGAGCACCAAGGGCATTGAGAACACTGCAAAGGAAACAACGTTCTTCACAAAGGAACGCTATGTGTGCTCTGCTCATCTTTCAGGCCTTAAACCTAATTCTGAATACATTTTCAAGATTGTGAGCCAAGGCACGGAATCAAAGGTTTTCTCGTTTGCAACTTCCGGAAAAAGAGGCAAATGGAATTTTGTGGCTTTCACCGATTTTCAGCATAAGGGAAACAGGGAAACCCTTCCGCTTATCCAGAATATGAAAGAATTGGCGCACCCTGCGCTGGTTATTTGCAGCGGAGATATGGTGGATGTGGCCGGAAAGGAAGACGGCTGGTTCTGGCTTCTGGACAATGATGTCTTCCGCGATTTTGTGTATGCGGCTTCTCCGGGAGACCACGAGTACTGGGCAGATGACACAGGAAGGAAATATCCCCAGTACAATTCTCCGCATACTTTCAACCATCTGTTCAAGTTTCCTGGGAACGGAGCCCCGATGAGCCCTAATTCCACCTACTGGTTCCTCTACAACAATGTTCTCTTCATTGCCCTGGATATGAACAACTCCAACGTGGCCACAGGCCCGAGGTTTGAGGACCAGGTAAAATGGTTTGAAAAAACGGTTGAAATTCTTAAAGGAAGATATCAGTATATTGTTGTGTATGAGCACAAATCGATTTACGGTTCAAGCAAGATAGACTCTGTTGTTGCTGCCAGGCTGCGGCCGCAGTGGGCACCGGTATTTAAGAAGTGTGGAGTGGATCTGGTACTCAGCGGACACGACCACATATTCTCCAGGACAGAACAGATAGACGGCACGTTCTATCTGGATATGGGATCCAGCGGAGACAAGAGAAGAGCAATTGACAGCTCCGTGGCAGAAGGAGACGGAATCCACGCCAAGGTTTTGGATCTTAAGAACCAAGGTCTTTGCTGTGCCTGCAACGTTGAGGTTAGCAAACGTGGAATGAAGGTTACCGTATATAACCAGAGGAAGGAGGCTGTGGATTCTTTTGAAATCAGCCCAAAAAGAAAATACTCTCGCAAGACAGAAAATCGCGGAGAACAAGTATTCCATCCAACAACTTTTGTTGGAGCGGGAGCAGGAATAAACTTCTAGCAATTAGATTTTTGTATATTTGCAATATGATAGAAGACCTTAAGATCGGAATGAAAAACACAGCCCGCCGTATGGTGACAGACCAGAACACGGCGGCCGCTGCCGGAACGGGCGCAATGGGAGTTTTCTCTACGCCCGCAATGATCTCAATGATGGAAGAAGCGTCTTTCCTGCTTCTGAAGAATCTGGGGCTGGCTAGCGTGGGAACCGGAGTGAATATCCAACACCTTAGAGCCTGCCTTCCGGGAACGGAAGTCTGGGCAGATGCGGAAGTGGAGAATATAGACCGAAGAGCCGTATACTTTAAGGTTACGGCCTACGACAGCAAGGGAGAGATCGGGAAAGGCACCCACTCCCGTTTCATAATAGATCCGGAAAAATTCCTAAAGAAACTCCAGAGTATGTAAATCTTTCAAGGCAAGAGATATGAGGCGATTGGGTGTGGCGGCAGTCTTGAGTTTCCTTATTGGCGTGGCGGCATATGGATGGATAATTCCGTATAGCCTGGGATTTGACTTTTCCCCTATTGTTTTTGCAGCATTGATTGCGGGCCTGTACTTTGCAAGAAAGCATAAGGCCGCATTTATTGCGCTGTGCTGCATAGGGTTCTTTTTCAGCGGAGTGCAGCGGCGCGCCATTTATTCGGAAACCAAATCGCCCCTTGAAGAAAAGATTGAGGACTGGGGAAGCAGAGCCAGAAGCTTTATGCAGAGGAGGCTGGAAGAATCCATAGAAAATGAGGAAGACCGAGCCATTGCCAATGCTATTCTTCTCGGCGACAAAAGCCGCCTAGACAGAAAGACCAAAGAGGCATTCCGCAATGCCGGAATAAGCCACACCCTGGCCCTTTCAGGAATGCACGTGGGTATAATCTGGGGAATAGTCTGCGCTTTGTTTTCCTTCTCGGGCAGAAGCTATCGCTCAAGGCGCGTAGCCCTTGCCCTAAGCATTTCCGTTATTATGCTATACGCCGTTTGCACAGGCCTTTCACCTTCTGTATCAAGGGCTTGTATTATGATTTCTTTATGGAAATTGTGCGAATTATTCAGCGGAAGCAAAGACAGATTCGGCCCTATTCTGGTCTCAGCGATGGTTATTGCGCTATTCAATCCCACGGCTGTGGAAAACATAAGTTTCCAGCTCTCTTTTGCCGCCATTGCCGGAATTGCCTTCATCTACCCGGCTATAGATGAAAGCATAAGAAAAGTTCTTGGGAAAAAGAAAAGCATTGCCGCAAGATTCTGCTCTGCAGCCCTGAGAGTTGCGGGAGTGAGCATGGCGTGCCAGATAGCAACATTCCCTCTCATTTTGCTGTATTTTGGCAAGATAAGCGGGAATTTCCTTCTGTCTAATTTAGTTGCCGCTCCTTTGGTGGCCTTTTCCGTTTACGGGTCTGCTATCTCAGCCGCTTTAGGCGGAATCCCGCATCTGGGATCCTGGGCGGGAGAAGTGGCTTCCCTGATTATTGAATTCTTTAGGGAAGCGGTGCAATTCCTCGGGTCCTAGTTCTTATAAGCGTCTGACAGTTCCTTAGGCACTTCTTTATTAAGCAGGTAGCGGTACCAGAAGCGGTAATCGTTGAAATCGGAGAATTGGCCCTGCTTTCCGCGGTAGCCGTGCAGCTGCCTCGGGTAAATCATAAGGTCAAACTGCCTTCCCATCTTCTGGAGTTCCAGCACCAGAGCCATAGTGTTCTGGATGTGGACGTTGTCGTCTGCGGCTCCGTGAGTGAGCAGCAGGTAGTTGGTATCGTCTCCCTTGTAGCCGGACTTTCGTATCCTGTCTGCCATTATAGTGCGCTTGAAGCCCTCCGGATTGCGCTGCGGGGTATCCATAAAACGCTCGGTATAATGGGTATCGTAGAGCATATAGTCATACACTCCGCCGCCGGCAATTCCGTACTTGAAATACTCGCAGCCTTCTGTTACGCAGAGAGTTGCCATACTACCGCCGTAGGAGAAGCCATAGATTCCTATCTTGTCAGGGTTTACGTAAGGCAGGCTTCTGAGCCACTTGGCCCATTCTATGAAGTCCTGGAGTTCTATGGAGAAGAAGTTGCGGTACATAAAGCCAGTGCCCTTCTTTCCGCAATGACCGCTTCCGCGGTGATCCATCGTGAACTGGATTACATCCTGGTTTGCCCACCATTGGTTGTTTGAGGTAACATAGCTCCACGTATCTGCAACTACCGGAGTATTAGGGCCGCCGTACATATAGATGATTACAGGATATTTCTTTTCTGGGTTAAAGTTAAGTGGAAGGATTATCTTGCCAGGGATGGTGTAGCCGTCTGGAGTAGTGATGGAAACCATTTCAGGCAGAGCAATGTTGTAAGAGTCGAATTCGCTCCCCTTGCCGTCTAAAAGAACTGTCATCTTGCCGCTTCCGTCCGTAGGCAGAAGCACCATCCTTTCCGGAGTGCGGGAATTGCTGCAGATTGCAGCCAGATACTTGAAATCATCGCTGAGTTTCAAAGACTTGTAAGAGAAGTCACCGGTAGAAATTCTGGTGGTCTTTGCCTTCTTGATGTTGACCTTGTAAACATCTACCCTTGTGGAGATTTCCTTCTTGGAAGTGAAGTAGAGTTCCTGCTTCTTAGGGTCTATCTTAAGGAGCTTAATGTCCCAGTTTTTGCCGTCTGTCAGGCACCTCTGGGTTTTGCCGTCGAAAGACAGGTAGTAGATCTGCTCCCACATGCTGAAGTCCCTTACCATATACAGGCCCTTCTCGTCAAACAGCATCTGCTCCGGCCAGTCTATCCAAGTATCTTGATGCTCTTTGTAGATAGGCTCCTTGCTGCCGTTTTTTGGATCAACCGAATAGAATACCAGATCTTGCTGAACCCTTGGCATCCAAGGAACTATAAAGCGGGTAGCCTCTGAGTTCCAGAACGGAATGCCAAAATACTGGTCTTCCTTCTGGTCAAAGTCCGCCCAGACTATTGCTCCGGTTTCAATATCGGCGAACCCAATCCGAACCTCAGGATTCTTCTCTCCGCTCATAGGATAATGAGTTGCCAGAATCTGGTCCTTTGCCTTGGACGGGTCGTAGATCGGGAACATCGGAACCTCTGTGTCATCAAAGCGGTAAAAGGCTATGCTCTTGCTGTTTGGACTCCACCAGTAGGCCTTGTACTTGGAAGAGCGCCCCAGAATTTCCTCATAGTAAACCCAGGAAGCACGGCCGTTCAGAATCAAGTCACTGCCGTCTTCGGTAAGCTTCTTTGCCTTGCCGCTTTCCTTGTCAAAGACATAAAGATTGCCTTTATAGGAGAACGCAAGAGCCTTGCCATCTGGGCTGTACGTAGGATTGGCGAGCATTCCGTCTCCCCCTATTGCGGCATTGGCTTTCTTAGCGTCTTCGTTAATGTCGTTCTGGGAAACCATCGTGGTTATGCTGGGCTTGAAATTCTCGTCAAAGTCTCCGGTTTTTACATTGAAGTACTTGATTTCACGCTTTCTGCTTCTAAGGTCCACTGCAGTAGCCTGAACCACATTATCGGAAACCCAATCTGGCTGCATAAGATAGAGCTCCACGCCGGCAAAGCGGTCATTTGCAATCTGTTCCAGGGTAAAATTCTTCTTCTGGGCGGAAGTGCTCCAGCAAATCAGCGTCAGAGAAAGCGCAAGGGCAAATCTTTTCATATCTCTGTAGTTTTATTTTAAATATTTCTTGTCAAAGTTAACTAAAAAGCATTGTTCCACCGCCCTGGTAAGAGCCGTGTAAAGCCATTTTTTATCATCGATGGTGATTTCGTCTTTCCAAAGGATGTTGTCTATGAAGACGCACTTCCACTGGCCGCCCTGGCTCTTGTGGCCTGTGAGGGCCGAGGAATACTTTATCTGGAGGGCATTGTAATAAGGATCTTCCCTGACACACTGGAAGCGTTTTTTCTTTGGAGTAATGCCCTCATAATCAGCCAGCACTCCCTCAAAAAGCGCCCTCTGGGCATCACTATCCAAAGCCGCTGTCTTGCTGTCCAGCGTGTCTAGTATGATCTTGGCGTCTATTTCTATATCGTTGTAATCTGGAAATGCCAGGGTGGCATCCGCAAAGTGGAGGCCATACCTTTCCTGATGGTTGGAGATTCTCATAAGGCGAGCCATATCTCCATTGGCTATGAAGTCAAAGCCTTCTTCCTGGCCGTCGAATTTGTAGCAGTTCTTGACCACCATCAGCCGGTCTCCCCTGCAAAGAGTTTCTTCCAGGAAAAGAACACGGGAACGGATGCCCTGGTTGTAGCGGTTGGCCCTCTGGTTGCTTCGGCACAGAACCACCACGTCTTCAGATCCGTACTTTGATATGGCGTCTGAAATGTCTTCTATCAGTGTAGCTCCCGTAATTGCCTTGATGTCAGAGAAAGAGCTCACATCAAATACAGGAGAGTCTATATCTCCGTCTGAGATCTCAGTCCTCAGCCTAGTGGCGTTGACCAGGATTCCGCTGCCTTCTGCCTGCCTTACCACATCCTTAAGGGTAACTGTCTCAATTTCTGGACAATAGCGCTTCATATATGCCAGATCCAGAGCTGGGCTGACATCCAGTCCCACAGGGGGGAGCTGAGCAGGATCGCCGATGAGAACCAGGCGGTTGCTTTTGCTCTGCCTTACAAATTCCATAAGGTCGTTCAGAAGGTTTCCGCTGCCAAAGATAGAGTCTGATCCGTCTCCCGTTGTAATCAGAGAGACCTCGTCTACAAAATAGACTGTGTCTTTAGCTTTGTTGAAATTCAGGGAAAAAGCCCCCATAGGATCTGTCTGGGACTTCATCCTATAGATATGGCGGTGGATAGTGCTTGCGTTTTCTCCTGTAAAACCAGAAAGCACCTTTGCTGCCCTACCGGTAGGTGCAAGGAGCACATACTTCATACCCAATGACTTGAGAACTGATATGCAAGCAGCAATGGCAGATGTCTTGCCGGTTCCGGCGTATCCGGAAACCATCATCAGAAAACTTTCTGAAGAATTGCCTGTGAGAAAACGTCCGAGTTTTTTGAACAATTCCCTCTGGGCTCCAGTTGGCTCCATGGCAAGCCTTTCCTCCATTTTGCCGGAGAGAAATTCAGCCATTTCCATCATTTCCACCTTTTGATTACAAGGAATGCCAGCACAGGGTAGATTTCCAGACGGCCAAGGAACATCTCTATGGTAAAGATTATCTTGCTCACCACAGGGAAGCTCTCATAGTTTCCGAACGAGCTTAAGCTACTGAATGTAAGGCCAGTATTTGCGGTACAGGCTAGGGATGTTGTCACAGATGTTTTAAGATCCAGGCCGGTTGCGGAAAGTAGGATTGCTCCCACAAATATAATAGAGCTGAAGAATACCAGATAGAGGTTGGTTTCACCTATCATCTCACCATTAAGGACACGATTTCCTATTCTCGGTTTTATAACGGCATTCATATGGAGATTTCTTTTCAGCCTAGCCTTAAGGGAACTGAAGCTCACGCATATGCGGTCAACCTTGGCTCCACCTGTGGTAGAACCGCTGCAAGCTCCCTGGAAAGCCAGATAGAAGAAGACCAGAAGTGCAGCCACTGGCCAATGCTGTGCATCGGCATTGGCAAATCCTGTAGTTGAAGCCGCAGACACATTCATAAACGCGCTGTGCCTGAGGGCTGTAAGAAAGTTCTTCTCCGTTCCTCCGGAAAGAAGGCTAAATGTTGTTATGGCTATGGATCCCAAAAGCACCAAAGAATAGAACTTGATAATAGGATCTTTGAACATTCTTAGGCTCTTGGTATGGAAACAAACATATATCAAGCCAAAATGAAGGCCTGACAGATACATGAACACAATCATTATTATCTCCACTGCAGGAGACGCAAACGCCGCGGCAGAGTTGTTCTTTGTGCTGAAACCGCCCGTGGCAGAGATGCTCATAGAATGGTTCAAAGCATCAAAGAATCCCATCCCCGCAAGCACCAGGCATATAGTCTGAATTATGGTAAGTCCCACATATACAGACAGAATTATCTTTGCCGTCTCAGCAACCTTGAACTTGTAGTTCTGCTTTGAAAGAGAACCCATCTCAATTGAGCTGAGCCTAAGTCCAAAGGTTGCCCTAGCGTAAGGAAGCACTAAAATCATAAACACAACAACTCCCAAACCGCCCAGATAATGAGTGCTGCTCCTCCAGAAGAGCAGTCCGTGCGGCAAGGCTTCAACATCGCTGAGAGAAGTACAACCAGTTGTTGTATAGCCGCTTACACTTTCAAACCAGGCATCTATAATGGCAAAGTCTCCGCCCCATAGAATATAAGGCAACGCTCCAAAGACACAAACCAGCAGCCAGGTCAAGACTATTGTAAAGAAACCTTCCTTTACGGTAATTGCTCCGGCTTTCTTTACGAAAACCAAAGGGAAACATCCTACAGCAAGAGTTATTACGCCGCTTAGCAAAAGAGGAGAAAAAGAGGCGTCCATGCCATAGCACAGAGAAACCAGCACACCCAAAAACATGAAAGCCGCATTGAACACCAAAGCGATTCCCACATTTCTTGATATGTAGTTAATATTCATGTGCTAAGTTGTCTATTGGTTCTTTGTCAGCTGCTTGTGTTCCCTTACAATATCCTTGAGATGGTCGTTGAGTTCCTCTATCTCGTCGTCCGAATCAATATTCACGTCATAAGTCTTGCGCGTCAGCTTGTAATTGCGCAAGGCACGTGTAATTCTGACAATTGGATCAAAGAAATAGAAATTCAGGAAATAGTTGAACAGGAACAAAAGAAGAATTCCTATTCCTACAGCCACCACGCAAGGCATCAGACTTCGGTAGAAACCTTCAGAAAGACGGTCAGAATTATTCTTGAGAGCCTTCTGGGAAGACATATTCAGATCCTTGATGTAAACCCTGAGCTTGGAATAGACCGGATACATCCTGTCAAAATACCAGTCTTTCTTCTGCTGGTACCTCGGCAGGTTCCAGACACCCTTAGCCTCTTCCAGCATATGAGCATATGCCACATAGGCGTAACGGATGGAATCAGCCATATCCCTTTCTCCTTCGGTGGTGAAGTTGTCACGCACGTCTCTTAAGGCATCCATAAATTTGTCCTCCTCGCCGATGGTCGGCATTGTGTTTACATCAGTATAGGTAGAATCTCCCATCGTGCTGAGCAACTGAAAGTTATAATCATCAGCCAAATCCAGCAACCTACGGGTGGTATTGATGCTGATTATGTCGTCCGTAACAAATTTTTCTATGGTCCTTCTCATTGTCACGAACTCGAAAATCGCAATCAGACTGCTGAGCAGCAGAATGAAGCCCAGAATCACAAAACCTATGGATATTTTCTTTTTAAGCAGCATTGCCAAACAAATATAATCATACAAAGGTATAAAAAAGGGAGGATATTCTGCATATCCTCCCCTTGAGCTTCGCTTTAAGCGATTTTACTTGGCGCTCATCACCTTGATAAGGTCGAGAACCTTGTTGGAGTATCCAACCTCGTTGTCGTACCAGGAAACTACCTTTACGAAAGTAGGAGTAATCTGGATACCGGCCTTTGCGTCAAAGATAGAAGTGCGCTTGTCGCCGAGGAAGTCTGAAGAAACCACTGCGTCTTCTGTGTATCCGAGGATACCTTTGAGGTTAGTTTCGGAAGCTTTCTTCATAGCTGCGCAAATCTCATCGTAAGTTGCAGGCTTTTCAAGGTTTACGGTAAGGTCAACTACAGAAACGTCCAGGGTAGGAACTCTCATAGACATTCCGGTGAGCTTGCCGTTGAGTTCAGGAATAACCTTTCCCACAGCCTTTGCGGCTCCGGTTGATGAAGGAATAATGTTACCGCTTGCTGCCCTTCCGCCTCTCCAGTCTTTCTTGGATGGACCGTCTACGGTCTTTTGGGTAGCGGTTGCGGAGTGAACGGTAGTCATCAGACCTTCCTTAACTCCCCAATTGTCGTGGAGAACCTTAACAATAGGAGCAAGGCAGTTGGTGGTGCAAGATGCGTTGGAAACAATGTCCTGACCTGCGTAAGTGTCTGTATTGACACCGCATACGAACATAGGCGTAGCATCCTTTGAAGGAGCGCTCATAACGACTCTCTTGGCTCCGGCCTTAATGTGAGCCTCAGCCTTCTCTCTTGTAAGGAAAAGACCAGTTGACTCAACTACGTACTCAGCGCCTACTTCATTCCACTTCAGGTTTGCAGGATCCATTTCTGCGGTAACTCTGATGGACTTTCCGTTAACAACCAAAGCTCCGTCTGCAACCTCGATCGTTCCGTTGAACTGACCGTGCATAGTGTCGTACTTGAGCATATAAGCCATATAGTCAACATCCAGCAGATCGTTGATTCCAACTATCTCAATGTCATCCCTTTCCTGTGCGGCTCTGAAAACCAGGCGGCCGATACGGCCGAAACCGTTGATACCTACTTTAATTTTACTCATATCAGTATTTGTTATGTTTGAATTTTCAACCCGGCAAATTTACAACTTTTTGCGCATTTTATCTAACTTTGTATCATTATGGACAAAAAAATGGAAATTCTTATAACGAACGACGATTCATATACCTCCAAAGGATTGTGGACACTCATATCTCTTTGCGGGACTATAGGCAATGTCACGGTTGTAGCGCCCAAGACTGCCCAAAGCGGAATGAGCGCAGCCTTGAGTATGGGCAAACCCTTGTTTCTCAACAAAGAAGAAGAAAGATTAACCCCAGAGGGAAACAAGATAGACGTTTACAGTTTTACCGGAACTCCAGCAGACTGCGTCAAAATCGCGATGAATAAAGTTTTCTCCAGAGACCATAAGCCAGACCTTATGTTCTCCGGCATCAACCACGGTTCCAACGCATCTACGGCTGCTGTTTATTCCGGTACTCTGGGAGCTACTGCAGAAGCGGCCATATATGAAATCCCGGCCATTGCCCTCTCTGTTGATTCACACGATCCAGACGCTGACTTTTCTGCGGTCAAGAAATGGTTCCGCCCTATAGTGGACAACTTCCTGGCCAATCCCCCTGTCAAAGGCATTTTTCTTAATATCAATTTCCCAAACCTTCCGCCTGAAGAAATAAGGGGAATAAGTTTCGCCCATCAGGGAGACGGAATGTGGATAGATGAATTCGAAAACTACACCACTCCTAGAGGAGAGCCTTTCTACTGGATTTGTGGCAGATTTCTGGACAAGGCCAAGGACTATGAAGGAGACCACACTCTTATGAACAACGGATATATCACGATTGTCCCTCATATGGTGGATTCCACATCGTACGCAGAAAAGACCCGCCTTCAGGAACTTTGGAAATTCTGACAATATGAAATACTTTATCATAGCCGGAGAAGCCTCCGGAGACCTTCACGGTTCTAACCTGATTAAGGGCCTCAAACAGGCAGATCCAGACTGCATCATAAAGTGCTGGGGCGGAGACTTGATGAAAGAAGCCGGCGGAGAGCTGCTTAGCCATTACAAAGACACAGCTGTAATGGCCTTCTTTGAGGTCCTGACCAAGATGGGCAAGATTCTTCGCAACTTCAAGAAATGCCATAAAGACATTCTTGATTTCAATCCCGATGTGGTTATACTGATAGACTATCCTGGATTCAACTTCAGAATAGCCAAATTCGCCAAGAAGAAGGGTTTCAGGGTGTTCTATTATATTGCGCCAAAGATTTGGGCCTGGAAAGAAGGCAGAGGAAAGAGGCTCAAGAAGTATGTGGACCGCCTATTCATCATTTTCCCGTTTGAGATAGACTATTTCAAGCGCAGATGGCAGATTGATGCTATCTACAAGGGAAATCCCCTGCTGGACAGCATAGAAAGCAATCCGTATATGAAGGAAGACAGGCAGACTTTCGTGGAACGTCTTTCTGAAATGACAGGTAAAAAGTACTCAGCAGATGACAAATTCATTGCCCTTCTGGCCGGAAGCCGCCGCACAGAAATTTCCTACCAGCTTCCTGTGATGCTGGATACGATAAGGGCTTTCCCATCATACAAATTCATTTTGGCAGCGGCTCCTTCAATTCCTGAAGAATTCTACCTCAAGCACATCCAAAAGTATTGCGCTAAAAAAGGCATAGACTCTTCTGAAATCTCCCTTCCTGCCGTTTACGGACAGACATACCCAATAATGAAAAACTCCGAGGCTGCAATAGTCAATTCCGGAACTGCTTCTCTGGAGGCTGCGCTGATAGGAGTTCCGCAGATGGTCAGCTATCTGGGAAGCGAGATTTCCTACATAATAGCCAAACAGCTGGTCAAGGGTGTTAAATACATAAGCCTGGCCAACCTCATTCTGGACAAGCTGATTTTCAAGGAATTCATCCAGCACGACGCAACCTTGGAGAATGTTTCCGCAGAGCTTCATAAGCTGTTGGAAGACAAGGCTTACGTAGAAGCAATGAAGGCAGACTACCAAAAAGTACACCAGCTTCTGGGCGGAGGAGGAGCCTCCAAGGCCGTGGCCGAGGCAATGGTAGAAGAATACAGAAAACTATAAATCTCAGCGATATGAAAATTCACGTCTATAAATTCCAGGGAGCAGGCAACGACTTTGTCTGCATAGATAACCGCAAAGGAGATATCCGCCTAACTACCAAGCAGATAAACAGGCTATGCGACCGCCGTTTCGGTGTGGGGGGAGACGGAATGATGCTATTGGGAAAGAGCAAAAAATACGACTTCTCTATGAGGTATTTCAATGCCGACGGAAGGGAAGGCTCTATGTGCGGAAACGGCGGAAGATGCATCTCAGCCTTTGCAGACTATCTGGGAATAAAGAAACTGGAATTTGAGGCAATAGACGGATATCACAACGCCAAGGTTCTGTCTCGCAACAGCAAAGCCTGGAAAGTCAGGCTTAAAATGAGCGATGTGGCCTCCTGCCCGAAATACGGCCGCAAATCTTATTTCCTTGATACCGGATCTCCCCATTACGTTGAGTTTGTCACCGATGTGGACAATTATCCGGTTGAGACAAAAGGCAAATACTGGAGATATCATTTTGAGGGAGGAACTAATGTGAATTTTGTGGAAGTTTGCCCGTCGTTCCTTAAGATAAGAACCTGGGAAAGAGGAGTAGAAGCTGAAACATTCGCCTGCGGCACTGGCGCAACTGCCTCTGCCATAGCCGCTTTCACTTCAAAGATAAAGCCTCACTCCCTAAAAGGAAATTCTTTCAGCTATAACTTGAAAGCCAGGGGCGGCAACCTGAATGTCAAGGCAGATTTCAATCCTGCCAAAAAGACTTTCAGCGAGATCTATCTCACAGGTCCCGCAACTCTTGTCTTTGAATGTGACGTTGAAATCTGAGGCTAAACTTCCTGCCTCGGGCCGAATACCTTGGTGCCAATCCTGACGATAGTACTTCCCAATCGCAGAGCATAAAGGTAATCCTCGCTCATTCCCATAGAAAGCTCGCGGAACTCTCCCATTTCAAGATGGCGCTGCTTCATTCTGGCAAAGAAACTGTACAGAAGGGTGAACTCCTTCTGAACCTGGATATCGTCATCGGTGAGAGTGGCCATTCCCATAAGTCCGCAGATAGTAACTTTCTTCAGAGGATTTTTCATTATCCTCTCCAGAAGATCCTCTGCTTCCGGCATAGAAAAGCCCTGCTTGGTTTCTTCCTTAGCTATGTGCATTTCCAGCAGAACCTTTGCAGTGCAGTCATTCTTAATGCAGTAATCCTCAATCTCATACAGAAGCTTCTCAGAGTCCACGGAATGTATGAGGCTAGCGTGAGGAACCACCATTTTTATCTTGTTGCTTTGGAGATGACCTATGAAATGCCACTGGATATCCTCCGGAAGAGAAGCAGCCTTCTGCTCCAGTTCCTGTGGGCGGCTTTCCGCAAATATGCGCTGGCCTGCCTGATAAGCCTCCATTATTTTATCGTTGCTCTGGAATTTGGATACCAGGGCCAGTCTTGCTCCCGACGGTGCCAGCTCTTTTCTCAGCTGGGATAATTCTTCCTGTATGCTCATTTTCTTTTCTGTCTTTCGCGCTGAAGCCTCTCCTGCTCCTTCATCATCTGCTCCATCCTTTCGCGCCATTTGGATTTCTTCTGTGGTTTGTTTGCATTGCTTTCCGCCTTGCTCTTCAGCTGTTGGTAAAGTTTTTCCTCATTTACTGCATACTTGCGTATAGCCCAGTTCTGGCCTATCGCAATAAAGTTGGAAAGCATATAGTAGTAGCTGAGTCCTGCAGAGAAATTGTTGCAGAGAACCAGCATGAAAATAGGCATGAAATAAAGCTGCATTCCCTTCATTCCAGGCATGCTGCCGGTATCTGGCATCTGCTGCATGTTCATCTTGGAATACAGGTACATAGATATTGCCATCAGAAGAGCGAAAAGGCTCACGTGATTTCCGTACATCGGAATGTTGAATCCCAAATCGAGTATTGAATCATAGCCGCTGAGGTCCTCTGCCCAGAGGAAAGGATGCTGCCTTAGCTCAAAGGAAACAGGGAAGAAACGGAACATCGCAAACAAGATAGGAATCTGAAGCAGCATCGGAAGGCATCCTCCCATCATATTCACTCCTGTCTTGCGGTATAGGGCCATTGTCTCTTGCTGTTTCTTGAGAGCGTCCTCCTTCCTAGGATATTTCTTGCTGATCTTGTCTATCTCAGGCTTTAATACCCTCATTTTTGCAGATGAAAGATAGGACTTGTAAGTTAGAGGGCTGAGCACGAGCTTAATCAGCAAAGTCATTATCAGAATAATGATTCCATAATTGGAGAGGAAACGGCGGAGGAAATCAAAAGTGTTGATTATCACCACTCTGTTAATCCATCCGATAATGCTTCCGCCCATAGGGATAATCTTCTCAAAGCCGTTGCCGTAACTCTTGAGGGTTTTGTAAAGGTTAGGGCCAATATAGATGTGCAAAGGAATGTTAACCTCTTCTCCCCTTCCGTAATCCATCTGCATAGACGCGCTGCAGTCAAACAGCGCATTGTCTTTGTTGCCAGGGGCAAGGAACTTGTAAGACAGGTTTCCGGAAGAGAAATTGTCGTCGCACATCATTATCGCTGAGAAGAATTGCTGGTGGAAAGCAAACCAGCTGACCTTGGTAGGCAGCTTCTTCTCGCTCTCGTTCTTCCTCATTCCCAGGTCTTCCACAGACTTGTCGTCAGGGAATTTGTAATTGACTGTAGAGTAGTTCTTTTCGTTGTCGAAACCCTTTTCAAAGCTTCCTACCCTCAAATTCCAGTTCAAGTCAAAAACACTGGCATTGTTGCTCATCTGAGAAGCCAGATTATTTGTAACAATGTTGAAATCCAGCATATAGCTGTCATCCGGAAGAGTATAAACAAAATCCAGAGACGCTCCGCCAGAGAACGGAAGACGGAAAGTAAGAGAAGTGTCTGTCTGCTCAGCCAAGCTGAAATTCAGGTCTGCAGTATTAATTCTCTGCCCCGTGAAAAACAGAAGAGACATTTCCGAGAAATTCTCCTTGACCATATACAAGGCGGAACTGTCGTATGTGTAGTACTCTTTGATTAGAGCTTCACTTATCTGAGCTCCCTTGGAAGTGAAAGAAATCTTAAGCTTCTCGTTCTCAAGTGTATAGATATCTCCTTCCGAAGTCCTTGCAGCTTCCAGCAAAGAGTCGGTGAAGAAAGCTGCTTCCTTCTGAAGAGAATCTGCAGGAACAGCCTCTGAAGCGGAAACAGTATCTGCAGCAGATGGTTCAACGATGCCCAATGCGGCATTGCGGATGGAGTCCGCAACTCTAATTGAATCTGCTATTCTTGGATTGGTGAGAGCCTCTACCCTTGCCAGGGAATCCTTTACGAAAGCCTCTCTTGCCTGCTTCTTGTAATTATATGAATTGTACCAGCTGAAACCTATGAGGATCAGTCCAATCAGGACAAACCCCAAGATAGTGTTCTTCTGCATTTCTAAAACTCTTTATCAATCATTTTGATCTTCTGCTCCAGAGACTTGAGCTCTTCCTTTCCGGCAGCGATCTTTGATTTAATATCCTCTATAAGCTTGTCTGCATTCTTGCTCTTAGCAAAGAATCCCATATTGTTCTCCAGGGTGGCAATGTCTGTCTCCAGCTTGCGGAACTTGTTGAGAAGTTTCTCTCTTTCTGTACGAATGCCACGGTCGCTCTTCCCAGGATTCTTGGCGTCTGAAATCAGGCGGCGGATTCTTCCCATCTTCCTTTCTGAATCGAGGTCGCGGATGGCGGCAAAATGCAGATTGAGAGCCGCATCGTACTCTTTCTGAAGGCCTTCCTTCTCCTTGAAAGGTACAAAGCCTATAGAGTTCCACTTGGAAATGAATTCGTTCAAAGCTTCTTTGTCCGCATCTCCCCCCTTAGGCTGGTAGGCCTTGATTTCCTCAATCATAGCCTTCTTAGCAGCCAGATTCTCCTCAAACTTCTCTCCCTCATCGCCAAAGTGCTTTGCCTTTCTTGCAAAGAACTCATCGCAAGCGGCGCGGAACCTCTTCCAAACGGCATCTGACTGCTTGCGGGCAACAGGACCTATGGTCTTCCAAACATTCTGAAGATTGATCAGCTGGTCTGTAGCCTTCTTCCAATCCTCGCTGTCTTTGATCTTCTCTGCCTGAGAGCACAAATCCTCTTTCTTGCGGAGATTCTCCTGCATCACATCCTTGAACTTGGCGTAGAAATCACGCTTTGCATTATAGAATTTGTCGCAGGCGGCGCGGAACCTCTCATAAATCTTCTGGTTGTCTTTCTTGGAAGCAAAACCTATGCTCTTCCACTTGAGCTGAAGATTCTCCATCTTCTTGCTCAGCGAATTCCACTGGTTAGACTCAGCTGCCTGAGTATCTGCTATTTGTTCGGCAAGTTCACACAATTCAGTCTTGGCCTTGAGATTTGCTTTCTGTTCCTCCTTGAGGTTAGTGAAGAAATCCTGGTGCCTCTTGTTTATCTTGGATGTAGATACCTTAAACCTCTCCCAGATCTCCTCTCTCTGCTCCTTGGATACAGGACCTATTTCCTTCCATTCTTCGTGAAGTTTCTGAAGCTCGTTGAAGGCCCTTACAGGATCCTTGTCCTCAACCAGAAGCTCAGCCTTCTGGCAAAGCTCGGTTTTGAGCTCATAGTTCTTCTTGAAATCCAGATCGCGGAACTCCTTGTTTATCTTGAGAAAATCGTAGAATCTCTCAACAGCGCGGTTGTATTGGTCCCAAATCTCGCGAGCCTTCTCAGGCGGCACATTTCCGGAAGCCTTCCACCTAGCCTGAAGTTCACGGAATGCAGGCATAGTGTGATTCATGTCTTCCGCCTTCTCCAGCAGACCGTTAATTGAATTGATAATATCCTGTTTTTCAGCAAGATTCTCCTCCTTGTGAGCCTGCAGCTCCTGGTTGAAGTTAGCCCTTGATGACTTGTAGCGGGCAAACATATCCTTGAAAGCTTTCTCCACCTCCTCAAACGGATTGTCTTGAGGTTCAGCCCCAACTTCTACAAAATTGCCGGAAGCAATCTTCTCCTTGCGAAGCACCTTGTAGAAAGCAGCCTTTATAGGCTCCGCATATTTGTACAGCTTCTGCTGGTCTCCCTCTTCTATCATCTGGCCGAACAAGGATAAAATCCCGTTCAAAGACTTGTCTGCCAAGTCTATATCCTCTTCTTCCGTTCTTGGTTTTTCCTGTTCTGTTTCCTGTGGCTGCGGCTGTTCAGATTCTTGGTTCTGGATTTCATTCTGAACTTCCTGCTGCCCGGCCTGTGATGTTTCCTGCTTTGTTTCAGCTTCCTGCTGAGGGTTCAAAGCGGTGGTGTTCTCTTCCATTGGGTCTGTATTAATTGTACACAATATTTGATGGACCACAAATATAACTAAAATTGCTATACGAAGCGCTTAAAAAGCATTATCTTTGTTTTGACATAAAAACAGTCAAAAGCATTTCGAAATCTTTATGGCAGAAAAAAGACAGGTTCGCAAGAAAGGATCGATGCGCATAGATATCATAAGCTGCGTTCCCCAGCTTCTGGAAAGCCCGCTGAACTACTCCATTGTAAAGAGGGCAAAAGACAAGGGAATTGTATCCATATTTATCCACGATTTAAGAGATTACGCCACAGGAAAGCACAAGAAAACAGACGATTACAGCTATGGTGGCAGTGCCGGAATGGTAATGATGGTAGAGCCTGTCTACAAGATCATTAAGAAACTTACCCGCCAGAGAAAATATGACGAAATAATCTATATGTCTCCAGACGGGGAGCTCTTTGACCAGCCTATGGCAAACAAGATGAGCCTGATGAAAAACATCATCATTCTCTGCGGCCATTACAAGGGAATAGACCAGAGAATCAGGGATCATCTGATCACCAGGGAAATCTCCATCGGCAACTATGTGCTAAGCGGCGGAGAGATTGCTGCAGCGGCAGTTGCGGACACTATAGTTAGGCTTCTTCCAGGAGCCCTTTCAGACGAGACTTCCGCTCTCAGCGACAGTTTCCAGAATTCTCTCCTTTCTCCTCCTGTCTATACCCGCCCTGCTGATTTCAAGGGCTGGAAGGTTCCGGATATTCTCCTTTGCGGAGATCACGAGAAAATCTCCAGATGGCTTGATGAACAAGCCCTTGCAAGAACCAAGGCTCTCCGTCCCGACCTCCTGAAGTAAACCCAATCTACTTTTCGATCCGGCAGGGTTTTCAGATGCCTTCCGCTCAGCACCAAGTAATAAGGCGCAACGCGCCGCGACCGGAGGGAGTTTTCCGCCGCTTTAGCGGCGTAAAAAATGGGCGGCATGCCGCCAACAAAAAAAAGCCTCCAGAGCTTGCTCTGAAGGCTTTTGAAGTTGGCGGCTACCCACTTTCCCACTTGGTATAGCAGTATCAT
>JAEEQS010000005.1 GCA_016285455.1 Bacteroidales bacterium
CACGAAGCCAGAGCGAAAAAGAATCAAATTACTTATCTAAGTCTAGGGATACGATTTTGCCTCAGTTGATGTCCGGAGCGCTCATTAATTGATTATTGGCCTGTTAAATTCTCATTTATGGAAGAATGGAAATTGACTAAAATAGGTTCTATCTGTAAAAAAGTTTGCAGCGGAGGAACGCCCAAGAGCACCGTGGATGATTACTATGGTGGTGGCATTCCATGGCTTAATACCAAAGAGGTCAATTTCAACCGCATTTATTCTACTGAATCCAGCATTACAGATCTGGGCCTCAAGAATTCATCAGCAAAATGGATTGACAAGTATGCCGTTATCGTAGCAATGTATGGGGCAACGGCAGCAAAATGTGCTATTGGAATGATTCCAATGACCACAAACCAGGCATGCTGCAATCTAATGATTGATGAGACTAAAGCAGATTACCGTTTCGTGTATTATGCTTTAGCTAATTCTTATTCTGTGCTTGCTGGGCTCGCTAATGGCGGAGCGCAGCAAAATCTGAATGCTCAACTCATCAAGGATTTTGAGATAAGTCTTCCTCCGTTGGCTACTCAAAAACAAATCGCGGATTTTCTCTCGACAATTGATAGTAAGATTGATAATAACAATCGCATAAATCATAATTTACAATATATTCAGATATCAAAAGACTGTGATAATAAATTGGATTAAAATTAAATAAATAGAATATTATGGAACCAGGGAAAGGAAGCATTTACGATTTGCTAAACGGTATTAAGCAATATATTGTACCCGTATATCAGCGTAAGTATAGTTGGCTGAAAGATAAGCAGTGTGAGAGACTTTGGAATGATATAGTCTCAATGGAAAAGACAGGAAAGAGACAGCATTTTGTGGGTTCCATCGTGAATATTTCGGAAACTCATACTCCGATGGGTATTCAGAAATATCTAGTGATAGATGGGCAACAACGCATGACGACATTAACACTTTTAATGATAGCATTACGCGATTATTTGGAAGAACACCCCGTTGATGATGTAAATCCAGATGATCTCTCGGCAATGTTACTCAAGAACGATAAGCAGAAAGAAGATAATCAATACAAGTTGATCCTAAATGATACGGACAAAGATGTACTCATTAAATTAGTGGATAAAGCTCCTATTGATGATAAATACAAAGAGTCGAATCTTTATAAAAACTATACCTTCTTTCTAGATAAGATAGCTAATGCTTCTATTATCCCGTCGCAAATCTATGAATCTATTGCCAAGTTACAAATTGTTAGTATAACCCTAAAACGAGAAGATGGCGATGATCCGCAACTAATATTTGAAAGTCTTAATTCTACTGGTATGGATCTGTCTCAGTCTGACCTGATACGCAACTTCCTGCTGATGGGTCTTTCTAACGATGAACAGGTAAATGTATATAATAACTATTGGAAACCTGTAGAGGACTCTTTTCCTCCTGAGGAGCGTTCAGAAGCTATGGATACCTTCTTTCGTCATTACTTGATGATGAAAACTATGCAGTTTGTAAAGGAAGAAGACGTGTATGAAACTTACAAGAAATTTAATTATAATTCAGATCTTAAAAGTGCTAAAGAATTTGCTGAAGACATATACTCATACGGGAAGTGTTATACAGAGATGTTTTATGTCTCTTCACCTTATCAGGAGCTTAATGTCGTTTTAGGCGATATGGCTAAATTGAAGATGGATGTCCAATTCCCTTTCTTGATGTATGTTTATAAAGACTTCAAAAATGATAAACTCTCATTAGAGGATTTCAAATGTATTTTAAGGATGACAGAGGCATACATTGTTAGACGAGCTATTTGTGAAATACCGACTAATTCTCTGAATAAGACCTTTATTACAATGAAGAGGTCTATAAAATATGACGATTATTTGAATTCTTTAAAGATGGCATTTATTAAGCTTGATACTTATAAGAAGTTTCCAACTGATTCAGAATTCAAGGAAGCATTCCTTGCAAAGAACATATATAAGATGCGCATAGCCAATTACCTGCTTGTGAAACTGGAAAACTACGACAATAAAGAACCAATAGCGTTTGAAGGTTTTACTATTGAGCATATTATGCCGCAGAACAAGGATTTAAGCCAGGAGTGGAGAGACGTTTTAGGTACTGATTGGGAAGAAATCCACAACACTTTTTTACATCGCATAGGCAATTTAACGCTTACTCGTTATAATACGGAGATGAGTGATAAACCATTTTCTGAGAAACTAGTTGTTTTGAAAGAGAGCGCTACTCATATTTTAAACAAGAGCATTGTTGATAAAACAATATGGAATCAAGAGGCTATGAGTAAGCGAGCTGAAGTCTTAGTTGCTTATGCTACAAAAGTATGGAAATATCCAGAGGTTACGGATGAAATAATAGCAAATTACTCAGAAACAGAAGTTAAAGAAACAACCCCAAAATATTCTCTTAAGTCTAATAAAGTCTATAATAATGATGCTCTTACGAGAATGTTTTTTGATAAACTAAATGATGCAATACTTTCCCTTAATCCAAATATAGTAAGAGATTTTAAAAAGCTTTATGTGGCGTATAAACTGCACACTAATATAGTTGATGTCATATTACAACAGGCCCGTCTTAGTCTTATTGTCAATATGGATCTTGAGGAAGTAAATGACCCATCTGGTATATGTCGTGATATCTCTAGTATTGGCCATTGGGGAAATGGTGATGTGGGGATTTACTTTGATTCTTTGGGTATGTTAGAGGCCACGATTGATATTATTAAGCAGTCACTTGCAAAGCAATTGTAATTATGTTTACAGAAGAAAGTTACGAGAATGCCTTGTTGGAGATGTTCTCCAATCTTGGATATGAAACTCTATATGGACCAGATGTAGAGAGAGATTATCAAGTGCCTTATTATGAGGTTCAGTTGCGTCATTCTCTAAAGATGGTCAATCCGTCAAAGCCTGATGAGGCTTTGGAAGAGGCTTTCAGGAAGGTACGTGATATAGATACAGGAAGTCTTGTGCAGAGGAACGAGAAATTCATGGACTATCTTCAGAATGGTGTGGAAGTGTCATATGAATATGCTGGAGAACAAAGGAATGACATTGTTTATTTGATTGATTATAAGAATACAGAGAGAAATACCTTTCAGGCAATTAATCAATGGACATTTGTAGAAAAGTCGGAAAAAAGAGCGGATATAATAGTTTTTGTGAATGGTTTGCCACTTGTTCTATGTGAGTTGAAATCACCATCCAGAGAAGAAACAGATGCATCTGATGCATATAAGCAAATCCGCAATTATATCCAGGAGATTCCTTCAATGTTTGTTTATAATGCTTTTTGCGTAATGAGTGATCTTGCGCTATCGAAGGCCGGAACAATTACAAGCAATGAGGATAGATTCATGGAATGGAAAACAGCAGACGGAAAGACTGAGGATCAAACGCTGTTATCTTATGACACGTTTTTTACCGGTATGTTTAGGAGAGACAGATTTTTAGATCTTATTAAGAACTTTATCTGTTATAGTTGTGATGAGGGGAACGATGCTAAAATACTTGCAGGATATCACCAGTATTTTGCCGTTAGGAAGGCCATTGAAAGAACTTTAAAAGCCACATATAGCGATGGTAAAATTGGAGTGTTCTGGCACACTCAGGGTAGCGGAAAATCCTTGTCTATGGTTTTCTATGCCCATCTTATTCAAACAGTACTAGATAAGCCAACGATTGTTGTTATAACGGACAGAAATGATTTGGATGATCAGCTTTTCTCTCAGTTTTCTAAGTGTTCGTCGTTCTTGCATCAGATACCGGTTCAAGCTACTAGCCGAGAGAATTTGAAGGAGTTGCTGATAGGAAGGGAGGCCAATGGCATTATTTTCACAACAATGCAGAAGTTCACAGAATCAGATGATTCCTTGTCAGATCGCAGAAACATTGTTGTGATTACCGACGAGGCACATAGGGGGCAGTATGGTTTTGAAGAGAAGATAAATGAACAAGGTAAGGTTAGCATTGGCATGGCAAGGATGATACATGATTCATTGCCCAATGCTTCTTATATCGGATTTACAGGAACTCCAATTTCCAAGAAAGATAAAGATACTCAGGAGGTTTTTGGAAATTATATAGATATATACGACATGACTCGTGCTGTAAATGATGGTGCAACTTGTCCAATTTATTACGAGTCGCGTGTGGTAAATCTAAAGCTTGATGAAAAGACTGTAAAAGAGATAGATGAGGAGTATGAGAGATTGGCAGAAGAGGGGGCAACACGTGAGCAGATAGAAAAGAGTATGCATGAAATGTCTCATCTTGAGGAAATACTTGGCGCTCTAGAAACTATAGATTCGTTGGTTTGCGATATAATTAAGCACTATGAAGAAAATCGTCAGCAAGAATTAACAGGAAAGGCGATGATAGTGGCTTATTCTCGTCCTATTGCAATTAAGATTTACCAGAGGATTTTAGAGCTGAGACCAGAGTGGACAGAGAAGGTTAAAGTAGTTATGACTGGTGCGAACAACGATCCAGAGGAGTGGCATGAAATAGTTGGCAATAAGTTTTATAAGAAGGAACTGGCTAAGAAATTCAAGGATGATAATGATCCTTTGAAGATTGCAATTGTGGTGGATATGTGGCTGACAGGATTTGATGTTCCATCTTTGGCCACGATGTATGTTTATAAGCCTATGTCCGGCCATAATCTTATGCAGGCGATAGCTCGTGTTAATAGAGTTTTTGCAGGAAAAGCAGGTGGCTTGGTTGTAGACTATATTGGCATAGCAAAGGCTCTCAAAGAAGCTATGCGTGATTATACAATTCAGGATCAGAAGAACTATGGTAATCCGGATATCAAAGAAACAGCATTAGTCAAGTTTAGGGAGAAGCTTGAGATTTGCAGAGACTTTATGCACGGCTTCGATTATTCTAATTTCAGAAAAGGATCTGATGCTGATAGAGCTGCAATAATCAAAGGTGCTGTTAACTTCTTGCTTGATCCATCCAAGGAAGAAGCTATTTCAAGTTTCTTAAAAGAAGCTTTGTTGTTGAAAAATGCTGTTAGTCTTTGCCGAAGTCTTCTTAATGAGGACCAGCGCTTTGAAGCTGCATTCTTTGAGACGACTAGAACAATGATTAATAGAATCAAGAACGTAAAGGCACCAGTCTCTAAGAAAGAAATTAACGAAAGGATAGGAGAATTGCTGAAGCAGAGTATAAAGAGCGAAGGCGTCTTGAACTTATTCTCGGATGTTAAGGCTGAGTTCTCATTATTTGATGCTTCTTTCTTGGAAGAAATTGCCAAGATGAAAGAAAAGAATATTGCCATAGAGTTATTGAAAAAACTATTGAAAGAGAGGGTTCATTTGTATGGCAGAACAAATCTTGTCCAGTCTCAGAAATTCTCTGAATTGCTTAATATGTCGTTGTCAAATTATCTTAAAGGCCTGTTGACTAATGAAGAGGTAATCAAAGAGTTACTTGATTTGGCAAAAGAAATAGCAAAGAATGAATCTGAGGCGGATAGCTTAGGGCTTAATCAGGAAGAAAAGGCTTTCTATGATGCTTTGACCCGACCAAAAGCTGTCAAAGATTTCTATACAAATGAACAGCTTGTTCAGATTACTAAGGAATTGACAGAAGCTCTCCGTAAGAACCGAACAATAGATTGGCAGAAGAAAGAATCTGCAAGGGCCGGTATGAGACGAATAGTCAAGAGACTTCTTAAGAAGTATAAATATCCACCAGAGGAAGAGCAGAATGCATTGGACACTGTAATCAAGCAGTGCGAGCAGTGGGCTGATGTGGATGAAAGTGAATATATTAACTACGAATAGAAGGTCAATGAGATTTCATCGCTTAGGATAATAATAATCATGGCAATGAATTACAGCAGAAATAAGTATAGTGGCAGAATGGGCAGTGGCGGGAATGGGCAGCAGACGTATATAGAGATAGAGGTGCCGCTGAGGCAGTCGGCGGAGTGGATGGGAGAGCTGAAGCAGGTGATGCGGGATGCGTATGTGCCTGTAAGATGGCAGAATGGGTACTATCATATCACGCTGGCGTTTTTGGAGAAAGTGCCTTCCAGGGAGGAAGTTATTTCCATAATTAATAAGCATCTTGAGTTGTTTGAGGCGCCGGAGCTTACGTTTGACAAGCTGGATGCTTTTGGCAAGAGGTCTGGCGGGGGAGTGCTGTTTCTGACGTGTACAGCCGTTCCGGAGAATTTTATGCGGATGGTGGATGCTCTGCGACAGGATCTTGAAGCTGCAGGCTGTATGATAGAGGCTGACTTCAAGCTGCACGTGACGCTTGGGCGCGTGGATAGGGATGCCAGGGTAGATGCCGAGCGGCTGCGGGAGCTGGCTGAGAGCGTGGAAGTGCCGGCGTTTTCTCTAAGGCTGAAGACTGTTAACTACCGGGAGTTCAGAGGCCGAACGCTTTACAGCTTGGCGCTGAAGTAGCAGTAATATTGACATAACGGCGAGTTTTTAAGCAGGGGACCTTCTGGGGTCCCTGTTTTTTTGTCCATTTCCGGACGATTCCAGAATCGTACAGGGTAAATTTTACCGGATGGTTTGCAAGAGGGGGTGGAGCGGGTGTAGATTTGCAGGAGTGAATTTAAATGTGATTGTTATGGAAGAGAAACAGAATTTGAAAGAGGCATTTGTCGGGGAAATCAAGGGAATTATTGATGGTGCAAGAGCAAATGCCGTGCGGAGTGTAAACTTCAGCAGGGTGCAGATGTACTGGAATATCGGGAGGAGGATAATCGAGGAAGAGCAGCAGGGAAAGCAGAGAGCGAAGTATGGGAGTTATTTGATTAGGAGGCTTGCTGAGAGGCTGGAGCCGGAATACGGGAGCGGATTTGGGGTGAGGCAGCTTGAGATGAGCCGTCAGTTTTTTCGGTTGTATCCAATTGCGAACGCACTGCGTTCGCAATTAAGCTGGGCTCAATACCGGCGTTTGATACAAATATCAGATGCCTCTAAAAGAGAGTATTATGAACTTGAGGCCGTGAATAATGCCTGGACGAGCAGAGAGTTGGAAAGGCAGATAAACTCAATGCTCTATGAAAGACTGCTGCTAAGCAATGACAAAGAGTCTGTTTTAGCAGTGGCTCGAAAGGAAAGGATTCCGGAAACACCTACTGAGGTGATAAAGGATCCGATGGTGCTGGAGTTTCTGGGACTTGAGAAGAAGGCATCGTATTACGAGAAGGATTTGGAGAGCGCCATTATCTCTCATTTGGCGGATTTTCTTCTGGAGATGGGTAAGGGGTTTTCATTTGTGGCTAGGCAGAAAAGGATAATGCTGGAGGATGATGAGTTCTTTGTGGATCTTGTTCTTTATAACAGGCTTCTTCGTTGCTTTGTTGTAATAGAAATCAAGACAGAGAAACTTACTCATCAGGATTTGGGGCAGTTGCAGATGTATGTCAACTATTATGACAGATGCGAGAAACTGAAGGAGGAGGGGCCTACATTAGGAATCTTGCTATGTGTAGACAAGAATGATACTGTGGTCAGGATGAGTCTTCCGGAAGACAATCAGAGCATTGTGGCAAGTAGATATAAGCTGTGTATGCCTAGTGAACAGCAGCTTGTTAAAGAAGTGGAGGATGTGAAGAAAAAGATTGAACAGCGCTGAAGACAATTGCGTCCGCAGCGCGGACGCAATTGATGGATGGGCGATGGTGCGCTATAAATCGCGGAGTATCAGGGTATCTGAAATATTGCCATCCGTTATCCGGCGGGTAATAATAGGGGATTGCTGATAGTCAGGTAGTTACAAGGCACCATCGCCTAGCTCTATCGGGGACAAAAAGTTGTTCATTTCCGGACGATTCCAGAATTGTACAGGGTAAATTTTACCGGATGGTTTGCAAGAGGGGATGGAGCGGGTGTAGATTTGCGGGAATTGAGGTTGATTTGTATGGAAGAGAGCTATTCAATTGATGAGCAGATAAGGGAATACGATAAGCATACCTCATCAAATCTAGCGGGGTTTATAGAACTTGTACGGAAGAAGGTAAGAGGAGGTGAATTGCCTTTGGAGTATTTCCATAATGATCCGTTGGCTATTTGCCAATATGATGGAAATAAACGCTTTCGAGTATATACAACAGCTATTATTGAGGGTATGAATGTATGTGTAGGGTTGAATGTCAATAGTGTTGGTAGAAATATCTTAGTGTCAAATATATCAACGGTTTTTGGGCGAAAAATTTCAAGACTGGGCGCCAGCACGACAGAAAAACTGCTTTACAAAAAAGAGGCGGCTGGGGAATCTTCCTCTGGGCACAATCCCCAGATATATCCTCAGTCGCCTGTATCTGATGCAAAGGTATAAAATGGTTTGGGTTCTGCAATACCTACGGTAAAATAATTGTTCATTTCCGGACGATTCCAGAATTGTACAGGGTAAATTTTACCGGTTTCCTGATAAAAGTAAAACTCTTGACTATCTACGCATTTCCGCTCCCATTGCGGAGGCACAAGATAATCAAGAGTTGTTAACTGCTGTAAAGATAATTGAAGGATTCGAAAATCCCCAAATACCATAGATTTATTTCAAAAGGCTGAGGCTGCGGGAGACAAAGTCTGAAAGCTGCTTGCCTTTGAGCATGCCGTTGGCAAGAAGGGCAAGGTCTGAGATTTGCTTGAGGAGGGTGTTGCCTCTTCCGAAGTCTCGCATCAGGTCTCTCTTCTGGTCCTGGAGGCTGGTCAGGGTGGAGTTGAGCTTGGTTCGCTTGTCCTTCATTTCCTGAGGGATATCCTCGTCCTTTTTGTTCTTGGTGTCTTTGTCTATGAGGTCAAGGGCGTCTTTTACGTTGGCTATCTGAGCCTTGAGGTCGTTGGCCTTGGTTTCGGTTGCTTCGTCTTTCTGCTTTATGATCTGCTTAACCAGAGGGTTTTCAACGTTGAGCTTGAGGGTGTAGGAGTCTGGCATCTCGCCGTAGAAGTTAAGGCCTCCGCCAAGGGAACTCATCTCCTTGTAGCGGCGCATGAACTCATTCTGGGTAATAAGCAGAGGAGCGCCATTTTCGCCCATATTCTCGGCCTGGAGGGTATATCTGCCTTCTTCAGGAAGAACGGCCGCAAAAGCATACTCCAAATCAAGCTCCTCGCCTTCTTTGAGCTCAGGCTTCTTGCTGTCTTCCTTCTTTATGAGGTTTTCTATGCTGTCGGAATCTACGCGGGCAAATTTGGAGTCCTTGATCTTGGTCTCCAGCAGGTTAACGAAGTGCGCGTCCAACTGGCTGTCGAACAGCAGAACCTGGTAGCCTTTGTTCTTGGCGGCCTCTATGTATTGGTACTGGGCTACGGCGTCTGTGGCGTAGAGGTAAACAATCTTCTTGTCCTTGTCTTTCTGCTCTTTTTCAATGAGTTTGTTGTAGTCGTCGTAGTTGAGGTATTTGCCGTCTGTAGTCTTGAAGAGGGCAAACTTCAGGGCCCTTTCGCAGAACTTCTCATCGGTGAGCATACCATATTCTATGAAGAGTTTCAGGTTATCCCACTTGCTCTCGAATTCCTCCTTCTTTTCCTTGGAGATTTCTTCCAGACGGTCTGCAACTTTCTTTGTGATGTAGGTGGAGATCTTCTTGACGTTGGCATCGGCCTGGAGGTAGCTTCTGGAAACGTTAAGAGGGATGTC
This sequence comes from Bacteroidales bacterium, assembly GCA_016285455.1. Lineage (GTDB taxonomy): Bacteria > Bacteroidota > Bacteroidia > Bacteroidales > UBA932 > Egerieousia. The sequence continues at coordinate 9,660 of JAEEQS010000005.1, forward strand.
TGGAGAGTCGATCACGCCGTAGAGCAGGGTAAGGAACTCAGGTACAATGTTCTCCACCTGATCGGTGACGAACATCTGGTTGCAGTAGAGCTGGATACGGTCCTTTGAGATGTCCATACGGTCCTTGATCTTCGGGAAATAGAGGATGCCCGTGAGGTTGAACGGATAATCCACGTTCAGGTGGATCCAGAACAGAGGGTCTTCCTTCATAGGGTAGAGCTTGCGGTAGAAATCCAGATACTCTTCATCTTTGATTTCACTTGGAGTCTTGGCCCAGAGTGGCTCTGAGTCGTTGATTATATCCTTGCCAAAAGCAATCTTGACTGGCATGAACTTGCAGTACTTATTAAGGAGCTCCTCAACCTTCTGCTTGGCGGAGAATTCCTTGCTGTCGTCATCCAGGTAGAGGGTAATCTTGGTGCCGCGGTCATCTTTCTTGCACTCTTCCATCGTGAACTCCGGACTGCCGTCGCAGCTCCACTTGACGCCTTTGCTGCCTTCCTTGTAGCTCAGCGATTCGATTTCCACCTTCTTGGAAACCATAAAGGCGGAGTAGAAGCCCAGGCCGAAATGGCCGATAATGCTGTCTATCTGATCTTTGTACTTTTCCAGGAACTCTCCGGCGGAGGAGAATGCTATCTGGTTGATGTACTTGTCTATCTCTTCTGCGGTCATTCCGATACCTCGGTCTGTAATGGTGAGGATGTTCTTCTTCTCGTTGGCCTCTATGCGGATGGTGGTGTCTCCCATCTCTCCCTTAAACTCTCCCTTGCCGGCTATGGCGCCCAGCTTCTGGGTTGCATCTACAGCGTTGGCTACCAGTTCCCTGAGGAAAATCTCATGGTCAGAATACAGGAACTTCTTTATTACGGGGAATATGTTTTCCGTAGTTACCCCGATCTGTCCTTTTGTCTTTGTCATATAGTTATTGTTTTTGTTATTTCTTCTGTTTTGGGAATAAAAAAACCTCCCGATGGTGTTTCAATCTTTGTACCATCGGGAGAGTTGTGACAATTTGTCACTATGAAAAAATTGATTTGCTTTGGTGTCTGGTTATTAATTTGTCTTTGGAGTATATTTTCCTCCGTATTTATTATACGGCTCAGGCCTTCTTTGTCCAGAAGTAATGCCTCTGTAGCCTGGATCTGTATATCTGAGGTTTTTGTTGCCAGCCTGCAAATAATTGTTGTCTTTGAAATGGATAGGCACAATAACTTCGCAAGGCACGGCCTCATCTCCCGAATATGATGGAGTTATATGCTTTTTACGTATAAGATTGCGGCATTGGTTGATTAGCTTGTTGTCCAAATCATTGTTTCCTGTAGATTTAACTATTGAAGCCTCTTTCAAAGAGCCGTCTGCATTGATCTTGAATAGGACTTCCGGATAATAATCAGTATTGCGGTTTGTGCGGTCGCTGTGCCATCCGTAAAGACCGTTATCTTCAAAGTACTGGGCTACAGCTTGTTTGAAAGGCTTGCCTTTGAACATAGGCGCAGTAGCTGAAGATGCCGTAGGCTTGTTTTCCTTAGCCTTTCGGCTTACGGAGGCGCCGCGGCTTCTTTCAAGTATTACCTTGTCCGGGTCACCGATGTACTTGAGGGTGGAGGCTCCGCTGACTTCTCCGCTGATTTCCTTCTTCACGCCGATTTCCGTCTTGGCGGCTCCGCTCAGCTCAACCTTGGCGGTCTTTGTCTGGAAGCTGTCTCCTTCAAAGTTAGAAGCTCCGCTGCACTCCATAACGGTCTTGTCCGCTACCCCCTTGATATTGAGCTTGGACGCTCCGCTTATGTCTGCCTTGAGTTCGTCTATAGAATATGTAAGGAAGAGTTTGGACGCTCCGCTGGCATCTATATTCATAAAGCTGCAGTTTCCGGTTGAAACAAGCTCAGCTGCGCCGCTGGCGTCTATATTCAGCCTGTCTGCGCTGAGTTTGCTCAGCCTGACCTTGGAAGCTCCGCTGATGTCTATGTCGCAAGACTTCTCGGAGTAATTGTCTTTGACATTGAGGGTTGCGGCTCCGCTAAGATCTATGACACGGAGAGCTGAAAGCCCAACGGTAACCTTTACAGGGCCCTTAAGGTTCTTGCTGCGAGAAGGCCATCTTGTTCCTCCAAAGCTGTAGCCGTTCTCGATTCTGAGAGTCAGAACGCCGCCGCTTTCGCTGACTATAACGTGTTCCAGGGTTTTGGCCGGAGCTGAAATGGTAACCTTGCCGCGGTTGTCGTCTGTTGCTGTAATTTCAAATACGCTGCCAGCCTTGATTCCGGTCAGAGTTGAGAACTTGTATGTCTTTGTGGCGAGGCTTTCATCTGCCTTGCCGTCTGATTTTACCACAATCACCTTGCCGCCTTGGGAGTAGAGGCTTGCGGAAAACAATGTTGCTCCTGCTATAAGCAATGCTGCAAAAATCTTTTTCATATCATTTAAGTTTTTAATTTTCAGTTGGTTGCTATTTGTTTTATTCGTTTTCGTGGTTCATCGCCATAAAGGTCTGAATCTTCTTCAGGCCTTCCATCTTACGGTTATAGTATTCCTTTATGATCTGCTGCTTTTCCTTCTTGGAAAGGTTTTCCGGAAGCTGAAGGGCCATAAGGCCATCTTCGTCGCTGAGTATAGAGGAAATTGAGTAGCTCAAGTCGTCCAGCTCTTCTGAAGACAGATTGGCTCCGTCTTCAAGCAACTGGTTTCCCAGAGCCTGTAGAGAGTTGACATAATTGTTCTCCATCAGCCTTATAGAGGAATCCGGATTGTTTTTGCCAAGGAAAAGCACCAGGGCCAGAACACAGAGGGCCGGTGAGATTACCCAGGCGGCCTTTTTGCCTGCAGAGCTGTCGCTGAGCCAATTTCCGATCCTTTGTATTAGAGATGGCTTTGCCTGGTTTTCAAGCTTTTGCATAAACCTTTCCTTGTGGCCTTGCGGCATCTGTATTTCTTCTGTTTCCATTCGGTTCTGCTCAAAGAGCTCCTCCAGTTTGTCCTTTGTTGTCATAAACTTATTCCCTCCTTTTTGAGACTGACAGAAAGCATCTGCCGCCCCCTCATAAATTTGCTTCTTATGGAACTTTCGTTCAACGATGTTATTTGCGCTATCTCTTGGTAGTCATACCCTTCTATAAGCTTCAGGGAGACTATCTGCCGGCAGCTCTCCGGAAGGCAGGCAATTAGGCTTATTATCCTTCCGATCAGCCCTTTTTGAGTCTTTTCCTCCTCTGGTATGCCGTCTTCCTCCGCATCCGCGTTCTTTAGCTCCTGGCTAAGAGACTTCTGGCGCTGCCTTTTTCTCAGAATGTCCAGACACCGGTTTACGCAGCTTTTGTAAAGGAAGCCTCCAATGTTGTCTATCTTGCTGATATCCTGAGTGGTGCAAACCTTCAAAAGCGTGTCTTGCATAACATCTTCCGCTTCCTGGGCATTTCCCAGAATACGGTATGAGGCAAGATACAGCTTGCGGGAGTACTCGTCGTAAATGCTTTCAATTATGCCGGCGTCTGTCTTCATTCCACAATAATGACGGATGTATTTTTGCTTTGTTGCAATTTAGGCATTAAAGAAGTAAATTTGTGTGCATTGTTTAAGAAATATCAATCAAAAGAACTTTATATGAACAATTCTATTTTCAGTTTTCCGGTTCCAGCCAACGAGCCTGTAAAGGGCTATCTGCCTGGAAGTCCGGAACGTATCGCTATTGACGCGGAACTTAAAAGGCAAAGCAAGACCGTTATTGAAATACCTCTTATCATAGGAGGCAAGGAAATCAAGACTGGCAATATAGGTCAAGTGGTTGAGCCGCACAACCATAAGCACGTGCTTGCACATTACCACAAAGCCGGGGAGAAAGAGGTTCAGATGGCAGTGGATGCTGCAATGAAGGCCCATAAGGCCTGGGCAGAAACCCCTTGGACCACAAGAGCCGCGATCCTTCTCAAGGCCGCAGACCTGATAGCAGGAAAATACAGGGCTTTGATCAACGCAGCCTGCATGCTGGGCCAGAGCAAGAATATGTTCCAGGCAGAAATAGACTCCGCCTGCGAGCTGATAGACTTCCTGCGCTACAATGCCGCATACGCATCAGAGATTTACGCAATGCAGCCAAAATGCGCGCCTGGCCAGATTAACTCTATGGAATACAGGCCGCTGGAAGGCTTTATCCTGGCCGTTACTCCGTTCAATTTTACATCTATTGCATCCAACCTGAATATGACTCCTGTGCTGATGGGCAACACCACCGTATGGAAGCCGTCTACAACAGCTCTGCTGTCTAACTACTATGTAATGAAGGTATTTATGGAGGCCGGTCTGCCTGCGGGAGTCGTTAACTTTGTTCCTGGCCCTGGCTCCGTTATCGGAAAGGTTGCCTGCGCTTCTCCTGATCTGGGCGGTATCCATTTCACCGGTTCAACCGGAACGTTCCAGGGACTGTGGAAGACTGTTGGCGTTAACATAGACAAATACAAGACCTATCCTCGCCTGGTTGGAGAAACCGGCGGAAAGGACTTCATCTTTGTTCACAAGAGCGCAGATGCTGAGGCCGTTGCAAACGCCGCATTCTGCGGGGCATTTGAGTTTGCAGGCCAGAAGTGTTCTGCCGCCAGCCGTATGTACTGCCCTAAGAGCCTGTGGCCTAAGGTCCTGAAGGGAATGAAAGACAGGTGCGCAAAGGTTAAAGTAGGGGATGTTCTTGATCCTGAGAACTTTGTGAACGCAGTTATAGATGAGCCTTCTTTCGACAATATTGCAAAGGCTATCAACTACGCCAAGAGAAGCAAAGACGCAGAGATCGTTATCGGCGGCCAGTGCGACAAGAGCGTAGGATACTTCATCCAGCCAACCGTAATCCTTGCCAAGAAACCTCATTTCAAGACAATGGAAGAGGAATTGTTCGGTCCGGTTCTGACCGTGTATGTATATGAAGACAAGGATCTTGACAAGACTCTTGAGCTCTTGGACACCACATCTCCATACGGCCTTACTGGTTCCGTATTCGGTCAGGACAGGATAGCCTGCGACTACATTGCAGACAAGCTGCGTTACTGCGCCGGAAACTTCTACATCAACGACAAGCCAACAGGAGCAGTAGTAGGCCTGCAGCCATTCGGAGGCAGCCGCGCGTCCGGTACAAACGACAAGGCCGGAAGCTCATTCAACCTTATGAGATGGGTTACATCCAGAGCCATCAAGGAGACTCTTGTTTCTCCAACAGCCTGGAAGTATTCATATATGAAAAAAGACACAAAATAATCATAGAATAATGGCAAAATCTGTACATCAGCTCCATATGGAGGCAATGGTTGTAGATACCCATTGCGACACTCCGCTCAGGATAGATGAAGAGCACGCAGACCTCGGCGTAAGGAGCAACGAGGGGCACAACGATTTCATCAGGATGAAAGAAGGCGGTCTGGACCTTATGTTCTACGCCATCTTCACCCGCGTAAGGCTCACTCCAGACCAGTCTACCGTTCAGGCAGTCAGGCTGATAGGAGAAACCAAGGATATGATTGCCGCCAACCGCGACAAGGTAGCGCTGGCATATTCAGTGCGCCACGCCCGCCAGATCAAGAAGAGCGGCCGAGGAGCCATAATGCTGGGAATGGAAAACGGTTCACCGATCCAGAACGACCTGGCTCTCCTGCACGAGTTCTACCGTATGGGAGTACGCTACATAACTCTCTGCCATTGCGCGCATAACCAACTCTGCGACAGCTGCGCTCCAAAGGAGGCTCAGTGGCACGGCCTTTCACCTTTCGGAAAGAAGGTTGTAGCCGAGATGAACCGCCTGGGAATGATAGTGGACGTAAGCCATCTTTCAGACGAGTCTTTCTACGACTGCCTTAAATATTCCAAGGCTCCAATAGTAGCCACACATTCCTGCTGCAGAGCGCTTTGCAAGCATCCTAGGAATATGACAGACAAGATGATAAAAGACCTTGCCAAGGCCGGCGGAGTAATCCAGATCAACTTCTATCCTGCTTTCCTCAGCGATGCCTACGGCACAGACGAATACTTCGACGCTGCAGACCGCTACGACGCTTCGATGAAGGCATACTGGAGAAGCGGCAAAAAGGGTAAGAAAGAAATCGCTGAGTTCAAGAAGCAGACCGCTTACATAAAGAAGAACTTCCCATCTCCTTCATACAAGCTTCTGGTTGACCACATTGAGCACGTAATTGACCTTGTTGGAATAGATTACGTAGGTCTTGGTTCAGACTATGACGGAATCGAGATGCCTCCAATCGGCCTTGAGGACGTAAGCAAGTTCGAGGTCATTACCCGTGAGCTCCGCCACCGCGGATACTCAGACGAGGACATCAAGAAGGTTCTCGGAGAAAACTTCCTCCGTGCCTTTACACAGGTTGAAGACATGGCACTTACATTCTAGCGGGCGTTTCTTGTAATTCGCCTATAAATAGGTAGTTATAATATTGAAGGGTATCCGGAAAAGATACCCTTCAATTGTTTATATGCTTGTTTGTCAAGCAGAAGCGAAAAACGCTGTTATTCGGCTTTTGTTGTATCGGCTGGCGCTGCCTGCTGCTCCTTTGCAATTGGCTCAGTAAGGCCGGCATCTTTAAGTATCTGGTCAATCTTTCTTACAAGATCCCAGCGGTCTTTGTCGTTGCGGTTCTCGAATACAAGAACGGTCAGGTCTGCGTCTGGGAAGTAGCCCTCGTAGATCTGGAATCCGCCGTTGTCTCCGGTATGGTAAACCTTCTTAGGGAAGCCAGGCTGCTGCTCCAGGAACCAGCCGTAACCGTAGAAAGTATTGTCGCGGTTCTGGTAGGTTGAGAACTTGCTGCCTGATACGTTGTTTATGTATGACCAGGCTTCTTCCCTTGCCCTGATAGGGAGTATCTTGTTGTCTCTCATAGCCTTGATCCACTCGGCGAACTCGTGGGTGGAAGTGTAGATTCCTCCGTCTGCCTTGGTGGCGAAGAAGGTTTCCTCTCCGTAGTCGCATTCAGAGAATTTGCTGTGAGGAGTGTCATCTGCCTTCTTTTCCGGCTGATAATTGACTGCTCCAGCTGGCTTGTCTGAATCCACGCTTGCAGCCTCGTTTCCGTCTTCCAGAATATAGCCGTGGGCCATATTAGGAATCTTGTTCTCGTTTTCTTCTGAGAAATAGAGAGTTGTAAGCATCCTTGCCGGAGTGAAAATGTGCTCCTTCATATATTCGTCAAAACTCTTTCCGCTGAGCTTCTCTATGAACAGGTACAGAAGCTGGAAGGTCGGATTGATGTACTGGTACTCAGTTCCTGGCTCAAAGTTGAGTTCCTTCAGGCCTTTCATATACTCTATAGACTGCATGTCTGTGCATTTGAGCATAAAGTTGAGGTCTGTCCTTGGACGGGTGTCTGGAATGCCGGAAGCGTGGCTCATCAGATGGGCCGGAGTTATTTTGGTGAACGGCTCCCTTTTCTTTGGAAGATAAGGAGTTACAAGAGGGGATACATCGTAGATGCTCTTGTGGATATCCAGTTTTCCTTCTTCCGCCAGCTTTAGGATGGCAACAGCCGAGAACTGCTTGGAGCAGGAGGCTATGTTGAAGAAGGTATTGCCGTCTATCTTGTAGCGGCGGGCGATGTCTGAATGGCCGTAACCCTTGTCAAAGAGAATGGAATCGCCTTTCATAATCAGAACGGCTCCGCCAGGCTCGGCGAACATAGTGTCGATAGGGGTGTACCTGTCGACCATCAGTGAATCAACTTTCTGCATTGCTTGGGCAACTGGATCTGCCGCTTTCTTTTCTGTACAGGCAATCATGGCTGAGATTGTTAATGTCAAGAGAATACTCTTGGTAATAATGCGTTTCATATCTTTATGTTATTGTGTTTCAAATTTTTCCTGCAATAAGACTCTTTCTGAAAAGGTCTAGGGCGCTTGAGGCGAACCTTTCTATGTTGATCTTGCGGGTACTCTTGGAAACAATGGTAGCGGTAACTGTTCCCTTTGGACCGCTGGCCGCCATCCACAATGTTCCGACAGGTTTCTTTGCAGTTCCGCCGGTTGGGCCCGCAATGCCGGATGTGGATATGGAATAGGTAGTGCCTAGCTTTTTTCTCACTCCTTCAGCCATTTCCTTAACGCATTCTCTGCTAACCGCCCCGTATTTCTTTATGGTATTGGAACTAACCCCAAGAGTGTTGATTTTCACTGAGTTGTCGTAACTTACAACGCTGCCCCAGTAATACCGGCTTGAGCCAGGAATTTCTGTAAGAAGATGAGCCACGTAACCTCCGGTGCAGGATTCTGCAGTGCTGATTGTGGCGCCCCTTTCCAGCAGAAGCTCTCCCGCCACGGTCTGCGGGTTGGTATCTCCCTCTCCGTAAACTGCATCGCCGAGAATTGCCTTCAGAGAGGAAGCGTATTTTTCCAATTCCTCCTTTCCCTCTTTCTCCGCGATTCCATAGATAGACAAGCGGAGCCTTACGCCCAGAATAGGATTGGGAAGGTAGGCAAGGTGAAGATTTGCCGGAAGGGAATCTTCCCAGCTCTCAATCTTTTTGCTAAGCACGCTCTCGGCGATTCCGAAAGTGCAGATAGTGTGGTGAAATATCTTTTCAAGCTTGTAATGGGCTCTGATTGCGTTAATTACATCTTCAGTTGCATACTCTGTTTCAAACGGAACGCCAGGCATTGAGAAAAGGAGATTGTCTTTTCCGAACCTTTCCTTTGGAAAGCTGAACTGCATAATAGGGGCCGTTCCAATCTTGTTTGGAATGACAGTGCTGTTTTCTGGAACATAGGCCTGCTGACGGTTGATGTCTAGCATTTCTACTCCCCTGGAAGTCAGTATGTTCTTTATTATGCTGTACTGTTTCTGGCTCCTTGTCCACTTTTGGCTTTGGCTCAGGTCCATAAGAACGTTCTTGGTGATGTCATCTTTTGTAGGGCCCAGGCCGCCGGTGGTTATGACTATATTGCTGCGCCTTAGGCAGCGCTTAAGGGTGGTTAGTATATCTGCCTTGGAATCAGAGCAGGAGGCCATATGCACCACCTTGATTCCCGCTTTATTGAGAGCCTTGGCCAGGAATGCAGAATTGGTATCAGTAATCTGGCCAATGAGAATTTCGTCTCCGATTGTGCAAATAGAAGCTGTTATCATTTCTCCTCTTGAACATTGGCTTTTTCCGCCTCCAACTTTCTTTTAATGAGAGTGTTGGCAATATACTTGTTGATCTTTCTGACAAACCTCGGCCCTTTGTAGATCCATCCGGTGTAAATCTGTACCAAAGATGCTCCGCTGTCTAGAAGTTCAAGGGCCTGCTGTGGAGTCATCACTCCTCCGCTGGCAATTATCGGAAGATGGCCGTTTGTCTTGTGGCGGATATATTTTACAAGCTCCAATGTCCTGTCATATAGCGGTTTGCCGCTGAGGCCTCCAGCTCCGGCCTTTTTTATGGCTCTCTTGGAGCTCCTGAGGTTCTCCCTCTTGGCGGTTGTGTTGGCGGCTATGATTCCGTCTAGTCCGGAAATTAGCACCAGGTTTATAATGTCGTCTAGATATTCACGGTCTGCATCCGGAGAAATCTTCAGGAGGATAGGGCGGTAGTCGTCGTACATTATCCTCAGTTCCAGAAGCTTGTCTATGATAGGGGTGATGTTTTCAAGGCTTTGGTTGCCGGATGCGTCTTTTACGTTAGGGCAGGATACATTCATTACGAAATAGTCTACATAGTCATACATATACTCAAATGACATCTCGTAATCTTTGTAGGCATCTTCCATAGCGGTTTCCCTTCCCTTGGTTATGCTGCATCCCAAAGGGCAGGTGTTGCGGTGGCGCTGGATATAGGAAATGGCATGCTTGATTCCTTTGTTGTTGATCCCCATCCTATTTACAATCGCCTGATCTTTAGTGAGTCTGAAGCAGCGCGGCTTTGGGTTTCCATCTTGCGGCTTTGGCGTAAGGCTGCCTATTTCCACAAAGCCGAATCCAAAGTTGGAAATGGCGTTAAAGGCGTCTCCATTCTTGTCGAACCCGGCGGCCAGGCCTACAGGGTTGCGGAACTTAACGCCGAAAACCTCCTTTTCCAGCACAGGGTTTCTGTAATTGCAGAAGAGCCTTAGAATAGAGGGTATGAGAGGTATCTTGTCCAGCAGCTTAATAGTGGCTACTGCAAAGTCGTGGACCTTCTCTGCTTGCCAAAGAAAAAGTATGCTTCGAATCAGCTTATACATATACCTTGTAATATATATAAGACAAATTTAGCAAATCTATTTCTCAAATGATTCAAAGGTTCCGTCTGAATACAGAAGAATGACTTTTATCGGGGTAGGGGCCAATTTTTCTTCATTTACGGGATTCTCAGAAGGTTCAGAAACCGTGATTTTAGGCTTAATATCTTCTTTTTCAGTTTGTTGCATAGCATTAACCCTTCTTTCCAGTTCTCCTGCTTCCAGAGCCGGATAAGGATGATATGCTTCTTCCTCTGGAAGATCTCCATCTGGAAGGTCAGAGAACCCAAATAAATTGTCGTTTGAATACTGCGGTTCTTCTGCTGTGTCTGATTGACTCAAAATAGGGTGAGGCTCTCCAGCTTCTTTTATTGCGTCATATTGACGAACATTATTTGCGTCAAAAAGACTCTCTCCTCTAAAATTTTTCTCAGGATTTTTATAAGGTATTCCCTCCCCTCTGAGAAGCCACTCGATATTCAAATTCGGCAATTTTGTCATAATTGCCAAAATGAAGTCGAAACTCGGATTATTTCTCCCGCTGAGTAGATTGCTCAAAGTTGACCTCTGGATCATCAAAAGAGAAGCCATTTGGGCCGCCGACAATTTTTCAAGGTTCAGGATGGTCTGTAATCTGTCTTTCATAATTGAAAACATTTTTCTTTAACAAATATAGACAAAATAATCATAATTTGCAAATTTGGACAAAAATAGGGTGTTTGTTCATAAATAAGACAAAATTGCGTAGTTTTATTAGATAGGGCTTCTAGAGCATCTAGAAGGGGATGCGCAAAATATTACCATATTCAATATGCAATTTAGGTAAGATAGTATAAATATACTTATATCAGATAGATAAATAGATATTAAATATTGTTTTTGCGCCTAGTTGCGCATTTTGCCCCTACTAAAGGGCACTTTTACCTCTAAATGAATTTAAATAGTATTATATAAAATACTGAAAATAAATAAGATAAATTTTCAAAAATTTTACCATTATAAAAAGTTATACTCTGCAGATGTTCGGCATATTTAAATTACGCAATTTGAAATACCTTTGTTGTTAATTGTGAATTATTGGTGTTCAATCTTGTGAAATGCGGAAAACTGAAAATCCCCTGTTTTAAGAGATTTCTTCTTTCGTGGGCAATTATGTATCTTTGCACAAAACAAAGCGAATTGAAGCCTGAAATCAGAATATCGGATTACGCCTATCCCCTACCCCAGGAGAGGATAGCCAAGTACCCTCTTCCTGTCAGAGACAACTCTAAGCTTCTGGTGTGGAAAGATGGCAAAATAGAAGATGACATTTTCCGGAATTTGGCAAGTCATATTTCCGGAAAATCCTTTATGGTGTTCAACAATACCAAGGTGGTGCCGGCAAGGCTATTTTTCCGGAAAAATACCGGAGCCTTGATAGAAATTCTCTGCCTTAACCCTGTTTTTCCGTCTGAATACGTGGCAAATTTTGCTTCCCAGGGCTCCTGCGACTGGTCTGCGGTAGTTGGAAATGCCAAAAAATGGAAGGGCGGGGAGCTCAGTTTTTTCTCAGAAAACGGGGTTGAAGACCTTAATTTCCGCGTTGAATTGCTGGAAAAGGGAGAAGGAAAGGCGTCTAAAGTAAGGTTTCTCTGGGACGGGCCATCCACTTTCTCGGAAGTTCTCCAAAGATGCGGCCAGGTTCCGATTCCGCCTTACCTGAACCGCCAGACAGAAGATATAGACAAATCTAGATATCAGACCATATATGCTCATTATGAGGGAAGTGTGGCTGCTCCTACAGCTGGACTCCATTTTACAGACAGGGTACTTGAGGATCTGGACAGCAAAGGCGTAATTCGGGAGAATGTCTGCCTTCACGTGGGCGCTGGAACCTTTGTTCCTGTAAAAAGCGAGCTTATTTCCGGTCATAAGATGCACTGTGAGCCTTTTTCCGTTACAAAATCCTTCTTGGAGGACCTTCTGAAAGCATCTGGAAGCGGGAATGTGGTGGCAGTGGGAACAACTTCCACGCGCTGTCTGGAGTCTTTATATTATATAGGTGTTCAATGCCTGGAGAATCCTTCTGCTCCGCTGGGGGAGGTTGGCCAGTGGGATCCGTATGAAAGGGAATATCCTTATTCCACGCAGCAGGCCTTGGAAGCAATCATTTCCTATATGGATGCCAGAGGCCTGAAAACTCTGGTTGCAGGAACATCTATTATCATAGTTCCTGGATTCAAGTATCGTATTGTTAATCTGCTTGTTACCAATTTCCACCAGCCACAAAGCACGCTTCTTCTTTTGATAGGAGCCTTCATCGGAGACGACTGGAGAAAATTATATTCACACGCTCTGGAAAATGGCTACCGTTTCCTCAGCTACGGAGACAGTTCTCTTCTTTTCAGAAAGGAATAAACTTTTTGTAAATTTGCCGCTGATTCAAAGATTGCCATGGCCGCTCTAGACAGCATATTCGATGGCATTAGGCCTTATTACGACAGCGAGATACCTGCCTCCATTTCTCGTATGCGGTCATTCGAATATCTTAATGATATTGCTGATTTTCTGCAGATTGAAGGTGGTGGAGACACTATGCGCAGCGCTTTGGACCAATGTTCTACCGTAGATGACTTCCAGGATAAGATAATGGCTATGGTAATGGAGCACGTGCTTTCACGCACCAGCGCCGGAGTTGAATACAAAGGCTTGGAGTTTTTTGAGGGCGGGCAGAAGCATCTTATTCTGGCAAATCACAGAGACATTGTTCTGGATTCGGCTATAATACAGCTGATTTTTCACCGCAAAGGCATCACTACCACGGAGATAGCAGTAGGAGACAATCTAATAACTTCACAGTTCATAGAGGATGTTGCAAGAAGCAACAAGATGATAAAGGTCACAAGGAGCACTTTCCCGAGGGAGGTTTACAACTCTTCTTTGCTGCTTTCCAAGTACATACGCCATCAGATATCTTCACATTCCAGCTCTATCTGGATTGCCCAGCGCAACGGCCGAACTAAAGACGGATTTGACCTTACAGAGCAGGGGCTTCTGAAGATGCTACAAATGAGCGGACAGGGAGATTTTGTAGAAGATATGGACAGCCTCAAGATTCTCCCTACCACAATCTCATACGAGTTTGAGCCTTGTGATGGTCTGAAAACCAAGGAGATATTCATTTCAAGAAGGCATCCTTACATAAAGGCGGAAGGGGAAGACCTCAACAGCATCTTAACCGGAATGAAATCTTGGAAGGGAAGGATTATGATCTGTTTTACGGAACCTATAATGCGCTCTGAGATAGAAAGCTGTGCTTCTTTTGCCAAGAACGAGAGGTTTGTGGAGCTGGGCAAGATTATAGACCGCCAGATCCACTCAAAATACCATCTGTGGCCGAATAACTATGCCGCAATGGATATTTTAAGGGAAAGAGATGGTCTGGAGCCTGCTTTCAAGGGAAAATACGGAAAGGCCGCCCTGGATACCTTCAAAATCCATGTGCAGGAGCAGACAGATGCTGTTTTTGCCGAGCTTGTATCTGAGGGCAATCTTGGACAGACGGACGAAAAAGAATGGCGCAAAGAGCTGGAAAACATATTCCTGCATATTTACGCCAATCCTGTAAAGGCTTTTCTAGAAGCCAAAATCTAGTATTTGTCTTCTATCTGGTCTTCCCGGTCTTCTATGTAGTTTTTGAACTGTTTTCTCAGCGATTCCGGTAGAGAATTGTCTGCCATAACCTTTTTCTCGATTTCCCACAGACGGTCTTCAACCTTCTTGGCAGCGCGCTTGTCGCCCTTTTTGAGAAGCTTGTCATACTGGCCGAGCATTCCGTAAACCCCGTATTGTTCGCAGAGTGATCCCAGGGTAGGCTTTTCTTTTTTCTTGGCCTCAGCTTCTTCAGCTTCCTTTTCCTCAGCGATGGTTTGCTGGCTCTGGAGCTTGTTGAAGGCCATTTTCAGGTTTTCGGCCTTTTCCAGTATGGCGTCTGCCTCTTTGCGTGTAAATTCCTTGTTAGACTTGAAAACTATGGTCTTTGCTGTGCTGTCTGCGGAGTTGAAGACAGGTATCAGGTTTGCCAGGTCTTGAGCCTGGAAAAAGAGGGAATCATCTACATTCACTCCTCTTTCATCTACAGGAATGATATCAATAGTCAGAGAATCAACAGCTTCTGAAGAAACCTTTTTTACCGGCACTGTGGCCTGGATACTCCATTTTTCCTGGTCTTGCGGGTTCTGTGTCAGGAAAACGGTTAAGTCGTCTCCCAAGGCAAAATCAGAAAAAGCGTTTCCTAGAAATTCAACGGTGGATTTGTCAAAAATGACGTCTTTTGGGGCGGAGGTGCAGGCCTGAAGGGCAAAGGCCGCGGCTAAAACTATTAAAATGCGTTTCATTGGTTATAGGTTTTTGTCAAATATCTATGTCTAGCTCAACGGGGCAGTGGTCGCTCCCGAAGATTTCCGTATGTATCTTTGCGTCTTTGAGCTTGGAATCCAGCCGTTTGGAAGACAGGAAATAGTCTATTCTCCATCCTGTGTTCCTTTGCCTGGACTGGAAGCGGTAGCTCCACCAGGAGTAAACTCCCTCGAGGTCTGGGTAGAAATGCCTCCAGGTATCGGTGAACCCAGATTCCAGGAGAAGAGTAAACTTCTCTCTTTCTTCATCGGTGAACCCGGCGTTTCGGCGGTTGGTCTTCGGGTTCTTCAGGTCTATTTCCTTGTGAGCCACGTTCATATCTCCGCAGACTATGACGGGTTTCTTCCTGTCCAGAGCCATCAGGTATGCCCTGAATGCATCTTCCCATTCCATCCTGTAATCCAGCCTCTTGAGCTCTTCCTGAGAGTTAGGGGTATAGACGCAGACAAAGAAGAAAGACTCAAATTCCAGAGTTATTATCCTGCCTTCCTGGTCGTGGGCTTCCGTTCCTATGCCGTAAGTAACGTTTTTAGGCTCCACTCGTGTGAAAACGGCCGTTCCGCTATAGCCTTTCTTCTGGGCATAGTTCCAGAATGAAAGGTAGCCGTCAAATTCAATATCCAGCTGGCCGGCCTGCATCTTGGTTTCCTGAATGCAGAAAATGTCTGCGTCCAGAGCCTTGAAAGCCTCTGCAAAGCCTTTGCCTTGGCAGGCCCTCAGACCATTTACGTTCCAGGAGACTAGTTTCATCGCGATATAGATTATTCCTTTGCAAATTTAAGAAAAATGCAGAATTACAACATTTCGGCGCTAATTCTTCGTATATTTACAATCGTTATAATTGATGATTGTATGAAGAAATATCTATTCTTGCTGCTATGTGTTTGCGGCGCCGCCTTTGCCTATGCGCAGGAGCCGGAAATGGCCGCTATACCTGACGACAGCTATTATGACCAGACTGTAAAGCAGAGATTCCCTGTTTTTGGGCAGTTCAAGGAAACGTATTTTATTACAGGCATTCCTGCCAATACTACCACCGTAGACAAGCACAATGCGGATATCCGCTTCCAGGTGAGCCTGGCACTGAGGCTGTTCAGAACTGAGAATGTGGATATTCTTGGAACATATACTGAAACCGGCGTATGGAATGTCTATGACACATCCAGCCCGCTGGTGGAGAATGCTTTCAATCCAGGCCTTTGCGTGTACTGGTTTGCCAATCCGAAATGGGATTTTCTGTTTGGAGTCAGCCATCAGTCAAACGGTTACGTGAATGAAAAATCCAGAAGCGTCAATACTGCCTATGCAGAGGCCATCTATTCTCCCATTAAGGATTTCCAGTTAGGCGGAAAGCTTTGGTACGGCTATTATGAGCATATTCCGGGGCTTCCGCACTATTTCAAGAGAAGGGGATTCGGGGCTGTGTGGGCTACCTACAGGGCATTTGACAACCGCCTGAACTTTACGGCTCTGGTCAATCCGTCCAACACTTTCAAGAACTATAACCTGGAGTTCAACCTCTCATACAGGCTCAGCGACAAGGGAACCTTCCTTCCTGCCATTTTTGCCCAGTTCAGGAGCGGCTACTGCGAGACTCTGCTGAACTTCAACAAGTACGAGTCTCATATCAGGGTAGGCTTTGCCCTGGAGCTTAAGCATGGATATAATTCGTCTATACACTAAAAAACATAATTATGAAAAAGATTTTGACAATTGCTCTTGGAGCAATGGCAATTTCAGCAGTTTCAGCCAGTTGCAAAAACAGCGGGAACAATGGAGGAGAGGCTGAAGTCAAGGATACGGTAACCGTAGCGCAAGCTATGGATCCGGCATTTGATGAGGAGATTGCTCCGGAAGAGGGCCAGGAAGTTTGGAAGAGCTTTGGCGGAACATACTTCTTCTGGGGAGACGGAGAGGGCTTTGTGGTTGATTTCCCTCTACCTCAGGAAGGCGGCTGCATAAAGCTCAGCTACAAAGGCGAGGAGTATGAGGCCACTGCAGACGAGAATACGGGAAAGATTGTGGCAAAGGACACTCTGGGTCACGTGGTCTTCAAGGGCTATTTCTACGATGGCGGAAATACCGTCAAGGGCCTGTTCAAGGGTGAGCCTATAGAAATGGGCGGAAGCGGAGACTAGTTTTATTTATCGCGATAATTAATTGGATATGAAGAAAATACTTATTGCCCTGCTGGCGGTCCTGATGCTGACTCCGGCCTGGGCCGATGAAGGCATGTGGCTGCCTGTTCTCATAGGGCAGAGGATTAAGGATATGAGAGCCAAGGGCTTTAAGCTCAAGGCTGAGGACGTTTACAGTGTGAACAAGGCTTGCCTGAAGGATGCCGTGGTGCTGTTCGGTTCCGGCTGCACTGGCGAGCTGGTTTCCGGTGAGGGCTTGCTGTTTACCAACCACCATTGCGGATACGGCCAGATCCAGAGGCACTCCAGCGTGGAGCACGACTATCTGAAAGACGGCTTCTGGGCAATGAGCAGAGATCAGGAACTGCCTAATCCTGGCCTGACCGTTAGTTTCCTGGAATATATGCAGGATGTCACCGATGCCGTTTTGCAAGGCTATTCACAGACAATGACGGAAAAACAGAGGGATTCCGTGATAAATGTTAATTCACAAAAACTTGTCGCTGAGGCTGTAAAAGATGGAAAAGGCCTCAGAGCCAATGTGGAGGCGCTATTCTACGGCAACCAGTATTTCCTGTTCGTGTTCCGCACTTTCAAAGACGTTCGTCTGGTAGGGGCTCCGCCTTCCTCAATAGGAAAGTTCGGCGGCGATACAGACAACTGGATGTGGCCGAGGCATACCGGAGACTTTTCCATCTTCAGGATCTATGCAGACAAAGACAACAACCCTGCAGACTATTCAGAAGACAACGTGCCTTATCATCCAAAGAAATTCTTCAAGATTTCCACTTCCGGAGTTAAGGAAGGGGACTTTACCTTTGTTTACGGATGCCCTGGCTCCACCAAGGAATATGTTACGTCAGATGAGGTGGAATACACGGGCAATGTATCTGATCCCAAGAAGATTGCGCTAAGGACCAAGCGTCTGGACATTATGAAGAAGTATATGGGAAAAAGCCAGGCCGTCAGAATCCAGTATTCTTCAAAGGCCGCCAACGTGTCAAACGCCTGGAAGAAGTGGCAGGGAGAGGAGAAGGGAATCCGCCGTATGCAGACAGTGGCAAAGAAGAAGGAGTATCAAGAGCGTTTCAAGGAGTGGTCAAAGGGAACCCGCTATGAGGGTCTGGTGGAAAAGCTGGAAGCCCTGTATGCGGAGAGGAACCCGTATTTCCTTGCCTATGAGTATTATAACGAAACGGCAAGAAGCATAGAGCTTCTGCAGATTGCTTCCACTGTAATGAATGTCCTCAAGAACAAGAAAGCCAAGGACGCTGCTGCGGAGTCTTTCTTCAAAGACTATTATCAGCCTATAGACGAGGAGATTTTCGTGGCAATGATGAAGGCATTTGACTCCGAGGTTCCAGACGATTTCAAGCCGGAGTTTTTCAAGGATAAACTCAAGGAATACGGCAGCGTGGAAGCCTGGCAGAAAGACCTTTACGCCAAGTCTATGTTTACAGACAAGGAGAAAGTGCTAGCCCTGACCAAGGATGACGCTGAGGCTGTCAGGAATGATCCGGCCTTCCAGATGTACTATGCGTTCTACAATTGGTATTTCAATAAGCTAAGGCCTAAGATCAACGATGTAAACAGCCAGATAAGGCTTGCCTACCGAGACTATATGCAGGGCCAGATGGAGTTTGAACCTGCCAAGCAATTCTATCCGGATGCTAACCTCACGCTGAGAATCGCCTACGGAAACGTCAAAGGCTACAGCCCGGCGGACGGTATCTACTACAAGCCGGTTTCCACTCTGAAGGGCATTATCGAGAAGGACAATCCAGACATTTTTGACTATAATATTCCACAGACACTCAGAGACATATATGCAGAAGGCGGGCACGACGACCAGCCGGTTTGCTTCCTTGCCACCAACCATACAACCGGAGGAAATTCCGGAAGCCCTGTCATAAACGCAGACGGCAACCTTATTGGAATCAACTTTGACAGGGTATGGGAGGGAACAATGTCTGACATTGTCTATGACCCTTCTGTCTGCAGGAATATCTCTCTGGATATCAGGTACCTGCTGTTCAACATACAGTATATCGGGCACGCTGAGTACCTGTTCAGCGAAATGGTGTTTGCTGACTAGGCTCTGTTTTCAGAAATTGAAAATGTAACCCAGGACAAAGAACCTGCGGTTATTGTAGACTGTTTCCTTCCAGGCTTTATCTTCATCCAATGAGATGAATGTAGTTGAGATTTTGCTTTCCAGAAGGTCTCTTCCTTCCAGGAATATGGTATGGCGTCCAATATCCTTCTGAACCTTGCAATTCAGGGAGAAATACTTGTCGTAATGGTACAAGGCTTTGGTAACCTTGCTCCTGTATGACAGGTCAGAGGCAAAGCTCCATCCACGCTCCAGCTTGCAGCCTCCGGAAATCTTTCCGTTCCAGTAGTGGTCCTTGCTGATTTTGCCGGATGTTTTGGCCTTTTCCTTGAAGTCGTAGTAACTTAAATCTGCACGGAAATAGAACCTTCTGGCATCCCACCTGGCATAGCAGGATGTGTTCCAGACTTTGCTGAAAACGGAGTTTACCCAGGTGAAAACCTTGATTGGGACACCATCTAGCTCGGTTTCAAAGAAAGTCTGCTCCAACTGTTTCTTGTTGCGGGTATAGGAGGAAGACACCTCAGAGGAGAATTTCCGCAGCCGTATTCTGTATGAAAGGGAATTTCTGAACGACCGGGCGGTTTTGAGGTTGGGATTGCCCATAATATACTGGTTAGTGTATTCACCCTCTCTGACATACCAGCAAAGCTGAAAATAGGTTGGCCTTTTTATGGAAGTTGAATAACCTACGGCTACAAAATGGTTTTCTGCAATCCTGAATTCAGCCTCGCTGTTGCCTATAAGAGCAGGATCTTTGAAGTCGTATGACTGGTGCACTTCTTTGTTGGTGAGTTTGTCGCAGAAAAACTGAAATTGGTAATCTGCCTTGAGTTTCAGGAATTTGTAGTTATAACTGGCAACCAGATAAGGATTGAGGGTTATTACTCCGTACCTGAAAGTTTCCCTGAGCTTGAGACTGTCTTGCCAGGAGTTGTTGTTTGCCACATCTTTGAGGTAAGCGCCTCTATATTTGTCATTGTCGTAGCTGATGGAGAAGATTCCGCCGGACTCTATGTCGAGATTCTTGATTCCGAATGCGTTGGGGGCGCTGAAGAATGCTCTGGAATTTGCCTTGAAGCCATTGGATCGAGGAGTTTTGCGGTAAATCCTGTTGGCAGCGCCTTCGGCTGAACTTAGAAATGCCCATTCGGTATAGCGGTCTATGTTAGTGTAGCCCAGGTTAACCTCAAAGAACACTTTTCTGTTTCTGTCTAGCTTTCTGGTGATGTTGAAGCCCGTTCCGGAAGATATCGTGTATGAATTGTTGTCTTCTCCTCTGAGCGCTATATTTTCCGCTAAAAGTTCATAGGAAAAGATGTCTTTTTTGCTATGGCTGTAGTTGTAACTGATGAGGGCAAATGAATTGTAAATTGTTTTAGGTGTTTTCCACTGGAAGGAAGACCGGCAGTTGTAACGGCTGCTCATCAGTTTAATATCTCCGAATTTGACGCTGATATCTTCGCTAAAAAAGGATATGCCTTCCGACGCTTTCTTGTGATTGTCCCAGGCTGAACCCATCTGGATATTTGCCATAAAGTCATTTTTGACATATTTGAGATTCAGTTTAAGGTCTGCCATTTGATGCTGGAGCGACGGTACTGATTCTTTCCAAGGAGACTTGGAATAGTTGTATCCTCCCGATACGGTGGCCGAACCGCTCCATTTGCCCCTGACTGTACTGTCGCTTTTTTGGGCCAGAAGGGGAGCAGTTGAAGCTAGCATAAGGGTCAGAATAATTATTCTAAGGCTGGGCAAACTCATATCAGATTAAATATCGGTGACACAAAAATAAAAATAATTATCTTTGACATTATGAAAAAGTATCTTCTGCTGACAATCGCGTTTTTAACCCTTAGCACTTCTGTTTATTCTCAAACCGTAGCAGGCCAGTTTTTGAACAATGTCAAGAATTTCCTGGAAAGAAGGGAACTTAATGGCATAGATACCAATTATATAGGCGTTCCGGACAAGAAGTGGTCCGTGTTTGCCAATACATATCTTTCACAGCTGGACTTTGACCTCAGGAGCAATGCCGAAGCCGATAGAGTCGTATTGGGACAAGAGCTTGGCAGGGTTAAGGTGGATATTAATTCCAAGGTGGAGACTCAAGTTTCTCTGGGGCTTTACTATATGGGTTACGGCCTTAGCTATTCTCAAGACTTGAACAAGGGCTTCAAGAAAAATTGGTCTTTTACGATGTACTCGTCTCCGGTAGGGGGAGAATTCCGCTACCATACTACGGACAGAATACACGGCAAGCTTGCCGCCAAGGGTCTAGGATTAGAATTCAACATTGTGGAAGGAGAGGCCAAGATGGAAAACTTCATAGTTAACGCATATTATGTGTTCAACCCCAAGAAGTTCTCCTATGATGCCGCTATGAGCTATTCCAAAATCCAGAAAAAGAGCGCCGGCAGCATTCTGGGCGGAGCCACGTTCAACCAGACCAGGATTACCGCCCACGATCAAGTCTTGAGGAGCATGATAGGCGGGGTGAACAAGATTTATCTCAGGCAGTTCTCGTTTGGTGCAGGCTATGGGTACAACTGGGTGCCAGCCAAGGGATTGAACGTGCATCTTTCCGCAATTCCGATGCTTCTGATAACCACCAAGAGCGCCACAAAGAACACAGGAGATGACTGGAACGATAAACAGAAGGATACTCAGAAGAAGCTCTTTGGCAGCAAGACTCACGTTTCTTATACCCATATGGGAAGATTCTCTCTCAGCTATACTCTCAGCGACAGATATATGGTTGGCTTTTCGACCTTCTACAACTATTTCAGGGTGGGAAAGCACTCTTCCTACTATGCAAGCACAGAAGACTGGAACATGAGATTTTTTATAGCGGTAAGATTTTAGCTTAAATGCGGAAAGCCATTCTCATACCAGCCCTGTTAATTGTTGCCTCCAGCGTGGCTTCCGCACAGCCCAAGTTTTTGGAGAAAGTCAAAACCTTTCTGGAAGTCAGGCAGCTGAATGGACTGGATACCAACTACATTGGCGTTCACGACAGGAAATGGACAGTTCTGGCCAATACCTATCTGTCTGAGATGGACTTTGATATGCGCAGCCACATTGTGGATATCGCTGAGGGTGAAGCTCAAAAGGGCCGCTCTATTATAGATATGCGCTCCAAGACTCACAAACAGGTTTCTCTGGGACTGTATTATTTGGGCTACGGCTTGAGCTATTCTCTGAACCTGGGAAAAGGCTTCAAGAAAGACTGGTCTTTCACTATGTATTCTTCAAGGCTCGGCGGGGAATTCAGATACCATACCACCCGCAATTTCAAGGGCAGTTTTACCACGCCGTCTGGCGAACAGTTGAGTTTGGTCGAGGGGGTGGCCAAGATGGAGAATCTCATACTGAACGCTTATTACGTTTTCAGTCCAAATAAGTTCTCATATTCAGCGGCTATGAGCAATTTTGCTATACAAAAGAAAAGCGCCGGAAGCTTTCTGGGGGGCCTTTCTCTTCACCAGACGCGCCTGCGTTCTTACGAGCCGTGGTTCTCTTACACTTTGGGAAGGGTTAACCGCCTTAAATTCCAGCAGTTTGCCGTTGGAGCTGGCTATGCCTACAACTGGGTTGTAGCGCCAAGGCTTGTGCTTCATTTTTCAGAGATACCGATGCTGCTTGTGACAACAGCCGCCACCACAAGAATGAAGGCAAGCGAAGAAGACGACGGATGGGACACTATGCAGAAGCAAGGGTACAAAGATCTTTTCGGAAAGAAGACGCACGTTTCTTTCTCCCATATGTTCAGAACTGCCGCAAGCTATGACATTAGCGACAGGGTAAGCGTTGGCGCTACTTTCTTCTACAATTATTTCAGGGTAGGAAAGCACTCTTCCTACTACGTGAGCACGGAAGACTGGAGCGGAAGGTTCTATGTGGCAGTCAGATTCTAGCGCCTCTTCTTGTAAGGATTGTGTGAAAGCAGGTAGTTAACTCCCACTACTACGTGCGCATTGGCCTCATACAGAGGTATGAACTGGCGGTTCATATTGAAGTAGTAACTATCTGTTCCAAGATATGCGCTGAATTTCTTTGCATAAACATTGACCATTCCTCCAATTTCCCATCCATAGCTCGTGTAGGCGGTATTGACAGAAAAACTCAGCCATTTCAGAGGCGCGGCGTTCAAAGACATCCTGACCTCGTTATAGCGGTTTATATGGCTGTTTCTGGTTGAGCCCAGAATACCAATAGACATCTTCTTGTAGAAAGGCATTTTGAATTCAGCGCCCAAATTCACGTTTATGCTAAGGCTTTGGGTAGTGAAGTCCTTCTTTTCCGGCATGAATTCGTAAACGCTCTTGAATTTGTTTATAACGTTGTTTACCACATCAAATATGCTTCCTTCCTCGGAATCTATGTCGTCTATCTGGATTATGTAAGTGTTTCCGGCATTTACAGCGTTTACCTTGTTTCTCCAGACAATAAATCCCAGGTCATTTACAGAGGCTGAGACATTTATGTATTCGTTTATCTCGTATCTGGCTCCTATGTCTATGGCTCCTCCAATTCCACCGATTCCAAAAGGCCGGAATTTAACTCCATCCCAGTCTAATGCGTCGTAATCAGGGCTGATGGCCCCAGGCTTGGTTATGTTCTTTATTCCTCCGCCTGCTGCCGAAAGGTATCCGTAAGACTCTACCGCCCAGCTTGTACCGTCTAGCTGAGCAACCATTTTATGGACCTTCATATTGATTTTGTTGGTTCCAAGCAGAAATTTCGCCCTTGCTCCCACACTCAGCTTGTCAAATTTTACGGAAGCGCCTCCGGCAAACTCCAGGAATGATCTTGTGTAGCCGTAAACGTGAGAAAGGTCGTAGGTGAAGGTCTCACCGCCGCCTTTCATAAAGTCGAACAGGCCGTAAGGAATCTTTGCGGAAGTGTTGTTTCGGAAGCTTATTTCAAAAGTCTGGAAAACATCCTTGTCTTTGATTTTTGTCCAGATACCTGTTGAGGCTAAATTATAGGTTACATTAATGCCAATCTTGTTGGTATTGTGCAATTTGCCAAGGAACTCGTCTCTATCCACAGAAGGATGCATGAATGTTGCCAGCTTGCCGTCTCTTGGGTAGAAGAAGGTGGAAAGGCCTACGTTGCTGTTTATGCCCGAATTCAGGTTGCTGACGATTCCGCCAATGAAATTCTTCTTGGTTGTAAAGGCCGGGTTCAGGCGGTAAGAATAAGTGTAGTTATCTATGAAATAGGCACTCTGAAGGTCTTGTGCAGGACATTCTGAGCCAAGTGCAGCTAAGAAGACAACAGACGCCAAAAATATTTTTGCAGTCTTTTTCATCGCGATATGGATTATTCCTCGTTTTTCTTCTTTATTCTGAAATTGATTCCTTGCGGAAGCTGGATCTTCACATTCTTCAGGGCTAGGCCTAAGTGTTTGTCTATGAACATCGTAGATGATGGCATAACCTTTACTTTAAGTATAATGTTGAAGCCGTCGAACCCAAGGCCGGACATTGTCTGCTTTGGAGATATGACAAGAATTCCGTCTGCTGTAGCCGGGTTTTCTGCCGTTCCGGCTGTAAGATGAACGTTGTCCAGTATGGCAACAACATCTGGAATCGGATTTCCCAGTGTGTCTAAAACGTGGCTGGAAAGGTCAAATTCAAAAGGAAGCGTGTTGTAGAATGTTATGTAGAACTTGATTTCAGGTATGCCGAAATGCCCAAGGTCTATCAGTTCCAGCCCGTGAAGCTCGTAATGCCCAAGTTCAAAGTTCGTCAGATACTTCCCTTTGGGATCATATATGAAATTGTTGTCTTCGTCTTTGGTAAAGTACTCGCGTGCCTCCTGAGTCAGCAGGTTGTTGATTCTCAATGTTGTAAAACTGCCGATCGGTACAGCTACCTGAGAGCCGGCATTTATCTTGTAATCAATATTGTCGCTTCTCAGGTCATAGTCCTTGTCTACGTGGCAGGACGTTGACAGGCAAAGCATAAACAGGATCAGGACTGGAAAACAAACCTTTTTCATAAAAAAATCTAAATTGCTGTATTCGTTCCCCAAAAATACTAAAAAAATGGTTTATAAGATATTTTAAGTTATCTTTGCCACCAAATTTTATTGTTCTATAGAGTATGAAGAAAATGAATTTTATGGCATTCTTTGCTGCTCTGGCAGCATCTGTAATGCTTGTTCCAACGGTTTCTCACGCCCAGGAGCAGGAAGAAGGCTTTGACCGCAACCATTGTTTCGACCTTTTTGTAGGCGACATCTACTACACGCCAAAAAGCAACACCACCAGGACCGGATCCAAGGTTCTGGACGTTATTGCTTCTGTTGCAACCGGCGAATTCACAGAGAACCACGACGGCTATGCAGATGCGGTGTCTTCCCAGATTGTCAAGGGCCTTTCCAGGACTTTCCGTTTCAAGGTTTACGACAGGCCTTTCAATCCTGATTCAGACAAAGAGGATTATGCCCTCACTATAGACGGCACCATTGCAAGCATCACCACCACTGCCAAGGTCTTTACAGAAGAATATAAAGACAAGAAAGGAAAGACCATAAAGACTACCAAAGAAAATTACAGGGCAGTGATCCTGTTTACCCTGAACCTCAAGGACTTGAACGGCACTATCATAAACAGCAACACTTTCAGCATAGAGAGCAACGAGTATTCATCATCCTGGTTCGATTCTAGACAGAAGGCTCTGGAGAGGGCTATCTCATATGTATCTAATTATGTAGCAAGATATTACGACGAGGTTTATCCTCTGACCGCAGACATCATCGAAGTTGGCAACGCTTCTACCAACCGCCAGAAAGAAGTTTATATAGACCTGGGTTACGCCCACGGATTATATGTAGATTTGACCTTTGGCGTTTACCAGCTCACCGAGATCAACGGCAGAATCAGCAAGCATTATCTTGGCAGAATCAGGGTAAAGGAAATCCAAGGCCAGGATGTAAGCTTCTGCAAGGTTGTCAGCGGCGGAAGAGACATCAAGAAATGTCTGGATAACAATATTCCTCTTTTAATAATATCAAGACACTAATACATTGGTTCCTATGAAAAAACTGCTTTTGACAGTAGCGGCTCTTGTCGCTGCCGTGGCTTTGTATGCAGGTGATTATCTTACAAATACAAACCAGAGCATAAGATTCCTCAGAAATCCTTCACGCACGGGAGCCATAGGCATAGACGGAGTCTATTACAATCCTGCCGGCGCTGTTTTCCTCAGCGACGGATGGCATTTCCAGTTCAACTGGCAGAGCCCGCACCAGAAGAGGAACGTGTATTCCAACTACGGCCCGCTTTACGGAGCCAATTATCTGAATCCGGCCATCGCTGAGGCAGACGGATCATTCAGCCGTAAATTCACCGGCAAGGTTGACGTTCTTATCCAGCCATCGCTTTTTGCCGTTTACAATAGGGGAGACTGGTCTTTCCAGTTCGGCTTCGGAATATTGGGCGGAGGCGGAGAGTGCAAGTTCAGCCACGGAATAGGATCTTTTGAAGCCCTTGTGGGACAGACTGGTATGAGAGAATTTGCTGAAAAGGGCATTCCATTCGGAGGCTATAGCCTCAACCAGCACGTGGAGGGAAAGTCTTTCTACTACGGAATAACTATGGCGGCAGGCAGACAGATCGGAGACAAGCTTAGCGTCAGCCTGGGACTCAGGGGAATAATCGCTTCTAACCATTTCAAAGGTGGAGTAGAGGATATAACTTTCCGTACGGCTGCCGGAGACATCATAAAGTCAGACAATACCTATGTGCTTGACTGCAAGCAGAGCGGATTTGGCTTTTCTCCTATTATCGGAGTGGATTTCCGCCCGAATGAGTGTGTGAATCTGGCCCTTAGATATGAATTCAGAACCCGTCTTCAGGTGGAGAGCAAGGCAAATAACAATGCTGCCTTCAATGCTCTGGCAGCAGGCAACGCCACCTTCTCCAAGTATCTCGACAAGGCAAAGCACAGAGCGGATATGCCTTCTATGCTGGCTTTCGGAGCAGAAATCTCTCCGGTTTCGGCCCTTAGGATAGACGCTGGCTACAACCATTACTTTGACCTTGACACGAAGCAGTGGAACAAGGAGTTGCTCAAGGATACTGATGAATTGACTTTCGGTGTGGAATATGATGTTACAAAGATGGTGGAGATCAGTGCCGGAATACAGTATACTTTCTACAAGCAGAAGGAAGAGAATTATTCCGACATGAATTTCAACCTAAATTGCACATCTGTCGGAATGGGAGTAGGGGTAAAGGTTTCAGACCATGTAACCGTAAATGCATCTTATTTCCATTCCTTCTATAAGGATCATACAAAGCCGCAAACCGTCGGTTTTTCCACTTATAGCCGTACCAACAGCGTGTTTGGCCTTGGAGTGGACTTCACTTTCTGAGTCTTTGGGTAAAATAAGAGTTATAAATCAAAAATCCTCTCAGATCGAGAGGATTTTTGCTATTGTGAGCATGTCCAAGTCTATGGGGTTGTGTTTGGAACAGGCCTCCTTGAAAGGGGTGTAAGAGACTTTCCCTCCCGTGATTCCAACCATTACGCCGCTCTTCCCTTCAATCAGGGCATTTACGGCATAATTGCCGAGCATGCTGGCCAATACCCTGTCCCTTGTCGAAGGAGAGCCGCCTCTCTGGATATGACCAAGAGTCGTGACCCTGGTTTTGTACTCAGGGAGCCTCTCTTTGACTTTTTCTGCGATTTCCTGAGCGCTGCCCAGTTGGGATCCTTCGGAGACGATGACGATTCCGCTTGTCTTGTCCTTCCTGCGTTCTGTCTGCATATATGAACAGATACTTTCTATTGTCGTCGGAACTTCAGGGATGACAGTTGCCTCAGCTCCTGTTGCAATTGCAGTATAGGTAGCTATGAAACCGGCGTCACGTCCCATAACCTCCACAAAGAAGAGGTGGTTGTGGGAATCTGCCGTGTCTCTGATCTTGTCTATGGCTTCTACTGCAGTGTTTGTCGCCGTGTCGAAGCCTATGGTGAAGTCTGTTCCGAATATGTCGTTGTCTATTGTGCCTGGTATGCCTACAATAGGGAAGCCAAATTCGTCTGACAGGAGATCAGCACCTCGGAAAGACCCGTCTCCTCCAATGACGACAAGGGCGTCTATCATGTCTTCCTTGAGGTTGTCTATAGCCATCTTCCTGAGCATCTTGTCTGTTGCAAATTCTGGCAGTCTGCTGGATTTGAGGATTGTGCCTCCCATCTGTATGATCTTTGAGACAGAATGGCTCTGCATTGTCTCGAAATCCTTCCTGACAAGCCCTTTGTATCCTTTGTGAATTCCCACTGGGATGACGTTGTTGTAGATGCAGCTCCTTACAACCGATCTTATGGCGGCATTCATTCCAGGAGCGTCTCCACCGGATGTCAGAACACCGATTTTATTAATCTTGCTGTTATTCATACTTTATTCTATCGCGATTAAGGCAAATATAATACAACTTGCCCAACTAACAACCTTAATCCCTATGATAGATGCTATGAGAGTGAAGATTGTGTGCAACGATACTTATTTGTAAAAAAAATGCAAAGTTGCCTGACTGAATGCTGTGAAATGGTGAGCAAAATGGTTATCTTTGGGTAATCAAACAATAACCTATGAGTACACTTATGATTATAGAACTCCTTATAGTGCTGGCAGCATTGTATGTGGGTTCACGTTACGGCAGTCTCGCCCTTGGTGCAATATCAGGTATTGGTCTGGCCATTCTTGTTTTCGGCTTCGGGATGAAGCCCGGAACGCCTCCTACAGACGTAATCTACATTATAATAGCGGCCGTTACCTGCGCCGGAACCCTTCAGGCTTCAGGCGGTATGGATTGGATGATCCAGATTGCCGAGAAAATGCTGAGGAAACACCCTGGAAACATCACTTTCCTGGCTCCTATTACCACTTTCTTCCTGACGGTTCTGGTAGGAACCGGCCACGTGGTCTATACGCTGATGCCAATCATCTGCGACATAGCCCTCAAGAAGAATATCCGTCCGGAAAGGCCTTGCGGAGTTGCGTCCATTGCTTCTCAGGTGGGGATTACCTGCTCTCCGATTGCAGCGGCGGTTGTGGCTTTTGTTACCATTTCCAATGCCAACGGATTTATGGTTTCCATCCCCCAGGTTCTGATGATTACCATCCCGGCTTGCCTTTGCGGCCTTATCTGCGCCTCTCTGTATTCATATCGCAGAGGAAAAGACCTAGACAAAGACGCTGATTTCCTTAGAAGAAAGGCAGATCCGGAGACTTTCAAATATATGTACGGCAATAGTGCCACCACCCTTAACAAAACCATTAGCAAGAGCGCAAAGGCTTCTGTTTACGTGTTCCTGGGGGCGCTGCTGGTGATAGTGTTCTTTGCTTTCTGCCAGATGATTCACGTAGACAAGAACGGTGAGAGCATTACTATGGCTCAGCATATGGGCATTCCTAAGATGAATATTATCATCCAGATCATAATGCTTACTGCCGCAGCCTTAAACATAATGTTCTGCAGGGCCGAGCCTAAGAAGGCAGTGGGCGGAGCGGTTTGGCAGAGCGGTATGGTGGCTGTTGTCGCAATCTACGGAATTGCCTGGCTTGCAGATACATACTTCAGCAACTATCTGGACCAGATGAAGGTTATGCTGGCAGACCTTGTTTCCAACTATCCTTGGAGCATAGCCTTTGTTTTCTTCCTGGTTTCTGTGCTCATCAATTCCCAGGGAGCGGTGGTTGTGGCAATGCTGCCTCTGGCCTACGAGCTTGGAATAGCCGGTCCTGTACTGCTGGGAATACTCCCGAGCGTTTACGGATACTTCTTCATCCCTAACTATCCTTCAGACATCGCGACCGTGAACTTCGACCGAAGCGGCACCACGGTGATAGGCAAGTATCTTCTCAACCACAGTTTCATGATACCAGGCCTGATTTCCGTAGCTGTTTCAACGATAATCGGATACCTGCTGACTACAACCGTATTTTCAGGCTATTTCGCAGGGTTTATTCAATAGGGTCGCCAGCCTTGTAGCTGCGGGCAAACCTGAACATCTCCAGTGGTAGATGGCAATATCCTGAAGGGTTCTTGAAAAGATATTCCTGATGGTATTCCTCGGCCTTGAAGAAAGACTCTAGCGGGCAGAGTTCAACCACGAACTTCTGTCCTCTTCTTTTTTCCAGCTCGTCATAAACCGCCTTAATAACCGGATAATCCTCAGCGATGGAATAGAAAATGCCGGTGCGGTACCTTGTTCCTTCGTCGTGCCCCTGGCGGTTTAGCGATAGGGGATCTATTATCTTGAAATATAGTCTTATCAGAGAATCCAGGCCAATCTTGTCCGAGTCATAGGTGACCCTTACAGTTTCTGCAAAACCCGTTTTATCTGTGTAGACTTCTTTGTAGGATGGGCCTTCTCCTTCTGGGTTTCCGCAAAATGATATGTTTCCGTTTGCATAGCCCGCCTCGGCCTTTACAACGCCGTCTATGAGCGAGAAAAAGTGCTCCACGCCCCAGAAACAGCCGCCAGCCAGATAGATTTCTTTCATTGGTTCTAGAATTTGGTACTGTGCAAAAGTAGAAAAGAAATTTCTTAACTTTGAACAAATAATGCTTTCAGATATGCGTCCATTTAAATATCTAACGGTTTTTCTGATTTCTTTTTTATCGGTTTACAGCGTTTCAAACGCCCAAATCAAGGTTATAGCCCATCGCGGCCACTGGAATGTTAACGCAACGGGACACGGAAATACAGCCACTCCGCAGAATTCCCTAGCCTCTTATAAGGCGGCAGATGAGATTGGAGCTTGGGGCTCCGAGTTTGACGTTAACCTTACCTCTGATAATCAGCTTGTTGTCTGCCACGGTCCAAAGATAGTTTCTCTGGCAGATGTCCAGAAAGAGACTTTTGCTACGGTTAGGGGAGAGAGGCTTTCCAATGGCGAGGCAGTGCCTTCGCTGGATGAACTTCTGGACCTTATCAAGAAGTGCAAGATACGCCCAATCCTGGAGATTAAGGAAGACTATCGCGATAAAGACGGCTATGTTCCTTGTTTTGACAAAGTTGCACAGGCTTTGAAGAAGCACCGCATAGATATGGACAATCTGACCATAATCTCTTTCAGCCTGGAAGTTTGCAAGGCTGCCGCAAAGAAGTATCCCAAGACTATGGTTCAATACCTGGGCGGAGAGAAATCTCCTGAGGAACTCAATGCTCTGGGCATCAAGGGTCTGGATTACCATTACTCTGTATTTGACAAGCATCCCGACTGGGTTAAGAGGGCTCACGACCTGGGTATGGAAGTCAACGTCTGGACTGTGGACAAAAAACGCGACATAAAGCGTATGGCCGCTCTGGGAGTGGATCAGATAACCACTAATTATCCTGTTCTGACTCAACAGATTATTGACGGAACTCTGCCAAAGAAAGTTCTGGTGATAGGGGCTCATCCGGATGATCCTGAGACCGGCTGCGGCGGAACAATGATTCTTATGAAACGTGCCGGCTATGACGTCAAGTGCGTCTATCTTACAAGAGGCGAGGCCGGTATAGAAGGAGTCAAAGGCGATGAGGCCGCCAGGATCAGAAGCGAGGAAGTGAAAAATGCCTGTGCCGTTACGGGCGCTGATCACGTGTTCCTGACCCAGATAGACGGCCAGACAGAGATAAACAAAGCCCGCTACGACGAGATGCTCAAGCTCATCCAGAATGAAGATCCTGACATTGTCTTTACCCACTGGCCTATAGACGGCCACAGAGACCACCGCATCTGCTCAATCCTGGTTTATGACACCTGGAGAAGGAGCGGCCGCAGCTTTGACCTTTACTACTTTGAGGTTATGACCGGAGTCCAGACTCAAAACTTCCATCCTACTGACTATGTAGACATAACATCTGTCCTGGAAGAAAAGCACAAAGCCTGCTACTGCCACAAGAGCCAGAACCTTGAGCCAGTATTTGAAGGCTGGCATACTCCTATGGAAGTCTTCCGCGGCATAGAAAACCGCTGCAAGGCCGCCGAAGCCTTTGTCCGCCAGGAAAACGGCAACCGCATTTTTGAACTCCCTGAAAAGAACTAAAAAACAAGTAATATGGAAAACAATTATTCAACTCCTCCAAAGGGGAAACAAGAAGATTGGTACTTTTCGTTTCTCAAATATTTGGCAGTCACCGGAATCCTGCTGCTTTTATGGGCCGTTCTCCAGATTGTAGACTTTCAGGTAGATGATCGTAAAAAGTATATGCAGGAAACAATGGATGAAGTCGGCGACACCTGGTCTTCAGACCAGACGCTGTCCGGCCCGTCTTTAAGGTATAACAAAGTCATTTATGATACCATAAGGCATTATAGCAAAAGAGGAGATTCCCTGGAAATCAACAAAGAAACCAAGGTTTTCTCCGTCTTTCCAAATGAGCTTGACATTAATGGCAATATTGAAGAGAAGACTCTCCATAGAGCTATTTACGATGTCAATGTGTATAGCTTGAATGCAGACGTCAAGGGAACTTTCAATTTGCCTGACAAATTGTTTGAGCCAGGCGTCAGCAATATCCGCCTTGTTTTTAAGGTATCTGATTTGAGAGGTATTTTCGAGCCTATGGTTATTTCTCTCGACACAACAAAATATGAACTGGCTCCGTCTCAGGACACTGAAGGTCTGCTGATAGCTCCTGTTACTCTAAACAAGAACAACAGGTCCTTCTCTTATTCCTTGAAATTAGGTATTAAGGGTTCCAATTCACTGATGTTCAGGCCTTATGGAGACGTCACATCTATCAGTCTGAAATCAGGCTACAATAATCCTAGCTTTAAGGGAGACTTTCTTCCAATTGAAAGAGATGTGTCCGACAGCGGTTTTACGGCTTTTTGGAAAGTATTGAAAATAAACAGGTCTTCTCCTGATTCGGCTGAATTCGGAGTAGACTTGATCCAGCCGGTTACCCAGTACCAGATGACATCGCGGAGCATAAAATACGGAGTATTGGTTATTCTGCTGGTATTCCTGGCGGCCATTGTGGTTGAGCTGTTTACAAAGAGGAAGATTAATTTGTTGCAGTATGCTGTGGTTGGCTTGTCTCTGGTGCTGTTCTATCTGCTCCTGCTGTCGTTCTCTGATTTCATTTCCTTTGGCAAGGCATACCTTGTTGCATCTGTTATGACAACCTTGGCCCTGACGGCATATTTCAAGGGAATTCTCAAGCACAAGTCTGCTTACCTTCTTGGACTTTTGACCTTTATATTCCTGATGTTCAGCTTTGTGATGATGCAGATGCAGGTTTACTCATTGCTTACGGGATCTCTGGTTCTGTTTGTGATCCTTTGCGTGATAATGTACCTGACAAGGAATATGACTCCAAACGAGAAAGACACTGAAAACAAGATAGAAACAAATAAATAACGCTATGAAAAAACTATTGTATTTGATTGCAGTTGCAGGATGCGTGGCTATGGTGTCCTGCAAAAACGGAGGCAATAAGCCTGCAGAAGAAGTTGATCCGGATACCGCTGCGGCAATAGCTGCTGCAGAAGAGGCTGAGGCCAACGGTGCTATGGAGTTGAAAGGCCCTACTTCAGATTCTCTGGATGTGGTTAATCTTTATTCCACAGCAGACAAACTTACCATTACTCCTCTTGGCCTTATCCGCCCGACCAAGGATTTCCTTTCTGGAGACATTGTAGAGCACGATGTTGTAAAAGGCTGGCCAAAGCTGAGCATAGCAGTTCCTCTTCAGAAAGACTCCGAGACTCCTGATATGAAAGCAATTCTGAAGGCAATTGCAGAGGTTTATCCTATGAAGATGCTTCTGGAATGGGCAAACGGAACCAATCATCTGGGAGAGCCTACCAAGGGTGTTTTCAAGGAAGATGAGAAGAACCATTTCATCAGCTGCGTTTTCCCTAGTCCTGAGTATGAAGACAATTTTGCCCTGAAGGCTTGGGAAATGCCAATGGAAGAACAATGGGCAATTGGACTTGTTTGCCATAGGCTATGGGATGGAGATGACGGAATAGGGGTTTACCAGAACCTGATGTTCTGGACCTATGACCCTAAGGGCGACAAGATTCTCAAACCTGTGAATACAGAAGAGAAATACCTTCCGGAGTATACTCCTCAGAGGGGCTATGTTGTTTTCTATCCAGAGAATGACAACATAGATTTCAAAGACGGGGCAGATCCTAGCCTTTTCTGGAAGTGGAACGGCTACTGGTTTGATTCATCCGCCAATCATTAGTAGCCTGCTGCTGCGGCCGTAAGTGCTGCCGCTTAATTGATTGATAAATAGCATATTAAATAAACATCCCCTCTGTGTTTTACGGAGGGGATGTTTGCGTAAAGACCTTTCTTACAGGTGTTTAAGCGGCAGCGGCTATTTGGTATAGTCGTAGAAGCCCTTGCCGGTCTTGCGTCCGAGAAGGCCAGCCCTTACCATCTTCCTCAGAAGTGGATGCGGACGATACTTGCTGTCTCCGAACTCGTTGTAGAGAACTTCCATAATGGCAAGGCAAACATCCAGGCCAATCAGGTCTCCAAGAGCCAGAGGACCCATAGGATGGTTGGCGCCCATCATCATTGCGGCGTCTATCTCCTCCTTGGTTGCGATACCGTCTGCCAGGATTCCAACTCCCTCGTTTACAAGAGGAATGAGGATTCTGTTTACTACAAAACCAGGAGCCTCGTTAACTGAAACAGGGCTCTTGCCGATAGCCTTTGCAATCTCCACAACCTTGTCGTGAACTTCAGGGGAGGTAAGCTGTCCCTTGATAACCTCAACGAGCTTCATCAGAGGAACCGGGTTGAAGAAGTGCATTCCAATCACGTTCTGAGGACGTGAGGTGAATGCTGCTATAGCGGTGATACTCAGCGATGAAGTATTGGAAGCAAGAATAGCCTCAGGCTTGCATACTTTGTCCAGAGTCTCCCAGATTTCTTTCTTTACAGCCATATCCTCGGCTACAACCTCTATTACCAGATCAGCGTCTTTGAGGTCTTCATAGTTGAGGGTGTCTTTGATTCTGGCGATAATCTCGTCTTTAACCTGAGCTTCCATCTTTCCCTTCTCAACGCTTCTGTTGAGGAATTTCTCGATGGCTTTGTGGGCTCTTCCCAGAGATGCTTCGCTGCGTCCCTTGAGGAGAACATCGTGGCCGGCGGTGGCGAATGCCTGTGCTATGCCGTGGCCCATTGTTCCGTTACCAACAACTGCAACTTTCATGTTTTGAAGATTTTAAATGTTAATGTTTATAGTGTGTTTTGTCTTATTTCTTTTTCCAAACAGGCGGTCTCTTTTCAAAGAAAGCCTTCATTCCTTCTTTCTGGTCTTCCGTTGAGAAGCAGATGCCGAACAGGCTGTTCTCTATGGCGATGGCGGAGTCTATGTCTGTCTGCATTCCGCGGCCTATAGCCTCTTTGCTGAGCCTTACTGCAACGGGAGCGTTCTTGGCGATGGTCTTGGCCATAGTCATAGCTGCATCCATAAGTTCTTCCGGTTCAACTACCTTGTTAACCAGGCCTATTCTGAAAGCCTCGTCTGCTGTGATGGCCTTTGCGGTGTAAATCAGCTCTTTGGCTCTTCCTTCACCCACGATTCTTGGAAGCCTCTGAGTGCCGGAGAAACCCGGGGTGATGCCTAATCCGACTTCCGGCTGGCCGATCTTGGCCTTGGCGGAAGCGATGCGGATGTCGCAGGAGAGAGCAAGCTCGCAGCCTCCTCCCAGCGCAAAGCCATTGATGGCGGCGATAACCGGTTTAGGCAGCAGCTCGATCTTGCGGAAGACCCTTGAACCCTGGACGCCGAATTCCTTTCCCTGGGCGGCGTTCATTGTACTCATTTGGGAAATATCCGCTCCGGCAACAAAGGCGCGTCCTTCTCCCGTAAGTATAACTGCATCAATCTCAGAGTCTTGCTCAATGCAGGAAAATGCCGCGTCCAGTTCACTCAGAACTTCTGAGTTGAGGGCGTTCATACTCTGGGGATTGTTGATCTTGACAATGCAGATGTTTTCTTCTTTCTGGATGATTAGGTTTTTGAAATCCATATTCCGAATGTTTTAGCAAAACGTTGCAGACAACCTTGTCTGCTATCTTGCGAATTTACAAAAAATATCCTTAAATAAAAATATAACATCGTTGTTATTTTTTCTCGATATTTTTAATTATATTTGTTTGATTTTGGACGCCATTAAGGCTTTTCGGAATCCCCCAAGGCAGAGCAGAGTTTTTTAACGCATATAAATAATTGAAATACAAATAAATTCAAAATCGTTTTCTTATGGATAAAAGAATTTCATTACAGGAAGCCGTTTCTATGATTAAGGACGGCATGACAATCATGGTTGGAGGTTTCCTCTCAGCCGGTTCTCCACTGGACATCCTCGACGCTCTTGCAAAGAGTGATGTAAAGGATCTGACCCTCATCTCCAATGATACTGCATATCAGGGAATTGGAGTTGGAAATCTTATCGGAGCCCATAAGATCAAGAAACTTTATGTTTCCCATATCGGAACAAATCCGGACACTGCAGCCCAGATGAATGCTGGCGAGCTGGAGATTGAATTCTGCCCTCAGGGAACCCTGGCAGAGAGAATCCGCTGCGGCGGAGCTGGCCTTGGCGGCGTTCTGACAACTACCGGAATGGGAACAGTAATCGCTGAGGGAAAGCCTACAGTTGAGGTTGACGGCAAGACTTACCTCCTCGAGAAGCCTCTGCACGCAGACATCGCACTGATTGGCGCTACCGTTGCAGACGAGAGAGGAAACTGCATCTATGTTGGAACATCCCAGAACTTCAACCCTCTGATGGCAACTGCAGCAGACGTGGTAATTGTTGAGGCAGAGAAGATTGTGCCAGCAGGAGAGATTAAGCCTGAGGCAGTTATCACTCCTCACGTATTTGTAACTCACCTGTACCAGTCAACCAACAACCTCCAGAAAGTAAGAGAATAATATGGGAGCAAAATCACTGATCAGAGTAAGAATGGGCGGAGAAGACGCTCATTACGGCGGAGGCCTTGTTGACGGAGCCCATATGCTTAAGCTCTTTGGAGATGTGGCAACAGAACTCCTCATTATCAACGATGGCGACGAGGGCCTTTTCAAGGCTTACGACAACGTGGAATTCATAGCTCCAGTGTTTGCAGGTGACTATATCGAGGCTACCGGCGAGATTACCCACGTGGGAAATACATCACGCAAGATGGTGTTCGAGGCCCGCAAGGTTATAGTTCCTCGCCCAGAGGTATCAGACTCGGCAGCCGACGTGCTTGAGGAGCCAATAGTAGTTTGCCGTGCAAGCGGAACTTGTGTAGTTCCTGCCAAGTGCCAGAGAAAGAAATAGTTGAGATATGGATAAGCTTATAATCACAGCTGCGATCTGCGGCGCCGAGGTAACCAAGGAGCAGAATCCTGCCGTTCCTTACACCGTAGAGGAAATAGTAAGAGAGGCTAAGAGCGCCGTTGACGCTGGCGCCGCCATAGTCCACCTTCACGTAAGATGGGACGATGGAACTCCTACGCAGTCCAGAGACCGCTTTCAGGAGTGCGAAGAGGCCATCCTGAAGGTTTGCCCAAATGTCATACTGATTCCTTCAACTGGAGGTGCAGTGGGAATGACTCCAGACGAGAGACTCCAGAGCACAGACACAGATCCGCTGCCTGAAATGGCTACGCTGGACTGTGGAACCTGCAACTTTGGAGACGAGATATTCGACAACACGATGCCTACTATGAGGGCATTCGGAGCAAGAATGATGGAAAGGGGAATAAAGCCTGAGTACGAGTGCTTTGAGATGGGGCATCTTGATACTATACTCAATATGGCTCGCAAGGGCCAGGCTCCTGGAGCTCCTATGCAGTTCAATTTCGTGCTGGGTGTTCCTGGATGTACTCCTGCAACCGTTGCCAACCTCTGCTGGCTGGTAAATGGAATCCCTACAGGCAGCACCTGGACCGTTACCGGAGTAGGCCGCCACGCTTTCCCGATGGCTGCTGCAGCCATTGCAATGGGAGGTAACGTAAGAGTGGGCTTTGAGGACAACCTCTATCTTTCCAGAGGCGTTCTGGCACCCTCCAACGGCGCCCTGGTAGAGAAGGTAGTACGCCTTGCCAATGAACTCGGCAGGCCAATTGCCAACTCTGACGAAGCTCGCGAAATTCTTGGCCTCAAACCACGCAAATAATTAATCAAATCGTTGAACAATAACAAATTACAAACAATACATTTTATGCAGAAACATGGAAATCGCTACGGTACACACCGTGTAATTGAGCCTGTAGGCGTTCTGCCGCAGCCAGCCAACAAATTGGATAACAATATGGACGAGATCTACGACAACGAGATACTTATCGATGTCCAGACTCTCAACATAGACTCCGCTTCTTTCACTGATATTCACAACTATGCAAAGAGCCAGGCAAAGAATCCTAACGACGAGGCCGAGGTAATGGAGGAAATCAAGAAGGAGATGCTCCTGAACGTTGAGCTTCAGGGAAAGCACCGCAACCGCCGTACAGGTTCCGGAGGTATGCTTCTGGGAACTGTTGAGAAAATTGGCGACGCCCTTAAGGGAAAGATAGACCTGAAGGAAGGCGACCGTATTGCCACTCTGGTTTCTCTGTCTCTTACTCCTCTGAGAATTGACGAGATTCTGAATATCAAGGCAGACGTTGACCAGGTAGACATCAAGGGTAAGGCCATTCTGTTTGAGAGCGGCATCTACGCAAAGATTCCTGACGATATGCCTGAGAAGCTGGCTCTGAGCGCATTGGACGTTGCCGGAGCTCCTGCACAGACTGCAAAACTCTGCCAGAGCGGCCAGACTGTTGTAATCCTTGGAGCAGGCGGAAAGAGCGGTATGCTCTGCTGCTACGAGGCAAAGAAGAGGGTAGGCGTTACAGGAAAGGTTATCGGTCTTGCTAACAGCCCTAGGTCTACCAACCGTATCAAGGATCTGGGATTCTGCGATGTTGTTGAGAGCGCATCCGGAATGACTCCAGTACAGGTTTATGAGCTTATCTACAAGCTCACCGACGGCAAGATGGCAGACGTTACCATCAACTGCGTGAACGTTCCAGACCAGGAGATGACCGCAGTGCTCTGCACCAAGGACGGCGGCGTTGTTTACTTCTTCTCTATGGCAACCAGCTTTACCAAGGCAGCTCTGGGAGCAGAGGGAATCGGCGCAGACGTGAATATGATTATTGGCAACGGCTACACCAAAGGCCACGCAGAAATCACTCTTCAGGAACTCCGCGAGTGCCCTAAACTGAGAAAGATATTCGAAGAACTTTACGCTTAATCTGTTAATTTTATGGCAGTTTCAAGAAGAAAACAACTCTTTCCTGAAGTTACTGACGCCCAGTGGAACGACTGGAAGTGGCAGGTAAGAAACAGGATTGAGACTCTTGACAAGCTCAAGAAATACATCAAGCTTTCCAAGGAGGAGGAAGCCGGAATCCGCGAGAGCCTCAAGACTCTGCGAATGGCCATTACTCCTTACTACCTGAGCCTTATAGATCCAAACAACCCTGAGGACCCTGTAAGGAAGCAGTGCATTCCTACAATCCGCGAGACTCATCAGGCTAGCGCAGACCTTCTGGACCCTCTTCACGAGGATACAGACTCTCCTGTTCCAGGCCTTACTCATCGTTATCCGGACAGAGTGCTTCTGCTTATAACTGACATGTGCTCAATGTATTGCCGCCATTGCACCAGAAGAAGGTTTGCCGGCCAGAAAGACGCCGCCACCTCTATGGACAATGTTGAGAAGGCTATCGAGTATATAAAGAACACTCCACAGGTCAGAGACGTGCTGCTTTCCGGCGGTGACGCTCTGATGGTTCCAGACGAGAGGCTCGAGTACATAATCAGCAAGATCCGTAAGATCAAACACGTGGAAATCATTAGGCTGGGAACCAGAACTCCTGTTGTATGTCCTCAGAGAATTACTCCTGAGCTCTGCAACATGCTCAAGAAGTACCATCCAATCTGGCTTAACACCCACTTCAATCATCCTCAGGAAGTTACAGAGGAAAGCGCAGCAGCCTGCGCAAGGCTGGCAGACGCTGGCGTTCCACTTGGCAACCAGTCTGTTCTGCTTCGCGGAGTTAACGACTGCGTGAACATTATGAAGAAGCTGGTTCACGAGCTTGTTAAGATGAGAGTAAGACCTTATTACATCTACCAGTGCGACCTTTCACTCGGTCTGGAGCATTTCCGCACCCCGGTTTCCAAGGGCATCGAGATTATCGAGGGTCTGAGGGGCCATACCAGCGGATACGCTGTTCCAACCTTTGTGGTAGATGCTCCTGGCGGAGGCGGAAAGACTCCTGTAATGCCTAATTACGTTATTTCCCAGGCTCCTGGAAAGGTAGTTCTGAGAAACTACGAGGGCGTTATTACAACTTATTCAGAGCCAGAGGACTACAAATTTGAGTGCAACTGCAAATTCTGCAAGGAGAACAAGGAGTGTGAGGGCGTTGTTTCTCTTCTGGAGGGCAAGGCAATGACTATCCAGCCAGCTCATCTTGCAAGAGAAGACAGGGCTGTAAAGTACCGCGCAAAGATGGCCAAGAAGGCTCCTGCCAAGAAGCCTGCAGCCAAGAAAGTTGCAAAGAAAAAGTAAGACACTCGGCGATGTCTTTCATCAGTGATATACTCAAATTCAAGAGCCTGTCTATTGTAGGGCTGGAGAAGAACACTGGAAAGACAGTATGCCTGAATTTTATCCTGGACAGGTTACCGTCCGCCTGCCGCGTGGCGGTAACCTCGATCGGGATAGACGGGGAGAGTAAGGATCAGGTGACCGGAACGGCCAAGCCTGAGATAATACTCAAGGAAGGAACCATTTTCTCGACTTCAGAAGTCTTTTATGCCCGCAGGCGGGTTTTAAGCGAGCTTCTGGAGATCACTTCCGAGAGAAGTTCATTGGGCAGGATAGTTACTGCCCGGGTACTTAGAGGGGGAAAGGTTCTGCTGAGCGGGCCTTCATCTGCGCAGTCTCTGGCAAGATGGGCCAGTGGCGTGGAAAAGTTCAGTCCGGACCTTACGATTGTAGATGGAGCGCTTTCCAGGCTGAGTAGCGCATCTCCCGTAATTAGTGAAAG
Source organism: Bacteroidales bacterium (assembly GCA_016285455.1). Lineage (GTDB taxonomy): Bacteria > Bacteroidota > Bacteroidia > Bacteroidales > UBA932 > Egerieousia. The sequence goes on from JAEEQS010000005.1 coordinate 50,573, forward strand.
CCTGGTACTTACAACGGGAGCGGCCTATTCGGTTGATATGGCAACGCTGGTAAGGAGGACAAAGTTCATAGTGGAACTGGTGCGGCTGGAAAGGGCAGATGAAGCGGTCTGCCGGAAGTTTGAAGGGCTGGAAAAAGGAGTGTGGGGAATAGATTCTGACGGAAATCTGATTGATTTCCACGTGGAGTCTTCCCTGGCAATTGATAAGATCAAAGATGATGTGACGGGGAGGAGCGTGGCGGTATTTGCTGCAGGAGCTTTGACAGACAGGTTCCTGGGGATGATCTCCGATTCCAAGAGGGTGAAGGAGATAGATCTGATGGTGACAGACTTCACCAAAATATTCGTCTCTGAAGAAGCCTACAGGGTTTTCCTGAAAAAGGGAGGTCATCTGAAGGTTCTCAGAAAGAGCAAGCTGATTGCAGTTTGCGTAAATCCGACAAGCCCGAGAGGATTTGTGCTTGATTCGGATGTGCTGTGCGAGAAAATGAGACAGGCGGTAGGAGTGCCTGTATATGATATAGTAAAGAACAGAGAAACAATTTGATATGCTGTTTAGAGAGTGCCTTGACATACCGTGCGGAATAAGGTTTATGTTCGACGACCTGCAGCTGCAGTCTGCCTGCGGCCGCACACGTCTGCTGCATTCTCCTATGATGCAGACCAGAGAGGATGTAGAGAAGGCGTACAAGACGCTAGGAGATTGCTACAAAACTCTTTACAGCAATACCACTCCGCAGGTTTCTTCTTCTCTGGCGGCTCTGAAGCACAGGCTTATGTGCCTTAGAGACATAACCGGCACGCTGGACAGGCTCTCCAGAGATGTGGTGCTGGATGACGTGGATCTGTTCGAGATAAAGTACGTAGGGCTGTTAGCCGGCCACGTAAGCGAAGGGGTGAAGGCTTTAGGACTAGATGGCGTAGAGATTCCAGATATGGAAAAAGTGGTTTCCATACTGGATCCTGAGGGAATGAAGATAGAGAGCTTCTACGTGTATGACATTTATTCCAAGGAACTTGGAAGGATTAGGGCAGATATAAAGAAGCTCCAGGGGCTTAGTCCTGATGTTTCCGTAACCTCAGACAGGCTGCTGGAACTCATAGAGAAGGAAAGGCTTCTGGAAAGAGATATCAGGGAGAACCTGAGCCATCTTCTTAAGAATCATATCGCTGAGATAAGGCAGGCCATAGACGCAATGGGAGATTTGGACGTTCTCCTTGCAAAGTGCTTGCAAATGAAGATGATGGGGCTTTGCATCCCAGTTGTTTCAGAGGATTCCGAAACTGAGTACAATGGAATGTTCCATCCGTTCATTGTGCACGTGTATGAGAATCAGGCGGCCCTAGGCGGAAAGAAGAAGCAGTTCCAGCCAGTGGATCTCAGATTTGGACTGGAGAGCGTGACGATAATAGGGGCCAATATGGGCGGAAAGAGCGTGGTGCTGAAGATGGCAGCCCTTAACCAGCTGCTGTTCCAGTTCGGCTTCGGAGTGGCTGCGCAAAGCGCAAAGATTGATATTAAGGAAGATATTAGGGTTTGCATCGGCGACGACCAGGATCTGTCATCCGGCCTTTCCTCTTTTGCGGGAGAAGTGAAGGCAATAGACAATGTTCTCAGGGGAATGCGGACGGGAAGCCGTATGCTGGCCCTGATAGACGAGCCGGCCAGAACCACCAATCCGATTGAGGGTACGGCACTTGTGCAGGCTCTACTGGACATATTGAAAGATAGGAGGATATCCGTACTTATGACCACTCACTACAATGTTCCGGGAGACTTCTTTAGAAGGCTGAAGGTCCGCGGGCTTGTAGAGGGCAAGATGGATTACTCCCTGATGGAGACCGTGGAAGGGGAGATTCCGCACGAGGCCATTAACGTGGCCCGCAGCCTGGATATAGATCCGCTGTGGCTGGATGAAGCAGAGAAAATATTGGCAAAAGAAGATATTGGTAATAACTAATTAATATGCAGAGTAAAGTAGGTTTAGATTTTGAAAAAGTCGCCTTGGCCAAATCCTTGGCAGAGAAGGTTGCGGTTGAGGTTCAGGCTTTTGTGGAGCGCTATACTACTGTAGCTACGGAAAGGACCATTGCCCGCGCCCTAGGCATAGACGGCGTGGACGAGAGTGCCGTCCCGCTTCCTAACGTTCTGGTAGAGCAGCTCAAGGAGAAAGGAGTGCTTTCGCAGGGAGTGATGTTCTACATCGCCAACGCGATGCTCAGCACGGGGCTTTCTCCTCAGCAGATTGCTGAAAAGATTGCTAACGAAGGCTTCGATGTCACAAAGGAGGCCAAGGTTACAGATCCAGTTAAGCTTCAGGCTGTTGTGCAGCCTGTTATAGACGCTACGATAGAGAGGATCAGAAATAACCGCCTCCGCCGTGAAAAGTACGTGGCAGAATACGGAGAAGACCGCGCCCGCCCATACATCTACGTGATTGTGGCTACGGGTAACATCTACGAGGATGTGGTTCAGGCCCAGGCCGCCGCAAGACAGGGAGCAGACATCATTGCCGTTATCCGAACCACTGGCCAGAGCCTTCTGGACTATGTGCCTTACGGAGCCACCACCGAGGGATTCGGCGGAACCTTCGCCACCCAGGAGAACTTCCGCATCATGCGCAAGGCCCTGGACGAGGTAGGTGAGGAGCTTCACCGGTATATCCGCCTTTGCAACTACTGCTCAGGACTTTGCATGCCTGAAATCGCGATTATGGGAGCCCTCGAGGGACTGGACGTTATGCTCAACGATGCCCTTTATGGAATCCTCTTCCGCGACATCAACATGCAGCGTACCCTGATCGACCAGTATTTCTCCAGAATCATCAACGGCTTTGCCGGCGTTATAATCAACACCGGTGAGGACAACTACCTCACCACCGCAGACGCCATCGAGGCGGCTCACACCGTGCTGGCTTCAGACCTTATCAACGAGCAGCTTGCTCTGTTTGCCGGACTGCCTGAAGAGCAGATGGGTCTTGGCCACGCATTCGAGATGGATCCTATGCACAAGAACGGATTCCTTCTGGAACTGGCTCAGGCACAGATGACAAGAGAGATCTTCCCTAAGGCTCCGCTGAAGTATATGCCGCCTACCAAGTTTATGACGGGCAACATCTTCAGGGGCCACATCCAGGATGCTCTCTTTAATATTATAGGTATATGGACACACCAGGGCCTTCAGCTTCTGGGTATGCCTACCGAGGCAATCCATACGCCATTCATGAGCGACCGTTTCCTCTCCATCGAGAACGCCAACTACATTTTCAACAACCTCCACGACATCGGAGACGAAGTTGAATTCAAGGAAGGCGGAATTATCCGCAGCCGCGCCAAGGAAGTTCTGGACAACGCCATCAACCTGCTTCAGGAAATGACCTCCGAAGGTCTTTTCAACACCCTGGAACAGGGCAAGTTCGGCGATGTAAAACGTCCTAAGAACGGCGGCAAGGGTCTTGACGGCGTAACCGAGAAGGGAGCAAATTATATGAATCCGTTTATTGAACTTATGAAAGGGAGGAAATAGATATGAGTGAAGGTTTATATTCAATGGAGGCCAAGAATTACGACAAGACTCTTGACCTGAAGAAAGTAAAGCCGTACGGAGACACTATGAACGACGGCAAGGTGCAGCTGAGTTTCACCCTCCCTGTTCCGGCCGGTCCGGAAGCCATCGAGGCCGCTAAGCAGCTGCTCAAGAAGATGGGCTTCGAGAATCCTCTGGTAGTGTTCTCTCAGGAGCTGACTCCTGGCTTCACCTTCTTCAACTGCTACGGAAGCAGCACCATGACAGTTAATTACGCAGATATCTATGTGCCTAAGGTTGAGTCCAAGACTATGAGTATGGAGGCTACGGACGAGTTCATACAGGAGAAGATCGGCCGTCCTCTGGTGGTGGTTGGAGCCAGCACCGGAACCGATGCCCATACGGTAGGTATCGACGCCATAATGAACATGAAGGGCTATGCCGGACATTACGGCCTGGAGCGTTACAAGATGATAGAGGCCTACAACCTGGGAAGCCAGGTTCCTAACGAGGAGTTCCTGGCCAGGGCCATCGAGCTCAAGGCCGACGCCCTGCTCGTAAGCCAGACTGTTACGCAGAAAGACGTTCACATCCAGAACCTTACCAACCTTATCGAGTTGATGGACGCTGAAGGTCTCCGCGACAAGATGATAGTGGTTTGCGGCGGTGCCCGTATCAGCCACGAGCTGGCCAAGGAGCTTGGATATGACGCCGGATTCGGCACCAACACCTATGCCGATGACGTGGCAAGCTTCATCGCTGAGGAATTTGTAAAGAGACACAATAAGTAACTAACAATAATCAATCATTAAATATCAAGATTATGGATAAACAGCAAATTAGAGAGTTTATTGCCAAACGTGCTGCCCTGGAAGTTAAGGACGGCGACGTTGTGAATCTGGGTATTGGACTTCCTACCCTTATTCCTAACTACCTCCCTGAGGGAGTGACTGTTACCATCCAGTCAGAGAACGGATGCCTCGGAATGGCAGCTGACCCTGCATTGACTGGCGGCACAAGGGATCCTCACTGGATTGATGCCGGCGGCGGATACATTTCACACGAGGCCGGAGCCGCTTCCTTCGACTCTGCAACAAGTTTCGGAATGGTTCGCGGAGGCCACATCAACGTGACTTTCCTCGGCGCTCTGGAAGTTGACGAGAAGGGCGACCTTGCAAACTGGATCATTCCTGGAAAGAGAGCTCCTGGAATGGGTGGCGCTATGGACCTTCTGGTTGGTGCCAACAGAGTAATCCTCACTATGGAGCACACTGCAAAGGGCAACCCTAAAATCCTCAAGAAGTGCCACTTGCCTCTTACAGCAGCTGGCCAGGTTAACATGATTATCACTGAAATGGGTGTGATGAACATCACTCCTGAAGGAATCGTTCTCAGCGAAATCAACCCTGAATTCACCGTAGAGCAGGTTCAGGCCGCTACCGAGGCTACCCTCATTATTTCACCTGATTTGAAGAAGATAGAACTTTAAAATTTAAGATATGGATTTCGAACTTACTAAATCTCAGAAACTGTTTCAGCAGATGATCAGGGAGTTCGCCGAGAAAGAGGTGAAACCTATCGCTGCAGAAGTTGACGAGGAGGAAAAATTCCCTACGGAGAATGTGAAGAAGCTCGGAAAGCTTGGAGTTATGGGTATTCCTACTCCTAAGAACTACGGCGGCGCTGGTGGAGACCACGTTATGTATACCATTGCCGTTGAGGAACTTTCAAGAGTTTGCGCAACTACTGGAGTTATTGTTTCCGCTCACACTTCCCTCTGCGAGGACGCTATCCTTGACAACGGAACCGAGGAGCAGAAGCAGAAGTATCTGCCTAAGCTGGCAAGCGGCGAGTGGATTGGCGCTTTCGGTCTTACCGAGCCTAACGCCGGTACCGACGCTTCCGCCCAGCAGACTATGGCAGTTGAGGACGGAGACGACTACATCCTCAACGGAACCAAGATCTTCATCACCAACGCAGGCGAGGCAGATGTTTACGTAATTGCCACAATGACAGACAAGTCCAAGGGCAACAAGGGCATCACAACCTTCATCGTTGAGGCAACCACTCCTGGTTTCTCAATCGGAAAGAAGGAGCACAAAATGGGTATCAGGGGCAGTGCAACCTGCGAGCTGATATTCGAGAACTGCAGAGTACCAAAGGCTAACATGCTCGGCAAGCTCGGAGGCGGATTTGCCGTTGCAATGAAGACTCTGGACGGCGGACGTATCGGTATCGCAGCCCAGGCTCTTGGTATTGCACAGGGCGCTATGGACGAGACCGTCAAGTACTGCAAGGAGAGGAAGCAGTTCGGTAAATCGCTGAGCCAGTTCCAGAACACCCAGTTCCAGCTTGCAGACCTGCAGACCAAGATTGAGGCCGCCAGGTATCTTGTAAGGGCTGCCGCCTGGAAGAAAGACCAGGGAATGCCTTTCAGCGCTGATGCCGCAATGGCCAAGCTCTTTGCCGCAGAAACCGCTATGGAAATGACTACCAAGGCAGTGCAGTTCCACGGAGGTTATGGTTACACAAGGGAATATCCTGTCGAGAGAATGATGAGAGACGCTAAGATCACCGAGATCTACGAGGGTACCTCAGAAGTTCAGAGAATGGTTATTGCCGGAAAATTGTTCAAAAAGTAAAAACATCAGATTATGAATATAGTAGTTTGTGTAAAACAAGTTCCGGATACAACCGTTGTAAAAATTGATCCGGTAAAGAACACTCTCATCAGAGAGGGCGTTCCTTCCATCATGAACCCAGACGACAAGGGCGGTCTTGAACTGGCTCTCCAGCTCAAGGAGAAGTGCGGGGCAAACGTTACTGTCATCACTATGGGTCCTCCTCAGGCAGACCTGGTGCTCAGAGAGGCTTTCGCTATGGGAGCAGACAGGGCTATCCTTCTGACCAGTAGGGCTTTCGCAGGCGCCGACACTCTTGCCACCTCCAACGCTTTGGCAGGTGCAATGAGGGCTATCCCTTACGATCTGATCATCACCGGCCGCCAGGCTATCGACGGTGATACCGCTCAGGTAGGTCCTGAGATGGCAGAGCATCTTCACCTGCCTCAGGTATCTTACGTTGTTGACTGCGAATACAAGGGTGGTAACAACTACCGCGTAAAGAAAGAAACAGAAGACGGATACGAGATTCTGGACGTTGAAGGTCCTGCAGTGTTCACCGTTCTGGCTTCAGGCTACAAGGCCCGCTACATGAACGTTAGAGGCATCGTAGAGGCTTTCGAGCGCGAAGTTGAAATCTGGACAGAGCAGAACATAGACGTTGACGCTTCCAAGCTCGGTCTGAAGGGTTCTCCTACCAAGGTTAAGCAGGCATTCCCTAAGCAGACCAAGGCTGCAGGCCAGGTTTATGAACTCGAGCCGGAGCAGGCTGTTGATGTTATCATCACCAGGATGAAAGAAAAGTTTTTAATCTAATTGCCTAATACTGAAAGATATGAATAAATCAGACTATAAAGGCGTATATGTTTTCGCCGAACAAAGAGACGGAAAGATCCAGTCTGTTGCCCTCGAACTTTTAGGAAAGGCAAGAGTGCTTGCAGACAAGCTGGGCGAGGAAGTTGTGGCTTTCTTCCCTGGTTACAAGAATACTGAAAGCGCAAAGGAACTCGTTGCCTGGGGAGCAGACAAGGTTGTCGTTATGGATGCCCCTGAACTTGAGCACTATCTGACCGAGCAGTACTCTCAGGCCATGAGCCAGGCCATTGACAAATACAAACCAAGCATCGTGCTTCTTGGTGCAACCACCATCGGCAGAGACCTCGGTCCAAGGCTGGCTTCAAGGCTCGGCACCGGTCTGACTGCAGACTGCACCGCTCTGGACATCTCAGAGGAAAGAGAGCTCCTTATGACTCGTCCTGCATTCGGCGGCAACCTGATGGCTACCATTATGTGTACCGAGCACAGGCCTCAGATGTCTACCGTACGTCCGGGCGTTATGCAGAAGGGCACAAGAGACGAGAACCGCAAGGGTGAAATTGAGAACTTCGCACCGGTATTCGACGCATCCAAGTTCAAGGTAAAGCTCGTTGAGAGCGTTAAGGAGAACAAGGGCAAGGTTGATATCACCGAGGCCAAGATCTTGGTTTCCGGAGGCCGTGGAGTAGGTAATCCTGAGGGATTTGCCAAGCTTCAGGCTCTGGCAGACGTTATCGGCGCCCAGGTTTCTTCTTCACGTGCTATGGTTGACGCTGGCGTTATGCCACACGAGGTTCAGGTTGGCCAGACCGGAAAGACCGTCCGTCCTGCCCTTTACATGGCTTGCGGTATCTCTGGCGCCATCCAGCACCTTGCAGGTATGGAAGAGAGTGATTTCATCATTGCCATCAACAAGGACAAGTTCGCTCCTATCTTCGGTGTCGCTGATGTAGGTATTGTAGGGGACGTTCACAAGATTATCCCTATGCTCACCGAAAAGCTCTCTAAGATGATTGTCAAGAAGTAATCAAATAACTGACAATCAGTAAAAACAAATCAGCCTTCCTCAGAAACGGGGAAGGCTGTTTTGTTACAAAAATCTCTAGTTTATTCTTTCACCCAGAGGTAGGTTCCATCCTTGCATTCTTTGACCAGGCGCAGCATATACTGTTCCTCTATGGCCACGCAGCCTGCAGTGGTCTGATCGTCAAGATAATCGCAGTGAATAAATATGGCAAAGCCTTTGCCCCAGATCACCGGATTGGTGTTGAAATCTATGGCCATTGCATATTTATAGGATATCTTGAACCTATACAGATATTCGCTTCTTTTCATATCTCGCGAACCAGGCTCCATTTCCACCCAAGTATTGTAGTCTTCTTTTTCCCCAGACCAATAGGATGTTCTTTGTATTTGCCTATATGTCATTCCGGCTCCCGGATCCGGCGCATTTCCAAAAGAATACAGCACCTTGAACAATCCGATAGGGGTAGTTCCGTCTCCATCTCGGCGATCTGCGCTCAGCCCGTTCTTCCCGTAATGGCACGGCACTTCAAATGCCATCTCCCAGCCAGAACCTTCATCACAGCCACAGTCCTCAACATCCGTCCTGTTCCACAGGCTCAGTTTGTAATCCTGCACCAGAATCACCTGTTTAACTTCTTTGGGAAGGGTAGAAAGCTCTTCCACAGTCTTGTTATCTCGACCAATAATCATCGATATAAAGCAAATAACGGCTAGTATAATTTTCATATCTCAAAGTTAATGTTTTTCTGTCACCGGCGAGCTTATTTTCCGGCTTTGTCTAGAATGAGGGTTCTGTCTTCCCCGGTAGGGGCGATGTATGGTTTTGTGGACTTGAGCATCTTGCGCTGCATTCTTTTTATCAGGCGGTAATCTCTTTTCCTTGCAGCTTCAATCTTGCGGTCAAGATTCTTTACCTGAGGATTGAAGCCTTTTTCCAGAAATCCGGCCCTGGCTTTGAGCATCAGCACTTTGCGTACTTTGGAATCAAGCTCGTCCATACTCCATTCGCCATTTTCCACTTTCTGGGCAATGGCTTCTATGCAGTCTTTTGGCTGGGCTGTCATAAGTATCATATCTGCACCGGCCTTATACACGCACAAGGAGGCTTCCACGGGACCTCTGCTTTCGTTGGTAAGTCCTTTCATTGCAACAGCATCTGTTATTACCACGCCTTTGAATCCGTGGTCTCCCCTGAGGACTTTATTTATAAGCACGGGAGATATGGACATCGGAATTCCGGTGGAATCTATGGCGGGAATGGAATAATGGCCCACCATAACCATTTCCAGCCCGTTGGCAAACATATTGAAATACGGATACATATCTACCGTATCCATATATGCGCGTGACTGGGTGAGAAGTGGCGTGGCAAAATGCGCATCCACTTTTGTTCCGGCGTGCCCCGGATAATGCTTGCCGCAGGCGTAAATGCCTTCGTCCTGCATACCTTTCATATAGGCGGTGGCGAGAACTGATATTTGCTTTGGATCTGGCCCAAAGGATCGCTGGGAAAATGCTGCAACGTCTCTGTCCGAAACGTCTGCTACAGGAGCGTAATTTACAAAGATATTAAGGTCTTTAAGCTCTTTGCCCACATTGCGCCCCATCTTGTAGAGAAGCTTTTCCGCCCCTTTCTCTATCCTTCCCAGCTGAGCCTGCCTAGGGTAGGAGAGATACTCGGAAAATCTCATTGCCGCTCCCCATTCAGCGTCTGTTGCAACCAGCAGTGGAATGCGGGCCAGAGTCTGGAGGTAGTTAACCCTCTCTATAAATTCATATATGGATCCTCTCATTATTATCAGGTTGCCCACGCCGTAATCCTTAATCAGGGTTTCCTGCCTGGCTTTGGTCTGCTCTGAAGGATTGCGGCTTATGTCTATAATGAAAAGCTGCGCAACCTTTTGTCTAACAGACATATTCTTGAGAATTTCCTCTACCTGCGCCTTGTGCTTTACGGAGTCTTTGTCCGGTGTAACTGCCTTGAGATTTGAAGAAAACATCATTGAGACACCGGCTATCGCTGAGAATAATACTAATTGTCTTTTCATAATTGAAGACTTTTTCAGATTCAAATTTACATCTTTTTCCTGAAGCGGCGAATTTGTTGTATATTGGCAATTGATTTGATTGTTCCATTATGAAAGATCATCCGAGGCATAAGTACAGGTTACTGAAAATCACGGCAATAATTATTGGCTGCTTGGCATTGGCTGCGTATCTGCTATGGGTTAATGCAGACCGCATACTGACTTCCTATGCGGACCAGAAACTCAAGGAACTTTCTGCCAAGTCTGTTTCTTTTGCCTTGAGTTATTCTAAACTTGACCTCAATCTTGCAAAAGGTGTTATAAGTCTCAGCGATGTGTCTTTCTCAAAGGACAGCATCAAGGCAACGGCTGATAAGCTGGAAGCTGGGGGAGTTAGTCTTCTCAAGGCCTGGAGGAGCCGGCAGCTGCTGCTGGATTATCTGGTTGCTGACGATTTGAAATTTTCGGCGGGACTTGACCGCAAGGTTAAGGCCGATACGCTTGCAACTGACTCGGTTTCAGTAGATAAACTCGCGGGAATAAAAAAGTATCTGGATTCAATAGGGGTTGGGAGAATCATTCTGAACGGCCGGGATATGTCTTGCCGCAGGCTCAGCGATAAAATGAAGGCGGCCATCGGTGAGCTTCATTTGACTCTTTTTGATTTTGGGTATGGAGTTTCCTCCGGAGAGTTCTCGTATTGCGATTCGCTTTATGGCTTGCAGGTGAACAATCTGTCTTTCACTTCAGCCAACGGGCTGTATGCCATATCAGTTGACAGCCTTGAGGCAAAGAATTCAGGCGCCGTTGAAATTAGGAACTTCCGCGGCCGCAACACGGTGGGCAAGAAAAAGCTTTCCAGGCACAAGGGCAATGTTCCAGTATCCTGGACAGATATACAAGCCAAGAAACTTAGAACTTCCCGCGTGAACCTCATACGCTCTGTAAATGAGAAGAATATAAAAATTGACAGCCTCTTTGTAGAAGGAAAGCAGATGGATGTTTTCCGCGATGCAAGGCATCTTCCAAAAGCTGAACTGAAGATGCCGCAGCAGGCTATAGAGTCAATTCCGGTTCCGCTTCATATAGGAATCGTTGAACTTCAGATGCCATACCTTAAAATGGAGAATCTTCCCAAGAAGGGCGGCACAGGGGCTTTGACTCTCCACGATGTGGGCGCAACCATTTCCAACGTGACAAACAAGCCTGGAAGCACCGTAAAAGCCCATATTAGGCCACATCTGGGAAAGGGCAAGGGAAACATCCACCTGAATCTGACATTGGACAAAAACAGCTCTTTTTCTATCTCGGCAGACATAATCGGCCTCAAAGGCTCGGACCTGGAGACTTTGCTGCACCCTATGTTCGGTGTATCGGTGAGCGCAGACATAAAGAAACTGAACTCTTCCATCAGCGGAAACAGGCACTCGGCATCCGGCAGTTTCTGCCTGCAATACAGTGATCTCAAGGTTATTGTGGACAAGGATAACGGGCCATACGAGAAACTGTCAGAAAAGGCGGGGCTGATAAACAAGTTTGCCGGCGTGGCCATTCATAAAGAAAATCCTCGCAAGAACCAGGCAGAACCTTATACTTGCGAGGTATCCGTTTCTAGAGACCCGATGAAGAATTATGGGGCATACCTTGTATCTGCTCTTCTGGACGGCGTAAAGAAAACCGTCCTCAGAGATCTAGCTTACAAGGAAGTCAACAAGCGTATGGGCCGCAAAAAGCATTAGTCCTTGGAGAAATCTGCAATAATCTTCTTGATGTCTGCAGGGTTGAGGTGGCCGTAAACCTTTTCTCCAACCATTGCAACAGGTGCAAGGCCACAGGCGCCAACGCACCTGAGGCAGTCCAGAGAGAATCTTCCGTCTTCCGTGGTTTCTCCAACGTCTATTCCAAGAGTTCTCTTGAATTCTTCCAGAATCTTTTCAGAACCCCTTACGTAGCAGGCGGTTCCAAGGCAAACTGAAACTGGGTGCTTGCCTTTTGGAGTCATTGTGAAGAATGCGTAGAAGGTAACTACACCGTAAACGCGGCTTACCGGAATGTTGAGTTTCTCAGCGATAACGGCCTGAACTTCCATAGGAAGGTAGCCAACCGTATGCTGGGCTTCGTGAAGTATGTTGATGAGCTCACCTGGCTTGTTGCCGAATTTGTCGCAGATGGCTTTTATCTTTTCAACGACTGTGCTGCATAATTTTTCTGCCATAACCGTTATGTTTTATGCTAGTACTTAATTGTTTTGTCTGAATAATGGGTGTGGAGAAGAGCGTGGGCCTTTTCGCTCAGAGGCTTGCCAAAATACTTCTCGTACATCTCTATGATGCTGCGGTTCTCGTGGCTCTTTCTCAGAGGCATGTTCTTATCTTCCTCGTAGATAGCCTTCTGGCGAGCCTTGATAATCTCAAAGTCTCCGTGGTGGAGAGGCTGTCCGCCGCCGCCGATGCATCCGCCAGGGCAGGCCATAATCTCGATAACGTGGTACTTGCACTTGCCGGCTCTGATTTCTTCCATAAGCTTGCGGGCGTTGCCAAGGCCGTAGGCGATAGCCACGTTGAGGGCAAATCCGTTGAAGTCTATGGTAGCGGTCCTGAGGCTGTCCATACCTCTAACTTCCTCAAAGTCAATCTTAGGGAGAGGCTTCTTGGTGTAGAGTTCGTAAGCCGTTCTGAGAGCTGCCTCCAGAACGCCGCCTGTAGAGCCGAAGATGGCAGCAGCGCCGGTACTTTCTCCCAAAGGATTGTCAAAGTCCATATGAGGGAGAGTGTCAAAGTTGATGTTGCATCTGCGGATAAGGGTAGCGAGCTCCCTGGTGGTGATGGAGTAGTCCACATCCGGATTTCCATTGGTCTTGAATTCAGGCCTCTGGCACTCGAATTTCTTTGCAAGGCAAGGCATTACGGAAACAACCACAAGCTTTTCCCTTGGGATGTTCATCTTTTCTGCCCAGTAGTTCTTGGCTATTGCACCGAACATCTGCTGAGGAGATCTTGCCGTGGAAGGATACTGGAGAAGATCAGGGAAGTTGTGCTCGTAGAAGTTAACCCAGGCCGGGCAGCAGGAAGTCATAAGAGGAATAGGAACGCTCTTGTCTCCCTCCAGGAACTTGGTAAGCCTTTCCAGAAGCTCGCTGCCTTCCTCCATAATGGTGGCATCTGCAGAGAAGTCTGTATCGAACACGTAGTCGAATCCCAGGTCTTTCAGGGCGGCAACCATCTTGCCGGTAACAATGCTACCAGGAGCGTTGCCGAATTCCTCGCCGAGGGCAACCCTTACGGCAGGGGCAACCTGAACCACAACGGTCTTTTCAGGATTCTCAAGATCATCGATAAGCTGGTCTGTATAAGTCCTTTCCGTGAGAGCGCCAACAGGGCATACCGCAACGCACTGGCCGCAATAGGTGCAGTCTGTATCCTTGAGCATCCTGTTGAAAGAAGGAGCTATAGTGGTGTTGAAACCTCTGCCAACGGCTCCAAGGGCTCCAACGCTCTGATAGACATTGCACATTGTCTCGCATCTGCGGCAATAGATGCATTTGTCCATATTCCTGACGATGGAGGCTGTCATTTCCTTCTTCCTCAGGCTAAGTTCTCCGGCGTAAGGGGTCTCGTTGATGGAAAGATGCTGGGTAACAGCCTGAAGCTCGCATTTTCCGCTCTTAGGGCAGGTCAGGCACTCGTTAGGATGGTCAGAGAGCATAAGCTCAATGACAGTCTTGCGGGCCCTTATTACCCTTATGGAACTGGTCTTGACCTCCATTCCTTCTGTGCACTTGGTGCTGCAGGCGGGAGCCAGGTTCCTTCTTCCTTTTACCTCTACTACGCATACGCGGCAGGAAGCCGGGTGGTTGTCTGCGCAGGTTCCCTTGAGGTTCATATGGCAAAGAGTAGGAATGACTATTCCAATGCTTTTTGCCGCATCCAGAATCGTTGTGCCTTCAGGAACAACGACCTTGTGGTTATCTATTATCAGTGAAATATTGTGTTGCATATAAGTGGCTGTATTATCTGACTGTTACTGCTTTGAACTTGCATCTGGACATGCACATTCCGCACTTGATGCACTTTGAGAAAATGATTGCGTGCGGCTTTCTTGGCATGCCCTCTATGGCTTCTGCCGGGCAGTGAACCGCGCAGGCGTGGCAGCCGACGCACTTCTCAGGATTAATCATATAGGTGAGCAAAGCCTTGCACTGCTTTGCGCGGCATTTCTTGTCTCTTACGTGCTCCACAAACTCGTCCCAGAAATTGTTCAGGGTGGAAAGAACCGGGTTAGGGGATGTCTGGCCAAGTCCGCAAAGAGCTGTGTCTTTGATGACTCCGGCAAGAGTCTTGAGTTTGTCCAAGTCTTCCATAGTGCCGTTTCCGGCAATGATCTTGTCCAGGATTTCCAGCATCCTCTTGTTTCCTATACGGCAAGGGGTGCATTTTCCGCAGGATTCACCCACGATGAAGTCCAGATAGAAACGCGCAACGGAAACCATACAGTTGTCTTCGTCCATCACGATCATTCCACCGGAACCCATCATACTGCCAGCGGCGGTAAGGGTGTCAAAGTCGATAGGGGTGTCTAGGTGCTTTTCAGTAAGGCATCCTCCGGAAGGGCCTCCGGTCTGCACAGCCTTGAACTGCTTGCCGCCCTTGATTCCACCTCCGATATCGAAGATAACTTCTCTTAAGGTAGTTCCCATAGGAACTTCAATAAGACCTACGTTGTTGATCTTTCCGGCAAGGGCAAATACCTTGGTTCCCTTGGACTTGTCGCTTCCGTAAGAAGCAAACCAGTCTGCGCCCTTGTTGATTATGATAGGGACGTTTGCCAAAGTCTCCACATTGTTCACGTTGGTAGGCTTGCCGTTGTATCCGCTCTCTGCAGGGAACGGCGGCTTGAGGGTAGGCTCACCTCTGCGGCCTTCCATAGAGTGGATAAGGGCGGTCTCCTCTCCGCAGACAAAAGCGCCGGCGCCGTAACGTATGTTGATGTCGAAAGAGAAAGACGTTCCCAGGATTTTCTTTCCGAGAAGCCCGTATTCCCTTGCCTGCTTGATGGCTATCTTAAGTCGGTCAACTGCAAGAGGATACTCGGCCCTGATGTAAACCAGGCCGTGGCTTGCGCCAATCGCGTATCCGCAAATTGCCATAGCCTCAACAATGGAGTTAGGGTCTCCCTCCATAATGGAACGGTCCATAAATGCTCCAGGGTCTCCCTCGTCTGCATTGCAGACCACGTATTTTTCCTTAGACTGGTTCTTTGAAGCAATCTCCCACTTCATTCCGGTAGGGAATCCTCCGCCGCCTCTTCCCCTTAGGCCGGACTTCTTGATTTCATCTATCACGGCTTTAGGGCTGCGGTTGAGCAGGCAGTCTGCCAGGGCAAAATACCCGTCGCGAGCTATATATTCTACAATATCCTCAGGATCAATGAGTCCGCAGTTCCTAAGAGCAATTCTCACCTGCTTGCGGTAGAAGTCCATATGCTTGGAGTCCGATACTGTGGCCTTCTTCTTTGGATCTACATAAAGAAGCCTTTCAACTCTCTTCCCGCCAATGATATGCGTGGTGAAAACCTCCTCCGCGTCTTCTGGCTTGACCTTGGTGTAGAATGTATTGTCTGGAATGATTTTGACGATAGGGCCTTTTTCGCAGAAACCAAAGCAGCCTGTGGTTATTACCTCAACCTTGCCTTCAAGATTGTTTTCCGCAATCAGTTTCTTGAAATTGTCCGCTATCAGATGGCTCTGGGAAGCCTTGCATCCTGTACCTCCGCAGGTCAGGATCTGTATTTTAGGAGTCCCTTTCTTCAGGCCGCAGCATGCAGACGAGTCTTGATGGTCGCTCTGCTCCCTTGGCTTGAGATGGACACTCGCTTTTTCACGGATTTTCTTCAAATCCTCAACAGAAGATATCTTCATAAGTATTACTGTAATGCTAGTCTTAAAAATTAGGGCGTAAAGATAAGACAAATTTCTTTAATTCCGTAATTTTTCTCTTTACAATAATTCTAAATCACAAGGATTTGACATATCAAGGCCTTCCAATTTGAAATAATGTGCGAAAAAAACATTGAGTTAATATAAAATGCTATATTTGTTATTGGTGTTTTTGAAATCTGCCGTTATGAAAACAAAGGTTATTTCCTCTTTATTTGCCGCAATAGTTTTGGGCCTCAATTGTTCATTTGCGCAAGTCTATCCAAGCTTTGACGATGACTCTTATGTTGAAAGTGTCAAGTTAAAGGGTCAGAAGCCTACAATTGTTGATTTTGTAAATAATTATCTCAGCGATGCGGAGGGTGACCTTGGAGCCCATCTCTCAGATATGTGGGATAACTACAAGGCTGGAAAGCCGCAGGAAAAAGGTATGAAGGTAACAGTTGATGTGCGCAACGGCTACGCAAGGTTTGAGGAAAGTTATTCGGAAGCCAACGAACTGTCTGTTACAGAGATGTGCTACTGGAACTGCTCAGACGGCAAGCACAAAATCCTGGCCTTTTCCAACAGTTTGTTTGCAGACGGCAAATTCGTGGAAGGCCAGTATACAGGAACTGTGTTCTGGCTTTACGAGAATTCTACCAGAAGGCTGATGCAGATAGGAGCCTCTGAAATTGGCGCTGAAGTTGAATCTGGGGTTGAGCATATTACCTCTGGCTATGACGGCAAGAACTGGTACTATGAAAAAGGCGGAAAGAAGACTGTTCTGACTCAGGAAGAATACGACACCTGGTATGCCGACACTCATCCTGTAATAATTTACCATCTTCCGCAGGTGGGTAAAGAGATTAAAGTGGAATTCTGGACTCCCAAGAGAGTTAAAATTAAAGTCCTGACCTGGGACGGCCTGAAATTCCATATCCCTAATTATTAATATTTTGAACAACAATTAATAGCGTTATACTATGAAATACGGATCATTGATAGTTTTGCTGCTTGTTGCGGGAGCAAGCATTCTGTTTATAAGTATGGACACAAAAAAACCCAAACTCAAGGGCACAACCTGGAAGTGCGTAGAAACGATGTTTGTGGCAGATGCCGGAAACGAGAGAATTACCTATACATTGGAATTCACTTCAGACAGGGATGTTGTGTATAAAAGGGAAAGCTATATGCCTCCATTCCCTTCTATGAGGATGAATGCAGACGGAACTGTTTCTACAGAACCTGGGTGGAGCTCAGAGAGTTCAGATAAAGGTACTTACAAATTCAAGCGCAAGACTCTGACAATCACGTTTGAGAATGGCTCTACTGATATATTCGAATGGAAAGACGGCAAGCTTGTTTCATTAAGAAGGAGTATTTCGGGAGAGTTAAGGGAATTTAGTTTGGCAGAAGGGGAATAAGTCTTCATCTTGCTAAGTTTTTGTTACAAAGCGCTTATAACCGGGCCGGCACAGGATGCCGGTCCGGTTTGGTTTCTACATTTGCACCACCAAATCAAGAAAGACAATTATTAGTACATTTTAAATTCAAGATCATGAAAAAGGTATTGTTTATCGCTGTAGCTGCTCTTGCATTCGTAGCTTGCAAGAACAATGCTCCTGCTCAGGAGGCTACTGCTGAGGCTACTGAGGCTGCTGCCGAGGTAACTGAGGTTGCTACTGAGGTTGTTGATTCTACCGCCGCTGCTGTTGAGGCTGTTGAGGCTGAGGCTAACAAGGTAGAGGAAGTTGCCGCTGAGGTTAAGGAAAGCGCAGAGGCAGTAAAGGGTGCAGTTGAGGCTGTAAAGGACGCTGCTGAGGCTGTAAAGAAGTAATTCTTTTTGACCTGAAAGGAGAACGGATGGCTTATGTCATCCGTTTTTTTGTTCCCATTCCCAAGGCACAAAATTTGTTACATAAAATAAATGTGCTATATTTGGAAAGCAAAACTTAACAATAACCCTTTAATACTTCACATTATGAAAAAGATCATTGCAATGATGTGCGCAGCACTCTTCCTCTTCGGCGGAACTTATGCTCTTGCTTCAACCTCTGTTTCTGAGCCTCAGACAATGGAGAAGACCAAGAAGAAAGATAAGTCAGGCGAGAAGGTTAAGGCTACTGACAAGAAACAGGACACCAAGAAAGACAACAAGGACAAGAACAGCAAGGAGGGCAACAAGAAAGACAACTCCAAATCTGATACCAGCAAGAAGTAATCTTCTTCTTCAGAGATGAAAAAAAACTCCTGCCAGGCGGCAGGAGTTTTTTTGTTTTTCAGGCGTTTGCGCTAGAATAGTGCGGATACTTTGTCTATGACTTCAGACGGGCTGCAGTCTGGAGAGAGAATCAGGTCTGCCTTGGCATTTACGCAGTTGAACTCTTTCTTGAAACGCTTTTCTCCCCCACCGGTTACGTTGAGCATAATGGTCTGCTCTGGAGTAACCTGGCCTTCCTCAAGGGCCTTTATCAGGCTCATTACGGCAACTCCGGCTGCGGAATAGATGTCTGAGCCTTCCAGATCCTCAAACAGTTCGCAGGCCTGGGTAAGTTCTCCGTTGGTAACCTTCTGGAAATCGCCGTTGCTCCATTTAAGCACATCGTAAAGACCTCCGGCAATTGAATAAGGCGGCTTGCGGTTGCTCAGAACCGGAGCCTTAATCTTCAGGGCCTTGATTCTGCCTTCGTTCTCGTCCATAGGGAGCAGGGCGCGGCAGTCTGCCTTCCAAGCATCGTACATAGGCGTAAACGGTACGTTCTGAGAAGGAATGAGTTTCATTATATGGTCTCCGAACCTTCCATCTTCCTTGAGCCTGAGGTTGGCCTCGTAGGCTGCTATGGTTCCGGTTCCGCTTCCAACAGCCTGGAAATAAGCGTCTGGGATCCGTCCAATTTCCTGTGCAGCAGATAGAACCGTAGTTCCCATTCCGTCTCTTCTGGCCACATTCTTGGCTCCGCCTTCTTCCATAAACATAGGGGAGGCGTTGAGTTTGGCGGCCAGAGCTATGGCATCAAAATAGTCGCTTCCCTTTGGTGAGCAGATTACCTTCACGCAATCGTTGAGTTTCTCCTTGAACCAGAGGGCTCCCAGATTGTCTTCTGGAATGACTATAACCAGCGGGATGTTGTTGTCTGAACAAACCTGAGAGAAGGCTCTTGCGGTGTTGCCGGCGGAGGCCACAACCAGAACTCTCTTGTTGTCTGAAGAGAGCCTTCCGCATACGGAATATGCTTCTGTTTCTTTGAAAGAGCAGGTGTTCATAAATGCTCCTTTCTCCGGCCACCAGCCGCTGAAGGTTATGTACAGATTCTTGAGTCCCAGCTTTTTGGCAAGGCCTTGGCTCTTGTAGGTAACAGGCGCGCAGCTTCCCTTGAGAGCGCGGCTTACAGGCATCCAGTCAGCGAATTTATAGAGCCCGTATTCAGAGCCCTTGAACTCAATCTGTTTCTTCCCGTAGACTGCTCTTACCAGAGCGGGGCGGCTGTCCTGGGGATCTGCCATCATCCATCCTGTGTCTTCGAATACCCTGTGGGTCAAACAATTCTCAAGACGGTAACTAGTTGGTTTGATTTCCATTTCTTTGTGTTTTATTATTGTTTTTCAATATTCTCGCATATTATTTCCGCAAAGTCCTTTACAGGAACTTCCGCCTTGCTTCTTATTGCCCTGTAGCACAGAGGACAGGAGGTGACTATCTCATCCGGATTCTCTGCCATAAGGCTGGAGACAGAGCTCTCGGCGATCTTGGCCTTGTCTTTCTCGTCCAGCGTTATAGTGCCAAGGCTATAGCCGCAGCAAATGCTCTCGTCTTTTTCTTTTGAGGCCTTTTTCAGCTCGGCGACGGCCTTGAGGACATTTCTCGGCTCTTCGTAAATGCCGCAGCCTCTGCCAAGTTCGCAAGGGTCGTGGTAAACTATCGCTGAGGAAGATTTTGAAACTTTGAGCTTTCCGTCCTTTATGAGCCTGTCTGCAAGCTGGGTGTAATGCAGCACCTCGATGCCTTTCAGAGAGTATTCTTCCTTGAATATTTTCAGGCAGATAGGGCAGGAAACCAGCAGGATGCTGCATCCTGAATCATTGATTATCTTGGTGTTGGCCTGAATGGTCTGGCGGGCTGCGTCGGTTCTGCCGGCAAGCATCAGAGGCCTTCCGCAGCAGATGCCTTTGTCTCTGTCCATAAATTCATAATCCTCTCCAGACGCTTTCAAAAGTGTTTCCACAGACTTGATAATTACTGGAGTAAGATGGCTCATGCAGCCGGCGAAATAGAGTATTTTATTCTTTTTATCCGAATTCTCAGCTGAGCCCGCGTAAGTATCCATAAAGGAATAATCGCTCTTTATGGAGTTGTTGTGAGTTTCTCTGATGGCTCTTCTGATGGCAGGTGAGTTCACTCCAACAGGGCATAGCGCATAGCATTTGCCGCACATCAGGCACTTGTCTGCTATCTCGTTGACTTTCTTCTTGTTGCGTCTACGCAAGAAACGTATGAAATATACCGAGGAGTATTTCAGGTTTTTCTTCTGGGTGTTCATAGGGCAGGCGTCCAGGCAAAGGCCGCAGCTGGAGCAGGCATAGATTTCTGCCTCGGCGAAACCTTTTCTAGGCTTGCGTACTTTGAGACCGGCATTGCGGAAGAGAATCAGAAGCGGCTCTGTAAGTATGTGCATATACCTTGAGAAAGGCATTGCCAGGAAGAATAGTCCAAGGCAGATTGAATATGCCCACCAGGTAGGCAGGAAATTCAGCTCGTTTCCGAAGAATGCCCTGAACACCCAGTTGAGCGGCCTTGTCAGAAATCCTCCGCCGCTAAGGTCTGCCGTAAATCCTTCTGCCAGAAGTCTCAGTGGGAAAATTAGCCATAGGCAGTAAAGAGCCACACGGTCTGCCAGAGACGGCTTGGTGGTGTGCCTCATTCCGAGAGCTATAGACCTGACTCTCTTGAACATAGCCAGACCAATACCGCTCAGTATATAAAGCAGTATAAGGTCCATAAGGAAGAAGAACACTGAGCCCCTAAGTGTTTCGTGGGCTGGGTTCATCCATATAAAGAACCTGTAAAAAATAGGGTAGTACAACGATCCTTCCGTAAGGCCGGACAAATGCCTTGGAGCGAAAAGCCCAACCTCGATATGGCCCACAATTATGAGAAGGAACCATCCGAAGGCAATTGCAGAATGCATATAGCCCAGAAGGGGTTTTCTTTTCCATATCTTGGTGTGCAGCAGGCAGTCGCAGAATATGTCCTTTATGTTTTTCCAGGCGGTTTTGGGATTGATCAGCGATTTTAGGAGCTTGAGCCTGTCTTCTCCGCTCAGGTGGTAAAGAATCCTAATAAGTCCTATCAGCAAATAAACCAAAATGAATGTCATTCCTATAACGAATGGCAACACAAAATGGTTATAGCTGTTAGGATATCTGTCTATGATCCCCTCCGGAGTAATCTGGTGCACCGTATTTGTTATTAAGCTGATCATAGAGAGTAGATTTTCAGGATTGACAATATCAGGTGGCGGGTGTTGATTCCCCTAGGGCAGACCATAGTGCATTTGCCGCACAACATACAGTGAGACAATAGTTTGGCGGCATCATCGCTGAGCCCGTTTTGGAGAGAAAGCAGTGCTCTTCTAAGGCTGGTGTCTTCAAAGGCGGCGGCGGAGCAGCTCGCAGAGCAGCTTCCGCAGGCCATGCATTTTAGAGCATCCGGCTCAAGGGCTGCCAGGCGGTGGAATTTCTCTCCGTCTGCAGCATCGAGATTGATTCTCGAGCTTGGATTTACAGAAAAGCCGAAGTCTATCATTTCCTGAAGTTTTCTTTGATGTACCTGTCTATTTCCATAGCTGCGCTGCGGGCTTCGTGGAGAGTGTCCGGAAGTGTCTTAGGTCCAGTGCAGGCTCCCGCATAGAAAAATCCCGGAAGCTTGCTTCTCTGGATGGAGAGCAGGTTGTCTGCAGAGGAGAAGAAGCCGTCTTCCTCAGTAGTTAGATTGAGCTGATGCCCTACAGCACGGCCTGCTTTGGAAGGTCTCATTCCGGCCATAAGTACCAGCCGGTCCAGGCTGACTTTCAGCGGCTTGCTAGACAGGGTATCTTCTGCCTTAACCAGAAGCCTTCCGTCTGCCGTCTCGGAAACCTCGCTCACTCTTCCCCTTATAAATCTTATTCCTGATTTCTGGGCTCTTAGGTAAAGGTCCTCGTAATGGCGGCCGAACATTCTAAGATCCATATAGAAACAATAGACATTAGCATCCGGATAAAGCTCCTTGGTCTCGATTGCCTGTTTTACAGCCGTTGCGCAGCATACCTTGGAGCAGGCTGGATTGCCGGCTTTCTCGTCTCGGCTTCCCACGCAGTGAACAAATCCTATTGCCATAGGTGCAGGAGAGAAGGTTTTTCCTTCCTTGAAGGCTTTCTCCAGATCGGCATTGGTCAGCACTCCTTCGTATATGCCGTAGCCGTATTCCTCTTTCTTTTCAGCCTTGAAAAGGTCGAATCCGCTGGCCAAAAGAACAGCATCGGCGAGAATTGTTATTCCATTGGACAGCATTGCGTTATAGGAGCGGTCCAGCAGGTTTATCGAGTTGACATCGGTTTCCGTAAAGCACTTTACATCCTTGATACCTTCCAGCAGGCTGTCCAGAACTTGCTTCGCCGGAATCTGGTCTGGGAAAAGGCGGTCCCACTTGGCAAGATGACCGCCCAGACTTTTTTCCTTTTCTGCCAGAATTACGTTGTAGCCCATTCTGGACAAAGCTGCGGAGGCTTCCATTCCGGCAGGTCCGCCTCCTATGACTAATATATTGTTTTTCATAATTTTACTTTAAACAATGTGGTTTTTCTGGCTGTCCCAGATTTTTTCCGTTCTTTCCAAGGTATTTCTTTGCGGGGTCGTAAGGTATTCCGATTTTGTCCAGAAGCGGTTCCACGCTTACCTGGTGAGTCTGAAGTCCCAGATCCCAAGGATCATAGCCCATTACAAGGCCCGCCACCTCTTCATAGGTGAATACTGGTATTCCGTGCCCGTCCTGTCCGTATGTCTTTCCTTCTGTCTCGGCGATAACATACTGCCACCTGTCCAGGAAATAAGGGCAGCCAGGGCAGTTGGTGATTATCATATCTGGCTTGAAAGGCTCCATACTCTCGAATTTCTTGTGGGTGTTAGCCAGGGAATAGCCGCGGTTGCTCTTTATGAAATACTGCCTGAAGCCAAAGCCGCAGCAATGCCTTCTTTCCGGATAATCAACGATTTGGCCGCCCCAGGCTTCTATCATTCCCACCAAGACGTAAGGGTATTCGGCACCACCCACGCCTTTGGACGGGAACATCTTGGAGTAGTGGCATCCGATATGCTCCACAACCCTGAGAGGCTCTCCGGTGTTCTTGTTCACCAACTTGTATTTGCTCTTTGCAGCAATCTGCATCCTGTACTTGAAGATAAGGTCGCTGGCGTGAACCAGGAACTTTGGCTTGGCAAACTCCAGATGGCAGGTTTTCCACAGGTTCTCAGCGATTTTCTGCTGGAGTTCAGGGAATTCTCTCCAAGTTTCAAGAGTCTCGCAGTAAAGGCCAAAAGAGGTGATGCAAGAGCATACGTAATTCTCGTAGCCGTATTTTTTCATCAGGGCAAACTGCCTGGCAATAATTGTCATAGCGGTTTCCTGAGGAATGGCGTCTGAGTGGTAGGCAATGCCGCCGCAGGTGGTATGATGTTCGGTTTCAAAAATGTCTTTTCCCAGCTTGTTTCTGGTAATATCCAGGAATGTAGCCTCGGAAGCCGGGAAGAAAGACTGTCTTATGCAGCTCCTTACATAAAAGTAATGGTCTTCAGGTATCTCTTTCTGGTACTCTGCCCAGATCTTTTTCTTTCCTTCGTAAATCATAGTTTAGTGATTGAAATGTTTGGGACTGCATTCTGTGTAGAGCTTCTGGCAATACTCTTCTTCCGTCATCCCCAGTTCCTCAGCCTTCTTCAGTCCTGCTTTCTTCACGTTTTCAAGCATTTCTGTAGCTCCTGTTATGTCGTAGATTCTTTTTATCTCGTCCAGATCCTTCTGCGGAATTCCGCGCAATGCTCCAGGCCCTTCCTTCTCCAGGTTGGCGCCCAGCCTTTCATAAACATCTTCCAGATTCTTTTCCCACCATTCCCATACAACTCCGGCCTCCAGATGTTCTTTATATTTGAAAGACCTTGGATATACGCAGTAGCCGTAGTTGAGTATGTTGCTGTTGAGATCTTTGCACAGAAGATACATCTGCCTTCCCTTTTCGGATTCCATAAAAAGGCCAGTCTGGATGGAAAGGCTTCTCAAAGCCATAATTATCAGTCCTGCAGCATTTTTCCTAGGGCATCTTGTGGTGCAGCTCAGGCATTCTCCGCAATACCAGATGGTATCGCTTTTGAGAAGTTCTTCTATCTGGGCATCATCTTGATGCTGAACAATATCAACGATTCGTCTAGGATCGTAGCGGTAAAACTCCGCAGCCGGGCAGATGGCAGTGCAGGTTCCGCAGTTTATGCAAGCATTCAGGCCCTCTCGGAGCCTGTAATCCTTCATCAGTCTGTCATAAAGCTTTCCCATTTATGCCGTAACTTTTGGATTGGTAGGGTATTTGGCGGCAAGGGCCATAAGGTCTATGTCGTTGTTCATATTTTCGGCCATCTTGCTGAGAACCTTGATGAATGACTGCAGGTCTGCTTTGGCTATGCCATTAATTATCCGGTCTACGGCCTCCATAGCCACTTCGGTGACCTTGTCCTTGATTTTCATAGCATAATCGGTGACCTCTATAAGGTTCTGGCGGCGGTCCTTGGGATTGCTTGCACGGCGGACCAGCTTTCTTTCTTCCAGGCCGTCAACAAGCTTTACCACGGAATTCTTGTCTTTTAGCAGATAGTCCGCAATCTGCTGCTGGGTAAGGACTCCCTCGTCCCAGAGGGCATCCATAACCAGGAATTGTTCAGGGGTTATGTTAAAACCCTGGTCCTCAAAGATTCCGGCCACATATTGCTTGAAACGGTTGTGGACCAGATTGAGGAACATTCCCACTTGTTTGTTCAGTATCATATAATAAACAATGGTATAGTAAAAGGTTTTACTTTATATATGGATACAAATATAGCATTATTTTGTCTCCGATAATGCTTTAAGCTAAAGAAATGGTAACGATAATGTAGAGGATGTAAAGCGCGAAGAGCAGCAGTCCCTCAATTCTGCGAATCTTGAAGCTTGTTCTGGCGGATACCAGGAACAGCAGCGTTGCAAGCAGCAGGAAGATGAAATGCACGTGGTTTACGCTTGCAAGCGGAAGCGGCGTAACGGTTGCGCATCCTCCAAGAATCAGGAATACGTTGAATATGTTGGATCCAATGACATTTCCTATAGCAATGCCGACCTTCTTGCGGCAGGCTGCCATAACGCTAGCGGCAAGTTCAGGAAGGCTGGTTCCTATCGCGATTATGGTTGCTCCTATCAAGGTGTCAGACACTCCTTTGGCTCTGGCTAGGGTAGCGGCATTGTCTACCAGGATGTTACCGCCCCAGATAAGCACTGCCAGTCCTCCGATAAACATAACCAGGGAAATCAGGAAATTCTTTTTAACCGCCGGTTTTTCTTCCTCCCCATTCGCATCTGAGCCTTTGCCAAGGCTTTCGTGTCTCTTGGCGCTTGCCACAGAGTAGAACATAAATACCAAGAAAAAAAGCAGCAGAACCAGGCCTTCTGTTCTGGAGATCACGTTGCCGGTCATCTGGTCGTCTATGGTGAGAGTTTCTATCTGCGCGTCCAGAGAGATGATGAACAGAACCACAGTAGAAAGCAGCATAAACTGCATATCTCTGTTTACATTGATTCTGGAAACTGTCATAGGGTAGATTATGGAACTCAATCCTATTATTAACAGTATATTGCAGATGTTAGATCCAAGGATGTTACCAACAGAAAGTCCTACGCTGCCTTTCATCGCGCCCAGGAAAGATACCACCATTTCAGGCGCGCTGGTTCCTATTGCCACTATGGTCATTCCTATTACAATGTCAGAGATGCCAAAGCGGCTGGCTATCCTGGAGGAGCCCTCTACAAGGAAATTGGCTCCGATTATTATCATCGCCAGACCTAGAATGATCAGAAGAATTGTATTTGTCATAATGTTTTGTTTTGTCTTTTAGTATTCGTCCCAGCTCTTTATCTGAACCTGTTCCAGATCCATATTGCAGAAGGCGCTTATGAATTCACGGGCCAGGCGGGTATTGGTCAGAAGCTGGATATTGAAGTCTACGGCGGCTCGCCTTACCTTGTATCCGTTATCTAGCTCTGTCTTGGTCAGGTTCTTTGGTATGTTTACCACCATATCTATCTTCTTTTCCCTTATAAGATCCAGAGCCTGAGGACTCTTGCCTTTTTCGCTCGGCCAATAGACCAGATTTGTCTGTATATTGTTGTCTTTGAGGTATCTGTAGGTTCCTCCGGTAGCGTATAGCTTGTATCCTTTACGGCTCAGCTTCTTGCAGGCTTCTAGCATTTCCGCCTTTTCCTTGCCGTCTCCTGTAGAAAGAAGAATGCCCTTGGAAGGGATGCTGTAGCCCACGCTGAGCATAGACTTGAGGACAGTTTCGGCAGTGTCGTCACCGATGCAGCCGACTTCTCCGGTTGAAGCCATATCTACTCCCAGAACCGGATCTGCTTTCAGAAGCCTGGAGAAAGAGAACTGCGGGGCCTTAATGCCAACATAGTCCAAGTCAAAGGCGCTCTTGTCCGGAGCCTTGAACTTTTCTCCGGTCATTACCTTTGTAGCCAGTTCTATGAAGTTTATTTTCAGAACTTTGCTTACGAACGGAAAACTTCTTGAAGCTCTCAGGTTGCACTCGATTACCAGGATGTCATTATCCTTTGCCATAAACTGGATGTTGAACGGGCCGCTGATGCAAAGCTCCTGGGCAATTTTCCTTGAGATTTTCTTGAGCCTCCTTACGGTCTCTACATACAGTTTCTGTGGCGGGAACTGGATGGTAGCGTCTCCGGAATGGACTCCGGCAAACTCTATATGTTCGCTTATGGCGTAGGCAACGATTTCTCCGT
This sequence comes from Bacteroidales bacterium, assembly GCA_016285455.1. Lineage (GTDB taxonomy): Bacteria > Bacteroidota > Bacteroidia > Bacteroidales > UBA932 > Egerieousia. The sequence continues at coordinate 77,583 of JAEEQS010000005.1, forward strand.
TCTTTGCAACGGCGTCAAACTCTATCTCCTTGGCGTGCTGGATGAACTCGCTCACCACAACCGGATGCTTCTTGGAAACTTCCGCGGCCATCTGAAGGAACTGCTTGAGTTCGTGATTGTTGGAGCATACATTCATAGCCGCTCCGCTGAGAACGTAAGACGGTCTTACAAGTACCGGATAGCCCACCTTGTCCACGAATTTGTGGATGTCATCCAGGGTGGTAAGCTCGCTCCACCTTGGCTGGTTGATGCCCAGCCGGTCCAGCATCGCTGAGAATTTGTGGCGGTCTTCCGCGTTGTCTATAGACAGGGCAGAAGTTCCAAGAATTCTCACGTTGGCATCGTTAAGCCTCATTGCCAGATTGTTAGGTATCTGGCCACCCATACTTACAACCACTCCGTGTGGAGCCTCCAGCTCGTAGATGTCCATCACTCTCTCGTATGTGAGCTCGTCAAAATAGAGGCGGTCGCACATATCGTAGTCTGTTGATACGGTCTCAGGGTTGTAGTTTATCATAACTCCCCTCCAGCCGCATTTTCTAATAGTATTCAGGCAGTTGACGCTGCACCAGTCGAATTCCACAGAGCTTCCAATGCGGTATGCTCCGCTTCCTAGAACTATTATGGACTTGTGGTCTTTCTCGTAGTCTATGTCGTGATGGTCTCCGTTGTAGGTTAGGTAAAGGTAGTTGGTCTTTGCAGGGAATTCCGCTGCCAATGTGTCTATTTGCTTAACTACGGGGTTGATTCCCAGCGCCTTGCGATATTCTCTGACTTTCAGCGCATAACTGTCCGGATCCGCTTTTCTCTTCAGAACCAGCCTACCTATCTGGAAGTCTGAGAAACCATTGGCCTTTGCAAGCCGCATAGTTTCCGCATCCAGCTGCCTCAGGTCGCTGAGCTTTGAAAGATTCTTGCCAATCAGGTAGATGTTGTAGAGTTTCTGAAGGAACCACTTGTCTATCTTGGTGGCCTCGTGCACTTTGTCTACGGTGTAGCCTGCCTCGTAAGCCTTGGCAATCACAAATATGCGGCTGTCTGTAGGCTCCTTGAGCTCTTTTTCTATGTCATCCACCTTCATCTCCTTGTTGGCTACGAATCCGTGAGCGCCGCGGCCTATCATACGGAGGCCTTTCTGGATAACTTCTTCAAAGCTCCTTCCAATGGCCATTACTTCTCCAACGCTCTTCATACTGCTGCCAATCAGGCGGCTGACTCCGTGGAACTTGCTAAGGTCCCAGCGTGGAATCTTGCAGACTATGTAGTCAAGAGCCGGCTCAAAGAATGCCGGAGTAGTCTTTGTTACAGAGTTTTTCAGCTGGAACAGTCCATACCCAAGGCCTAGCTTTGCGGCCACAAAAGCCAGAGGATATCCAGTAGCCTTGGACGCCAAGGCGGATGAACGGCTCAGGCGTGCGTTCACTTCTATAACTCTGTAATCTTCGCTCTTTGGGTCAAAGGCATATTGCACGTTGCATTCTCCAACTATTCCTATGTGACGTACTATCTTGATAGATAACTCTCTGAGCCAATGGTACTCGTGGTTGGTAAGAGTTTGGGAAGGGGCTACAACTATGCTTTCTCCAGTATGGATTCCCAGAGGGTCAAAGTTCTCCATATTGCAGACCGTTATGCAGTTGTCAAACCTGTCGCGGACAACCTCGTATTCAATCTCTTTCCATCCTTTCAGCGATTTTTCCACCAGAACTTGGGGAGAGAAGGTGAAAGCCTTGGCGGTTAGCTTCTTGAGCTCTGTGTCGTTGTTGCAGAATCCGCTGCCAAGTCCGCCCAGGGCATATGCCGCTCTCACGATTACCGGATAGCCTAGTTCATTGGCAGCCTTTAGAGCATCTTCTGTGTTTTCTACAGCATGGCTTTTAATGGTCTTTACAGAAATTTCATCTAGTTTCTTAACGAATAGTTCTCTGTCTTCAGTATCCATAATGGCCTGGACAGGAGTTCCTAGTACCTGTACACCATACTTTTCCAGAACGCCGCTCCGGAACAGTTCCACTCCGCAGTTCAGGGCCGTCTGGCCTCCGAAAGAGAGAAGTATTCCCTGCGGCTTTTCCTTCTGGATGACCTTCTCAACAAAATAAGGGGTTACTGGCAGGAAGTAAATCTTGTCAGCGATTCCATCCGAAGTCTGCACGGTAGCGATGTTGGGGTTAATGAGCACGGTCTTGATGTGCTCTTCCTTCATCGCCTTGAGGGCCTGTGAGCCTGAATAGTCGAATTCTCCGGCCTCACCGATTTTCAGTGCGCCGGAACCCAGTATCAGGACTTTCTTTATGGTTTTTGAAGTCTTCATCTACAGGAGTTTAATGAACTGGTCAAACAGGAATTCAGTGTCGGTAGGGCCGCTTGTGGCCTCCGGATGGAACTGGGCGGAGAAGAACGGTTTCTTCTTGTGGCGGATGCCCTCGTTTGTGCCGTCGTTCATATTCACGAACAACGGCTCCCAGTCTTTTCCGAGTGTTGAATCATCCACAGCAAATCCGTGGTTTTGGCTGGTTATAAAGCATTTGTCAGTTCCAAGCATCATAACCGGCTGGTTGTGGCTGCGGTGGCCGTACTTGAGCTTATAGGTCTTGGCTCCGGCGGCTCTTGCCATCAGCTGGTTACCCATACATATTCCGAAAATTGGCTTGTTCCCTTTCATCGCTGTCTTGAGATGCTCCACAGCCTTGGTGCAGAGCTCAGGGTTTCCCGGACCGTTGGAGATGAAAAGCCCGTCCCAGTCCAGAGTGTTGAAGTCGTAGTCCCACGGTACCCGAATAACTTCTACATTCCTGTTTATAAGGCATCTGAGTATATTGTTCTTGACTCCGCAATCCACCAGAGCCACTCTCTTGCTCCCTTTGCCGTAGGTTACGGCCTTCTTGCAGGAAACTATGTCTACCTGGTTATCTAGGTTAGGGTCGGCGATAGGGCTGTATTTCTTGCTGCCAGCGGGAACTATCCTTCCCAGCATAGCGCCGTTATCGCGGAGAACCTTAGTAAGCTCCCTTGTGTCAACTCCGTAAATTCCTGGAATCTTCTGGCTTTTGAGCCATTGGTCCAGGCTTCTGGCGGAATCCCAGTGGCTGTAGTTTTCCGAGTAGCAGGAAATGACCAGGGCTCTCACGTGAATCTTGTCTGATTCAAACACCCTGGAAATCCCGTTTTCGTCTACTGTGTCGTCAGGAACTCCGTAGTTTCCAATGATAGGGTAGGTTATGCAGAGTATCTGGCCGGAATAAGAGGGATCTGTAAGGCTTTCTGGATAGCCAACCATTGCGGTGTTGAACACCACCTCTCCGTCTGCACTCTTCTGGTACCCAAAAGAATAGCCCTGAAACTCAAGGCCATTCTCTAAAACTAGTTTTATGTTTTTTGGTGACTGCATCTTCAAAGGTTCAAATCAGGGCGCAATTTACAAACTTCTTGCGAAAATTCCCCAGAATTCTTCTCTCATTTCTTCCCAGGTTCTCTGCTGGGATGCGCTTAGGCGGCTGCAGTAGCTGTTCAGAAGTTCTATGGCCTCTTCCTTTCTGCCTTCCTTGATCAGGCGTGCCGCCTTTTCTTCAAGAGAAGTGGCGTCGCCGAAAATGGTATCATCATAGTATTCCAGAGCCTTTTTCATCTTGTCTTTGGTCCTGTCCCATCCGAATGCCGCCAGGCGGTTCGTTTCCCTGAATCTCCAGATGGCAGCGTCTTTTCTGTAGCGTTTCTGGCCGCAGACTTCAAAGCCCGCCGGAAGCTTTGTCTGCCCGGCATAGATTGGAACTCTAGGAGTAAGAGCTGGTATGTCAAAGGCAAAATAAGCCACTCCTCCCACCTCGTCAGGAAGCCAAGACCTGAGTTTGATTATCTCTGAATATGAGCATTGTATGACAGAAATTGTGTATGCCCAAGATACCGTTCCAGGCTTTAGGCTGTTGAGCAGAGAACGGGTAGCGTTGGTCATATAAGGGCTAACCGGACAGGTTGTATCTGATACCGTAACCAGTTCTCCGTTTTCGTTCCTAATCCATCTCTTGACTTCTGTATTGAGGTTTTTGAGCATATCAAATTCGGTTCCTTCGTAGGTGGAACGGTAAAGCTCAAACATCTGGCGGGCAGACACTTTCTTTTCCGGCTTTATGCTGAACGGAATTTCCTCGTCTGTCATCTTCAGTCCCAGGGCTGGAGCCAGGGCGTTGAAGACAAACACCTCCCTGTGAGAAAAGTTTTTGCCTTTCTGCCCGTCTTCAGATACCATCTTATAGAACTTGAATTCAGATTTTCCGTCCCACAGCCCAAGTTCCAGGCATCTTTCCTTCAGGTCAGAGGAGTACATAAATCTATCGGGATCAGAAAAATCAACCGTTCCTATTCTTGGCACATTGGCGCTTATGCCCACGTGATCATCCGGAATCCTCTGTGCAACCCAAAGAGCTCCCGGCTTCTTTCCGCTCTTTCCGGTTCCGTAAATCTCAAAGAACCAGGCCTCTTTCTTGTCTATAACCGTGAGGCATTCTCCGTTGTCTGCAAATCCGTATTCTTCTGCCAGGCTTCCCATCAGGCGGATGGCGTCTCTGGCTGTTGAGCACCTCTGAAGCGCCACTCTTTCAAGCTCTTCTATAAGGAACAAGGCATCTCCACGGCGCAGATCCTGGCGGCCTTCGGTTGTGGTTTCTCCAATTGCCAGCTGCTTTTCATTCATGCACGGATAGGCCACGTTCATATACCGGAAAGTCTCTTCCGCGGGTGCGGGGATGCTGCCTTTGACTTCCACTCCTCTGGTGTCAAATGGTTCTTCTGTGTGCATCAGTCCCCAGCGGATCTCATCAACGCTACCGGGAGCAAATGCCTTTCTAGGCTCCATAGTGAGCCAGGTCCTGAAATTGGAGTCGCAAGTATGGGCTGTCATCACAGAACCGTCGTCAGAAGCGTTTTTTCCTACTACTATAGAAGTGCATTGCGCTGCAGACCGGCTCGGCAGAAAGGCCAGGAGAACAAGCATTGCTGATGATATGATTAACTTCCTCATTTCTAATTACATGCTGCGGGCAAATATGCTCCAGAATTCTTCTCTCATTTCTTCCCAGGTTCTCTGCTGGGATGCGCTTAGGCGGCTGCAGTAGCTGTTCAGAAGTTCTATTGCCTCTTCCTTTTTGCCTTCCTTGATCAGTCGTGCCGCCTTTTCTTCCAGCGCCTTGGTGTCTTCAAACAACATCTGGTCATACTCAGCCAAGGCTTTTCTCACGCGGTCTTTGGTTCTGTCCCAGCCGATGGTGGCCACGCGGTTTGTTTCCCTGAACTTCCAGATAGCGGCGTCTTTGCGGTAGCGGTGCTGGCCACATACGTCAAATCCGGCAGGGAGTTTTGTCTGGCCGGCGTAGATAGGAACTCTAGGAGTCTGGGCAGGGTTGTCAAAGGCAAAGTATGCCACTCCGCCAACTTCATCGGGGAGCCAGCCCCTCAGTTTAACTATCTCTGAATAAGAGCACTGGATAACGGCTATTGTTCTCCTTCTAGGGGCGCAGCCAGGCTTGAGCATATTCAGCAGTTCTCTGGTGTCGTTAGTCATAAAAGTGCTGATAGGGGCGGTGGTATCGGTGACGGTTTTCATTCCTCCGTCTTCTCCCCTGACTCTTTTTTTGACAGCTACTTTAAGGTCCTTAACCTGGTCAAATTCGGTGCCGTCGTAGGTCTGCCTATAAAGCTCGAACATCTTCTGTGCAGATACTTTTTCCTTCGGCTTTACGGAGAAAGGCATCTCGTCGTCTTCAAACTTGAGGCCCAGATCCGGAGCCAAGGTGCTCAGAACAAAGAACTCCCTGTAGCTGAAGTTCTTCTTTTCTGAACTTACCATCGGCCAGAACTTGAACGGAGATTTTCCGTCCCATAGTCCCAGCTCCTTGCATCTTTCCTTCAGGTCGGAAGCATACATGAACTTGTCCGGATTCTTGAAATCTATCACCTCGATTCTCGGGATGTTTGCGCTTATGCACACGTGGTCGTCAGGTATTCTCTGTGCCGCCCACAGAGCGCCAGGCTTCTTGCCGCTTTTTCCGCTGCCGTAAATCTCAAAAAGCCAGGCTTCTTGCTTGTCTATTACCGTAAGGCTTTCTCCCCAGTCTCCATAGCCGTACTCTTCCGCAAGGCTTCCCATCAGGGCAATTGCATCTCGTGCCGTGGAGCATCTTTGCAGGGCTATTCTCTCCAGCTCTTCTATCTGGAACAACCCGTCTTTGTTCACCAGCTCACGCTTTCCATCGGTAGTGGTCTCTCCCATAGCCAGCTGCTTCTCGTTCATGCACGGGTAGGCAACGTTCAGGTATCGGAAAGTTTCTTCCGCCGGTGCCGGAATCTGTCCCTTAACGGTTGTATTCCTCAGATCGTAAGGCTCTTCCGTATGAAGCAGTCCCCAGCGTATCACATCAAAGCTTCCCGCCTCAAACACTTTCCGGGGCTCCATTGTCACCCAGGTCCTGTAATTAGCGTCACAGGTATGGGCTGTCATCACAGACCCGTCGTCGGAGGCTAGCCGGCCTACCACAATAGAGGTGCAGCTTTCCTTTATGGGTTCATTTTCAGGAAGATAAGGTACAACCTGCGCAAATGCGGATGCGCCAAACATCAAGACAAATAAAATCGCTGAGTAATACTTTTTCATATTAAAAACACTTTAATTATTTCCAATGATAGCCGTTTTTGATGGAGAAGATGTCGTCTCTGGTGTCCAGAGTCCATTTGTTGTTTGGAGACAGAAAGAAATTGTTCATATGGGAACCGGTTCTGGCAATGAATCCTGGTATTCCCATAGCCTTGGCGGCGGCTCCCCACAGAAAATTCCCGAAGTTGTATTTGTTGTGGGCAACATAACCTTCTTTCTTTGTGTAGGTTATGTATAGCACGTTGTCATCTGCCCCGTAGTCTGAATTTCTAGCAAAGTCCAGTACCCCGCCGTAATTGCTTCTGAATGTCAGATACAAAGAACCAAGAAGAAGACCGTGGTGAAGGCCCTTGTAGACTCCGGCCTTCTTGAGTGCAGTCCTTATGAAATTCCTGTCAACGAGTACAGCCTTTGTTGAGCTGTCTATCTGGAGAGGATCGTTCACAGGATCTGCAAACCGTGCAACAATAGGCTCTGCGATACCCTTTTGTGATAAAACCAATGAGTTTGAAACCCCTGGCACTAAAACCTTTCCGGCAAACGATCCGTCTTCTTTGAAACTGTAGCACATATCTGGACTTACACCCTCTGAGGCCTGTGAATAGGAGGCCGTTGCCAGTGAAAACACAGCAAATAAAAGGAGAATCAGTCTATGGCCCAACTTGCACATAATACAAATTTACTAAGTTTTTGTTATTATTTTTGCAATGCTATGTGGATTACGCTCGGACTTCTTATTTTGGGTATAGCTGTGGGGATGTTACTCCGCGGGCGCAGCGGCAAATGGGTTTCTGCCGTTGTGATGGCAACCGTGTGCATACTTCTGTTTGTAATGGGAGTTAGAGTCGGTCTGAACGAGGAGATAATAGGAGCCATAAAGTCTACAGGAGTTATCTCGGCGATTCTTTTTGTGTTTGGAACTGGAACTTGCATAGTGCTGACCTGGCTGTTTACCAAATATGTCATAGACCGCAAAAAAGAAGAGGTAGCTGATGCGGATACAGGCAATGTTGAAGCCTCGGGCGGAAGCAGCGGGTTCAAGGATAGCCTGATAATACTCGGCTGTTTTGTGCTGGGGCTTGTGCTCTCTTTGACAAGAATTTTGCCGGATGCATTCTATGCCCTTGATTTTGAATCTTATGCAGACTGGGTGCTGTATGCTATGCTGCTGTTTGTGGGAATAAGCATAGGTATGGGGGACAGCATCCTGGCGCTGGTGAAAAAACTGCCTCGCAGAGTATTGTGGCTTCCGCTGGTGGCTCTTCTTGGAACCTGGATTGGCTCGGTGATAGCGTTTCTTGTAATTAATTCTTTGGGCTATGACCTGTCTTTGCGGCAGGGCGCAACCATCAATACTGCAATGGGTTACTATTCTCTCTCATCGATATTGACAACCAAGGCCTGGGGAGCTACCATTGGCTCGATCTGCCTTCTGACAAACCTTCTCAGAGAACTGTTTACCATACTATGCGCCAAGCCGCTGGGCAAAGTCTTCGGAAGATTCGCGTCCACATCCAGCGGAGGCGCCACCGTTACAGACACAAGCCTTCCGATAATCCTCAAGGCAGAAGGCAACGGCATACTTCCGGCTGTCCTGTATTTCGGCATCGTGATAAATATTGCCGTTCCGTTCCTTCTTGCCTTCCTTATGATGTAAAACTTGCCGATATCGGCAAGAATTGCTGTTTATTCTCGCAAATTATTCGTAACTTTAACCGATTAAATAGTTTTGGCTACGGAATAACAGTTTTTACAGAATATACTTAACTGATTTATATGAAAAGAATAATTGAATGTGTGCCCAATTTCAGCGAAGGGCGCAACCGTGAAGTTATTGACAAGATAGTTGCGGCGATTGCCGCTACAAAGGTTAACGTGGACGGAAAGCAGGAGGGAGTGAAGGTTCTGGACGTGGATCCGGGAGAGGCCACCAACCGTACGGTGGTGACTTTCGTGGGCAGTCCTGAGGCTGTGGTTGAGGCTGCTTTCCAGGGCGTTAAGAAGGCTGCTGAGCTAATAGACATGCGCAAGCACAAGGGAGCTCATCCTCGTTCAGGAGCAACAGACGTGCTGCCTCTGATTCCGGTTTCGGGAATTACCCTGGAAGAATGCGCAGAACTTGCAAGGACTCTGGCAAAGAGGATCTTTGACGTGCAGCAGATACCTTGCTACTGCTATGAGGCGGCTGCTTTCAAGCCTGAGAGGAAGAACCTGGCCGTTTGCCGCGCAGGCGAGTATGAGGCTCTGCCTGAAAAGGTTGTGGATCCTGAGAGAAAGCCTGACTTCGGTCCTGGAGAATATACAGATGTAGTGGCAAAGGCCGGAGCAATCAACGTTGGAGCCCGCAACTTCCTGGTAGCGGTAAACTACAACCTGAATACAACATCTACCAGAAGGGCTATGGCCGTAGCGTTTGACGTGAGGGAGAAGGGAAGGAAGATGAGAGAGGGCGGCAGCTTGACCGGCAAGGTGCTCCGCGATGAGAACGGAAAAGAAATGTGGCAGCCTGGAACCCTCAAGGGATGCAAGGCTATCGGCTGGTACATAGATGAATACGGCATTGCACAGGTATCTATGAATATCACCGATATAGACGCTACTCCGCTCCACAAGGCGTATGAGGAAGTTTGCCGCGCAGCCGCCGCAAGAGGGCTGAAGGTTACAGGAACAGAGATAGTGGGACTGGTTCCAAAGCGTGTGCTGATTGATGCCGGAAAGTTCTATCTGGAAAGGCAGCAGAGATCTCTCGGAATCTCTGAGGACGAGATACTGAAGATTGCCGTAAAGAGTATGAGCCTGGACGATCTCAAGCCTTTCAACCCTCACGAGAAAGTGATAGAGTTTCTGATGGAAGATCCTAAGGAAATGGCTGTGAAAGAGAGGCTTGTAAGGATGACTTGCAAGGGCTTTGCAATAGAGACGGCATCCGAGTCACCGGCTCCTGGAGGCGGAAGCATCTCCGCCTATATGGGAGCTCTGGGAGCCGCCCTTTCCACAATGGTGGCCAACCTTTCTTCTCACAAGAGGGGATGGGACGACCGCTGGAAAGAGTTCTCAGACTGGGCCGAGAAGGGCAACGCCCTGATGAACGAGCTGATAGCACTCGTTGATGAGGATACAGCCGCATTCAACAAGATAATGGACGTGTTCTCAATGCCAAAGGGAACGGATGAGGAGAAGGCTGCCAGGGCTGCCGCTATGGAAGAGGCCACCCTGTACGCAACTCAAGTGCCTCTGAAGACACTGCGTACCGCATTCAAGGTATTTGAAGTTGCCTCAGCGATGGCTTCCGAAGGCAATCCTAACTCCGTTTCCGATGCCGGAGTTGCTGCAATTGCCGCAAGAGGCGCTGTTCTTGGAGCAAGGCTCAATGTGCATATCAATGCCGAAGGCCTGAAAGACAGGCAGATGGCAGAGAGCCTTATGAATGAGGCAGACAGGCTTACTGCTCAGGCTGTAGCTGAGGAAAAGAGGATTCTGGAAATCGTTGAAGACAAAATAAGAGGATAACAAAAACCTGATACTATGACATTCAAGGAAGAGATACTGGCAGGAATTCCGGCAACTCTGCCGGAGCCAAAGCCATATGACACAAATATCAACCACGCTCCAAAGCGCAAAGACATACTGACTCCCGCCCAGAAGAAGCTGGCGCTGAGGAATGCACTTAGGTATTTCCCAAAGGAATTCCACGCCACGCTGGCGCCTGAGTTTGCCAAGGAGCTGAAAGACTACGGAAGAATCTATATGTACCGCTTTCGTCCTGACTACAAGATATATGCAAGGCCTATAGACGAGTATCCCTGCAAATGCAGGCAAGCTGCGGCCATTATGGCAATGATCCAGAACAACTTGGACGAGAGGGTTGCCCAGCATCCGCACGAACTGATAATCTACGGCGGAAATGGAGCCATTTTCCAGAACTGGGCTCAGTACAGGCTTGCTATGCAGTATCTTGCAACAATGACAGAGGATCAGACATTAAGTATGTATTCAGGCCATCCTATGGGACTTTTCCCGAGCCACAAGGATGCTCCTAGGGTGGTGGTTACCAATGGAATGGTTATTCCTAATTACTCCAAGCCTGATGACTGGGAGAGGTTCAACGCATTGGGAGTAAGCCAATACGGCCAGATGACCGCAGGATCCTATATGTATATTGGTCCTCAGGGAATCGTTCACGGAACTACAATAACCGTTATGAATGCCGCAAGGATGCAGCTGAAAAAGAGGGGTATAGAAGGCACGAGAGAGAATATGGCCGGAATGCTCTTCATAACTGCAGGACTCGGCGGAATGAGCGGCGCCCAGCCTAAGGCCGGAAACATTGCGGGCGTGGTGAGCGTTACTGCTGAAATCAATCCTAAAGCCGCCAGAAAGCGCTATGAGCAGGGCTGGGTGGATGAGCTTCACGACAATCTTGACGAACTGATAGTCAGAATAAAGAAGGCCACTGAAGGCCGTGAGACCGTTTCTCTTGCATTCGTCGGCAACGTGGTGGATCTGTGGGAAAGGCTAGCTGATGACGGCATCAAGGTGGACATCGGTTCTGACCAGACCTCTCTCCACAACCCTTGGGCAGGAGGCTATTATCCTGTAGGCTACTCACTCGAGGAAAGCCAGAGGATGATGGCGGAAGAGCCTGAAAGGTTCAAGGAGGCCGTTCAGGCATCGCTGAGAAGACAAATAGCCGCTATCAACCGCCTAAGCGACAGGGGAATGTACTTCTTCGACTACGGTAATGCCTTCCTGCTCGAGTCTTCAAGGGCAGGCGCAGACGTTATGAAGGCCGACGGCACATTCCGCTATCCTTCATATGTTCAGGACATTATGGGCCCTCTGTATTTCGACTACGGATTCGGCCCGTTCCGTTGGGTATGCATGAGCGAGGATCCAGAAGATCTGGCAAAGAGCGACGCCCTTGCTGTTGAGGCTCTTATGGAAGAGTCCAAGACCGCTACGGACGACATAAAGATGCAGATGCTGGACAACATCCACTGGATTGAAGAGGCGGGAAGAAACAACCTGGTGGTTGGCTCTCAGGCCCGTATCCTTTATGCAGACGCTATCGGCAGAACCACAATCGCCCTCAAGTTCAACGATGCAATCAGAAAGGGAGAGATAAAGGCTCCGATAGTTTTGGGGAGAGACCATCACGATGTTTCTGGAACCGATTCACCTTTCCGCGAGACATCCAACATCTATGACGGCAGCCAATTTACAGCCGATATGGCAGTGCAAAACGTGATCGGTGACGGTTTCCGCGGAGCTACCTGGGTATCAATCCACAACGGCGGTGGAGTAGGCTGGGGGGAAGTCATAAACGGCGGTTTCGGAATGGTTGTGGACGGCACGGAAGATTCTGCAAGGCACATCAGGGAAATGCTCCACTGGGATGTGAACAACGGCATTGCAAGGCGCAGCTGGGCAAGGAACAAGGGTGCAGAAGACGCTATCCGCAGAGAGATGCAACGCACGCCTAGCCTGAAAGTTACACTCCCTAACCACGCAGACGATTCTTTATTGGAAGAGGCTTTGAAAAACATTTAGTCTATGGAACACAAAATATCATCTGACCATCTCTCCCTGGAGAGGATAGAGGAAATAATAAACAAGAAAATGACGCTTGCACTTAGCCAGGAGGCTGAGCAGGCGATAATCAAATGCCGCAAGTATCTGGACAGCAAGATGGAAGACATTGGCCGTCCGGTATATGGAGTTACAACCGGATTCGGCTCACTTTGCAATGTTACCATTCCGGAAGACCAGCTTAGCCAGCTTCAGTACAATCTGGTTGTAAGCCACGCTTGCGGAATAGGCGAGAAAGTAAGACCTGAAATTGTGAAGCTGATGCTGCTTCTGAAGGTCCAGTGCCTGTCCTACGGGCATTCTGGCGCTCAGCTGGTTACAGTCCAGAGACTTATTGATATGTTCAACAACGATATCCTGCCGGTAGTCTATCAGCAGGGTTCTCTTGGTGCATCCGGAGACCTTGCTCCGCTGGCTCATCTGGCTCTGCCGCTGCTTGGCCTTGGCGAGGTGGTTTACAAGGGAAAGACTATGCAGAGCGCTGAAGTTCTGGGCATTATGGGATGGGAGCCAATCAGGCTTCAGAGCAAGGAGGGGCTTGCTCTTCTTAACGGAACGCAGTTTATGAGCGCTCACGCGGTATGGTCTCTGATCCAGTGCCATAGGCTCAGCCTGTGGGCAGACAGGATTGGTGCAATGAGCCTTGAGGCTTACGACGGCAGGATTGAGCCGTTCTACCCGCTGACACACAGGCTGAGGAGACATCGGGGACAAATAGATACTGCTGAAAGGTTTATGTCTTTGCTTGAGGGCAGCAAGCTCATCAAACAGAACAAGGAGCATGTTCAAGACCCTTATTCTTTCAGATGCATTCCTCAGGTTCATGGAGCTGTGAAAGACAATATCCGCTATGTGGAAAGCGTAATTGACAACGAGATAAACAGTGCAACAGATAATCCTAACGTATTCCCGGATGAAGATATGATAATCTCTGCCGGAAACTTCCACGGAGAGCCTATCGCCATACCTATGGATACTTTGGCGATTGCTATGAGTGAACTTGCAAATATCTCTGAGAGAAGGACTTTCCGTCTTATTTCGGGAAAGAGGGGGCTTCCTCAGTTCCTTGCTCCAGAAAGCGGACTGAACAGCGGGTTTATGATTCCGCAGTATACTGCCGCATCCATCGTGAGCCAGAACAAGGGACTTTGCTGGCCTGCTTCTGCAGACTCGATTCCTTCTTCACAGGGTCAGGAAGATCACGTGAGTATGGGAGCCAACGCTGCTACCAAGCTGGTTAGGGTAGTGGAGAATACCGAGAGGGTTCTTGCCATCGAGCTTTTCAACGCTGCTCAGGCTCTGGATCTTAGGCACAAGATTTCAGGAGAAGTTTCATCTCCTGTGATTGAAGGCATATTGGCGGATTACAGAAAAGAGGTTCCTTTCCTGGAGAAAGATACTTATATGCATCCGCTGATAGAAAAGTCTATTGAATTCATAAGAAACTAGTATAATGAAAGATACGCTGCTGGTAAATATAGGCAGAATCGTAGGCATTCAGCCGAAAGGAATAAGAAAGCTCTGCGGAAAGGAGATGGACACCGTCCAGACCCTTGACAACGCCTGGCTTCTTGCAAGGGGAGGAAAGATAGACTCTTTCGGGCCGATGGATTCTCTAAAAGAGAGGCCAATAGACGTGGAAGTTATGGATCTAAGCGGCAAGATGCTTCTTCCTGCTTTCTGCGATGCCCATACCCATATTGTATATGCAGGAGACCGCCAGCAGGAATTCGTGGACAAGATCAACGGTCTTAGCTATGAGGAGATTGCCGCAAGGGGCGGAGGAATCCTAAATTCCGCTGATCTTCTGCATAATACAAGCGAAGATTCTTTGTATGAACAGGCAGCTGGCCGACTGGAGGAGATGATTTCCAAAGGCACTCTCACTATGGAGATAAAGAGCGGCTACGGCCTCAGAACAGAGGACGAGCTTAAAATGCTCCGTGTTATCAAGAGGCTTAAGGAGAATTATCCTGTAACCATAAAGTCCACCTTCCTTGGCGCTCACGCCGTTGGCAGGGATTACAAGGGAAGGCAGGATGAGTATGTAGACCTTGTCTGCAACGAAATGATACCCGCTGTAGCTTCAGAAAACCTGGCAGATTTCGTAGATGTCTTCTGTGATGAGGGTTTCTTTACCGTGGAGCAGACAGACCACATTTTAAAGGCTGGAATGCAATATGGACTAAGGCCTAAGATCCACGCTAACGAACTGGCCGTCAGTGGCGGTGTTCAGGTAGGTGTTAAATACAATGCCATTTCTGTGGACCATCTGGAAAGGACTACAGAAGTGGAAATGGAGGTTCTGAGGAATTCTGACACTATGCCGCTTATGCTTCCTGGTGCGTCTTTCTTCCTTGGAATGCCTTACGGCAGGGCCAAGGACTATGTTGCCACCGGTCTTCCGGTTGCCCTAGCATCTGACTGCAATCCAGGCTCTTCCCCGTCTTGCGATATGAGATTTGTGATGGCACTTGGCTGCATAAAGATGAGGCTTACTCCCCAGCAGAGCTTCAACGCCTGCACAATCAACGCTGCCTGCGCAATGGGAGCAGAGGATGTTGCCGGCAGTATTACAGCAGGAAAGAATGCCGCCTTTATCGTGACAAATAAAGTTATGGAACTTGGATTCATCCCATACTTCCACCACACTCCATTTATAGAGAAGATAATAGTTTAATTTCAAATATGTTCCCGGTATGAAACGATTTGTGTTTATTTCCATCCTGACGGGCTTGATGTTGCTGATTGGTTCCGTTTCACGTTCCCAGACCATCAAGTTCAATCCAAAGTTCGATGCCGTCTCTGAAGACGAAGTGAAAATGACCACATATGCACCAGACACTTCAGCAGAAGCTCTGGTTATATATAGTGGCTTCAGAAATTCCACTTACCTTACTCCACAGGGAGAATTCGTAGTTGAGAATACACACAGGCTCAGGCTGAAGATTCTCAAGGAGGCTGCCAAGGACTTGGCTGATTTCCAGATGCTTTATCGTACAGACGGCAATATGAGCGAGAAGATTTCAGACATCAAGGTCATAACATACAACTGGGAAAACGGCAAAGTTGTAAAGACAAAGATGAGCAAGGAGTTCATCTTTGACACAAAGTTTTCCGAAAGCGTCAAGAAAATGGCATTCACCGCCCAGAATGTTAAAGTTGGGTCTGTCATAGAAGTTAGTTACGTCCGCAAGAACAAGCAATACTGGGATATTGGAGAGATCAGCTTCCAGGGAGAGTATCCAATCAACTGCAAGGAAGTCCAGCTCCTTATTCCTGAATTTCTCAAGTTCAACGTGCAGGCGAGAGGCCTGAAAACCTATACTCATAATACCACCTACGAAGCAAAGTCTATAGCTCTTGGAGGCGGGGCTACAATAGACTATAACGTTGTGGTTGAAAACTACAAGGTTGTAAATGTTCCGGCATTGAAGGCTGAAAGCCATCTGTTCAACATAGACCAGTATTACAGCGCTGTAGAATATGAACTTAGAAGTATCCAGTTCCCTAACCAGCTGCCAAAGAATTTCAGCTCCAAATGGGAAGATATAGACGAGCAGCTTTTCAATTCTCCGCTGTGGACCGAATTGAATTCATCCTGCAAGTTCAAGAAAGAAATTGACCCTATAGTCAATTCAGGCAAGTCATTTGAGGAGAAAGTTTCTGAAATACGCAAACTGGTTTGCAGCAAGGTTAAATGGAACAAGAAAGTCAAGCTAATACCTAATTCTTCATCATCTGTGCTCAAGGATGCTTCAGGTGACAATGCAGACATAAATGCACTGGTGGGAAGTGCCCTCATATATGCCGGCTACACTGTTTATCCGGTATTGGTAAAGCTCCGCTCCAGCGGTTTCCTTTCTGAGTTCCACGTGTCTTCAGATGCCTTTGACACGTTCATACTCAAAGTTATACCAAAGGAAGGCAAGTCTGTTTATCTGGATGCAGCCCGAGATGAAGCCTACCTCAACGTTCTTCCTGACAACTACCTTATTCCTAATGCCAGAATTATTGCAAAGGGCTATAAATCTGCTTGGACTAATATTGCCAATCTGTCCAAAAACCTGATGGAGTGTAAGGTTGACGCTACTGTGGATGAAGACGGAATGCTTAACGGCAAGATGACTCTCACGGCAACAAACGGCATGTCATATATGATCAAGAGTATGCTTAATTCATTTGAGAAAGAGGAAGATCTTTATTCAAGCCTTGAGGGGGGCAATTCATATACGGTTACAAGCGTTTCTCCTACAAAGGCAAAAGACTATTCTCCCAAGTGTGTAGTAAACATAGAGCTTGAACAGCAGATGCAAACATCTGGAGACAGGATTTACGTAAGGTCAATCATAGAGAGCCTTCATCCGGACCGATATTTCAAGTCTGAAGACAGGACCCTGCCAATTGATATAGACAGGCTCTCCACAGTAACTTACAAGATGCATCTTGTTCTGCCTGAAGGGTTTGAAGTTGAACAGCTTCCTTCTTCCGCTACATTTGGCACTCTTCAGAATTATTTTGTTGCAGGCGTATCATATATTCTTTCAGAAGACGGTAAAAGCGTTGATGTTACATATACTACGTCAGATAAGGCTCTGTATGTGGATCCTGCAGACTACAAGGATTACCGCAGATATTGGCAGCAGTTGGTTCAGACCGAAAAGGAAACAATAGTACTAAAGAGAAAATGAGACGCTTTTTACTGATTTTGTCTGCAGTTCTTGTACCGGTGCTGTCTTTGGGACAGGATCTGGCAGCGGAAGTTCTGGAAAGCCGTGAATGTTTCCAGATGAAAGATATTTCCTCCGGAACCTATACAGTTTACAGCAAGATAAAGATTAACAGGGAGTCTGCGGCTTCTCTGGGTACAATAATAATATACACAGACAACGACAAGAGTCTTTCTTCTTTCTCGGCGACAGTTTACAATTCTGCCGGAAAGGCAATAAAAAAATTGCGCCGTTCTGATTTGGAAACCCAGGCTTTGGCGCAGGAGCTGGCAGACGATTCATTTGTCAATTACTATAAGCCAGTTGCTCCGGTTCCTTATGTTGTTGAATGTGAATATACTCTGACATATAAGAGGGGAGTGCCGGCCTTTCCATCCTATTTTCCTGTAACCGGAGAGGATGTTAAGTTATACAAAGGGGAGTATACCGTCTTGGTTCCTTCAGGGACAAAGATCCAGTATAGCGGCACCGTAGAACCAGACATCGTTAAAGAAGATTTCAAAGACAAGTATGTATGGCGTTTCCAGGATGTTGAAGGCTTTTCGGTCGAGAGCAAAATGCCGCCTGTAAAGGAATTGGTGCCGCACGTTTACGCATCTCCGCTCAGTTTCATGTTTTCTAAGGTTGAGGGCAAGCAGGGCAACTGGAAGGATATAGGCCTATGGTTGTATGACCTGCAGAAAGACACCTGGGACTTGACGGATGCAGACAAGGCTAAGGTTATTGAAATGACTTCTGGCTGTTCCAATACATATGAGAAGGTGAAGGTTTTGTATGATTTCCTGAGGAATTCAACCAGATATGTGAGCATTCAGTTGGGAATTGGCGGTTACAAGCCTTTTCCTGCGTCTACCGTTTCCAGAACCGGATTCGGAGACTGCAAGGCATTGTCTAACTATCTGAAAGCCTTGCTGGAAGTTGCCGGGGTTAAGAGCGACTATTTTATAGTTAACACCAATTTGGCAAATCTGGAGAAAGGTTATGCTTCTGTGGGGCAGATGAACCACGCTATGCTAGCTGTTCCTGTTCTTGACGATGGAATTGGCAAGGGAGACACACTTTGGGTTGAGTGCACCAATCCGACTATTCCGTTGGGTTACAGGCACGAAGATGTTGCTGGGCATCAGGTTGTGCTGATTAAGGAAAGCGGCGGAGAAATGGTGCGCTGCGGAAGATATCCAGACAGTCTTTCCCGCCTTGAAAACAATGTTCGCGTGCTTGTTAATTCGGTTGGAGACGCGTTTATAGATGTCAGAGAAAAGGCTTTCCTTGACTTTACGGAATCCAGGGTTCTGTTCTCTTCTCTGGACGCCAAGGAGCAGACAGACAAAGTAGCCTCAAAGATTGCTTGTTCTAGCAATAACCTTAAAGTCAAGGGATTCTGGAATAATTTCGGTGACTATCCAAAATACGGGAAAGATTATGTTCCCAATACCAGTTTAGACTTTTCTTTTGAGGGCCGTTCTTTTGCGGAAGCCAACGGAGGGCGTATGTTCATACCCGTGACTCCACTAAGAAGCGGTGTCAAGTGGCAGAGAGGCGAGCGCAAGAACGACATTTATATAGAGTCGGGATATACATATCTGGATTCCATTGAAATTGTAGTTCCCTCAAGCTATGAACTGGAGAGTCTTCCAAAACCCGTGAATATGGAATGTAGCTGGGCTTCTTTTTCTTCAGAAATCAAGGCAGAAGCTAACAAGGTTTGTGTAGTAATGAAGGCTTCGTTCAAAGCCGGTCGCTATCCTAAGGAAAGTTATGCGGAATTCCGTAATGCAGCCCGCAAATTCAACAATCTTTATTCTGCCAAGATAGTGTACAAGAAAAAACAGGATTAGGCCTTCTGGTTTTTTTCTATGATTTGAAGCAGCTTGTCTATGGCTTCCGAATCCGGAATGCCCTTGAGGACAGGCTGTTTTCCTTTGTAGATGGTGACAAGGCCTCCGCCCTGGCCAACGTAGCCGTAGTCTGCGTCAGCCATTTCTCCAGGGCCGTTTACGATGCAGCCCATAACGGCAATCCTGACTCCCTTCAGATGGGAGGTTTTTTCCTTGACCTTGTTGAAAGTCTCCTCAAGGTTGTACTGGGTACGTCCGCAACCCGGGCAGGCAATGTATTCCGGATGATAGAAAATTCTTCTTGCGCCCTGCTGGATGTTCTCCTTGAGCGCCTGCATTTTCTTATCGGAATAAGGCGCCTCTGCGATGGTGAAATCGTCTATCTCCTTTTCCAGAAGCATAACGCCGAACAGTGCGGCTGCTCTGATAATGAAGCGGTTCCAGTCGTCTTTTTTGCATCCCAGATCGGTGAACTTTATGATAGGGGAGCGGCTGTTCTGGCTTCTGACAGCATCGTAAAGCCTCTGGGCATCGTTGCTTTCAAAGAACTGGGCAATCTGCTCTCCTGCAGGAATCTCGTTGACAGGATTTTCTGTAAGGGAAACTCTAATTGTATCTCCGATGCCTTTGGAGAGAAGGGCTCCGATGCCGATGGCGGACTTGATTCTGCCCTGGTCTGAATTGCCGGCTTCTGTTACTCCCAGATGCACCGGAAAAACAATGCCGCTTTCCTCCATTGCCTTGTATAGCAGAAGATAAGCCTGGCTCATAACAATGGTGTTGCTGGCTTTCAGAGATACAACAACGTTGAGGAAATCCTCTTTTACGCACATATCTAGCCACTGCATCGCAGCCTGTTTCATGCCTTCAGGCGTGTTGCCGTAACGGTTGACTATGTCTTCTCCCAGAGAGCCGTGGTTAAGGCCAATACGGACGGCTGTCGAGTGTTTGCGGCATTCTTCTATGAACCTTTTGAACTGAGTCTGGGCGTCTTTATGAACCTGAGAGAAATTTCCGGGATTGATCCTGACCTTGTCTGCAACCTGAGCTGCTGCAATTGCTACCTCGGAGTTGAAATGAACATCGGCGACAAGTGGAGTCTTTATTCCCTGGTTTCTCAGAATGGCCTTGATCTTGCCAAGCGCTTCCACTTCCTTGAATCCCTGGGTGGTAAGCCTTATGAGCTTTGCTCCGGCCTCTGCCATCTGAAGGCACTGGGCAACGCTTTTTTCAACATCTTGGGTATGGGTGTTGCACATTGTCTGAACGGCGATAGGGGCACCGCCTCCTATTAGCAGTCCGCCAGCATTGGCTTGTAGTCTTTTCATCTTCTCTTTGGCGCGTTTTCAGGGTTTTTGTAAGAGCTTCCGCCGAATCTGTAGAACAGGCCTACGGATATGATAAGCTGGCTGGTATGGGTTGATACCCAGTACTCATCTCCATAGAATGAAGTCTTGGAGTAGAGGTTGCTAAGGTTGTATTTGTAGTTGACTTCCGCGTGGACTTCAAACGGGCGGAAAACATAGGCCAGTCCGCCGCCCACGATGAATCCGTAGCCCCATTTCTTCCAGGTAGAACTAACTGTTTCAGGCAGAAGGCCGGAGAAGCTGGCGCTCTGCCTCTTGGCAACAAACGCTCCTGCGTTGGCAAGCAGCCTCATATTCCAGAAATCTATCCTGAACTGGCTGACAAACGGAAAGGTAATGTTGCGGAAGGTTTCGTTTCCTTCCTGGATGACCTTGTCGTTCTCGTCTAGAATCTGAGTCTTGTAGCCTTCCTCGTTGAACTGGAGGCCGGTCTCCAGTCCAAACAGGGATATGGAGTTCCAAAGAGAATGATAGTAAGTGTAATAAACACCAAAATTCATTGGAGTGGTTATGGGCTTCTTGTCGTAGTCAACGCTCACGGTCAGGGAGTTTATGCCCAATCCCCATTTGACTCCAAACAGATGCTCCCTTAGGCGAGTAGAATCCTTTACCTGGCCAGTTACCTTGGCATCTCTGAAGGAGAACTCGTCAAACTCCTTCATAATGTCCACGGTATCCACGATTTGAGAATAGCCTTGAAGAGAGGCCAGCGTAAGCAATATGGCAACAAAAACTCTTTTCATTATTCGAACAGTTTAGTCAGGTCAACAGACTGAGTCAAGTCTGTCTGTTCCTTGAGTTTAATAATCACGTTTCCGTCTGGCAGCTTAAACAGCCTTGCCTTCTCAGGAGGGATTCTAAGTATAATGTTTCCGACATCCAACTTGCCGTTGCGGTTAAGGTCCTGGGTGATTCTGAAAGAATACACTCCGGCATTCAGATAAGGGAATCTGAGCTCCCCGTCTTTGGAAATATCGTATTTTAAATAAACACGGTCTCTCTTTTCACTTACAAGTTCAACAATATATTTTACACCCTTTGTTCCACTGATTTCCAGGGTTATGGAACTTAGCTTGTCATCTGTAGGAAGATTGAATGTCTTGACCAGAGAGTCGTTGGTGAAACCGTTGACGTCTTTGAAAAGGGCCATAGGGATCTTCAGCTTATAGTCGTTGCCGACCTTGTATGGCTCGTCTGCGCGTATGATGTAGCGTAGAATGTTGGAGGAATCTCTTTCCGTATGGAACTTGACATTGGAAACAATCTTTCTGGGAGTTGAAGTTGTGAACGTTATGGAATCAAAATCTGTCTTTACCAAAGGAGCTGGGAACGTGATTTCTATACCCATATTCTCCACAGTCTTTCCGTCCAGCTTAACGTCCATCTTCAAAAGATCTTTCCTTTGCTCGGGCTTTTTTTGATCAGGGCCTTTCTCCAGTGTGTTGCGCTGGTCATTGTTTTTGCCGAAAGGATCGTTGCGGTCATTCTTTCCGATTTTGCCCAGATTCTGAAGATAGTCATTTGTAAGGCCAGATTTGGAAGGATCCTGCTTGCTGGCGTCTTTCAACTTGCTCTTGTCAAAAGGCTTTACGAGTTTCAGGGTTTCTCCGTTAGGCTTTAGGGTACCGGTGGAATCGGTCTTCATATAGTTGATTCTCAGAAGGAGAGTGTCCTGAACTGCTTTAGGGTCGTTGATCCAGAAAGTAAGGGAATCACCCTCAGGATTGAATTGGCGGATAATACGGTCGTCAAAGATTCCCTTTATGCGGAAGGTGTCTATCTGCGGATTCTCTCCCCTGAACTTCACAAAGCATTCCCTTTCTGAAATTCGGCCGTAATTCTCTATGTACTGGCTGCTTACCTTCTCCTTGAAAAGATAGATGTCTGTCTGGCTAGGCCTGGAGAGGCAGGCAATTGTATCTTTCATATCCATCATTGCTATCTGAGGCATTCCCTTGCGTGCGGCAATAGAAGGGGTAATAGAAGAATCGCAGAATCCGGCTAATTCTCCGCCTCTGTCGTAGAGCTGATTATTGTTCTTGTCTTCCCAGGCGTAAATGGAATATGGAATATCTTTAAGGCCTCTGAAGCAGAAATATCCCCAGTCATCACTTCTGGTAGCGGCATCTGCATATTCCTTTATCAAGCAGGAGTCTGTAGGGTTCTTGTAAAGAGCTACATAGACTCCCTTAAGCGGCAGAAGGGTGGCATAGTCCATAACAGTTCCGCTCAGAATCATTGAATCAATGCTGACGCCTGTGGAGAAATCTATTACATATCCATTAAACGGATTACCCTCGTTGACATCTGATATGGAGTTTCCAAAAGAAATGGAATAGGTCTGATTTGTTTTAAGAGTATCATCGAAAGATACTACAACGCTCTTTTTCTTGATCTTGACAACAGGCCTTTTCTTAGAAGGAGGAGATAGAACGATTTCCTGATACTGGTTTTTCAGCTGTACATACTCGTTAAATGTCAGGTATATCTTTCCCTTGTTTTGCGGAAAGTTAAGCATAGGCATATCCGGCTCTATTCCTACAATTACGGGAGGAATTGTGTCTTTAGGTCCCCCGACAGGACCCTGCTTGGTGTTGGCACAGCTTTGAGAAGCGGCTGCAACCAGAAGGGCAGCCAATGGAACGGCCAGCGCACCGGCTATAAATTTCCTGAAATTCATCATACTAGGTCCTCCTCTTTAATATCCACCCTGGTGGCGGAGTCTATACCCTTGATTTTTTCTATGTTTTTCAGTATTTCCTCAAGGTCCTTTGTGTTGTGAACGTATAGATCTATATATCCGTGGAATACCCCATCGTGAACCTCAAAGAACAATTTGCGAATATTTACAGAAAGAATAAGGGTGATGTATCTTGTAATCTCGTTGACTATTCCCAGACGGTCTATTCCCTTGAGCTCGATTCTGGCAAGGAAAGACAGAATGGTGTGCTTTGTCCATTTTGCGTTGATGATATTGCCGCCGTTTATGGAAGCCAGAGATATGGCATTTGGACACACTTTCTTGTGGATTACTACCTGGCCGTCCTCGTCTATGAATCCGATGATAGGATCGCCTGGAATAGGGTTGCAGCACTCTGCCACCTTGTAGGACAGTGTTTTGTCTATTGGATTTTCCTTCAGCAGATAATCCTTGTGCTTGTCTATCTTCACGTCAGAAGCGGAAGGATTATCATCGGCCTGCTTGTCCTTGGAAGAAGAGAAAAACTGAAGGTTCCAGAACTGTACAAGCTTGTTCTCCTTGTTTTTCTTGAGTATGGCTTCCAGGTTGGAAAGGTCTATAAGGCCGCTTCCTATCTTGCTGTAGAGTTCATCTTTGTTGCTGACCTTGAATTCCTCTATGAGTTTTTTAAGCACCCTGATATGGAGTTTGACACCGTATTTGTCCAGCTCCTTCTCCAGCTTTTCCTGGCCGTTTTTGATGGTGCTCTTGATGTCTCCCTTAATGCTGTCCAGGATAATATTGCGGGCCTTGGTGGTCTTTACGAATTTAAGCCACTGGCGTTCAGGCTTCTGGGAGTCTGCCGTAATAATTTCCACCTGATCTCCGTTCCTGAGAACATATGAGATCGGAACCAGTTTCAGATTCACCTTGGCGGCTATGGCCTTGTTGCCAATCTCTGAGTGAATGGCGTAAGCAAAATCCAGAACTGTTGCTCCCTTCTCCAGCCTCTTGGCTTCTCCCGCAGGAGTGAAGACATATATCTCCTTGGTCATCAGGCCGCTGTGGAAGTTGTCAAGGAACTCCAGGGCATTCACGTCCGGATTCTCCAGAACTTCCCTGACCATATTAAGCCAGTTGTCCATTTCGTTTTCCGGATTCTGGATTTTCTCTCCCTTGTAGTTCCAGTGAGCGGCCACACCTTTCTCAGCGATGGCATTCATCCTGGTTGTCCTTATCTGGACTTCTACCCATCCGCCCTGAGGGCTCATCAAAGTACAGTGTAGCGCCTCGTAACCATTTGATTTAGGCGTGCTTACCCAGTCTCTGATGCGGTCTGTGTTAGAAAGGAAGTCTTCAGAAATCAGGGAGTAGATGTCCCAGCACTGCTTTCTTTCAGAACTGCCTTTCTTTGGGGTAAAGACTATTCTTACAGCAAACAGGTCATAGATTTCCTCAAATGGAATCCCCTTGGTCTGCATCTTGTTCCAGATGGAGTAAGGAGTCTTGATTCTCTTGGTTATGGTGAATTTGTAGCGAGCCTGTTCAAGAAGGTTTGCAATAGGTTCTATGAAGTTGTCTATAGAGCCGCCCTTAGCCTGTGAATACTCCTCAATTCGTCGGCTTATTTCGTTATACTGTTCCGGCTGACGGTACCTCAGCCAGATATTCTCCATCTCGCTCTTAATGCTGTAAAGTCCAAGTCTGTGAGCCAGAGGAATAAATATGTACATCGTTTCGCTGAGGATCTTGTCCTGCTTCCTTTCCGGCATAGACTGGATCGTGCGCAGGTTGTGGAGCCTGTCTGCCAACTTGATGAGTATTACTCTAACGTCATCGTTGAGGGTAAGGAGGATTCTCTTGAAATTTTCTGCCTGGATAGATTTTTCTTCCAGCTGCCCCTCAATCTTGTTGTCCATTGCGGACTTAATTTTGGTGAGGCCGTCTACAAGCGATGCGATTTTGCTGCCGAACAGCCTTTCCACATCTTCCACGGTGTATTCCGTGTCTTCCACAACATCGTGAAGCAGAGCGGTTACGATAGACTTATAGCCCAGCCCGATCTCCTGCACCACTATTCTAGCTACGGCGATAGGGTGGAGTATGTACGGCTCACCGGAACGGCGGCGCACACCCTTGTGGGCTTCGTTGGCGAATTCGAAAGCTTTGATTACGCCCTCGTACTCCTCCTGGGAGGCGCATCTTTTCAGGGCAGCCAGCCTGAGCTGCTCGAATTCACTCTGAATCAATTCGTTGTCTTCCTTTGTAAACTCGCTCATATCTTCTTGCTATACTCTGAGGTCTCTTTCCCCCTGATAAATTCTCCTGAGTTTATTTTTGATATTTTCTTTCCAGGCATCTTCCGGCATTTTCTCCAGTTCCTTTTCTATCAGAGCCCTGCCCGCTTCTTTGGTACTCAGCGATGCGTAATCCTGGAGGTATTCAGCCAAAGTAAGGAGGGCGTTAGGGGTGCAGAAACGGTTTATCAGTCCTTTTTCTGCCCATTCCATAAAGCGGTCTCCGGTTCTTCCGGCCCTATAGCAGGAAGTGCAGAAACTAGGGATGAATCCTTCTTCCAGAAGCCATTTTGCGGCTTCATCCAATCCCCTGGTGTCTCCGATCTGGAATTGCTCCCTTTCAAGGTTCTGTGCGGAGCTGTTTTCCGAATAACCGCCGATTTCAAGATGCGTTCCGGCATCTATCTGGCTGACTCCCAGATGCATGACTTCGTTTCTTATTTCCGGCGACTCTCTAGCTGTCATAATCATTCCAGTGTATGGAACAGCCAGGCGGAGAACTGCAACCAGCTGCTTGAAGTCTTCATCCTGGCACTTGTAAGGAAGTTCCAGTTCTTCAAGGCCGTTTGCAGGCTGGATTCTCGGGAAGCTTATCGTGTGCGGTCCAACGCCGAACTTTTCTTTCAGGTGAAGGGCGTGGCTGACAAGGCCCATAACTTCGAATCTCCAGTCATACAGGCCAATGAGGGCTCCTATTCCCAGATCGTCTATGCCGCCTTCAAAGGCACGGTCCAGACCGCCCAGCCTCCACAGAAAGTCTCCCTTGACAGTATTTGCAGGGTGGTATTTCTGGTATGAAGGCCTGTGGTATGTTTCCTGGAAAATTTGATAAGTTCCTATGCCTTCTGCCTTTATGGTCTTGTATCCGGCCACGTCCAGAGGCGCTGCGTTTATATTCACCCTGCGGATGGCTCCCTTGCCTGAATGCACAGAATAAACCGTCCTTACGCAGTCGGCAATGAAACCTGGGCTATAGAGAGGAGATTCACCGAAAACGAGTATCAGCCTCTTCTGCCCCTCATCTTCCAGAGCCGTGACTTCCTGAATGATTTCTTCCTTGCTGAGAGTTTTCCTTATGGTGCTCTTCAGTGATTTCTTGAAGCCGCAATAAGCACAATCGTTGATGCAAAGGTTGCCAATATAAAGCGGAGCGAAAAGCACTATTCGGTTTCCGTATATGATTTGCTTGAGGCGTCTTGCGGCGTCAAACAGTTCCTGCCGGCCTTCCTCGCTTCTTATTGCAAGAAGGCAGGCTGTTTCTTCCAAGTTCAGAGGGTTCTTTTCCAGAGACTTGGCAAATATTTCGCGATAGCGCCCAGCATCTTCCTTCACTCCTGAAAGAAGAGCTTCAATCTTTTGGGCGTCTATGAAATCTTCAAATGCCATAATCCATTAAGCTTTAAGTGCCTGGACGAAAGCGGCAGCAAATTCTTCCAGGGAAGGATTGACTTTCTCTGCAGTAGGGGCGCCAAAGGCTTCTACCGTTGGGCCAACAACTGTAAGCTTTGCTTCCTCTGCAAACTTAGCCAGTGCTTTGGCTCCGGCTCCGTTCCATCCGCTGGTGCCGAAAATACCCATCACCTTGCCCTTTGGACCCATAATCCTAAGCTCGTTGCAAAGATGCTCCATCATAGGGTGCATAAAGGTATTGTAGGCGCATGTTCCAAGGATGAATCCCTTGTAGCGCATAATATCGCTGAGGATATAGGAAACATTGGTTCTGGAAACGTCGTATGTCCTGATATTCTTTATTCCGCATTCAGCGAGCTTTGCTCCAATCTGGTCTGCCAGATTTGCGGTGTTGCCGTACATAGACGCGTAAGCAATCACCACACCTTCCTCGGCCTTGGAAGCTGCCCAGTCTGAATAAAGACCAATTACCTTGGCAGGATTCTCCTTCCATACAACTCCGTGAGACGGGGCAATCATCTTAGCGGGCACATTTGCAAGCTTGGTTATAGCCCTTGTTACCATCTGGTTGTACTTTGCCACTATGTTGGAGTAGTAGCGCCTCATCTCAGGCAGGAACATCTCTTCCATATTGTAGTCGGAGTCAAAGATTCCGCCGTCCAGACTTCCGTATCCGCCAAAGGCGTCGCAGGTGAAAAGCACACCGTCTGCCTGGTCCAGAGTGACCATAGTTTCCGGCCAATGAACCCAAGGGATAAAGTAAAACTTGAGGCTAGTGCTTCCTATGTTAAGTTCCTGTCCGTCAGCAACCTGGAGAAAACTTTCCTGCGGGATGCCGTAATATTTGCCCATAAGCTCGAATGTCTTGGCGTTGCCAATGACCTTAACGCTTGGGTATTTTGCAAGAACGCTGCGGATCATTCCTGAATGGTCTGGCTCCATATGGTTTACTACCAGATAGTCGAGGTTTCCGCCATTCAGGCAGGCCTCTATCTTGCAGAGGAAATCTCCGTCTGAACCGTATTCCACGGTATCTATCAGAACATTCTTTTCGTCCTTGATTATATAGGAGTTGTAGGAAACTCCGTAAGGAATGGGCCAATTGTTCTCGAAAAGGGCTGTACGGCGGTCGTTTACGCCAATATAGCTTATCCTTTCTGTTACTTTTGCTATTCTCATATTACTGTCTTTTAATATCTTGTATGATTCGTCTTTTTCAAAATAGGGTAGGTTCGGCATTCTTGTCTTCACGATTCTCATCAGGTGCCGCAATCCTGTAGAATTCCTCCTCGGAAATGACCGGAATTCCCAGCTTTCGGGCCTTCTCCAGCTTGGAACTTCCTGCCTTGGCTCCGGCTACAAGGTAAGTAGTTGAGGCTGTTACGCTGCTTCCTACCTTTCCGCTATGAGCCTCTATGTAGTATTTCATTGTTTCTCTCGGGATGGAATAATTGCCCGTTATCATTATGGTCATTCCCTTGAGAGTGTCAGACACTGGGGCTTTTTCCTCTGCGCTGAACTGAAGTCCGGCTTTCTTGAGCTCCTCTACGGTCTTAGCGTGGCGAGGCTCACTAAACCAGTTCAGTATTGAATCCGCAAGTGTTTCTCCCACGTCTTCCACCTCCACAAGCGCCTCTTTTGAGGCCGACGCAAGAGCGTCTATATTCTTGAAATGGGAAGCCAGAGTCTTTGCCGTTGTTTCTCCTACGTTTCTGATACCCAGCGCATAAAGAACCCTATGGAATGGTACTGTCTTGGATTTTTCCAGTGAAGCCCTGAAATTCTCCACACTCTTTCCCTTCCATTTGTCCAGGCTCAAGAGCTGGAGGTCGTCCAGATTGTAGAGATCCTGAAGTTCCTTGACATATTCCCTTTCGCATAGCTGATGAACAGCAACTTCACCGATATTGATATCCATTGCTTTGCGCGAGGAGAAATGAAGTATTTTGCCCTCTGTCTGAGGAGGGCAGAAATCTGAGTTAGGGCAGAAGAACTTGGACTGCTCCGGATCTCTTACAAGAGGGGTGCCGCAAGCCGGGCAAGTCTTAGGGAACTCCTCTGGAACGCTGCCAGCAGGCCTTTTTGATAGCTCTACGCGGGTAATCTTAGGGATTATTTCCCCGCCCTTTTCCACATACACGCTGTCTCCAACCCTTATGTCTAAAAGATCCATCTGATCTGCGTTGTGAAGGGTGGCACGCTTTACGGTTGTGCCGCTCAGCAGGACAGGGGAAAGATTTGCAACAGGAGTTACAGCTCCGGTTCTTCCAACTTGGTAATCAATGGATTCTATCTTTGTGAGGGCTTCTTCCGGCTTGAATTTGTAGGCTACCGCCCACTTAGGGGTCTTGGCCGTAAAGCCAAGCTGTGTCTGGACTCTGTACTGGTCTACCTTGACAACCACCCCGTCTGTAGGGAAAGGAAGGCCGTGGCGCCTTGTGTCCCATTCCTGGATGTAATTTACAACTTCTTCTATATCGGAACATTTCCTGGAAAAATCGCTCACTGGAAGTCCCCAGTTTCTGGCATCTTCCAAAGATTTGCTGTGCAGGGAATCCTCGTAGCCAGGGGCAATCAGATGATAGAGCACGCAGTCTAGTCCTCTTTCAGCAACCGCCTTGCTAGACAGCATCTTGAGAGAACCTGCGGCAGCGTTTCTGGGATTTGCGAAAAGGGGTTCCTCATCCAGTTCCCTCTGGATGTTCAGCTTGTCGAAAGAAGCAAACGGCATATATACCTCTCCTCTGATCTCAAACTCTTCCGGATAACCGCTTCCGTCTTTTAGCTGAACAGGTATGGATTTGATTGTCTTTATGTTGCGGGTAACATCGTCTCCCACGGTCCCGTCTCCGCGGGTAAGAGCCCTTACAAGGATTCCGCCGCGGTAGAGAAGGTTGATTCCCGTTCCGTCGAATTTCAGTTCGCAGTTGTAGGTGAAAGGAGAGTCTGTGCCTTTTTTAACCCTGGAATCAAAATCGCTGAGCTCCTCTATACTGTAAGTGTTTGCAAGAGAGAGCATAGGATGAAGATGCGGATATTGGGCGAAAGGGGCGTTCTCCTTTTCAAGGTCGCTTCCCACCTTGGCGGTAGGGGAATCGGCGCTCTTGAACTCCGGATACAGCTCCTCCAGCTCAATCAGCTCCCTGAGAAGAAGGTCGAACTCGTAGTCTGAAATTATGGGCGAGTTCTCCAGGTAATAATGCCTGTTGTGGGCATTTATTTCCTCTCTGAGGGCTTCAATCCTCCGTTTTGCTTGGGTTTTGTCCATACAAACTATTACAATCTGCCAAATTTAGCGATTATTTTAATAAAAATGGTACATTTGCCCCCGATTTAGAGACATCGTATTATGCAAAAATCTATCGTAATCCTTACAGGCGGCGGTCCAGCCCCGGGAATGAATACTGTAGTAGGCAGTATAACAAAAACTTTCATAAGCAACGGTTACCGTGTGTTAGGCCTTCACGGAGGCTACAAGGGCCTTTTCTCACCGAATCCTAATTACGTAGAGCTGGATTTCTTCAAAGCGGACGACATCTTCAACCGCGGAGGTTCTTATCTTGTGATGAGCCGTTTCAAGCCAACCCAAGAGGATTTTGACAAGAATTTCAACCTGAAGTTCTTCCAGGACAACAACATTGAGCTTCTGGTTACCATTGGCGGAGACGATACAGCCTCCACAGCTAACCGCATAGCCAAATTCCTGAAGGAGAAGAATTTCCCTATATCCAACATTCACGTTCCAAAGACCATAGACAACGACCTTCCTCTGCCTCAGAACATCCCTACGTTCGGATACCAGAGCGCCAAGGGAGAGGGCTCCAGGATTGCGGCAACCGTTTATGAGGATGCCCGCACCAGCCACAACTGGTTTGTCATTTCCGCTATGGGACG
This sequence comes from Bacteroidales bacterium, assembly GCA_016285455.1. GTDB lineage: Bacteria > Bacteroidota > Bacteroidia > Bacteroidales > UBA932 > Egerieousia. Next base: position 108,031 of record JAEEQS010000005.1, read on the forward strand.
CAGCGCAGGCCATCTGGCTCTGGCAATCGGCTATACCAACCATTTCCCTATGATTGTGATACCTGAGATGTTCAACAAGAGCGACATTTCAGTGGAGAAAATCCTCAATATGGCAGTTTCCGCCATCATCAAGAGAAAGATTCTGGGAATAGACTACGGAGCAATCATCATCTCAGAGGGCGTTTTCGAGGGCTTCTCTCCAGAGGAACTCAAGAATTATGGCGTGAGATTCTCTTACGATGAGCACGGTCATCCTGAACTTGGCAAGATTTCCAAGGCTCAGATGTTCAACGATATACTTGACGTAAAGCTCAATCAGCTGGGTCTGAAGGTAAAGATCCGCCCTGTGGAAATCGGCTACGAGATCCGTTGCATCACTCCTCACGCTTATGACCTGGTTTACTGCACCGAGCTGGGAATGGGAGTTTACAAGCTCTTCAAGCAGGGCATTACCGGATGTATGGTTTATCTGGACCTGAACGGAAACATCAAGAGCCTGTACCTGAAGGATATGCAGGATCCTGCAACCGGAAAGATCCCTCCTAGAGGAGTTAATATCCACCAGGATAAGGTCAATATGATCTTTGAATACATAATGCATTACATAACGCCTGCAGACTACGAGGCGGCCAAGAAATACGTTCCGGATCCTGAGACCTACGACTTCAAGAAGATCTTGAACTGGTAGAAAAAAGACTGGAGCCATCTTGGAGGTTCGAACTCCAGACCTACGCGTTACGAATGCGTTGCTCTACCTGCTGAGCTAAGATGGCAATTGCGGGTGCAAAAGTAATAAATTTTTTATGGCTGTAATAATCCCTACCGAACTTGGTACTGAAAAAATATCCAAGCTCTTAAGACAATATGCTGTGCCGGCGATAATTGCGATGACAGCATCGTCGCTCTACAATATGTGCGACAGCATATTCATCGGTCAGGGAGTAGGGTCTCTGGCCCTTGCCGGACTGGCGCTTACGTTCCCTATAATGAACCTCAGCGCTGCTGTTGGCACATTGGTTGGAGTGGGAGCAGCCACTTTGATTAGCGTTCTTCTGGGCCAGAAAAACTACGACACGGCCAACAAGGTTCTCGGCAACTCGGTGGTGTTGAACATAATAACCGGCATCATCTTTATGGCCGTGATTATTGCATTCCTGGACCCAATACTCTATTTCTTCGGAGCCAGCGAAAATACCATCACCTATGCCAGGGAATATATGTTCATAATTCTCCTGGGCAATGTGGTTACGCACTTGTATTTCGGCCTTAATGCCGTGGTAAGGGTTATGGGGCTTCCAAAGAAGGCAATGGGGGCCACGATTTTCACTGTTGCCTTAAACTTTGTGCTTGACTACCTGTTCATTATGGTGTTCAAGTGGGGAATCCAGGGCGCTGCCATCGCAACAGTTCTCTCTCAGTTCCTGGCAATGCTTTACGTGATCAGCCTAGTTTCTGACAAAAACCGCGTGATTCATCTCCAGAAGGGAATCTATCGGCTGAAGAAAAAGATTATTTCCCAGACTTTTTCCATTGGAATGGCTCCTTTCCTGATGAACGCCTGTGCCTGCATCATAGTGATTGTCATTAACAAGCAGCTTTTCATCTACGGCGGAGATATGGCGATAGGGGCTTACGGAATCCAGAACAGGCTGGGCTTCATAGCCTTGATGATAGTGATGGGAATTAACCAGGGAATGCAGCCTATTGCCGGCTACAACTATGGTGCCCAAAAGCACGACAGGGTTTCCAAGGTTCTGAACATTTCCATTTTCTGGGCCAGCGTCATTACCACTCTCTTCTTCCTCATTACTGAACTTTTCCCAAGGCAGCTGGCCGAGATATTCACTGATGACGAGGAACTGCTGGCGCACACCGTAAGAGGCCTGAGAATCAACTTCGTAGCCTTTGCGATTGTGGGATTCCAGATGGTTACAACCAACTTCTTCCAGAGCATAGGCAAAGCCAAGAAGGCCATATTCTTGAGCCTTAGCCGCCAGGCAATCTGCCTGCTCCCGCTGCTATTGGTTCTGCCTCCAATTATGGGCGTGGATGGCGTATGGTGGAGTCTTCCTATTTCTGACGTTGTGGCCAGCCTTCTCACTTTGTGGCTTCTCCTGAAGCAGAAACGTGAGTTCAAGACAATAATAAAAGAACAAGAATCAAAGACACTTCAAACTCAGTCATAGTATGGAAAAGCACATTCATATAAACATTGGAAGGCAGATAGGAGCCGGCGGGCTCGATGTTGCCCGTGAACTGGGAAAGCGCTTTGGCATAAAGGTTTATGACAAGGAACTTCTGACTCTTGCAGCCAAGGAGAGCGGCCTGGACCATTCCGTATTCGCTCAGGAGGACGAGAAGGACAATCTTCCCCTGAACACCGGTTTCAGCTTTTCCTCTTTCGCTGAGGCTATATCAAACGCCTTCAGGCCAAGTGTGTATAACAGCAACACTATTTTTACCATACAGAGTGAAGTTATCCGTCGCCTGGCCAAAGAGGGTTCAACCATATTCGTGGGCCGCTGCGCTGATTATGTGCTAAGGGATTTTGAAGGCTGCATCAATGTGTTCATTACTTCCTCTATGGAGGACAGGATCAAGAGAATACGCAGCATCAACAAATATGGAGACACTACAGGTCTTTCAGATGAAAAGCTTGCAGATCTTCTCCAGAAGGGAGACCGCAAAAGGGCTTCATACTACGGAGGCTACTCCTTCAAGACCTGGGGAGCTGCAGAGAGTTATGATTTATGCTTGAATACCAGCCTCTTGGGTATAGACGGCTGTGCAGACATCATCGAAGAGACGATAAAGCGTCATCTGCTTTAATCTTCCTGATAAGCTTGGTTACCACTTCCTCAACAAGGCTTCCCTTGCTGTAGTCGGCAGGGCAGATAAAGCTGACTCTGTGTTGCTCGTAGAGTCTCTGAGCTACTTTCTGGGATGCCTCTGAAGAGTTGTAAACCGCAATGGAATTTCCGCCTAGCTGCCTTGTCAGCTTCATGCAAGGCACGTCTGTTTCCCCGTCGCCGAAATAAATCATATTCGAGAAGGAGACTCTCTTTTCTTCCTCAGGCACAGAGGAATTGATCTTCTCGCTGTCGTGGATGTTGAGGATTCCCTTGTTTATCTTGAACAGGAATTGAGTCTTGTTTGTGTAGTTTACAGCGGATGCCGGCCAGATTGCGCAGCCGTCTTTTCCGTAGTAGAACGAGCTGGCGAAGATGGCCTTGAATTCCTTGGCGATCTTTGTGCCCTGCATAATTTCCAGAAGTCCGGAAGAATTTATATAATGTTCAACGATGACTCCTTCTCTCCTTCCGATTTCCTTAATCCTTGAAAACCAGCTCTCCACGCCTTTGAAGAAAGTAATGTCCCTCCCAAAGGAGCGCAGCCTCTTCCTTGTAAGCCTGATGCCCTTCCTTTGGGCTTCCTCCAGCATCAGCAGCATGTAGATCAGGACCCCGTCAGCATCCTGCCTTTGCGCCATGACGTGGGTTTCCCCCCAGAATTCTTCCTTGTTTCTTCCCACGGCATTTATGAAGGAATACTCCTGCATATTGCCGGGAGCCAGTGTTCCGTCAAAATCGTATATGAGAGCCACTATGGGCTTGTTGCCTTTCTTGTTCATTGCAAATCATTAAAACAGAGAAGAGAAAAGGTCTTCCTCCGGCTTTTCCTGCTGTTTCTTCTTTTTCTTTGTATCCTTGTCTTTTCTGGCCTTGGCTTCAGCTGCAGGAACAGGTGACGGCAGGTCCGCCACTATATTGCGCATAAAGTCATTTGACCTTGTTTCCAGATATTTAGGACTCTGGATGGTTATGTAAGGATGGTTTTCGTAAACCCATCTGAAGAATTCGTCGTTCGGAATAATGGAAACCCTGAATATGCAGCTTCCGTCCTCTGCCCTCTCTGAAAGCTTCTGCGATGGGTGCAGAGGGTTCTGTATCAAGTATCTGGAGATGTTGCCTTCTGCCTTGAAGACAATATCCTCCTTCTTTTCAGCAGGGCGGCTGATGCCGATTATGTCTGCAAAATACTCTTCCGGATTGAAGCGGTAGTTTGGCGGGAACGGAAGGATTGCGTAGGAATAGCTTGTAACGCAATCTGTCTGCACAGCCTGCACTCCTTCCTTGCCGTCTACAAATCCCAGGCAGAACCATTTGTCTTTCCAGGTTGTAAGGTGTAGAGGGTAGAATATGACTTCCCTGCCATTTCCTCTTTCATCTATAAAGCTGAGGCTTAGTACTCTGCGATGGATAACCGCATCCTTTACGATATCCAGGAAAGCTCCTCCCGAAGGCTTGGCGGCCTTCTGCCTCCTAATCTTCTGGAATGCTCCGTTAACCTTTACCTCCAGACATTCCCTTATCAGATCTACAGCTCCCTCCAGAGATTCCATTCCGGCCATCCTGGAGTATCTTTCCAGTGTTTCCGCAATCTCAGAAAGCGGCGTAAGGGCCGTCTGCTTGACATTTGCGTTGCCAATTGAATAGTCCGGATCCGAATACTTGTAGTATTTCTGCTCATAGACCACGATAGGGGCGTTGTAGCCCTTTTTCTTGTCCCTCATCATCTGGAGGTCAAGCTGCACGGTCCTGGTGGATACTGCAAAATTGTCTTTCAGCTTGCCCTTGCTGTTCTCCTTTATTGCTCTGGTACAGGCAGCAATAAGATCCTGCAGAGAGTACTTGTGCGCGGTATCTCTCAGGCAGGCGTCTATTGTTATGTGCCTCAGCAGGGCGTTAGAGGTTACGGACATATCCTGTACTTATTTGCAGTGTCTTTGCGCAAAAGTACAAAAAAATCTCTAATATCTATCAACTTACGCCACAAATACGCAATAATTTTGCGTTATTTTTCAGAGAGTATTTGAAGAAGGGCTTTGCCGGTTTCTTCTTTGGCTTTTGAGACGGCTGAATCTGAAGCAAAAGTCAAGTTCTTCATATCCAGGTCATAGGCTATTGCTCCCAGGCTGTCTGCAACTATGAAGCCGTTGTTGTAGCAGCAGAAAGCGCTTGGGTTGGAGTATGACGGGGATAGTATGTTGCGGCTTAGCGGAAAGTCTTCTATCGGCATTTGGAGCTGGGCCAGAAGGGTTGCTGCAAGGTCGCTCTGGTTGAGTATGGTGCTGATTTCTGTTCCAGGGCTAGCAATGGCTCCGCCGGTCCATATCATACGGCATTTGAAGTAATCAGGGGTGTAGGATTGCCTGTAAAGGAAGTTGTGGTCCGGGAGGATGACAACAAGAAGACTGTCCCAGATAGGGCTTTCTTTGAGGGAACTGATGAATTCTCCAAGGCATCTGTCTGTGTAGGCGGCGGAATTATAGACCTTGTCTTCCAGAATCTTGTCCGGAACATCAAATGGCTCGTGGCTGGATAGGGTGAGGAAGCCGTAGAACCAGGGGCTTTCAAGCTCCTTTAGCCGATTGCCCAGGTAGCGGAAGGTTATGGCGTCATCCACTCCCCATTTGTTGGTCTTCTGCTCTTTTGCTGAGAAATCCGTATCGGAGACAATATTGCGGAACCCGTTGGTAATCAGATAGCCTTTGGTATTGGTGAAGTTGACGTCTCCGCCGTAGAGGAAATGGGTGGAATAGCCGCTGTTTATGAAAGCCTCAGCCAGTCTCGGGAGCTTTTCCACAGTCTTGGGCTGTTTCATCAGCGATGCCTTGGGGAAAGCCGGATAGCCGCTGAAAATGCTCACCGTGCCCCTGTCTGTACGGTAGCTGTTGCACCAGAGGTTGTTGAAAAGTATGCCTTCCTTTGCAATTTTCCAGTAGTTAGGAGTTACAGTCTGGAATGAATAAGCCGGATCTTTTGGGTCTGTATAAGTTGAGCCGAAACTCTCCATCTCAATAATGAGAATATTTGGCTTTTGCGCTTTCAACAGCTTCTCTGTCAGAATGGTGTCTCTTCCCTGAGAATAGAAATCGCTGAGTATCTTGTTTGCCTTCTCTTCATCCATAAAGCGGTACTGCTTTGAGAAGTCCTTGCTTTTGCCGATGGAGGAAAACAGGCTGAAGGCCGGGTTTACGGCACTATGGTTGAGGAACTGGTTTTCAGAGAAATAGGCTCTTCCCACATTCATTACGGATTCCTTGACACCGCCTCTTATTGCAAGGAAAAGCAGTCCGCCGGTGATTATCATAAGGGCAAGGGCAGGGAGAGTTCTTTTCCGAGGAGAATAGTCGAAGGATTTTGGAGTGGTGCGGTTCAGGAGGGCATAAACCAGGATTGCGTAGGCGGCTATGGCGGCGATCCTTATGGCAATGTATCCAGCAGAAACGCTGGCCGTTGCCTCTTTAGGGCTGTCTAGATACAGGAAAACGGAAGCATCCAGTTTGAACTGCCAGAACGGATAAAGTGATATATCGGTGACAAATACCAGGGCCAGGAGAATGGCCACGATGATATGGTAAGGCCTTAGAACCTTCTTGGGGTTGAATTTTTTGAAGAAAATGCTTGCGACGGCAGCCAGCCACGGGATGACGGTTATGTATGCGGCCGTGGAAAGGTCCATACTGGCCCCGTGATACATAACACTCAGGCAATCAGACAGGGAGAAGCTTTGCCCGTCTCCCGCAAACAGCATGAATAGGGGCTTCTGGAGGATGAAAACCGCCACCAGAATTACAAAGTACCTGAGTATGAAAGTCAGCCTGCTTCTCATCAGATTTTGGCCAGATCCTTGGCGTATTTGTGAAGGTATCGGCGGATTTTGCCGCCGCGGATTATCTCTATGTCATTGGCAAGACCAGCAATGAACCTTGCTGCTCCGAAAGGGGAGCAGATCTGTGTCTTCAGAATCCAGTGGCTGTCGTCTTCCTGGGTTATGTACTTGGCGCTCAGGGGATATTCTTCTTCTATGAGGTTTTTGGCCCTGAGGCTGAGCCGCAGTTCAATCTCCTCGGTTTCCGCGCTGCTGTAGCGGAATATGTCCATAAACTCTGCCTTGTGGTCTTTTTCGTGCGCCCAGTCTTTCTCCAAAACCTTAACGGAACCCATTCTCTCTGTCTTGAAGAGCTTGTTCACCCCGTCTGAAAGGTCATAGCACCAGACAGATATGTAATTGGTAGTGAACTTGTAAGGCTCAACTTTTCGGTCTGCCACCTTGCCGGTGTGGGAGCTTGCGTAGTCTTTCAGTACAACCTGCTTCTTTTCCTGGATGGCCTCAATCAGGGCGTTTACATTGCCCGCGTTCTCGGTCTTGACCACCACGTCGGCCACGGAAGATATGCTGTAGATGGTGGCAAGTTTTCTTCTCAGGTTTTGTTTTATGACATTTGTATTGTCTATGCCGTCTATCAAGCGGTTGACCATATAGGCTTCCTCATCGGTGAAGTGCACCAGCTGAGAAATGTCTTTAAAGAAAGGGCTTTCTTTTGCAATATGGTAATAGTCTCCGCTTTTGTGCACCACAAATCCGGCTTCCTTGAAGGTGTCAAGATAGCGGTAGATAGACCTGTATGACGTCTCCAGCTTGTCTGCCAGGTCCTGGATTGTGTAGTTCCGGTTGCCTGCCAGAAGCATCATAAGGCGCAGCATTCTTTCAACTTTTGGCTGATCCATATTCTTATCTTAATCTATAGTATCAAATCTTCTGTACGGACCTTGGGGATGTAATGTATTCCGTTTTCTCTGAAGTAGTTATGATTTTCATTCTCAGCGATGTGGAGAAGCTGGTACTTCTCCGCCCCCTTGCCCAGGGCTATTGCCAGAATAGGGTCAAGGCCTTCTGGCACGAGACTCTTTGCTTTCTCTTTGTTGAACGCCCCGATGCATATTCCGCTAAGGCCCATCTCGGTGGCTTTCAGCAGCATACTCTGCGCCGATATTCCCAGATCCATATCCACCCACTTGTTCTCCGGAATCGTTGAACATATGATGATGAATGCGCTCGGCTCGCATCCTTCCGGAGGGAATTTCATCTCCGGCAGCAGGGCACCAAGCTTTATGAACGGGCAGAAGGCTAAAGCATCCTTTCCCGTCAGAATCTTGAAACGGAGCACCTGCTGGTTCTTGGCGCAAGGAATCTTGGTGTTAACCTCAACGATCTTCTTAAGCTGTTCTTCTGTAACCACATACGACGGATCCCAGGTCCTGCAGCTGCGGTTTTTCAGTAGCAGGGTGTCCAGGCTCTTGACGGACGATACTTTCTTCACGACCTTCTTCCTGGCGGCCAGGTCTTCCATTTTCTTTCCCAGATAATTGTCTGCCATAACTCTCAGCATTGATTCTTTGCAAATATACACAAATTGACAATAACTGTCAAGACAGGGCCTATCTCCTGATAGACCTTTTGAATATTGGTGCAAGATGCGTAACTTTGATGCAGGTTACCCTTTGTTTATGTACAAAACCATCCTAAGACAGTTCAAGCAGTACAAGACTGCGGCCATCCTCACTCCGGTCTGGACGGCGGCCGAGGTTGTCCTGGGAGTGTTGATCCCGTATGTAACTGCCTCAATCATAGACAAGGGCATCAATGCCGGAAGCATGCCAAACGTATACAAGTACGGTCTGTATATGGTTGGAATGGCGTTTCTGAGCCTTCTGTTCGGCATACTGGCGGGAAGGTTTGCTGCCTATTCTTCAACTGGAATTGCGGCCAATCTCCGCGATGCAATGTACAAAAACATCCAGAGGTTTTCCTTCTCAGACATAGACAAGTATTCCACGGCCGGACTTGTAACCAGGATGACGACAGACGTGTCTAACATCCAGAATGCAGTGCAGATGCTTCTGAGGGTATCTTTCCGTGCTCCTTTGAACCTGATATCCAGCGTGGTGATGTGCTTTTTCATAAACCCTCGCCTGAGCCTGATCTTCCTTGTGGCCATCGTTATACTGGCAACCCTTCTGACACTTATTATTATGAGGGCCAGCAAGCTGTTCCAGCAGATATTCCGCAAGTACGACACTTTGAATGCAGTTGTTCAGGAAAATGTTTCCGCGATAAGGGTGGTTAAGGCATATGTAAGGGAGCATCACGAACTGAGCAAGCTGGACAAGGCGGCGCTTTCCCTTTTCAGGCTCAACATAAAGGCGGAGGCTATAATGGCTCTGAACGGTCCTGTGATGAACCTTGTGGTTTACGGATGCATTATTTCACTATCCTGGTTTGGAGCGCATTACATTGTGGAGGGAAGTCTTACCACCGGCCAGCTGACATCTCTGTTCTCGTATGTGATGATGGTGCTGCAGGCTCTTATGATGCTGTCTATGATATTTGTGCAGCTGACTCAGAGTGCAGCCAGCGTAAAGAGGATTGCACAGGTGATTGACGAGGAGCCGGATATGACAGAAGACGATTCTCCGGTTGAGAACGTAAAGGATGGCAGCATTGAGTTCAACAATGTTTGCTTCTCCTACAAGGAAGGCGGGGACTATGCTCTTGTAGACATTAATCTCAGGATTGAGGCCGGGCAGACAATCGGAATAATAGGCGGAACGGGCAGCGGAAAGAGTACTCTGGGATCTCTGATCAGCCGATTGTATGACGTGAGCAAAGGCTCTATAAAGATTGGCGGAGTAGATGTGAGAAGGTATAGCCTCAACCGTCTTAGAAACCAGGTAGCCGTTGTGCTTCAGAACAATACGCTATTCAGCGGAACGGTGCTGGACAATCTCCGCTGGGGCAAGGAAGACGCTACGGAAGAAGAATGCCGCCAGGCCTGCATCTCCGCCTGCGCGGATGAGTTCATCTCCACTCTTCCTGACGGCTACAACACCGTCGTTGAACAAGGCGGAGCCAATTTCTCCGGCGGCCAGAAGCAGAGGCTATGCATTGCCAGGGCTCTGCTCAAATCGCCTAAAGTGCTGATTCTGGACGATTCCACCTCCGCCGTGGATACCGCTACAGACGGAAAGATCCGGCAGACTTTCGCCGAGAGGATTCCGGGCACAACCAAGATTATAATCTCCCATAGGATACTGAGCATCCAGCACGCAGACAAGATTGTAGTGATGGACGATGGCCGAGTGAAGGGATTTGATACTCACGATAACTTGCTTAAAACAAACGATATATATAAGGATATCTACACTATGCAGACATCCGGGGCAGAAGGAGACTTCGACGAGACAAAATGAGAGGACCTGGACAAGGACACGGACCTGGATTCACTCCGCCGGCAGGCAAGTTGAAGCTGTCTACCGTGGCAAGGCTTTTTGGGCTGATTCTCAAAGACAACAAATGGAGAATCGCCATAGTCCTGCTGTGCATTCTCGTATCCACTCTTGCAACCCTGGCTTCCACTCTGTTTACCAAGACCTTGCTGGATGACTATGTGGTTCCGATGATAGGGCAGGCAGCGCCTGACTATTCTCCGCTGGCTGTTGCCCTGGTCAAACTGGCCGCTGTGCTGATTATAGGAATGGGAGCCTCATATCTGCATAGCATTATGACCGTTTATATCAGCCAGGGAACTCTCAAGACTCTGAGGCACAACCTGTTTGAGCATATGGAAAGGCTGCCTTTGAGCTACTTCGACTCCAGAAGCTACGGAGATATAATGAGCGTCTATACCAACGACGTGGACACTCTCCGCCAGGTAATAGGGCAGACCATCCCGAGGCTTTTCCAGAGTCTGGTAACCATCATTTCCACGTTCGTGAGCATGATTGTCCTGAGCATTCCGCTGAGCGTGATCTCCATTGTGATGGCTGTAATAATGTATATCGTGACAAGAAAACTGGGAACTCTTTCCAAGAGATACTTCAAGAAAAGGCAGGAGATGCTGGGAAAGGTGAACGGCTTCATAGAGGAAATGGTTTCCGGCCAGAGAGTCGTAAAGGTTTACTGCCACGAGCAGAAGGCCATTGAGCAGTTCTCTGAACTGAACGAGGAGCTGAGGAAGAGCGTTTACAACGCCAACAAGATAGGCAATATCGTGATGCCTGTAAACGGAAACCTGGGCAATCTGGGATATGTGTTCATAGCCACCGCCGGAGCGGCCATTGCGCTTTCCGCGCTTACAGGATGGTATTTCTGCGGCCTTAACGGTTCCGTTCTTACTCTTGGTACTCTGGTGGCCTTCCTGACTCTGCACAAGAACTTTACGAGGCCTGTAACCCAGATAAGCAACGAAATCAACAGCATCGTGATGGCCAGCGCCGGATCAGACAGGGTTTATGACCTTATGGACCAGAAGGAGGAGATTAACGAGGGCAAGGTTATCCTGGAGAAGACCGGAGACTGCCAGTGGTGCTGGAAAACCCCTGAAGGAGAGAGTATTCCTCTAAAGGGAGAAGTCAGCCTCAGCGATGTGGACTTCAGCTATGTGGAGGGCAAGCAGGTGCTTTATGACATTAACCTTACAGCTTATCCGGGCCAGAAGATAGCCTTTGTAGGCGGTACAGGAGCCGGCAAGACCACCATCACCAACCTCATAAACCGCTTCTATGAAATCCAGGACGGAAAAATTGTCTATGACGGCCTGGATGTCAGGGATATAGAAAAAGACTCGCTGAGAAGAAGCCTTGGCATTGTGCTTCAGGAAACCCATCTTTTCACCGGCAGAATCATAGACAATATCCGTTACGGAAGACTGGATGCCACGGACCTTGAGTGCATAGAGGCTGCCAAGCTTGTCTGTGCCCACAGTTTCATCAAGCGTCTTCCTTTCGGCTACGATACAGTAATAAGCGGAGACGGAGGCAACCTCTCGCAGGGCGAGCGCCAGCTGCTTGCCATAGCCAGAGCGGCTGTTGCGGCGCCTCCGGTTCTGATTCTGGACGAGGCTACATCATCTATTGATACCCGTACGGAGAAGCTGATACAGAAGGGAATGGATGAACTGATGAAAGGCCGAACCACGTTCGTAATAGCCCACAGGCTTTCCACCATCCTCAATGCCGATTACATTATGGTAATGGATCACGGAAGGATAATCGAAAGGGGAAAGCACAACGAGCTTCTCGCCCAGAAAGGCAAGTATTACGAACTCTTTACCGGAAACCAGATTGTCTAGGCCCAGACCAGAAGGCCGGCGCAGATTATGGCGCCAGTCACGAATAGGTCTATCAGGCAGAATCCCATTATGTCCCTTGCGTTAAGCTTGGCAATTGCCAGAGCAGGCAGAGCCCAGAACGGCTGGATTAGGTTTGTCCAGGCGTCTCCCCAGGAAATTGCCATTCCCGTAAGTCCCGGATCAACATCCAGTTGAGCACCGGCGGTAAACATAATAGGGGCCTGGATAGCCCAGTGCCCTCCGCCGGAAGGAACGAACATATTCAGAATGGCAGCGCAGAGGAAGGTCAGAAGCGGATAGGTGGTGTGGTTGGAGATGGAAATGCAGGCGTTGCTGACCTCTGTTCCCAGGCAGATGCCGCTTTCTCCCACTCCCATAATTATACCCATAATACCGGCGTAGAACGGGAACTGCAGCAGGATTCCTGCTGCTCCGGTTGCGCTTTTTCCGAAAGCCCTCACGTATGAAAGCGGGTTGCCGTGAAGAATGATTCCAGCAAACAGGAAGAGCATAATCACAAAGTTAAGGTCTATGCTGCCGCCCTTTGAGAGCTTGATAATCAGGAAAGCAAAGCCCATCAGCGAGATAATCCAGCTGAGGATTCTGCTGTTCTCCAGATGCTCGGCAGGGGAAGTGGCTTTTGCCTTAGTAGCCGGCTCTTCTTCCTTCAGGAGGGCTGGATCTATCGAGATAACATTGTCTCCTTTAGGGTGCATCACAGAGTTAACAAATATCAGGGCTACGATTATCAGGGCAACCATAATAAGGTTGTGAGGGTCCAGGATGGTGTTTGAGATAGGGATTGGGTTTTCAACGGCCCCACGGGTGATTTCCTTCAGGCCGCTTCCTGGAGTAGCCATAGTAAGAGGAATGCTTCCGGAAAGGCCGGCGTGCCATACCACAAAGCCGCTGTAGGCCGATGCTATCAGAAGGCGGTAGTCCACTCCGCGGAGTTTCTTGGCAATTTCCTTGGCGAAAATAACTCCCACAATCAGTCCGAAGCCCCAGTTCAGCCAGCAGGCCACTGCAGATATGCCTGTAACCAAAGCTATTGCGGCGGCAGGGGATTTAGGCAGAGATGCCAGGTAGCTGATTCCCTTCTTAATGACAGGGGCAGAAGCAAGAGTTGCGCCGCAGACCAGAACCAGGGCCATCTGCATTGCAAATGCCAGAAGGTTCCATACGCCGTTTCCCCAGTGCTCTATGACTTCTATAGGGCTCTGGCGGCAAACCGGCATCGCTATGCAGGCTGCAATAAGTGTTAGTATAACCGCAAAAATGAACGGGTCCGGGAGGTATTTCTGGACCAGTTTCACGCACGCTTTGATTATTCTCTGAAACATAGGACTTTGTTAAAACTGTGCAAAGATAAATAAAAAGGGGAAATGTGATCTTTGTGGAAAATAATGCCAATTCTGCCGTTTTTGCTTAAAATTTATTTCGATTTTTTTTCGTTGAGTTGAAAATTTGTTATATTTGTATCAACGATTACATTATTGCAAACATAACAAAAGAAGATATGAAGAATCTAGAATGGGGAAAGATGTCTTTCTCTTACACAAAGACAGATTACATTGTTTACAGTACATTCAAGGATGGCAAGTGGACTCCTGCGCAGCTGTCCTCTGATTTCAACATTGCTTTGAGCGCATACGCAGGAGTGCTTCATTACGGCTCATCTTGCTTCGAGGGCATGAAGGCATTCAGGGGAGTAGACGGCAAAGTCCGCCTGTTCAGGCCTGAAGAGAACGCCAAGAGAATGATCCGCAGCGCCAAATTCCTGGACCTTGCATCTCCTTCAATAGAACAGTTTGTGGATATGTGCGTTATGTGCGTAAAGGCTAATGCCGAGTATATTCCGCCATACGAAACCACTGCTTCTCTGTATCTGAGGCCTCTGCTTATCGGCAGCAATCCTCAGCTTGGAATCCGTTCATCCGCTGAGTCTACATTCATAGTAATGGCTTCTCCTGTAGGAACTTACTCTGGAGACAAGATCCTTGTTCCGGGTACTGCAGTTATTGCAAGGAACCACGACAGGGCTGCTCCTAACGGATCAGGAAGCTACAAGATCGGAGCAAATTACGCTCAGAGTCTCCATCCGTACAATCTCGCCCACAATCAGGGCTATAGGGAGCTTCTGTTCACCGATGCGCTTACCCACAAGTATATAGAGGAGTTTGGCTCTTCTAACTTCTTTGCAATCAAGGGCAACACCTATATTACTCCTGACAGCGACAGCGTGCTTCCTTCAATCACAAACGCCAGCCTGAGGACTGTAGCAAAGGATCTTGGAATGAACGTGGAAATGAGGCAGATTCCTGTTACTGAACTGGCTGAGGTAGATGAGGTTAACTCTTGCGGAACTGCAGTTGTGATTACTCCTATTTGCAGAATAGATGACAAGGTTCGCCTGGAGGACGAGACTCCTTGCCACGTTTACAAGTTCACCGATGAGTGCGGAGTGAAATCCCGTGCTCTGTATGACCAGATTATCGGAATCCAGAAGGGTACGCTTGAAGACCGCTTCGGATGGGTTCTGTTTGTAGATTGCTAATCCTGAGGAAGAAAGAAGGATGACGGCCCTGGAACTGGAGACCATACTCTACGAAGAAGGTGCGGAAAAGGCCATCGCTGAGGCGGAAAAATACATTTCCTCAGAAACTGAAGACCTGGACTTTGCCTATTACATCCTGGGCAACGCTTACAGAAAGAAGGGAGACTGGCAGGGCGCCATCAATAATTACCTGCAGGCAATGGCCATCAATCCAGAATCACCGGCAAAGCAGGCTTACGAAATGGCAAACGACATCCTGGATTTCTTCAACAAGGATATGTACAACCAATAGATTGAAATTCAAACCAATACTAATTTACTACTATGGCTAAGATGAAAGGTGCGACCGTAATCAACACCGAGCGCTGCAAGGGATGCGGCTTGTGTGTGGTTGCGTGTCCATTCCAGGTTCTCGCTCTGAGCGACAAGAGCGTTAACCGTAAGGGGTACAACTATGCCGTCACCGTTAAGGAAGACACTTGCACCGGCTGTACCTCTTGTGCTGTAGTTTGTCCTGACGGATGTATCACCGTCTACCGTAAAAAGGAGGAATAAATTATGGCAGATCAGGAAATTACTTTGATGAAAGGCAACGAGGCCATTGCGCATGCGGCCATTCGTTGCGGCTGTGACGGATATTTCGGATATCCGATCACCCCTCAGTCTGAGGTGCTCGAGACCCTTGCCGAGCAGAAACCTTGGGAGACCACCGGAATGGTTGTTCTCCAGGCTGAGAGCGAAACCTCTTCTATCAATATGGTTTACGGCGGTGCCGGCTGCGGAAAGAAGGTTATGACTTCTTCTTCCAGCCCTGGCGTGAGCCTTATGCAGGAGGGCTTGTCCTATATGGCAGGATGCGAGATTCCTTGCCTTGTTGTAAACGTCAGCCGCGGCGGTCCAGGCCTTGGAACCATCCAGCCTAGCCAGGCAGACTATTTCCAGAGCTGCAAGGGCGGCGGACACGGTGACTATCACCTGATTGTGCTGGCTCCTTCTTCAGTTCAGGAAACTGCAGATTTCGTGGACCTTGCCTTTGAGCTTGCGTTCAAGTACAGGAACCCTGCAATGATTCTTTCAGACGGCGTTATCGGCCAGATGATGGAGAAGGTTGTTCTTCCTCCTTTCAAACCGAGAAGAACCGAGGAGCAGATTCTCAAGGAATGCCCTTGGGCTGCTACCGGAAGGCCTAAGACCAGAAAGCCTAACGTAATCACTTCTCTTGAGCTGGATCCTGCAAAGATGGAGGAAATCAACATCCGCATCCAGAAGAAGTACGCAGAAATCCAGGAGAAGGAAGTAAGATTCGAGGAATTCATGCTTGAGGATGCCGAGTATGCAATCTGCGCATTCGGTTCAGCAGCAAGAATCGCCAAGAAGGCTATCGAAGATGCCAGAAAGGAAGGCATCAAGGTTGGACTTCTCCGTCCAATTACCTTGTGGCCATTCCCTTACAAGGAAATCGAGGCCCTGAGCAACAAGGTGAAGGGTATCCTTTCTCTTGAAATCAATGCCGGCCAGATGGTGGAGGATATCCGCCTGGCTGTAAATGGCAAGATTCCTGTTAACCACTATGGCCGTCTTGGCGGAATCATTCCTGCTCCGGACGAGGTAGTGAACGAACTTAAGAAAATGATGAAATAGGGAGGCTGCATTATGGATATTAAAGAGATAATTCAACCCGAGAACCTGGTGTACAAGAAGCCTGAACTTCTCAACGATACACCTATGCACTATTGCCCTGGCTGCAGCCACGGAGTTGTGCACAAGCTTGTAGCCGAGGTTATTGCAGATATGGGCATGGAAGAAAAGACCGTGGGAGTTTCTCCTGTGGGATGTGCCGTATTCGCATACAAGTATATAGATATAGACTGGCAGGAAGCCGCTCACGGAAGAGCACCTGCACTGGCAACCGCCATCAAGAGGCTGTGGCCAGACCGTATGGTATTCACTTATCAGGGAGATGGTGACCTGGCCTGCATCGGTACTGCAGAGACTATCCACGCGCTGAACCGCGGCGAGAACATCACCATAATCTTCATCAACAACGCAATCTACGGAATGACCGGCGGACAGATGGCTCCAACCACTCTGCTCGGAATGAAGACCGCTACCTGCCCTTACGGAAGAGACGCCAAGCTTCACGGCTATCCTCTGAAGATTGCAGACATTGCCGCCCAGCTGGAAGGAACCTGCTATGTAACAAGGCAGAGCGTTCATACAGTTGCTGCTATCAACAAGGCCAAGAGGGCTATCCGCAAAGCCTTTGAGTACAATATGGCCGGCAAGGGCTCTTGCCTGGTGGAGATGGTTTCAACCTGCAACTCAGGCTGGAAGAAGACTCCTGCCAATGCCAACAAGTGGATGGAAGAGAATATGTTCCCGTTCTACCACATCGGTGACCTTAAAGACATTAACCAATAAAGGATTGTAAGATGAAACAGGAAATAATTATTGCCGGATTCGGTGGACAGGGAGTTCTGTCCATGGGAAAGATCCTTGCATATTCCGGACTTATCGAGGGCAAGGAAGTTACTTGGATGCCAGCTTACGGTCCTGAGCAGAGGGGAGGTACCGCAAACGTGACAGTAATAGTCAGCGACGAGGAGATTTCTTCACCGATTCTCTCCACCTACGACACTGCCATCATCCTTAACCAGCCTTCTATGGAGAAATTCGAGAAGACTGTTAAGCCTGGCGGAACTCTCATCTACGACGGTTACGGAATCAGCATTCCTCCAACACGCACCGATATCAATATCTACCGTGTTGACGCTATGGATGTTGCAGCCAAGATGAATCTTATCAAGATCTTCAACATGATCCTTCTGGGAAGTTACCTGAAGCTTCATCCGATTGTTCAGATCGAGAGCGTTCTGAAGGCTCTGAAGAAGACTCTTCCTGAAAGGCATCACGGCCTGATTCCTCAGAACGAGGAAGCCATCAAGAAGGGAATGGAACTTGTAGGCTAATCCTAAAAGCTTTTTCTGAAAACAATAACAGCTGTCCAGACGGGCAGCTGTTATTTTCTTGTATAAAATTCGTATATTTATAGGCTGAAACATTAATATTTCTGGATATGGAAATGTGGCATATTTGGCTCATAGTGGCCCTGGTATTTTTTATTCTTGAGATATTCACTACCGGAATTGCGGTTATCTGCTTCTCCTTTGGAGCAATAGGATCCTGCATAGCCGCCCTTTGCGGGGGTAACATCAATTGGCAGGTAATTATATTCGCGATAGTTACTCTGCTGAGTTTCATCTTCATCCGTCCGATGCTCATCAAGCTTTTCTATAAGAAGGGCAAGAATGAGATCAAGACCAACGCGGATGCCCTGATAGGCAGAAAGGGGATAGTTTCCGAGGCTATCAATCCTGCAACCGGAGAGGGCAGGGTGAAGGTTGACGGAGACGACTGGAAGGCCGTTTCTGCTGATGAGCAGCCTATTGAAATGGGAGCAAGGGTGGAAATCCTCAAGCTTGACAGCGTGATAGTTACAGTCAAGAGGCTGGACGCTTAAACTGATTATTAATTCTAAAAACAATAGCTATGATATTTGGAATGCAACCAATGACTCTGATACTCGTTGCGGTTATCGTGATTGTAGTATTGATCGTGCTGTCTGGAATCAAGGTTATCCAGCAGTCTGAAACCAAAATCGTTGAAAGGCTTGGAAAGTACCACGCCACCCTTCCTTCCGGAATCAACATCATCTGGCCTATAATCGACAAGCCTAGAAAGGTTTACATCCGCAAGGTGATTGAGGGATACGACGGAACGGCTCACGTGATCCTTCGCCAGAGCGACAAGATAGACCTTAGGGAGCAGGTATTCGACTTCCCTAAGCAGAGCGTGATTACAAAAGATAACGTAACCACCACCATCAACGCGCTGCTGTATTTCCAGATCACTGACCCTATGAAGTCCGTCTATGAGATTGACAACCTGCCTTACGCCATCGAGAAACTGACTCAGACCACTCTTCGTAACGTTATCGGTGAACTTGAGCTTGACCAGACTCTGACTTCAAGAGATACCATCAACTCCAAGCTGAGAGCAGTGCTGGACGATGCCACCAACAAGTGGGGCGTTAAGGTGAACCGCGTTGAGCTTCAGGATATTACTCCTCCAATCAGCGTTCGTGACGCTATGGAGCAGCAGATGCAGGCCGAGCGTGAAAGGCGTGCAAAGGTGCTCAAGGCTTCCGGAGACAAGGAGAAGGCTATCCTTGAGTCCGAGGGTTTGAAGGAGGCTCAGATTAACCGCGCTGAGGCTGAGAAGCAGACCAAGATTCTCCAGGCTCAGGGTATCGCCGAGGCAAAGATTCTCCAGGCAAACGCCGAGGCTGAGGCAATCCGCAGAATAACGGAGGCTGTAAAGGAAAGCAATATGTCTCCAGCCAGCTATATGCTTGCAGACAAGTATATTGCAACACTCAAGGAGATGGTTTCCGGCAAGGACAACAAGACTGTTTACCTGCCTTACGAAGCCTCTAACCTGCTGGGTTCTATAGGAACAATCAAGGAACTGTTCAAGAGCCAGTAATGTTTAATCCTAAAGACATCAGACTGGTTGCCTTTGACGCGGACGACACGCTCTGGGACAACCAGTCTTTGTTTGACAAAGCAGTAGAAGACTATTGCGCCCTGATGTCGCCTTACGGCACCAGAGACCAGATGTATGCCGCTCTCTACAAGACCGAATGCGGCAATATGGATTCTCTTGGCTATGGCACCAAGGCTTTCATCATTTCTCTGGTTGAGAATGCAATAAAGGTCAGCGATGGCACTATTCCTGAGGATCAGATTATCAAAGCAATAAACATCGGCAGAAGGATTCTCTACAACCCAGCAACACCACTTCTTGGCGTAGCTGATACTCTGAAGACTCTTCAGGATAGGGGGCAGTACCGTATGGTGATTTTCACCAAGGGCGATCCGCTGGAACAGGAGGCCAAGATCGAGCGTTCCGGCCTGGGAAAATACTTTGATGACGTGGAGACGGTTTCCGGCAAAACCATTCTGGAATACAAGAAGTTATGTTCCCATAACGGAGTAACTGAAGACCAGTTTGTGATGGTGGGCAACTCCTTCAAAAGCGACATTGCCCCTGTCCTTGAAATGGGCGGAAACGCCGTGCTGATTCCTTTCGGCACCATCTGGGAACATGAAAGGGTAGAGGAATATGACCACCCGAAACTCATACGTCTTGACCAATTCTCTGACCTAAGAAACATTCTGTAACTCAATGCAAAAGAAAGATAAATACGAGCAGATGCTTCCCCAGCTCAAGGCTCTGACGGAAGGAGTTAACAACAACACCGGAGCCCTTGCCAACGCTGCCGCCCTTATCCACGAGACTATGGGCTTCTTCTGGACAGGCTTCTATCTTGTCAAGGACAACATACTCCAACTAGGTCCTTTCCAGGGTCCTGTGGCCTGCTACACCATTCCATTCGGCAAAGGAGTCTGCGGAACCAGCTGGAAGGAAGGCAAAACTCTTGTTGTTAAAGACGTGGAGGAGTTCCCTGGCCACATTGCTTGCAGCAGCCTCTCAAGAAGCGAGATAGTTGTCCCTATCTTCAAGGAAAACAAAATAATAGGGGTTCTTGACATAGACAGCAAAGAAATTGCTACCTTTGACAATACAGACAAAGATTATCTTGAGAAGGCAATGAAGATACTTTCAGACAATCTGATATAAAACCAATAACAACTAAAACAAACACTATTATGAAAAAGTACGAGTGCGAGCCTTGCGGCTACATCTATGACCCTGCAGAGGGAGATCCAGATGGAGGAATAGCTCCAGGAACACCTTTCGAGGAAATACCTGACACTTGGGTTTGCCCGCTTTGCGGAGCTGCCAAGAGCGACTTCAAGCCTGTAGACTAATAGAATACGCTGCTGTGTAGCCTGTGGTCCAGGCTGCCTGGAGGTTGAAGCCTCCGGTTATGGCGTCAATATCCAGAACTTCCCCGGCAAAGAAAATGCCGGGGTGTTTTTTGCACTGAAGGGTGTTCTGGTCTATTTCATTGAGACTTACCCCGCCGCAGGTAACGAATTCTTCCTTGAACTTGCCCTTTGCTGTGATTTGGTATGTATCAGATACTATTGTGGCTGAAAGCCTGTTCAGCTGCTTCGATCCGATTTCGCTGCAACGGATGTCTTCCCTTATCTGGGCTCTGGTTATCAGGTGGCTCCAGAGTCTTGATGTAATGGTTGGTATGTTAATGGAAGAGAGTTTCTTCTGTTTGTTCTCAGCGATGATTGTGTTAAGAATAAGCTTTGCTTCCTCCTGAGTTTTGGAGAGCCAGTTGATGGTTACAGTGGCGTTGTAATTGCTGTCGCTGAGGAACCTGGCAGCATAGGATGAGAGCTTTAGGGTGGCAGGGCCGCTTGTGCCCCAATTGGTGAGGAGCAGTATGCCTTGGCTTTTGAATTTGGTGGCTGGAATGGATAGGGTAACATTCTCTACTACAGTGCCGCTCAGGGAGTTGAGGCTGCTGTCCTTTATCTCGAAAGTGAAAAGGGATGGTATTGGCTTTTCTGTTTCTATGTTCAGTTTAGAGAGGAATTCGTAGCCCTTGTCCGTTTTCTTGCCGCCGGTGGTTATGACCTTGATGTCTTCTTTGAGGGCAGTTATGTCCGTTATCTCGTGGCCTGTCTTGACTTGGATGCCTTCCTGTCTTATCAGGTTTTCAAGAGTTTGGACAATCTCCATAGCGTCCTGGGACTTTGGGAAGATGCAGCCATCTTCCTGGGTTACAAGCCTTACTCCGTGGGTTTCAAACCATTTTATCGTGTCGTCCGGAGAGAAAGTGTTGAACAGACGCTTCATCAGCCTGTGGCCTCTAGGATAGACATATTCCAGACGTTCGATTTTACCGTTAGAGTCTCTGAAATCCTTGAAGGAGTTGGTGAGATTGCATCTGCCGCCGCCTGTGACTGAGACCTTTGCAAGCAAAAGATCCTGAGACTCGTAGATGGTTACTTTGCAGTTTGGGTTGAGTCTTTTGAGCTCGATTGCGCAGAAACATCCGGCTGCTCCGCCTCCGATTATCGCGATACTAATTGGTTTCATTGCTTTCTGGGAGTACGGTTATTTCCACAAGTTCAGGCCTGATGTAAAATCGCGGAATTAGGGTGCTTTCCCTTGCAAGACCGCGGCTAATTATGGCGTGGCGGCCTCCGAACGGATAGTCTCCGCCTGTGTATTTGAGCGTTCCGCAATGGTCTGGAGCATAGACTCCTTCCTTCATCCAAGGCAGGCGGAACTGGCCGCCGTGGTAATGCCCTGCAAGCATCAGGTCATAGCCGTAACTCATAAACAACTCAACCATTTCAGGGCGGTGATAAAGGAGAATGGAATAGAAAGTGGAGTCACAATCCTTTGCAAGAGAGTCTATTCCGGTCCAAACCTGACTCCAGGTATGATGCTCTGTAACATCCGGCCAACCGCAGAGGTTAATTGTATCTTTGCCGTGCTTGAGTCTTATTTTTTCTCTATCCAGTATTCTGATTCCTGCTGATGAAACGAGAGTCTTGATGCTATCCAGATGTCCAGTCCATACCTCGTGGTTTCCGGTAACGTAGAAGCACTTGTATCTCGGACCTATGTTGTTGAGAAACTCGGTAGTTATGTCCATAGGAAGATCGTCGTCGTAGATGTCTCCGCCAAGCATTATCATATCTGGACAGAACTTGTCTATCTTTTTGACTATACGCCTTTCTCCCTTGCCGTAGCTGCAGGAATGCAGGTCTGTAATCAGGACTATCTTAAGAGGTTGGGTAATTTTGGAAGATGCTATGGTATAACGGCGTACCTTCATTCTGCAATCCAGCCCGCTAAAGACGAAAAGCAGAAAGAGAACCAGTATTATCCGTATCGCAATCTTGAATGTCTTCATTCCTCTGCAAATTTAAGCAATCATCTTAGTGCATGCTTCCTGTAATGGTGTTTTGTCAAAAGGAAGAACAGGCCCACTCCTATAATGTGAGCAACAACAGTGGTAAGGAAGGTTGCAAAATAACCCAGATACTCGGCGACCACGCCGCCCAACAGTATTCCTACTCCCAGTCCTATATCCCAAGAAGTCAGTATGGTGGAATTGGCTGTGGCCCTGCGGCTGTTAGGGGCCAGGTTGATTATCATATTCTGCATTCCAGGCCACATATGGCCGTTTCCAAGGCCGATCAATATCGCCGAACCGTAATAGGCTATGTTGGATGGCCACAGGGCGAAGATGGCATAACCAATTGTAGATATGAGAATACCGCCTGCAACGTTTTCTATAAGACGGCCTTTCCTCAGCGATTTTGCGCCTATGAAACGGGAGAGTATGAGGCCTGCAGCCAATAGCATGAAATATGTTCCCGTGCCGGAAGTAATGCCGAGCTTTTCCTTGCCGTAGATTGCAAGGTAGTTGCTAAGAACTCCGTAGCAGTAGCCGAACATAAATATGTTTATGGCTATGGCCCAGCCTTTTACAAGGAAGAATCTGTCCAGGGAAATCTTCCTCTTTTCCTGATTATTATGCTTGCTTGGGGCATCTATGCTGCTTGCCAGAAAAAATGAGATGCCAGCAACGGCAAAGGCCAGCCAGAAAAGAAGCTGGTAGCTGTTGGTCCATTTGAACAGGAAGATGGCCACCGTAGGAGCTATGGCCGTTCCCAGGTTGTTGCTGATGCCGTAAAGCCCAATGCCTTCTGTCCTTCTGGAAGAAGGGAGAACATCTATGGCCATAGTGTTGTTGGCTACCGTAGCGGCTCCGAAAGGTGCTCCGTGAAGGGTTCTGGCAATGGCAAACAGCAGCAAAGAACTGGCTGCCAGGTAGCTGCCGAACATAATGAAGTTGGCAAGGACGAATATCACCAGAACTTTCTTGCGGTGGAAAGTATCTGCAATGTAGCCGGAAAACGGCCTGGCGGCAATGGCCAGAAGAGCATAACCGCTGAGCACAAAGCCTATTGTGTCTTTAGGAGAATGGAACGTGTCGCTGAGATATACAGGAAGCAGAGGGGTAATAAGATAGAACGCAAAGCTAAGGCAGAAATTCACCGCCATAACCTTTGTGTAATTCTTGTTCCAGAGTTTTTCCTGCGTGGCCATATCGGGGGCAAATTTACTATTTTTGTTCGTCAAATCGGGATTATATGTACGACAATATAATAGTTAGGGGAGCCCGGGAAAACAACCTCAAAGACATATCGCTGAGCATTCCCAAGCATAAGATAACGGTGTTTACTGGAGTGTCCGGGAGCGGCAAGAGCTCGTTGGTTTTGGATACAATTGCGGCTAAGAGCCGAAGGGAACTCAACGACACCTTCCCCACCTTTGTGCAGAAATACCTGCCAAAATACGGAAGGCCACACGTGGATTCGGTTGAGAATCTGCCTATCGCAATAGTGATAGACCAGAAAAAGCCTGCATCCAATTCCCGCTCAACTGTAGGCACTTACACCGATATTTATTCTCTTCTGAGGCTGCTTTTCTCAAGAGTGGGCAAGCCGTTTGTGGGTTATGCGGAGAGTTTCTCTTTCAACCATCCGGACGGAAGCTGCCCTCGCTGTGCCGGACTCGGAGAAATCCGAGAACTGGATATCCACAAGCTGGTGGACTTTGACAAGAGCCTCAACGACGAGGACACAATCCATTACATAGCTTTCCACAAAGGCGGCTGGAGATGGATACGCTATGCCCACAGCGGGCTGTTCGACCTGGACAAGAAGATAAAGGATTACAGTCCTGAAGAGCTTGACCTCTTCCTTAATTCTCCTCAGATAAAGCTTAAGAATCCGCCTTCCAACTGGCCAAGGACGGCCAAGTATGAAGGCCTGATTCCCAGGATGTACCGCAGCATAATCAACTCCGAGGAAGGCCTGCTTCACAGCTCAGTTCTGAATCCTATGCTCAGGATGGGAGTCTGCCCAGACTGCGGCGGAACCCGCCTGAATCAGAAGATACTCTCCTGCAAGATTGAGGGCAAGAATATTGCCGAGGTAACTTCAATGTCTATAAGAAAGCTTAACGCCTGGATAAAGGGCCTCAGCGATCCGCTGGCGGAAGACCTGAAGGCGGCGATAGGGGCCAGACTCACTGCGCTGGAAGAGATAGGGCTTGGGTATATAGCCCTGGACCGCCCGATAGGTACTCTTTCCGGGGGAGAAGCCCAGAGGTGCAAGATTGCAAAGTACATCAACTCTTCTCTTTCTGACGTGATGTATATTCTGGATGAGCCAAGCATTGGACTGCATAACAAGGATATAGAGAGGATGAAGCATTCTGTCAGGAGGCTCCGCGATGCAGGAAACACGGTGCTTCTGGTAGAGCATCACCGAGAGATGATAGGCATAGCGGACCACATAGTAGATATGGGTCCTGGCCCTGGTTCTGATGGCGGAAAGATAATATTTGAGGGCAGTTATCCACAGCTGCTGGAAAGCGGAACCGATACTGGAAGAATGCTGAAGGCTTCTACGGATTTCAAGCCTCAGACCAGAATTCCGCAGAATTTTTTTGCGCTGGAAAACGCCACTCTTCATAACCTGAAGAATGTTTCTATCAATCTGCCTTTGAACGTGTTCTGCGTTGTGGCTGGCGTTGCCGGAAGCGGTAAAAGCTCTCTTATGGAAGCCTTTATGAACTCTCGCGGAGGCGGCGATATGATTTATGTCAGCCAGAAAAGCATTGGCATAAGCCTCAGGAGCACTCCAGCAACTTATATGGATGTGGCGGACCTAATCCGTAAGTTGTTTGCCAAGGCCAACAAGAAACAGGAAACTTATTTTGCCTTCAACGGCAAGGGAGCCTGCCCGGTTTGCGGCGGCAAGGGAGTGGTCATTGCCGAGATGGCATTTATGGACAGCATAGAAACTGTCTGCGAAGCCTGCAAAGGGCTCAGATATTCGCCTGAAGCCCTTGAGTATCATCTGGAAAGCCAGGAAACTCATCAGGTTTTGAATATTGCTCAGGTGATGGACCTTTCCGTAAGGAAGGCGAGCCTGTTCTTCAAGGGAACCCAGATTGAGGATCGACTCCGCCCGATGATGGATGTTGGTCTAGGCTATCTGCATCTGAACCAGGCGCTTTCCACGCTTTCAGGAGGAGAACTCCAGAGGCTGAAGATTGCTTCTTACCTGAAGGAAAAGGGCAAGATTTTTATCATCGACGAGCCAACGGACGGCCTTCATCCAAAGGATGTTCACAATCTGGTGATGCTTTTTGAAAAGATGGTGGACCAGGGCAATTCAATCTATGTAATTGAGCATAACATAGATGTTATCAAGTCTGCCGATTACGTGATTGAGATGGGTCCTGGCGCCGGAGAGGACGGTGGATGCGTTACATATTACGGCAAGCCGCTTCTGATGAAAGAATGCGGAAATTCTGTCACTGCCGCTTACTTATAGCAGGAAGAACATTGCTACTCCAACCATTGACAGAGTTACTCCCACTAATTCTCTGAACTTGACTTTCTGCTTGTAAATCAGGCAGTAAGGTAGAATTATCAACACCGGCGTAAGAGCCATAAGAGTCTGGGCTATGCCTGCGTTGGTGTACTGGACTGCCATCAGAGAGAATCCTACTCCCAGGAACGGGCCAAAGAAGGTGGTTAGCATAGCGTAACTGAAACCTTTCCTGTCTTTGGGAGCCTGAATCAGTTTTCGGAGGTTTTTCTGCATCCCCATTATCACGATGAATCCCAGAGCTCCCACCATAGCCCTCATCATTGTTGCGGCGAATGGCATCATATTGTTCATCATCACAGGAGCGTCTGAAGGAATGTCCTGACTGTAATGTCCCATTCCTATTTTGCTCAGAACCAGGCCTACGCCTTGTCCGATGCCGGCTCCAAGGCCCAGCAGGATTCCCTTTACCGGCACAGTGAATTCCAGCTTTTTCTCTTTTTGGGTTTCTCCTCCGGAGCGGCTGAGAATGGATATGGCAATGCCGCTGAGGGTTACCGCCATAGCCAGCCAAGACTTGCCTTCCATCTTTTCTCCCAGAAGCAGCCATCCTGCAATTGCGGCAGCTGGCGGCGCCAGAGTCATGAACAATTGGCCAAATCGGGCGCCCATAACCAGATAGGAGTTGAATAGGCAGAAGTCTCCGAAGGTGTATCCCACAAGAGCGGAAAGTCCCAGCCAGAACCAAGCCTTCTGTCCCGCATAGAGCGGATAGGGGGCTCCAATTGTGAAAGCAAGTGTTATAGCGATGAAAACCGTAGCCAGAGTAAGCCTTATTATATTGACAGTCATTGCTCCCAGTCTGTGGCTCGCCACATCCGCAAACAAGGCGGTGGCTGTCCACAGGACGGCTACAAACAGGCTTAGCAATTCTCCAAGATGCTCCATGGTACAACAAGCGGAATTATCAAGCGTCAAATATAAGGGAATTATTTCCTAAATTTGAAAGTTCAACACCTATTGGAATATGAATATGCAAAAGATATCCGGAT